>DATHPU010000001.1:0-29586 GCA_035483595.1 Solirubrobacteraceae bacterium
CGATCTGCGCGAAACGCAACAAAGCCGTCGCTGCCGCCGGGCTCACCGTCGAATCCGAAGCCGCCTTCCAACGCGTCGCCCACGACCGCGCCATCGTCGAGCAACAAACCCTCACCGAACTCCAAAAACTCACCCCACCCCACCCGCCGCACACACCGAATGGACACAATTCCTCAACGACCGCCAAGGCCTCATCAAAGCCTGGGAGCAACTCGCCAAACACGGCCTCATCAACAAAAACGCCAAAGGCACAGCCGAATACCGCATCAACCCCGTCAGCGAAGCCCAAAACAAAATGCTAAACACCGCCAAACACCAAAACCTCACACAATGCACACAACAAAACTAAGCAGGAACCGGGGCCGAGGCCGGAGACGGGCCTGCCGAGCCCGCCGCCAGCCCACAGCCTAGCCACACCCACCCCGAAATTCGCAACATCGGAACTCAGAAGCAGTAGTTGACGGCCAGCACCCCAGAGCCTAAACTCCCGCAAGATCCCAACAAGCGGGATCACGCAAGCACTAGAGGGTCACCTACCCGACACCGCGCCTCACGCGGCCGGGTACGCCCCAGGCTCAAACCCCCGCGCACCACCACCCCGACAAGGGGACCGCACGGGAAGAAAGGAACACGGCCATGAAACAAACACGCAACACGGCCAGCGCCATCGCGCTGGCCGCCATCCTCGCCATCCTCGCCACCGCGACAGCCGCAGTCACAGCATCAGCCGAAGCACCCAGCGTCTGGTTATGCGGCAACGAATTAGTCGTCAAAGGCACGCCCTGCACAGTCGTCTCAGAAAACTTAGAACCGCTCTTCATCGAGGACATGGGCATACCCGCAAGACTCGAATGCCCCCCAGGAAGCGTCTTCACCTACGGCACAGTCGGACCAGGCGCCACCGACGAAACCACAAAGGTAGAATTCTTAGAAAAAGGCAACGCCTGCAAACCAGCAGCCAAAGCCGAAAACTTAGAAGGCAAAGAAGTCGCAAACGGCTGCGGAAGAGTCACAGAAGTCTCGTTCTCCGGGCTCCCGTGGAAAACGGAAATCGTCTTAGAAGGCGGCGTAGCCTACGACTTAATCTCATCCGAACCCGGCTACACGAGCGTCTGTGAAACGCTCGGCATCCCAGTGACAGACAAATGTATCGCGCATGAAAAATCTGTCGGTGAAACACCGTTAGTAGAACTGATCAACTTACCGGAAACCGAAGCCAACGGGACGTTATTAGTCAGCCTGATCTTCCCGTTACTCCCATTATCAGAAACCGAATGGATGAAATGCTCCGTCGGCGGGTTAAACGGATTAATCTTCGGCGAAAACTTACTATCCGCGTCCCTAAACGGCGCCGCAGTCTCACTCGAAGTCAGCGAAGAATAAGTCCGTGGCGGCGTTAGAGTAGTTTGCTAGAGGTGTGGCGCGGGGCCCAATCGAGCGACCCCGCGCCACGCTAAGGTAGATGGCGATGAGGTGGCGTGGAGGCCTTTGTCACCCGTGTGGGCTGCGCAACGCGTAATCGGCGCTGCCATCGCCCGTGCGATCGCCGCATGCGCTGTTACCGGGCTTCGGGGGCGCGCAGGGTGTGTGCGGCGCGCCCGTCGCGATCACAAGTCCATGCATGTGCGGCACGAACGTGATCGCGCTCTTCTCCGGTCGCTCCGAGCGCCGGTCGACCGGCTGCAGGTCGAGCTCACCGACGACCGTGCCGATGACGTTCTTCATCAGCATCTGTGCGTAGGGCGCCGCGAGGCAGCGCCGAACGCCCCCGCCGAAGGGGATCCAGGTGTAGGCGCCGGCGGCCCGGTCGAGGAAGCGCTCCGGCAGGAACCGCTGTGGCTGCGGGTAGATGTCCTCGCGTCTGTGCACCAGATGCACGGACGGCGCCACTGTCGTGCCCGCGGGGATCGGGTGACCGCCGAGCGTCATCGGCTCGAGTACCCGGCGCACGACCAGCGGCGCGGCCGGGCACAGCCGCAGCGTCTCCTTGACGACGGCGTCCAGGTACTCGTCGCCCTGACCCGAGTGCACCTCCGTGCGCAGCCGCGCGAGCTTCGCGGGGTGGCGCAGCAGACGCTCGAACGCCCAACACAAGAGCGCCGATGTCGGACCGTCGGTCAGCAGCGTCACGAGTTCGTCGCGCAGGTCCTGCTCGGTCATCGGCGCGCCGTCCTCGTAGCGGGCACCCGCGAGCATCGAGGCGATGTCCTCGCGCTCGTCCGAGTCAGCATGCGCTTGGCGGTCGCGGACCTCCTCCAGCACCGCCTGCTCCACCGGCTCCATCACCTCGCGGTAGCCCGTGTTGCCCGCCAGCCAGCGCGGGCCCGCCGCCGCGAGCAGCGTCAGACGGCGCGGGTCGTTCATCCAGTTCGTCAGCGCGCGCACGCGCTCGTGCAGGCTGCGGAGGCGATCGGTGTCCACGCCGCCGAACACCACGCGCATGATCGACTCCAGGGTGATCTCCTGCATGTGCGGCCACAGCTCGAACGGCTCCCCCCGTGGCCAGCTGCGCAGCTCGCGGCGCGTCAGCTCCGCCATCATCTCGCCGTAGCCCTGCATGCGCTCGCCGTGGAACGGCGGCAGCATCAGGCGCCGCCGGCGCACGTGCTCCGGCTCCTCCAGCAGCATCACCGAGCGTGGGCCCAGCAGCGGCCCCAGGATCGAGTTGGCGATGCCCACGCCCAGCGTCGCGTGGTCGGCCGTGAAGACGGTGCGCACGTCCTCCGGGTCGGCCAGGATCACCCACGTGCCCGCGTTGCGCACGCGCAGCGTGAACACGTCGCCGTAGCGGCGGCGGCAGCGCTCCAGGAACGGCAGCGGCCGGCGTGCCCACGCCACCGCCTGCAGCGCGGATGGCATGCGCGGCCCCGGCGGGAGCGCCGAGCGCGCCATCACCCCGCCTCTGGCGTTGCGCTCGCCGGCGCCTGCATCAGCTCGTCCTCCAGCTTGCACGTCGCGTCGATCAGCAGCTCGAACAGCGCGGCCGTGAAGTCCGCCGGCAGGTCCACGTCGGCGCCGCGGCTCAAGTAGCGGGCGCGCACCTCCGCCACGCGCGCCGGCTGCATCATCGGGATGTCGTGCTCGCTCTTGTAGCGGGCGACTTCGCGGCACACCTCGAAGCGCTCGCCCAGCAGCCGTGCGATCTGCTCGTCGAGCTCGTCCAGGCGTCGGCGGAAGGGCTCGAGGCCGCTCATCGCGGGTCTCCTTCGAGCAGGCCGCGGGCGAACGCGCTGCTGCACGCCGCCAGCGTCTCGAGCGCATAGCCGCCCTCCTGCACCACGCACACCGGCAGGCCCGAGTCTGCCAGGCGCCGGCCCACCCGCGCGAAGAGGTCCGGCTCGAAGCTCCAGCTGCCGTGGGGGTCGCCGCCGACCGTGTCATAGCCGAGCGACAACACGATCGCCCGCGTCGAGCGGCGCAGCTCCTCGATCGAGGCGTCGAGCGCCTCCAGGTACGTGTCTTCGTCCGGGGCGCCCGCGAAGTCGAAGAAGCGCTCGTGCTCGCGCTCCGCCACCGGCTTCCACGGCACGTTCTCCAGCGTCGTCGCGTGCAGCGAGTGCAGCTTCACGTCCCGCATTCGCGCCACCACGGCCGCCGTGCCCGTGGGGAAGTGGAAGTCCACGTCCACGATCGCCACCGGCCGCATGCCGCCGTCGCACAACACCTGCGCGGCGGCCGCCGCCGTGTTCAGGTAGCAGTAGCCGCCCATCCACGCGGGGCCCGCGTGATGGCCGGGAGGGCGGCACAGCGCGTACGCGAAGCGGTCTCCCGCCACGATCCGGTTCGCGGCGGCGATCGCCGTGCGCATGCCCTCGAACGCGGTGCGCACCACGCCCGCCCACACCGGGCTGTCGGCCGGCAGGCCCGGCGGCGCCCACTCCGGCATCAGCGTCGGCTCGTCCCAGCTGATGCCCGCCAGCGCCTCGAGATAGTCGCGCTCGTGCAGCAAGCCCACGATCCGCTCGACCTCCTCGCGCGCCACGTCCGCGGGCGCAGCCCGCACCCGCTCGTGGCCGGCGAGGCCGCCGCGCAGCTCCGCCGTGCGGCGGCTGTCGTCGCGGCCGCGCATCCTGCGCCCGTGGCGGTCCAGGATCCACGGCGCCGCGTCGCCGCCGCCCGGCTCCTGCTCGACCATCAGCAGCTCGCTGCTCACACGAGCCTCCGCATGCGCGTGCCGATCGTCGTGAAGCCGTTGTCCGCGTAGAACGACTCCGTCGCCGCCAGGCGCGCGAAGCGCTCGCTCGGCAGCCCCACCTCGATGCGCTCGATTCCCAGCGTGCGCGCGAGCTCCGACAGCGCCGAGAGCAGCTCGCCGCCGATCGCGCGGCTGCGCCAGTCGGAGTGCACCCACAGCTCCTGGATCAGGCCGTAGCGGCCGGGGATGCGGATCGCGCTCTGCCAGCTGACGCCGAGGAAGCCCACCAGCTGGCTGTCCGCGTCCGCCACCAGCAGCGTGCCCGCGCGCGGCTCCTCCAGCAGCGCGCGCGCCTGCGCCTGCATCCGCGCCTGCGGCGGCGGCTGCGCGCCCAGCTCCAGCAGCAGCGCGCACGCCGCCACCGCGATCGCGGGCAGGTCCTCGTAGGTGGCGCCGCGCACGTTGCAGCCCGTGGCCGCTGGGCGCTCGCCTCGTCCGGGGACCCGCCGTGACGAAGGACCGGCCGGCGATGCCGCTGCCTCGCTCACGCCGCCCTGCCCATCTCCTCCGGGCGCTCGGGCGGCTCGAGCTGCACGCGCCACGTGTCCGGGGCGCGGCTGCCCGTGACCGCCTCCGCGATCGCGCACATCGGCGCGCGCGCCTTCAGCAGGATCTCGTCGAACTCCTCCTGCGGGTCCGACTGCATCACGATCGCCCCGCCCGCGCCGATCGTCGTCTCGCCCGGCCGCATCACGATCGTGCGGATCACGATCGACAGGTCGACCACGCCGTCGAGGCCGAAGTAGCCGATCGCGCCCGAGTACACGCCGCGCGCCTCGCGCTCGATGTCGTCGATGATCTCCATCGTGCGCAGCTTCGGCGCGCCCGTCATCGAGCCGCCGGGGAAGCACGCGCGCACGCAGTCCACCGGCGAGCGCCCCAGCTCCAGCACGCCCGTCACGTTCGAGATCAGCTGGTGCACCGTCGTGTACGGCTCCACCACCATGAAGTCCGGCACGCGCACGCTGTCGACCTCGCACACGCGCCCCAGGTCGTTGCGCAGCAGGTCGACGATCATCAGGTGCTCCGCGAACGTCTTCTCGTCCGCCAGCAGGCTCGCGCGCAGCGCCTCGTCGCGCGCCGGGTCCTCGGCGCGCGGCGCCGTGCCCTTGATCGGGCGCGCCTGCACGCGGCGCCCGCGGTCCACCGACAGGAAGCGCTCCGGCGAGGAGCTCGCCACAGCGACGTCGCCGAGCTTCAGGTAGGCCGCGAACGGCGCCGGGTTGCGCCGGCGCAGCAGCCGGTACAGGCGCCACGGGTCGGGGCTGGCGTCGGTGTGGATCTGGTCGGTCAGGCACACCTCGTAGGACTCGCCCGCGTTCAGCGCCGCCTGGCAGCGCGCGATGTCCGCCAGGTACTGCTCGCGCCCGCGCCCGCAGCGGAGCGTCACCGGCCGCTCGGCCGCAAGGCTCACCGGCGCCGGTGCGGGCTCGCCGGGAGCAGGCTCCGCCAGGGTGTCGCGCACCGCCAGCTCGGCGCCGTCGAGCCAGGCCTCGGCGTCCTGCTCGTCGCCGCGGCACACCGCCAGCAGGTACGTCCGCCGGGCCGTGTGGTCGATCGCGATCACGCGGTTCGCGAGCATCAGCACCGCGTCCGGCACGTCCGAGCGGTGCGCGTTGGAGGCGCCGCAGTCGGCCTTGCACTCATAGCCCAGGTAGCCCACGTAGCCGCCCAGCAGCCCGCGCGCGAGCTCGGCCGGCTGCTCCAGCGTGCGCGCCCGCAGCTCGCGGTCCAGCACGTCGAAGATCGAGCCCGGCACGGTCTCCGTCCCCCCGGCGCGATGGTCGGTCACGATCCCGCGCGACACGTCGTATTCGAGCACGCTGCGCTCCGGCCCCGCGCTCGTGCCCATGTACGAGCACTGGCCCAGCTCCGACGGCTCGCCATCCGGCACGCACGCGGTCGCGCTGTCCAGCCAGAAGGCGTGCTCCGCGCCCCCGAACAGGCGCTCGAACAGCAGCTCGCCCGCCGGCTCGCCCTCGATCGCGCGCAGCCGCAGGCCGATGTCCGAGCCGGTCGTGCGCGTGCGGCAGCGCCGCGGCGGCACCAGCGGCATGTTCATGCGCGGGCGGCGCGGCGGCTTGCGCTCGCGCGCGAGCGCGTAGAAGTTCTCCACCAGCCTGTGGCCGTGTTCCGTCGCGATCGACTCCGGGTGGAACTGCACGCCCCACAGCGGCCGCGTCGCGTGCTCGATGCCCATCACGATGCCCTCGCCCGTCCACGCCGTCACGCGACCCGCCGACCCCAGCGAGCCCGTCACCGCCAGCGAGTGGTAGCGCACGACCGAGAAGCCCTGCGGGATGCCCGCGAACAGGCCGCCGCCGGTGTGCTCGACGGCGCTCAGGCGCCCGTGCCGCGCGCCCAGCGGCGCGCTCGTGACCGCGCCGTTCATCACGTAGCCGAGGCCCTGGTGGCCCAGGCACACGCCCAGCACCGGGATCTCGCTCGAGCGCAGCACGTCCGCGCACACGCCGAAGTCGTGCCAGCGCGCCGGATGGCCGGGGCCCGGCGAGAGCACGATCGCGTCGAAGTCCCAGCGCTCGAGCGCGCGCCAGGAGACCATGTCGTTGTGGATCACGATCGGCTCCTCGCCCGACACCGCCGCCAGCAGGTGGAACACGTTGTACGTGTAGGAGTCGTAGTTGTCGATCAGCAGCGTGCTCATCTCAACGGCCCGCCTCCAGGCCGAGGCCGCGCGCGCCGCGGTCGAGCAGCGTGTGCACCACGCGCTCCACGTGGTTGCTGCGCTCCTGCTCCAGATACCACTGCGCCAGGTGCTTCAGGTACAGCGCCAGCGGGCGCACGTCCAGGCGCTGCACCGCCAGGCGCAGGTGGCGGCGGTACAGCTCCGACTGGATCACCGCGAAGCGGTAGTCCGGCTCGCTCGCCGGCGTGTGCCCCGCGACCGCCGCGCCGCCACGCCTGGCTCGCGCGCGCACGATGTCCCAGCCCGTGCTCTCGCCGTCGCACAGCAGCCTCTCCGGCTCGAAGTCCACGCGTGGGGTGATCGGGTAGGGCAGGAAGTAGCCGAGCACCACCTGCGCCGGGATCCGTTCCGGCGAGGGATGCGCGCGGCGCACCTCGCGCATCCGCGGGTCCGCCGCGATCCGCCGCTCCAGGTCCTCGATCAGGTCGTCGATCAACAGCGCGCCGTCGGCGCTCGAGGCCACCGCGCGCTTCTGGCGGGAGACCATCCCGTGGAAGATGTCCTGCGTCGGGTGCACGCCGCCGTTGTCCGGCGGCGTCAGCTCCGTCATCAGCTTGCGGATGCACGCCGCGTGCGAAACCCACTCCGTGCCGCAGATCTGCAGCGTGCGCACGTGCTCCATTTCCGGCGCCGACATCCAGTAGGCGACCGCGCGCATGTGCTGGGTCGTGAGGCCGTCCGTGCGGATCAGCGGCAGCTCCTCGAGATCCTCCACGCCCGTCGCGTAGATCACCACGCCGTCGTCGCGCCGCTGCAGCCGGCCCTCGCGCAGGCCCCGCGCGATCAGCTCCGACGCGTCGCTGAGGAAGTCCGACTCGAAGAACACGCGGTCGAACGCCACCCCCAGGCGCGCCAGCGTCTTGCGCTGGCCCGCGATCACCCACGCGCGCGTCTTGAACCACAGCTCCAGCGCCTCCGGGTCGCCGTCCATCACGCGTTTGAGCAGGTCATCCGCCGCGTCGTGCTGCAGCTCGAGCTCGCGCGTCAGCGAGTCCTCCGGCGCCTGCGCCGTCGCGTCCCCCGCCGGCGAGGATGCCGCCAGCAGCGCGCCCGCCGCCACGTAGTCGGCGTAGCAGACGCCCACGAAGTGATCGCTCTTCTGGCCGCCCTCCGGCCACGACTGCGTGGCGCGGCCGCTGCGCACGATGCCGGCCATCGCCTCGCCCATGCTGCGGCCCGCGTCGGAGATCAGGCTGCGCCGCTCCACGCGCCCGCCCGCCTGCGTCAGCGCCGCCGCCAGCGCGTTGCCGAGCGCGAGGTTGCGCAGGTGCCCGACGTGCAGCGCCTTGGTCGCGTTCGCGTCCCAGAACTGCACCGAGAAGCGCTCGTCCGGCGCGAGGTCCGCCAGCATCGCCTCCGCGCTGCCACCCGCCTCCAGTGCCGCCCCCGCGGTCTCGATCCAAGCGTCGGCCAGGCGCAGCCTGACGCCGTCGGGACCCCGTAACACGCTCGCCACCCACGGCTCGCATTCGATCCGCTCGAGCGCGCGCAGCGAGACGTCGTCCGTCTCCCAGTCCGGCGAGCGCGGCGTGAGCTGCAGGTCATAGTCGGTCCGCGGGCGGCGCGGCGCGCGCGCGGCCCACGGCGCCGCCGCTGCATCCGGCGCCGGGAGATCCTCGAAGTAGTCGAACAGGTTGGTCGTCATGGGCAAGCCGAGTGTCTTACTTCGCTGCCATGCACCAGCCGGGGCTCGAACCCGGATCAACGGCGTTTAAGGCCGGTCCCTTCACCGATTAGGGTACTGGTGCTCGTGAGTCGCGGGCCCTTCTCTGCTGGCGTGGGTCATGAGGGTTGGAGGGAAAGGCGTCCCCTGGTATCCAGTGGTCAGCACTGTGCGAGCCATCGTAACCACGGCGAAATCTGGTGGCAAGAAAAGCTCCGCCCGGGGTCTGTGGAGGGCTGTCTCCACCGCCCGAAAACGGCATGAGCGCGCGGAAAGCAGGGGTAGAGACATTGCGCCGGATATCGCCGCGCAGACGGCCGCGCAGACGGCCGCGACGAGAGCTCGCGCTCGAGGGAGCCCGTCCTGGCTCAGGGGTCTGCGATGGCGCGGGCGAAGCTCGTGTATTGAGGCTAGCGACCTATGACCGTTCTACGTCGCGCGCTAGCCTCAGCAGGTGTCGCTTTCCAGCTTCAGCCCACAAGTTCGTGAGTGGTTCGAGCAGGCCTTCGATGGTCCCACGCCAGCTCAGGCACAGGCGTGGCCGGCGATCGCACGGGGGGAGCACGTGCTCGTGTCGGCGCCAACCGGGTCGGGCAAGACGCTTGCTGCGTTTCTGTGGGCGCTGGACCGGCTGAGCGGCGATCGCGCGGTGCGCGACGAAGGCGGCGAAGCCCACCGAGGGACACGCGTCGTGTACGTCAGCCCGCTGAAGGCGCTCGCCTACGACATCGAGCGCAACCTGCGCGCTCCTCTGCGGGGCATAGGCGCTCAGGACGTGCGGGTCGGGATCCGCACCGGCGACACGCCCCAGCGCGAGCGCGCCGCCATGGCGCGCAACCCGCCCGACATCCTCGTCACCACGCCCGAGTCGCTGTACCTGATCCTCACCTCGAACGCGCGCGCCATGCTCAGCGGCGTCGAGGCCGTGATCGTCGACGAGATCCACGCCGTCGCTCACTCCAAGCGCGGGTCGCACCTCGCGCTGACGCTCGAGCGGCTCGAGGCGCAGGCCGGCAGGGTGGGCGGGCCTATCCAGCGCATCGGGCTCAGCGCCACGCAGAGCCCGCTCGAGGAGATCGGGCGGTTCCTCGTCGGGCCGCACCGGCAGGTCACGATCGTCGACGCCGGCGTGCGAAAGCCGCTCGACCTGCGCATCGAGGTGCCCGTCGAGTCGATGGCAGAACCGGAGTCCGTGGGGGATCCGCTGGAGCCGGTTTCGGGAGGTGAGTCGACCCGCGGCTCAATCTGGCCAGCGATCTACCCCGAGCTGCTCAAGCTCGTCCGCGAGCACACCTCAACGATCGTGTTCGTCAACAACCGTCGCTCCGCAGAGCGCGTCGCGCTGCGATTGAATGAGCTCGCGGACGCCGACATCGCTCGGGCCCACCACGGCTCGCTCGCCCGCGAGGAGCGCACCAAGGTCGAGGAGCTGCTCAAGAGCGGGCAGCTGCCCTGCCTCGTCGCCACCAGCTCGCTCGAGCTCGGCATCGACATGGGGGCCGTCGACCTCGTCGTGCAGATCGAGTCGCCCAAGTCCGTCGCCCGCGGGCTGCAGCGCGTCGGGCGCGCCGGGCACGGCGTCGATCAGGTGAGCGTGGGCAGGATCTTCCCGAAGTTCAGGGGCGACCTGCTCGAGTGCGCAGTCGTCGCGCGGCGCATGCACGAAGGCCTCATCGAGCCAACCGTCGTGCCGCGCAACGCGCTCGACGTGCTCGCGCAGCAGATCGTCGCCATCGCCGTCAGCGGGGGGCCAGCGGGCGTTGCCGCGACCTCGGACGGAGCGGCAGACGTCGCGCGCGATGACGCAGCCATCTCAGTCGACGACCTCTACGCGCTGGTCACCAGCACGCACTCCTACTCATCCCTATCCCGCGAGCTGCTCGAGAACGTGCTCGACATGCTCGACGGGCGCTATCCCTCCAAGGAGTTCGCAGAGCTGCGCGCACGCATCGTCTGGGACCGCGTCGCCGGCACCATCCGCGCGCGCAAGGGGTCGCGGCAGCTCGCCAACGTAAACGCCGGCACCATTCCCGACCGCGGGCTCTACGCCGTCACGCTCCCCGACGGGCGGCGCGTCGGCGAGCTCGACGAGGAGATGGTCTACGAGGCCCGCCCCGGACAGGCGTTCCTGCTCGGCGCGTCCACCTGGCGCATAGAGGAGATCGGGCGCGACCGCGTCATCGTCACGCCCGCCCCCGGCGCCCCCGGCGCCGTGCCGTTCTGGAAGGGCGACACCGTCGGGCGGCCCATCGAGCTCGGGCGCGCCATCGGCCAGTTCTCCCGCTGGGCCGTCGAGCAGGACGCCGCCACGCTGCAGCGCGACTACGACCTCGACCGGCGCGCCGCCGACAACCTGCTCGCCTACCTGCGCGAGCAGCTCGCCGCCACGCGCGTGCTGCCCTCCGAGCGCACCATCGTGCTCGAGCGCTTCCGCGACGAGATAGGAGACTGGCGCCTGTGCATCCTCTCCCCCTACGGCGGGCGCGTGCACTCCGCCTGGGGGCTCGCGCTGTCCGCCCGCGTGCGCGAGCGCTTCGGCCTCGAGGCCGACGTCATCTCCTCAGACGACGGCATCGTGCTGCACCTGCCCGACCTCGACGGGGACCTCGACGGCGACGGCGAGAACACGTGGCGCGGGCCCGAATCGATCGCCGAGCTCGTCATGCTCGACCCCGACGACGTCGAGGCCGCCGTCACCGCCCAGCTCGGCGGCTCCGCCCTGTTCGGCGCGCGCTTTCGCGAGAACGCCGCCCGCGCGCTGCTCATCCCCCGCGCCTACCCCGGACGGCGCACGCCGCTATGGCAGCAGCGGCTCAAGGCCCAGAGCCTGCTCGAGGTCGCCCAGCGCTACGCCGACTTCCCGATCGTGCTCGAGACCTACCGCGAGTGCCTGCGCGACGTGCTCGACCTGCCCGGGCTGCAGCAGCTCTTGCGCGGCCTGCACACCCGCGAGATCGCGCTCGTCGAGGTCGACACGCAGACCGCCTCCCCCTTCGCCTCCTCGCTGCTGTTCGACTACGTCGCCACCTACATGTACGAGGGCGACACGCCCAACGCCGAGCGGCGCGCCGCCGCGCTGTCGCTCGACCGCGACCTGCTGCGCGAGCTGCTCGGCCAGGAGGAGCTGCGCGAGCTCATCGACCCCGGCGCGCTCGCGCGCGTCGAAGACGACCTGCAGCACCGCTCGCAGATCACGCAGGCCACAGGGCGCGACGCCCTGCACGACGTGCTGCGGCGGGTGGGCGATCTCACGCGGGAGGAGGTCCGCCGGCGCGTGCTCGACGGCATCGACAGCGACGCGCTGCTCGCCGAGCTGCAGCGCGAGCGGCGCGCCGTGCGGCTGCGCGTCGGCGGCCACGAGCGATGGGTCGCAGCCGACGACGCCGGGCTCTACCGCGACGCGCTCGGCGCCGTGCCACCCGGCGGCCTGCCCGACGCGTTCCTCGGCGACGTGCCCCACGCGCTGCGCGAGGTCGTCGCCCGCTACGCGCGCACGCACGGGCCGTTCACGACCGACGAGCTGCTCGCGCGCTATCGCGTCGACGCGGGCGCCGTGCTGCGCGAGCTCGAGCGCGCCGGCGAGCTCGTCCGCGGAGAGCTCAGGCCGGGAGGGGTCGAGCGCGAGTGGTGCGACGTCGAGGTGCTGCGGCGGCTGCGGCGCGCCTCGCTCGCCGCCCTGCGCAAGGAGATCGAGCCGGCAGAGCAGCAGCGTCTGGCAGCCTTCCTGCCCGCCTGGCAGGGCATCGACAGGCATTCCGGCGCCGGCGCCGGCGTCGAGCGGCTGCGCGAAGCGCTCGTGCCGCTGCAGGGGCTCGCGCTGCCCGTCGAGATCTGGGAGCGCGACGTGCTGCCGCGGCGCGTCGGCGCCTACTCGCAGTCGTGGCTCGACAGCCTCTGCGCGAGCGGCGAGCTCGTGTGGGTGGGCGCCGGTCCGCTCGCGCGCTCCGGGCGCGTCGCGCTGTACTTCCGCGAGGACGCGCCCCTGATCGGGCCGCCCGGGTCCTCATCGAAGGTGGCCGCCACCGCCGCGGGATCCGCGCGCGCCGGCGCCGAGCCGCCCAGCCGCGACGAGCACCAGCTCCTGCGCGAGCGCCTCCGCAGCGGTCCCGCGTTCTTCACCGACCTGCTCGCCGCGCTTGCGTCGTCATCCGACGTCGACGCGCCCGCCGAGGAGCTGCGCGAGGCGCTGTGGGATCTCGTGTGGGCCGGCGAGGTCACCAACGACGCGTGGGCGCCGCTGCGCGCGCCCCGGCTGGCGCTCGCGCGTGGGCCGCGGATGCAGAGCGGCCGGTCGAGCGTCGGGCGCTCGCGCTTTAACGGCCGGCGGCGCGGCGGCGCACGGGCGGGCGGGGACCAGGTTCAGGGTCGCTGGTCGCTCACCGCGCCCGTGTTCGACGCCGGTGGCGCCGATGGGCCCGCTGGGGCCGTGGAACGTCGGCGGGTGCTCGCCGAGCTGCTGCTCGAGCGCTACGGCATCGTCACGCGCGAGCAGGTGCTCGCGGAGGGCATCAGGGGCGGTTTCGCAATCCTCTACGACACGTTCGCGCAGCTCGAGACGCTCGGCGTCTGCCGCCGCGGGTACTTCGTCGAGGGGATGGGCGGCGCGCAATTCGCGCTGCCCGGCGCCGTCGAGCGCCTGCGCGCCGCGCCTGCGCCCGCCGCTGCCGGCCGCGGGGGGGCGCCGCGCACGCTCGTGATCGCCGCCGCCGACCCCGCGCAGCCCTACGGCGCCGCGCTGCCGTGGCCGCGGCGCGATGAGCCCGCTGCGGGAGCCGGCCAGCCGCGACGCGCGCGTCCGGCGCGCGTGGCCGGCGCCCACGTCGTGCTGGTGGAGGACGTGCCCGTGCTCTATGTCGAGCGCGGCGGACGCAGCCTGCTCAAGCTCACGGACGCGAGCGCCGCCGGCTCCACGGTCGGCGCCGGCGCCGGCGACCCGCTGCGCGCGGCGCTCGTCGCGCTCGCCGACGCCGTCCGCGCCGGGCGGCTCGGCAGGCTCTCGCTGGAGCGCATCGACGGCGAGCCTGCGACCGCCTCGCCGCTCGCCGGCGCGCTCGTCGAGCTCGGATTCCACCCCGGTCCGCGCCGGCTCACGCTCACCGCCTGAGCACGCTTTCCCCGCTACGTGCATGTAAAGAGGTCGTGAGGACCAGTTTCAGGGCAGGTTCATATGGGCAGAATTCCAGTGTCCGCCTGGAATTGCCCGTTGTTCCGAATCTCATTGTCTGTCGGACGTTTGAGCCTGTAAGAGACACGGGTGGAATCGTTTGGAGGGTCTTGTTATTAAAAGTCGAGACAACTTGCAATGTGGAGGCGTTGTGGTCTACCGTATAGAACAGTGGGGATAGGTCGAACAGGGAGCCAGGTTGCGCCGCTGTACCGCCGGCTGCCGCATGGGCCGAGCGGTATGGGGCGCGACGAGGTCGCCCGAAACCAGCGGACCCGCCTGTACGGCGGGATGATCGAGGCGGTCTCCCGGCGGGGATACCAGGCCACGACCGTCGCGCACGTGATCGGCCTGGCGGGCGTCTCGCGCCGGGCGTTCTACGAGCTGTTCTCCAACAAGGAACAGTGCTTCCTCGCCACCTACGACATCGTCGTCGCGCGCTCGCGCAAGGTCGTGCTCGACGCATGGAGCCAGGAGCGCGGCTGGGCCAACCGCCTGCACTCCGGCTGCAAGGCGCTGCTCGACGACATCGCCGAGCAGCCCAAGGGGCCGCGTCTCGTGCTCGTCGACGCGCTCGGCATCGGACCGCCCGCCAGAGAGCGCATGCAGCTCGCCGGGCTCACGTTCGAGCGGCTCGTCGCCGGCGCCTTCCAGATGGCGCCCGACGGCGTCGGCTTCCCGCGCCTGACCTGCCGCGCGATCGTCGGCGGCGTGCGCAACACCGTGTTCACGCGGCTGTACGAGCACCGCGAGCGCGAGCTGTACGCGCTGACCGACGAAGTGCTCGACTGGATCGAGTCCTACCGCATCTCCGCCGCCGCCCGGCTCGGGGTGCCCGCGCCGAGCATCTCGCGCCACCAGCCGCCCACGCCGGCGGCGTTCCTGGCGCGCGACGACAAGCGCGCGCGGGTGCTCGGATCGGTCGTGCACCTCACGCTCGACGAGGGCTACTCGTACCTCACCGACCCGCAGATCGCGCAGTTCGCCGGCGTCTCCACCGAGGCCTTCCACAAGCAGTTCCCCAACAAGGAAGAGTGCTTCCTCGCCGTCCTCGACGAATTCGTGCGCGAAGGGCTCGACGCCGTCAGGGAGAGCTTCGAGGGCGCCGCATCCTGGCCGGAAGGCGTGTACCGCGCGATGGCCGCGTTCGTCGACTACCTCGTCCGCCACGAAGCGCTGCTGCGGATCGCGTTCATCGACATCTTCGAGGTCGGGCCCGGCATGGTCGGGCGGATGACGCGCTCGGTCGGCGGCTTCACGCAGATGCTCACCGACAACGGCCCAGCGCCGCGCCGCGGACCCGACGTCGCCCAGGAAGCTGTCACAGGAGCCGTGTGGGCGATCATCTCCAGCTACGTCGCCGCCGGGCGCCTGTCGCGGCTGCCGTGCCTCGTCGACCACCTCACGTTCACCGTGCTCGCGCCCTACATCGGGCCGAAGGCAGCCGTCGAAGCGATCCAGGGCGCGCGCAAGCCGCTCTGCGCCGTATAGCCGCCGCGGGGCGCCCGCGCGACGGCCGCCGCCGCGACGCCGACTCTGCGATCGTGGCGTGCGTGAGCCAGCCCGCGACCAAGCCCCCCCGCCGCGTCGGCCACAAGGGCGCCGCGCACATCGAGCCCGGCAACACGCTCGCGAGCTTCGACGCGGCGCTCCGCCACGGCGTCGACATGATCGAGCTCGACGTGCTCTCAGAGCACGCCGACGGCAGCGGGCGCCTGCTCGTCGCGCACGACCGCGACGACATGCGCTCCCGCCCGCCCCTGTCCTTCGAGCAGGCGCTCGCGCACCTCGCCGGCCCGGCGTTCGCCCGCCTCGAGCTGGACGTCGACGTCAAGCTCCCCCGCTACGAGCTGCGCGTGCTCGACGCCCTGCGCCAGCACGAGCTGGTCGAGCGCACGATCGTCAGCGGCATGTTCCCCGCCGCGCTCGCGCGCATCCGCGCCGCCGAGCCCGCGCTGCGCCTCGGCTGGTCGGTGCCGCGCGTACGCCGCGACTACACCACCGACATGCTCACCGCCATCCCCGCCCTCGCAATGCTCACCGGCTATCGCGCCACGCTGCCGCGACGCGCCCGCAACGCCCTCGCCGAGGGCCGCTTCGACGCGATCATGGCGCACTGGCGCGTCGTCACCCCCGCGCTCGTGCGCGCCGTAGCCGAAGGCGGCGGCGAGCTGTACGTGTGGACCGTCGACGACGCGCGCATGATCGAGCGGCTCAGCGCCATGGGGGTCGACGGCATCATCACCAACGATCCGCGGCTGTTCGAAGCCGGTCGTTAGCCGATGACGCACGTCGCCGCGCTGTAGTTCGCCGGGTCGGCGCCGGCGAGGCTCACGTGCCCCACCGACGTCGGCTCCGCGCCAGACACGAGGACCCTCCGGCCGCGGCGCCACTGGAAATCGACGACGCCGCGCAGCGTCACCGCCGGCCTGCCCGCCACTGGCTTCAGTTCGAAGCTCGTGCCGCCCTGCCGCGCGGTCGCACCGCTGCCGACAGCCACGAAGCCCGAGCTCGCACTGCTCCCGAGGTTCACCCACTGCCTGCTCGCGCTCATGTACTGCAGGCGGAAACTCATGTACATCCTGTCGCCCGCGCGTCTGTCGCCCGGCATCGAGCCGCGGATGCCGACCGTGTCGGGCTGGTCTGCCGGGTTGCACACGTCGATCGTCGCCCACAGTTCGTGCGAGTGCAGCAGCGCGCGTTCGCTCGCGCTCGGTGTGCCCGCCGCGGTGAGTGCGAGGACGATCGGCAGCAACTTCGACATTACCATGAAACGGACGATAGCCGGCGTAGTTGTGGTATTCCGTGGGGAGATGGGGGCGACGCGCTCAGCGGACGTGGTCGAGCTGCTCGGCCGCGTGCCCGTGTTCTCCACGCTCGAGCCCGGCGACCTCGAGCAGATCGCGCAGATGGCCGTGCCCCGGCGCTTCGAGCCCGGACAGGCAGTGTTCCGCGAGGGCGACCAGAGCGACACCTGCTACGTCGTGCGCGAGGGCCTCGCACGGGCGGTGCGCAGCCACGGCGACGGGCGCACGATCACGCTCGCCACGTTCGGGCCTGGAGACATCTTCGGCGAGCTCGCCATGTTCGAGGACGAGCGCCGCTCCGCCACCGTCGAGGCGATCGAGCCCACCAGCGTCGTCGGCGTGCTCGGGCCCGACATGCGCAGGCTGCTCAGCGAGCACCCGCAGATCGCCGCGCGCCTCGTGATCGCCCTCGGAAGGCGCCTGCGCGAGACCAACGAGCGGCTCTCGCGCCAGTCCTTCCAGACCGTGCAGAGCCGCGTCGCCGTCGTCCTCTCAGAGCTCGTTGCGCAGGAGATCGCCGCCGGCCGGGGCCCCACGGACGTGCTCGTGGTCGCCACGCAGGCCGACCTCGCGCAGCTCGCCGGCTCCTCCCGCGAGTCCGCCAGCCGCTTCCTCGCCGTGCTCGAGCGCGCCGGCGTCATCTCCCAGGGGCGCGGGCGCCTCACCGTCCACGACCCCAAGGCGCTGGAGCAGTATGTCTTCTAAACGAGCGGCCAAGGCCAAGCGCGCTCCCAAAGCCCGCAGGGAGCAGGCGCGCGAGTTCTCCGCCGGCGGCGTCGTCGTGCGCGATGGGCAGGTCGTCGTGATCGTGCCTACCCGCCGCGCCGCCGACGGCTCGCGCGTGCTCGCGCTGCCCAAGGGCCACGTCGACCCCGGCGAGACGCCGATCGAGGCGGCCACGCGCGAGGTGCGCGAGGAGACCGGCATCGTCGCCCAGCCCGTGCGGCGGCTCGGCGAGTCGCGCTACTGGTACCGGCGCGACGGGCGCACCATCGGCAAGTCCGTCGCCTTCTTCCTGTTCGACTACGTCGACGGGGACATCGCCGACCACGACGACGAGGTCGAGGAGGTGCGCTGGATCGGGCTGCGCGACGCGCTCACCGAGCTCAGCCACACCGCCGAGCGCGAGATGGTCGAGCTCGCGCTCGCCCAACTCGACAAAGACCGGTAGCCTCCCCCGCTGCGATGCAGGTCCTCAACTTCTACTCCACGATCTTCGCCGACGAGCTCAAGCGCGGGCGCAAGACCGCCACCATCAGACTCGGCGACAAGTCCGGCAAGTACCGCAAGAACCAGGCCGTGCTCGTCACCATCGGCTATCAGTACTCGCCGCGCGAACGCATCTTCGAAGCCGTCATCGACCAGGTCGAGGTCATGAAGCTCGGGGACTTGTCTCCGCGGGACATCAAGCACGACAACCCCGAGTTCAGGCGGCACGAGGAACTCATCAAGTTCCTCGAACAGATATATGGGCGGGGCGTCTCGACGGACGACGTCGTCACGGTGGTGCGGTTCTCGCAGATCCTCGAGAACCCCACGGGGATGACCGAGGCGATCAAGGGATTTGGCGGGGCACAGAACTGACAGATGTACGCGCTGAGCGCGTACATCTGTATCTGCTCAGCGCGTACAGACAGTCGCGACTATCGAGTACAATGAGGGTATGGCTCTCAACCCCTTCATCTGGGAGTATGCGATCGAGGATGGCGTACCGCGACGTTCCTTCGCGCGTGAGACGGCCCTGCAACTCAAGGCGGGCACGCACGTCGCGCTGTTCGGGCCGCGAGGCACCGGCAAGACGAGCTTCACGCTGGAGTTGCGCCAGGAGCTCGCTCGTGACCACGAGCCGGATGCTCCGCCGTGGCAGATGCTTCGCGTCGATCTGCGACGTGCGATCAGCCTCCCGGCCTTCATCGGCGCGGTCAGGACATCCCTTGACAGGCATCCCGACGGGCAGCTTCGTCGCCGTGCGGGCGACGCCTGGAGGCGACTGGAGAAGACTATCGGGATCAACCTCGGGGTCGTCGCTGCAGGCGTACGCACCTCGGGGCGGGTCGTGCTCAACGAGGCCGAGGTGCTGCATGATCAGCTGCTCGCGCTCACCCGGGCAGCTGACCGGCTGGTGGTCGTCTTCGACGAGTTCCAGCGCCTCAACAGCTGCCCCGGCGAGCCCCTGAGCATCATTCGCTCGGCACTGATGGAGCCCGACTCGGGAGGCCGCGTCAGCCTGCTTCTCACCGGCAGCCTGCGCGAGAGGCTCGAGCTGATGCTCCACACCGACACCGAGCCGATCTGGGACCAGACCCACGACGTAGCGTTGCCTGCGATCGAGGCCGCGCCGTTCGCCGCGTACCTGGAACACGCTTGCGCGGCCTCCGGCAAGCCCATCGACGAGCGTGCCGCCGAGCTTCTGCTCGAACTGACCGGGTCGCACCCGAAGCGCACGCAGCACCTGGCCTGGCAGGCGTGGGAGGCCGCGGGAGAGCGGCAGGCGATCGACTGCGACGCCGTCCAGGCTGCCTTCGACCAGCTGCTGTCGACCCGCTCGCACAGCACCGACTTCGGCGCCTTCATCGACGGCCTGCTCGCAGGAGAGGACAGCGACGCCAATGGCGCGAAGGCCCTATTCCTCGTTGCTGGCGGCGCTTCCCCCGGCAGCAGGTCCGCGCCCGCGCGCTACGGTCTGAGCGGGCCCGATACCGCCAAGCGCGCACTGGAGCGTCTGCGCGCGCGTGGCGTCGTCGAGGGTTCCGCCTCGCACTGGCGTATCGTCGATCCGCTGCTCGCCGAGTGGCTCCGCCGCAACGACCCGCTCGCGATCAACTCCTTCCCCTCGCCAGACGCGTGACTTGATTTTGGCTGGATCTTCGGTATGTTGAGAGCGTTGTTGGCACTCTCCACTTGAGAGTGCCAAGCAAGAGGCGGACCGCCTAGGCAGGTAGCTGAGGGCCGCGGGCCGCCGGTCGCATTCTCAAACGGAGGTTCTACATATCATGAAGCTCAAGCCCCTGGGCGATCGGTTGATCGTGCGGGCTATCGAGGAGGAGCTGACGACCGCCAGCGGTCTCGTTCTCCCCGATACCGCTAAGGAGAAGCCGCAGAAGGGCGAGGTCCTCGCTGTTGGCGATGGGAAGCTGGACGAGGACGGCAAGCGGATCCCGCTGGACGTGAAGAAGGGCGACGAGGTCCTTTACAGCAAGTACGGCGGGACCGAGATCAAGGTCGACGGGGAGGATCTGCTCGTGCTTCGCGAGTCCGACGTCCTTGCCCGCGTCGAGTCCTAAGGAGATCTGAGGAAATATGGCTCACAAGGAACTGAAGTACAGCTCAGAGGCGCGTAGCGCGCTCGAGGCCGGTGTCGACGCGGTCGCCAACGCGGTCAAGGTCACGCTCGGTCCCAAGGGGCGCTATGTCGTGCTCGACAAGAAGTTCGGGGCGCCCACGATCACCAACGACGGCGTCACGATCGCTCGCGAGATCGAGGTCGAGGACGTGTTCGAGAACCAGGGCGCGCAGCTCGTGCGCGAGGTCGCCACTGCGACCAACGACGTCGCCGGCGACGGCACCACCACGGCGACCGTGCTCGCGCAGGCGATCGTGCGTCAGGGGCTCAAGAACGTGGCCGCCGGCGCCAACCCGCTGGCATTGAAGCGCGGCATCGAGAAGGCGGTCGACGAGGTCGTCAAGAACATCGCCTCGCAGTCCAAGGAGGTCTCCGGCAAGGACCAGATCGCCCGCGTGGCGACGATCTCCGCCGGCGACGAAGAGATCGGCGACGTGATCGCCGACGCGATCGACAAGGTCGGCAAGGACGGTGTCGTCAACGTCGAGGAGGGCCAGACGTTCGGCATGGACCTCGAGTTCACCGAGGGCATGCAGTTCGACAAGGGCTACATCTCGCCGTACATGGTCACCGACCAGGACAGCATGGAGGCGACCCTCGAGGACCCCTACATCCTGATCGCCAACTCCAAGATCGGCTCGGTGCGCGACGTGCTGCCGGTGCTCGAGGCCGTGATCCAGTCGGGCAAGCCGATCCTGATCATCGCCGAGGACGTCGAGGGCGAGTCGCTCGCGACGCTGGTCGTCAACAAGCTGCGCGGCACGTTCACCGGCGTTGCGGTGAAGGCACCGGGCTTCGGCGACCGCCGCAAGCGGATGCTCGAGGACATCGCGATCCTGACCAACGCCGAGGTGATCACCGAGGAGATGGGCCTGAAGCTGGAGAACACCCAGCTGTCCCAGCTCGGACGCGCGCGTCGCGTGGTCGTGGGCAAGGACAACACCACGATCGTCGACGGCGCCGGCGACTCGGCGGCGATCAAAGGCCGCATCAACCAGATCAAAGCCGAAATCGAGAACACCGACTCGGACTTCGACCGCGAGAAGCTGCAGGAGCGCCTGGCAAAGCTCTCCGGCGGCGTTGCCGTGGTCAAGGTCGGCGCTGCGACCGAGACGGAGATGAAGGAGAAGAAGCACCGCGTCGAGGACGCGCTGCAGGCAACCCGCGCTGCCCTCGAGGAGGGCATCGTGCCCGGTGGCGGCGTCGCGCTGCTGCAGGCCTCGGCGTCGATCAGCATCAGCGACAACGGCTCATCGGCCGACGGCTCCGACGACGAGCGCACGGGTGCGCGGATCGTGCTGCGGGCGCTCGAGGAGCCGCTGCGCCAGATCGCCGAGAACGCCGGCCTGGAGGGCTCGGTCGTCGTCAACGACGTCCGCAAGGCCAAGAAAGGCCACGGCCTCAATGCCTCCACCAACGAGATCGTCGATCTCGTCGCCGCAGGCGTGATCGACCCGGCGATGGTCACGCGCTCGGCGCTGCAGAACGCCGCGTCGATCGCCAAGAACATCCTCACCACCGAGGCGATCGTCGCCGAGGTGCCCGAGAAGGAAGGCGCCGGCGGTCCCGGCGGCATGCCCGACATGAGCGGGATGATGTAGGCAGACGCCATTCGCGCGAACGACGGCTGCGGCCGCCGCTCGATTGCAACGGCCGAGGGCCCGGTGATCCGGCCCTCGGCCGTTGGCGTTTTCAGATGGCTCTCGGGTTTCAGCTAGCTTCAACTGTCGATGCAGCGCGAATCGACGAACGACGACGTCACGGTCATCGTCACCTGCTTCAACTACGGCGCCTACCTCGCCGAATCCGTCGCCAGCGCGCTCGCGCAGACCGGCGGCGAGCCGCGCGTGATCGTCGTCGACGACGGGTCCACCGACGCGCACACGCTCGCCGAGCTCGAGCGCCTGCCGCCGCGCGTCGAGCTCGTGCGCCAGGCGAACGCCGGCGTCGCCGAGGCCCGCAACAGCGGCCTGCGGCGCGCGCGGACCCCGTATGCGCTGACGCTCGACGCCGACGACCTCCTCCCGGCCGATGCGGTGCAGCGGCTGCGCGCCCCGCTGAGCGCCGATCAGACGCTCGGCTACAGCTTCGGGATCATGCGCTTCTTCGGCGCGTGGGAGGGCGAGCTGCGACTGCCGCCGTACGACCCCTACCGCCTGCTGTTCCGCCACAACATCGGCTGCGCCGCCCTCCTGCGCCGCGAGCTGTTCGAGGACGTCGGCGGCTACGACCCCGCGTTCGCCGGCTACGAGGACTGGGAGCTCTGGGTCCACGCGCTCGAACGCGGCTGGCACGGGCGCCACGTGGACGCGGTCACGCTCCTCTACCGCCGCCATCACACGACGCGCCACCTCGGCGCCCGGCCGCGCTACCGCGCCACCTTCCGCCAGCTGCGCCGCAAGCATCCCGCGCTGTACGCGCGCGAGGGCCGGCGGCGGCTGGGGATGGAGTCGGACCTCGGCGCCGCCGGGCGCCTCGTCTACCGCTGGTGGTGGGGCTGGCGGCCGCTGCCGGCGCGCGCCGAGCTCGCGTTGCAGTCGGCGCTGTGGTCGCCGGCGAGGACGCCGTTCATGCTCTCGTGGCGGCGCAATCGCTCCTCCAGCAGCGCCTGACGCTGGGCGAGCGTCTCGCTCTGGTCGCTCAGACGCGAGACCACCGCGGAGAAGTGCAGCAGCAGCAGCAGGATGCAGCCGATCGCGATGAAGAACAGCGCGTTCGGCGGATACACGACGCCGATCGCGCGGCTGATGCTCGCGAGCGCGCCGCTCCAGATCGCCAGCGCCAGCAGCACGCCCGCCGACAGCAGCCACAGCAGGGCGTAGCGCTCCGTCAGCCGCCGCCGGCGCACCATCTCGAGCACCGTCAGCAGCAACGCCGCGGCGCCGAGGATCGTGACGAGCTGGATTCGCGCCTGCATCGCGGTCTAGACGGCGTGCTCGGCGCCCACCGCCGCGAGCTCGCCGCCCTCGACCACGGCGGCGACGCGAGGGCGCGCAAGCCCGACGAACAGCGCCAGCAGCACCTTGACCATGTAGTACGCCGACTTGCCCGTGCTGATCGAGGAAGTGCCGCCGCCGCGCGCGTACATCCGCACCGGCGTCTCGCGCATGCGCAGGCGGTGGCGGTGCAGGATCAGCACCGCCTCGACCTCGGGGTAGTCGTGCGGGTAGTCGCGCGCGAACAGCTCGATCGCGCGGCGGTTGTACAGGCGAAAGCCCGACGTCGGGTCGCTGACCGGCATGCCGACGATCCGCGAGAGCAGGAACGCGAAGATGTGGATCCCGGTGCGACGGCTGATCGGCGCGGGGTAGTGGTGATCGTCGGTCATGAAGCGCGACCCGCAGACCACGTCGACGGACTCCTCCTCCATCGTCGCGATCAGCCGCTCCAGTTCGACCGAGTCGTGCTGCCCGTCGCCGTCCACCTGCGCGAGGAAGTCATACCCGTGCTCGCGCGCGTACACGAACCCGGTCTGCACCGCCCCGCCGATCCCCACGTTGAACGGCAGCCGCAGCACCCTCGCGCCGGCCCCCGAGGCGAGCCTGGCGGTGCCGTCGGTCGAGCCGTCGTCGATCACCAACGTGTCGAATCGCGGCGCGCCCTCGCGCAGCGCCTCGATCACCGCCACGATCGTCTCCGACTCGTTGTAAGCGGGAACGACCGCCAGATATAACGAGCCTTCACCCATCATGCCCCCCGCCATCACAGCGGTCGTCGTCTCCTACGCGGACCCGGCGGCCACCGCCGACGCGCTGCGCAGCCTGCTCGCGCAGTCGCTCGCGCCGGCCGAGCTGCTGGTGATCGACAACGACCCCGCGTCCGCGGCCGCGCCCGTGCTCGCAGCCGCCGGGCTGGAGGCGGACGTGCGGATCGTCGAGCCCGGCGCCAACCTCGGCTACACCGGCGCGGCCAATCTCGCGGCGCGGCAGGCGAGCGGCGAGTGGCTGTTCTTCCTGAACCCGGACGCGGTCGCCGCGGGCGACTGCCTGGAGCGCCTGCTGGAGGCCGTGGACGGCCCGGACGTCGCGATCGTCGGCGCCCAGATCCTGCTCCCCGACGGCCGCGTCAACGCGGGCGAGAACCCCGTCAACATCGCGGGCGTCTCCTGGTCGGGCGGCTACGGTCGTCCCCGCGAGCACGGCCCCGCGCGCGACACCGCCGCCGTGTCCGGTGCCGCGCTCCTGGTCCGCCGCGACGCGTTCCTGGAGATCGGCGGGCTGTGCCCGTTCTTCTTCATGTACGTCGACGACACCGACCTCGCCTGGCGCATGCGCATGCGCGGCCGACGGGTGCGCTACTGCCCCGCGGCGATCGTCGTGCACGAGTACGAGTTCCGCAAGAGCGCCCATAAGTGGTTCCATCTTGAGCGAAACCGGGCATGGGCGCTACTGAGCAACCTGCAGCTGCGTACGCTCGCGTTGCTCGCGCCCGTGCTCCTGGCCACGGAGCTGATCGTCACGATACGCGCGATTTCCGAGGGCTGGACTGCCGAAAAGGCCCGCGCCTGGGGCTCGCTGCTCGTCAACGCGCCGCGGCTCGCGCGCTGGCGCCGCTCCGTCCAGGCGTATCGCGTCGTCTCCGACTACCGCATCCTGGAGCTGTTCAGCGCGGGCATCGAGACGGACCTGATCGACACCGGGCTGCCGCGGTGGATCAACCCCTGCGCCGAGCGCTACCGGCGCCTCGTGCTGGCGGCGCTGGCAAGGCTCGGGGGCTGAGCCGGCGCCCCAAGCGCGCTCGACGGCGCGCCCGGGTCGCCGCGCCGTCAGTCAGTCGACGGCGCTCACCGCCCGCGGGCCCGCGCCCACGTACTTCGCCGTCGGCCTGATCAGCTTCGCCTCGCGCTTCTGCTCGAGGATGTGCGCCGACCAGCCGGCCACGCGCGCGCACGTGAACATCGGCGTGAACAGATCCGGCGGGACTTCCGCGAGGTCGAGGACCACCGCCGACCAGAACTCCACGTTCGTCGCCAGCACGCGGTCGGGGCGGCGCGCGTGCAGCTCCGCGAGCGCCGCCTGCTCGAGCGCCTCGGCGGCCTGGAAGCGCGGCGAGCCGAGCTCGCTGCAGGTGCGGCGCAGCACCCGTGCGCGGGGGTCTTCTGCGCGGTAGATGCGGTGGCCGAAGCCCATCAGGCGCTCGCCGCGGTCGAGCGCGTCCGACACCCACTTCTCGGCGTCGCCGCTGCGTTCCACTTCGTCGAGCATCTTCAGCACGCGCGAGGGGGCGCCGCCGTGGAGCGGTCCGGAGAGCGCGCCCACGGCCGCCGACAGCGCCGCGGCGACGTCGGCGCCGGTCGAGGCGACGACCCGCGCGGTGAAGGTCGAGGCGTTCATGCCGTGCTCGGCCGCCGACACCCAGTAGGCGTCGATCGCCTTGACGTGGTCGGGGTTGGCCTCGCCGCGCCAGCGGATCATGAAGCGCTCGGGGATCGTGCGGCCCTGGTCGATCTCCTGCTGGGGCACCGGCGGCTGGCCGGCTTCGCGCGCGGACTGCGCCACGAACGACAGCGCCATCACCGAGGCGCGGGCGAGGTTGTCGCGGGCCTCCTCGTCGGTGATGTCGATCAGCTGCCCGAAGCCCCACTCGGGCGCGAGCATCGCCAGCGCCGACTGCACGTCGACGCGGTGATCGCCCGAGCGCACGGTCAGCGCGTGCGGTTCCGCGGGCGGCAGGCCGGGTTTGAGATGGCCGTCGACCAGCAGGCCCCACACCTGCTCGTAGGGAACGGCGCCGACCAGTTCCTCGATGTCGACGCCGCGGTAGCGCAGCGCGCCACCCTCTTTGTCGGGCTCGGCGATCTCGGTGGCGAAGGCGACGACGCCTTCGAGGCCCGACTGGACCTCAGGGGCTGACTGAACCGCGCTCATGGCACTCGCTTTCTGGGCTTGATGCTTGACGGGGTGGGGCCTTGTGGGCCGGCGCCTATCTTCGCAGGACTGCTCGCGGGTAGGCTGCAGCCAACCGACGCCCGAGGAGGGCGATGACGCCCGAGGAGGGCCATCCGGAGGAGGGGCCATGTCAGACGAACACCTGATGTTCAGGCCGGCGCTCGAGCTCGCGGCGATGGTGCGCACAGGCGAGGTCTCGGCGCGCGAGCTGGTGCAGGTCTCGCTGGATCGGATCGAGGAGCTCAACCCTGCGCTGAACGCGTTCGTGCAGGTCGACGCCGAGCGCGCGCTCGCGACCGCGGCCGCGATCGCGCCCGGCGACGAGCGCCCGTTCGCGGGCGTGCCGGTGGCGATCAAGAACAACCGCCCCGCCCAGGGCCTGCGCCTGACGTACGGCTGCGCGCTGATGGCCGAGAACGAGTGCGAGTACGACCACAACGTCACACGGCGCCTGAAGGACGCCGGCTTCGTGGTCGTGGGCACGACGACGCTTCCCGAGTACGGGATCCTGCCCGTCAGCGAGGCGCGCATCTTCGGCCCCACGCGCAACCCGTGGGACCTCGGGCGCACCCCCGGCGGCTCCTCCGGCGGCGCGGCCGCCGCCGTGGCCAGCGGCATGCTGCCGGTCGCCCACGGCAACGACGGCGGCGGCTCGATCCGGATCCCCGCCGCATGCTGCGGGCTCGTGGGGCTGAAGCCGAGCCGCGGGCGCATCTCCGTCGCCCCCGAACTGGGCGACTCCTCGCTGGGGATCGACGGCATGCTCACGCGCACCGTCGCCGACACCGCCGCGATCCTCGACGTGCTCGCCGGCTACGAGCCCGGCGACGCCACCTGGGCGCCCGCGCCCGCCCGGCCCTTCGCGGAGCTTGCGCGGCAGGCCCCCGGCCGCCTGCGCATCGCCGCGACGACGCTGCCGCCCGTCGCGGACGCCGTCGTCGACCCGCAGTGCGCACGCGCCGTCGCCGACGCCGCCGAGCTGCTGCGCTCGCTCGGGCACGACGTCGAGGAGGTCGACCCGCCGTGGCGGCTCGACGGCCTCTCGGAGCTGTTCGGCGCCGTGTTCGCCAGCCAGATCGCGCTGTCGATCGCCTACTCCGGCGTCGTCGCCGGGCGCGAGCCGACGGCCGCGGACATGGAGCCGATGAGCTGGGCGATCTTCTCGATGATCGGGAAGGCGGGCGCGATCGAGAGCATGGGCGCGGCGATCCGGCTGCAGGCGTTCGCGCGGCGCCTGGTCGCGTTCCTCGAGCCCTACGACGCGCTGCTCACGCCCGCGCTCGCCGAGCGCCCGCTGCCGATCGGCACGCTCGACACGGCCGCGCCCGAGCCGATGTCGACGTTCACGCGCTCGGGCCTGTTCACGCCGTTCACGCCCGTGTTCAACGCGTCCGGGCAGCCAGGCATCTCGCTGCCGCTGTTCGAGGGCGAGGACGGGCTGCCGCTGGCGGTGCAGATCGTCGGGCGCCCCGCCGGCGAGGGCTCGCTGCTCGCCCTCGCCGCGCAGCTGGAAGCGGCCGTGCCGTGGGCGGCGCGGCGGCCGTAGCGCGCACGTCTCCGACTATTTGGCGGTTCGTCGCGCAGCGGCGATCATTCGCGCATGCGCGGGACGAGCGCCCTGGCGGTGGCGGCGGTGGCGGGCACGTTCGCGCTGAGCGGGTGCGCGAGCTCGCCTCGCGATACCGGCGGCCGAGCCGGCAAGGTCACGCCCGAGAAGGCCGTCGCGACCCTGCTGGGCGGCGTGCCCCAGCGTGCCAGCGCGCTCGGCGATCCGGCGGCGCCGGTGACGCTGCAGTGGTTCGGCGACCTGCAGTGCCCGTACTGCAAGGAGTTCGCGCTGGGGGCGCTGCCGCCGATCATCGGCAGATGGGTGCGCACAGGCCGGCTGCGGATCGTCTACCGCTCGCTGCGGACCGCCACACGCCCGCTGCGGGTCTTCCACGCCCAGCAGATCGCGGCGCTCGCCGCCGGCGAGCAGGGCAGGCTGTGGAACTTCATCGAGACGTTCTACGCGGAGCAGCGAGCCGAGGGCACGAACTACGTGACCGAACGCTACCTCCAGGGGATCGCCAGCCAGATCCCGGGGCTGAGCCTGTCCGAGTGGATGAGCGATCGCGCCGGCCGCCAGCTCGCCGGCGAGCTGGTCGCGGACCGGGAAGCGGCGCGGTCGGCGCGCCTCGACGGCACGCCGGCGTTCCTGATCGGGCGCACCGGAGCGCGGCGCGTGTTCGAGCTCGCGCACGTCTCGCTGACGAGCCCGAGCACGCTCAACGCGGCCATCGAGAGGCTCCTGGGGCTCAACCGCTCCCCAGCACTGCCGCCATCCGCTGCGGTCTGACCCCGAGCCCTTCCGCTCCGGCCGCCCCCCGCGGCGAGGTCATCGCGGTCTCCATCAGCTCGGCCTCGTCCCAGGTCGCAAACGCGCGCTGTCCGCCCGCCCGCTCGAGCAGGCGCAGCGCGCGCGAGACGATCGGGGTGGGCACGTGCACGAGCACGCGCCGGCGGTCCATCGAGCGCAGCAGCGTGCGCACGATCTCGGTGTGGCTGAGGGTCTCCGGCCCGGCCAGCTCGTGGCGCTCGTGGCCGCGCGCCAGCTTGCGGCGCTCGGGGTCTCGGTCCGCCGCGACTCCCTCCACCGACGGCCGCTGGCCGCCCTCGCCGCGCAGCGCGGCGAGCACGCACGCGGCCACGTCCTCGGCCCAGATCGGCTGAAACGCGGCGCGACCGCGCCCGGAGACGGGCATCACCGGCAGCAGCGCCATGCGTTCGAGCAGCGTCAGCCACGGGTCGCCGGGCGCGTAGACGATCGACGGCGCGAACACGATCGAGTGCACGTCCGCGTCGCGCACCGCCTGCTCGGCCAGCGCCTTCGCGCGCAGCAGCCGTGTGCGATGGTGGGTCGAGGCGCCGAGCGCGGAGAAGAACACGAAGCGCTCGACGCGCTGGCGCTCCGCCGCCTCGACCATGCGCCACGTCGCGATGCCGTTGAGCTCCTCGATCGAGCCGCGCGGCTGGTCGCGGATCGACGCGGCCAGGTGCACGACCGTGTGCACGCCGCGCAGCGCGTTGCGGAACGACGGCGGGTCGGTGAGGTCGCCGAGCGCGATCTGCACGCGCACGCGCTGGGCTCCCAGGCGCCGGGGGTCGCGCACCAGGCAGCGCACCTCCGTACCCTCCGCGAGCAGGCGGGCGAGCAGCGTCGAGCCCACCAGGCCGGTCGCGCCGGTAAGCAGCAGCATGCTTCGTACAATATGCCTCTCGAACAAGCACCCCCACGCAAACCGACCCAAGAAAGAAGCGAATGGCCTACGTAATCGCCGAGCCGTGCATCGGCACCAAGGACAACTCGTGTGTCGAGGTGTGCCCCGTGGATTGCATCCACCCGACGCCCGACGAGCCGGGGTACGACGCCGCCGAGATGCTCTACATCGACCCCGAGGAGTGCATCGACTGCGACGCCTGCGTCGAGGCGTGCCCGGTCGATGCGTGCTTCGCCGAGGACCAGCTGCCCGACGAGTGGCAGCAGTACGCGCAGATCAACTCGGACTACTACAAGCGGTCCTAAGCGCCGCGGGGCTGCGGCCCGGCGCGGATCTGAACAGCCGGTGAATGCGCCGTCCGCGTGGTCGATTCGGCGCGCCAACGCTGCGACAATCAGGGCATGGATGACCATGTACGGGGCTCGGTGCTCGTGGTCGACGACGAGCCCACGATCGCTGAGGTCGTCGCCCGGTACCTGAATCGCGCGGGGTACGCGACGCGGGTCGCCGCCAACGGGCGCGAGGCGCTCGACGCCGCGGCCGCCGAACGCCCCGATCT
>DATHPU010000002.1:0-126398 GCA_035483595.1 Solirubrobacteraceae bacterium
GGACCCGTCTACTTCGTCTCCTACGGGTCAGCCAAGTTCCCCGAAGCCGTCCTCGTCCTCAAAGGCGACGGCGTGACCCTCGAAGAACACGGCGAAACATTCATCAACAGCAAAACCGGCGTCACGAGCGCCACCTTCAAGAACGTCCCCGACGACCCCTTCGAAACCGTCGAAGTCAACATCCCGACCGGCCCCAACAGCGAGTTCGCGACCAACATCCCCCCCAAAGACCACTACAACCTCTGCAGCCAAAAACTCATCATGCCCACCCTCTTCAAAGCCCAAAACGGCCAACAAACCACCCAAAACACCCCCATCACCATCACCGGCTGCCCCAAACACAAAACACCCAAACACAAAACCCACAAAACCAAAAAAACCAGCCACCACAACGGCCACAAACACGGGTAGCTCCGGGATTCAGGGCCGCGGCCCCGGCGGGTGGCCAACCGTACACCTAGTGTTTATCGGAGGGCGGGCACGCTCTTGGTTGCCCGCCCGGACCGGGTTGCGGTAGACTGGCCGCAGGCGTTTATGAACGCGCCCTGCTGAGCAGTTCCGAATAGCGTCCTGGGGAGAGGAGCGTAGATGCGGCACGGAGGACATACGAATCCCGGTGCACGGGCCGTGCTCGGCCGGCCGCGAGCGCGCTTGGGTGCTGCTGCGGCAGCGCTCGTACTTGGCCTGCTGCTCGCCGCCACGGCGGGCGCCCGCGCCCCGCTGGCCCGGCCCGCCGGCACGATGTCGCTCAGCGACAGCGCCCACCTGCACCTCACGAGCCACCACAGCTTCACGCTCAACGAGCAGGGCACGGCCGCGGGCACGATCGCGGGCACGATCTACATCCATCTGACCGTCGCCTCCACCAACCACGTGACCGCGGAAATCAGCATCTATCCGCGCGGCGGCTCGATCACGGGCGAGGCGAGCGCGAGCTACCGACCGTCCGGTGCGGTCGCGAGCTTCGCCGGCACAATGCGAGTCGTGCGCGGCAGCGGCCGCTACGCCGGCGCGAATGGCAGCGGGCTCAGCTTCACAGGCACCGTCCAGCGCTCCAACGACGCGGTCACGGTGCGCGTCAGCGGCCGCATGTCCACGTGACCTCGCCGGCTGAGAGGATCGTGTCCATGCCCCGTCTGCTCACGCTGCCCGTCGTGTTGCTGTGCGCGCTCGTCGCCGGCGCGCTCGCTCCCGCCGGCGCTGGCGCCGTCAGCGAGCACGCGAGCATGCGCGCCTCGTTCTCCCCGGACCGACTCGGGGCCCCCACCACGATCGCGTTCGCCGTCAGCCTCGCGACCGCCGAAGGCGCCGCGCCGCCGCCGATGACCGCGATGGACCTGCAGATGCCCGCCGGCATGAACTACACGACGACCACGCTCGGCCTCGCGATCTGCCAGCCCGCCGTGCTCGCCGCAAAGGGACCGGCCGGCTGTCCCGCGAACTCGCGCCTGGGCTTCGGCAGCGCGCTCGTGGAAGTGCCGTTCGGCACCGGCGCGGGCCACGAGATCCCGGAAATCCAGGCCATCGCCGGACCCTCCCCGCACGGCAACCTCGTCGTGCTGTTCTACGCCAACGGCCTGTACCCCGTCTCCGCGCAGCTGACGTTCTCAGGCGAAGTGCTGCCCGACAACGGCCTCTACGGCTCGCAGCTCGCGACCAGCGTGCCGCTCGTGACGAGCGTGCCGGGCGGCGCCGATGTCTCGATCGTGGAAGTCAAGACGACGATCGGGCCCAGCCACCTGACCTACTACCGGCACGTCCACGGGCATCTCGTCCCGTTTCGCCCCCGTGGCGTGGCGGTGCCCGAACGCTGCCCCCGCGGCGGCTTTCCGTTCGCGGCGGATTTCAGCTTCCAGGACGGCAGCAGCACGAGCGCGACGACGACCGTTCCCTGCCCGCCGGCAGGCCACCGCTGAGCGCGATGGGTGGGCGCGCCTCGACGCTGCCCGGGCCCGTCATTTCGCTGGTCGGGCGCAGGCGCGAGCACGGGGAGCTCGCGGCGGAGATTGCGCTCGGATCGATCGTCGCGCGCTACCTGACGAGCGTCCTTCCGCTGGTCAGACGCGAGCTCGCGCACTGGCGAGCGCAGGCTCGCCAGATACCTGACGAGGCGCTTCGCGCTCATGCGATCGAGGGCCTGTCAAAGCGCGGGAACATGGAGGGCGCCGCCCTCTTCGCCGTGCTCGCCCCAGCTCCTCGCCGCCGCGAGACGGTGCGTGCGCTCGTCGCCTTCCAGACCGCGTACAACTACCTCGACACGCTCGGCGAGCAGCCGAGCGCCGATCCGGTGGCGAACGGACGGGCGCTGCATCGCGCGCTGCTCGACGCGCTCGATCCCGCCGCGACACGGCACCCCGACTACTACACGCTGCACCCTCAGCATGAGGACGGCGGGTTCCTCGTCGGGCTTCTCGACAGCTGCCGCACAGCGTTTGCGGCCCTGCCGTCCCACACCGTCGTGGCGAGCGCCGCGACGGCCGCGGCCGAGCGAATCGTGGCATTCCAGAGCCTCAATCTCACCGAGCGCCAGGGCGGCCACGAGGCGCTCGAGCAATGGGCCCGCGGCCAGAGCCGTGCGTGCGCCGGTCTTCACTGGTGGCAGACGGCCGGCGCCGGCGGCTCATCGCTGGCGGTGCACGCGCTGATCGCCACCGCCGCCGACCCGGACGCGCAGCAACGGGACGTCGCCGCGATCGAGGCTGCATACGTCCCGTGGATCTGTGCGCTTCACTCGCTGCTCGACAGTCTCGTCGACGTGGCCGAGGACGAACGCGCCGGCCACCGCAACCTGCTGAGCTATCACGCCTCTCGCGAGCAGGCCGCGTCTGCGATGAAGATCCTCGCGCAGCGCGCGACGGACGCGGCCGGCTCGCTGCCGGACGAGCTCCACCACCGCGTGATCCTGACGGCGATGGCCGGCTACTATCTCTCCAGTCCCGCCGCCCGCACGCCCTATGCCCGCGACATCGCCGCCGGCGTCGCGGCCGCCCTCGGGCCTCTGTTGCCGCGCGCGCTGGTGCTGTTCAAGGCGCGGCGCGCGCTCACCCGGCTTGCGGGCAGCGGGCAGTGGTAGCGTCTTGCCCGCCGCGGCGCGTCACGCCCAATGAGCCGTGAGCCGGCACGATGCTCCATCTGAAAGACCTCGTCAAGCACTACGACGCCGGTGGCGGCGAGACGGTGCGCGCGGTCGACGGCGTCAACCTGCGCGTGCGCGCGGGCGAGCTGGTCGCGCTGTACGGCCCCAGCGGCTCCGGCAAGACGACGCTGCTGTTGATGGTCGCGACGCTGCTCGCGCCGAGCGCCGGCACGATCACGATCGACGATCGCGACGTCTCCTCGCTGTCCGAGCGCGAGGCCTCGCGCTTCCGCCTTCGCCAGCTCGGCTTCATCCGCCAGAACTTCGACCTGCTGCCGGGAGTCACGGCGATTGACAACGCCGCGCTGAAGCTACTGGAGACGCTGCGCTGGCGCGACGCGCACCGCCAGATCACGCCGCTGCTGGAGCGCCTCGGCCTCGGCGAGCGCCTCGGCCACCGCGCCGAGACGCTGTCGATGGGCGAGCGCCAGCGCGTGATGATCGCGCGCGCGCTATCGACCGAGCCGAGCCTGCTGCTAGCCGACGAGCCGACCGGCAGCCTCGACAGCCAGCGCAGCCGCGAGGTGCTGGAGCTGCTGCGCGAGCTGTGCCGCGAGCGCAACGTCGCGACGGTGCTCGTCAGCCACGACCCGCTCGCGGCGGGCTACGCCGACCGCGTGCTGGCGCTGCGCGACGGCAAGCTCTCCGACTACAGCGTCGACGAGCCCGCGGCGCCGCCCGCCGCCAGCTGACCGCGCCGTGAAGCTCGTCAACGTCCTGCACCTCTATCGCGTGCGCGTGCGCGCGCGCTTGGTGCAGGAGTGCTTCGCGCTCGTCGGAATCGCCGCCGGCGTGGCGCTGCTGTTCGCCTCCCAGGTCGCCAGCCAGAGCCTGTCGAGCTCGGTCGCGCAGCTCTCCCGCGGCATCGTCGGCGACGCGTCGCTGCAGCTGCTCGCGCGCGACCCCAAGGGCATGCCCGCGAGCACGCTGGCGCAGGTGCGCGCGATCCCCGGCGTGCGCGTCGCCGCGCCGCTGCTGGAAGCGAGCGCGCAGGCGAACGGCCCCGGCGGCGGCGAGTCGGTCGAGCTGGTGGGCGCCGACTCGAGCCTGCGCGCGCTCGGCGGCGCGCTCGTGCGCCGCACCGAACTGGAACCGTTCGCGAACATCGGCGCGGTGCTGTTGCCCTCGCCGCTCGCGCGGCGTCTCGGGGTCGTCAAGTTCGGCCGCGAAGTGACGCTGCGCCTGTACGGCAGGCTCGAGCGCGCGCCGCTGTACGAGCAGCTGGGCGAACGCCAGATCGGCGGCCTCGCCGCCAGCCCGATCGTCGTGGCGCCGCTGTTCTACGCGCAGGAACTGGCGGGCCTGCCCGACCGCGTCAGCCGCATCCTCGTGCGTCCCGCCGCGGGCATGCAGGCGCGCGTGCGAGCGGCGCTCGCACGCCTCGCGGCCAACCCCTCTGTGGGCGGGGACCTGGACGTGCAGTCCACGAGCTACGACGAACGGCTGTTCGCGAAGGCGGCGTCGGCGAGCAACCAGTCGACGGCGCTGTTCGCGGTGATCAGCGCGCTGGTGGGCTTCGTGTTCGCGTTCAACGCGGTGCTGCTCACCGTGCCGCAGCGCCGGCGCCTGATCGCGGGCCTGCGCCGCGAGGGCTACGCGCCGCGCACGGTGCTGGCGGTGCTGGTGCTGGACGCGCTCGTGCTGGGCGTGCTCGCGTGCGTGCTGGGCCTCGCGCTCGGGCAGGAGCTGTCGCTGCACCTGTTCCGCGCGAACCCCGGTTACCTGGGCTCCGCGTTCGCGGTCGGCACGCAGCGCGTGGTCGGCTGGCAGAGCGTCGCGCTGGCGGTGGGCGGCGGCCTGCTGGCGGCGGCGGTGGCGGTGCTGAGCCCGCTGCGCGACGTGCTTTCGCGCGACCCGCTCGCGGCGATCGCGCCGCGCGAAGGCGCCGCGACGCGCCGCGCCGGCGTCGGTGCGGCGCTGGCGGGCACGCTGTGCCTGGCGGGCGCAACCGCGATCCTGCTCGCCGCCCCCGGCCAGGCGATCCTCGGCATGGTGGCGCTGATCGCGGCGCTGCTGCTGGTGCTGCCGCTCGCCCTGGAGCTCGCGCTCGCGCTGCTGACGCGCGTGGCGCGCCGGCTGACGGGGGCGGTCCCGCACATCGCGACGATGGAGCTGAGCGCGGCCCGCGCGCGCGCGATCGGCGTGGCGGCGACGGGCGCGATCGCGGTGTTCGGCGCGGTCGCGATCCAGGGCGCGCACGCAGACCTGCTGCAGGGGTTGCAGGACGCGGCGCGCGAGGAGAACGCGTTCACCGACGTGTGGGTGGCGCCGCCGGGCGCGTACAACCTGCTGCGCACGGCCGCGTTCGCGCCTTCCCAAGAGGCGGCGCTTGCGCGCCTGCCGGGCGTGCGCGCCGTGCAGCTGTACCGCGGCGGCCTGCTCGACTGGGGCGCGCGCAAGCTGTGGGTGCTCGCCCCGCCCGCCGAAGCAAAGCCGCTGCTCGCGCCCTCGCAGCTGCTCGAAGGCAACCTCGCGCAGGCGACGGCGCGGGTGCGCACGGGCGGCTGGATCGTGCTCTCGCAGGCGCTCGCGGCCGAACACCACCTGCGCATCGGCGCGCGCGTGACGCTGCCGACGCCGGTGCCGACGAGCTTCAGGGTGGCGGCGCTGTCGACGAACATCGGCTGGGCGCCCGGCGCGATCACGATGAGCGCCGCGGCCTACGCGCGCGCGTGGGGGAGCGCCGACGCGAGCGCGTACGACGTACTGCTGGACGGCGGCGCGAGCGTCGCGGGGGCGTCGCGCGAGCTCGCGCGCGCGCTCGGCCCCGCGTCCGGTCTGTCGGTCCAGAGCGCGCGCGCGCACGCGGCCGAACAGAACGCGCTAAGCCGCCAGGGCCTGGAACGCCTCAGCCAGATCGCGACGCTGATCCTGGTCGTGGCGGTGCTGGCGATGGCGGCGGCGATCGCCAACATGGTGTGGCAGCGCCGCCCGCGCCTGGCGAAGCTGAAGCTCGAGGGCTTTCCGCGCGCGCAGCTGTGGCGCACGATCCTGCTGGAGAGCGCGCTGCTGCTGGCGGTGGGCTGCGTGACGGGAGCGCTGTTCGGCCTCTACGGCCAGCAGCTGCTGGATCGGGCGCTGGCGAGCGTGATCAACTTCCCCGTTGTCCACTCGCTGGCGGCGCCGAGCGCGATCGAGAGCCTCGCGATCGTGACGGCGGCGGCGCTCGCGATCGTGGCGATCCCGGGCTACCTGGCTGCGGGCGTGGCGCCGGCGGTGGCGCTGCAGGACTGACGCCGCAGGGCGGACATAAATACATAGAGACTGTTTATCCAACGAGCGCAGTACACGTCTGGTGCACTGTTTGACAAGTATCCGCGGGATGCGCTAGCCTGATACGGCAACGTTTATTCCAGCGGGGAGGGTGCTCGTGTAGGGGGCCGTCAGGAGACTGTTCGAGCGTCGCTCAATTACCTCTCCGGCGGCGCTCGAAGAGGCTCCACCGCGATTCCCCATCGCGTTGCGCCTCCACGGCGGCCGCGGCGTGCGTCTCTGCCGCGGCCTCCGTGCAGGCGCGGTGTGCCCCTACCCGAGCGAGGTGTGCGATGTCGCAGGAACGATCCTCGAGCGGTGGCCTCGAGCCGGCCGCCGGCCGCGGTCGACGCGCGGCGAGCTCGCGCCAGCTCTCCGCGCCCGTGGCGGAGTTCCAGCGCTCGCGCCTGCTGAAGGCGGCTCTGGCGGTGTACACCGAGCACGGCTACGCGGCGATGACGGCTAGCGCGGTGATCGCCACGGCGGGGGTCTCGCGCAAGACCTTCTACGACCTGTTCGCCGATCGCGAGGACTGCTATCTGGCGCTGCTCGAGGAGTCGCTGGCGGAGATCGCGACTGTCGTGGTGCCGGTGTACGAGGACGGCGGCGAGTGGTCGCAGCGGCTGCGCGCGGCGCTCGCGGCGGCGCTGGCGTTCGTGGAGGCAGAGCCGCAGACGGGTGCGCTGGTGCTCTCGCACATGATCGGCCACGGGCCGGCGAGCGTAGAGCCCCGCGCGAGCGTGCGCGAGCTGCTCGCGCGGGCGCTTGAGGACGGCTGCCCCGCCAAGGCTGCGGGCGAGGCAGCCTCGCCGCTGACGGCGGAGCTCGTGATCGGCGGCGTGCTAGCGGTGGTCGAGGGGCGCCTGCGCGCGAGTCCGCGGCAGTTGGGCGCGCTCCTAAACGAGTTGATGTGGATGATCGTGCTGCCCTACGCGGGCTCGGCGGCGGCGGGCAGGCAGCTGCGCCGCCGCACGCCGTCCGAGGCGACACCGCCGCCGCCGTCGGCGAGCGGCGTCCCGCGGCCCCCGCGCATGCGCCTGACCTATCGCACGGCCAGCACGCTGGAGGCGATCGCACGCGCGCCCGGCGCGAGCAACAAGCAGGTCGCGGCGCACATGGGGATGGTCGACGAGGGTCAGATCTCCAAGCTGCTCTCCCGCCTGGAAGGCCTCGGCCTGATCGAGAACACGGGCGCGGGCCAGCCCAAGGGCATGGCCAACGCGTGGCATCTGACGCGGCCCGGCGCCGAGCTCGAGGCCGCCATCAGGCGCCGGCCTGCCGCCACGCGGTGATGGCCCCGGCGCGACCGTGCTCGGTCCGCTCGCCGCCTGCTCCCGTTCTTCGATAGAAGGCACTATGTAGACGTTTACAGCTTGCGGCGCGCACCTTGTTCTGACTCTGACAGGTTGGTTACACTAGCGTGTATGCAATCGTTTATAAAACGAGCTGACGGGCTACTCGACGCTCGCCGTCCGGGTCCGCCGGCCGCTGCGCGCCATTCCCGCGAGCAGGCGTCGCTGCTGGCTGAGTTCCAGCGCTCGCGCCTGCTGAGGGCAGCGCTCGAGGAGGCGTGCGAGCGCGGACGCGGCGAGACTGCGGTGGCACACATCGTCGCCCGCGCGCGCGTCTCCCGCAAGACTTTCTATGAGAGCTTCGACAACCGCGAGGCCTGCTTCGCGGCCGTGTTCGAGCAGTGCGTGGCCCAGATCGCGGACGTCGCGGCGCCGGCGTTCGCGGGCGATGGCAGCTGGTCTCAGCGGCTGCGGGCGGCGCTGCTCGCGGTGCTGGCGCTGTTCGAAGCCGACCCCGACCTCGGCGTCTTCGCGCTGGCGCACGTGGTCGCGGACGCCTCGCTGCACCCCGAGCTGCGCGCGCGGGTGCTCACACAGGTGCTGGGAGCGGTGGAAGAGGGCCGTTGCGAGCCGCGGGCGCGGGCCGAGCCCCCGCCATTCGCGGCGGAGCTCGTGGTCGGAGGCGTGCTCGTGGTCCTGCACGCGCGCCTGCAGTCGCGCGTGCGCCACCTGGGCGCGCTGGCAAACGAGCTGATGTGGATGATCGTGCTGCCGTATCTCGGCCCGGCGGCGGCGGCCAGGGAGCTGCTGCCGGCGCCGCCTAAGCGGAACGCGGCCGTCCCTCGCCCGCCCGCCCGCACGCCGCTGGAGGGGCTCGAGATGCGCATGACCCACCGCACGGCGCGTGTGCTGGCGACGATCGCGGAGGAGCCGGGCGCGAGCAACACGCGGATAGCGGCGCGCGTGGGGATCGTCGACCAGGGCCAGATCTCTAAGCTGCTCGCGCGTCTGGCTGGCCGCGGGCTGGTCGAGAAGGCCGGGTCGCACTCCCTTGGCGCCGCCAACGAGTGGCGCCTGACGTCGCTGGGCGCGGAGCTCGAGGCGTCGCTCGGGCGCAGGCTCGCAACCGCTGGGCGCGTGCCGAGGCGCGGCGATGCCTAGGCGCGAGAGCGTGCTGGTGGCGCTGTCTCCGGAGCAGGTCGACGCTGTGATCCGCTGCGCGTCCGACGGGGGCAACCTCGCGCTGCTGCTCTCGGGCGCGGACATGCGCGGCGCGGCCGACAAGGCCGATGCGCTCCTCCAGGAGGGCGGCCTTTCGCGCGCGCTGCTGTATGGCCTGATGCTGCTCGCCGCGCTGCCGTCGGACGGCAGCTACGCGAGCATCACCTCGCTGTCGCGCACGCTCGGGATGACGATGAGCACGGCGCACCGCTACCTCTCGACGCTCGTCGCGGTGGGACTGGTCGACCGCGAACCGGCGTCGCGTGAGTACAGGCTCGGGCATGTGCGCTGAGGGCGTTCCCTCCGCCGCGGACGCACGCGCGTCCCGCGACGCGGCGGCCGCCGCCTGGCGCGCGGCCGTCGACCCCCACGCCGCGCGCGCCACTCGCGGCGCGCCCATCGACTTGCGCACGACCGGCCCCGGCTCGTGGCCCTTCCGCACGCGCCGCCGCCGCGAGCTCACGTCGGCGTGCCCCGCCCTCACCTGCGCCGGGCCGCGATGACCAAGCGGCGTACAGCAGGATGTGGCGTCGACGGTCGCGCTCACGCGGACGAGCTCGGCTTCGTCGGGGCTCTCAGAGCCCCGGGGCTTACGCGACCCGCCCACGCCGCTCTGCGATGACCTCGAGAATCGTCTCGACGCAAGGTCGATGCCATCCCTCGGCGCTCGCCTGCGCCCGCAGCCTGGCCGCCTCGGTCGCCACCATTTCGGCGAGATTTCGGCGTACGCGCGCGAATCCGCTGGCGCTGAGGCCGAAGTCGCTTGCGAGGTCTGACCAGTAAATCGACGTGATCGCGCTCGGATCGAGCTCGTCGCCGACGCTGAGCGCCAGCTCGTTGCTGAGCTCGGGATATGCGGCGGTGGACACGACGTCATAGAGCGGCGCCAGGCGCACGCCTCCGCGCACGTGCAGCAGCGAGATGTTCTTCGCGTGCGCGTCCGCATTGCCGACGAGGAAGTGGAACACGGCCGCTTGTGCGCCGGCGAGCCGGTCCAGCCCGGGCATCGGGGAGTGCTCGTCGAGCAGCTCTGCGAGCGCGCGGTAGGAAGGCAGCCGCCATCCGTCCCTCTGGTACTTGAAGTCCGGGGTGAGGCCGAGCGCCTGGCACAGATCCTCCTGATGCAGGCGGCGATGCTGTGAGCTCACGGTCTCGCGGTCGAAGCGCTCGACCACCAGGCAAGGGCGCGCGGCCAGCGTGACGAGCTCGACGGACGCGCTCGACAAGCCGCATCGCGCGGCCAGGCGCATGCAGAAATACTCATTGGCGGCGAGGTCGGGATAGTCGCTGTTGGGCAGCTCTGGCTTGAGGATGTGGGTACTGGGCATGCCGTCGAGCGGCTCGCCAAATCGTCCGCTGTCGTCACGCACGAGCACCGCCTTGTGCTGCACGCCGGCGAGGCTGAGCCGCAGGCGCTGGTCGCCGGCGTGCATGCCGAGCGGATGGCGGGGTAGCTCTTCGATCAGCGCGTCCAGCTCGCGGGGCTCGAGCCAACGGATCGACGGGTTTTCGGGCATGCGCCCGGCGTCGAGGATCTGCAGCGCTCCGGCACAATCGCGGCCGAGCTCGGCGAGCAGGCCAAACGAATCGCTTGCGGCGAGTTTGAGCTGCCTGGCGATCTGCTCGCGAACGGTCCCCTCGGGCAGCAGCGCCTCGAAGAACGGTCGACTCTCCGCGGAGCTGAAGCTCTGCTGGCTCACGGGCAGCGCGAGCGAGATCGGCCGCGACGTCTGGGTGTAGCGGAACGCATACTCACGCGAGCGTTCGTCGATGCGCTCGAGCCGGCCCACCTCCTCGCCGTCCCAGTAGACGCCGAGGCTCATGTCTCGCCGCGTCCGTGCACTTCCAGCCGCAGCCCCAGCGCGGTGAGAATACGCATGAGCACGTCCAGCCGCACCGTCGGCTCGCCGTGCTCCACGCGATGGATTGAGCGCACGCCGACACTTGCAACCGTGGCCAGCGTTCGCTGGTCCATGCCTTGCCGACGGCGCTCGTCGCGGACGCGATGGCCGATTCGCTGCGATGTCGACTCAATCTCATGCATCTGCGTGATCAAGCAGATTCTATCGAAAAGCAACAATACAGCCCGATATTTGCGTGATGACGCAGAATTGCCACTCAAAGGGAGGTTCGACACGTTATCTGCGTGATTGCGCAGATAACGGCCGGGCTCCAACACTTGCGGCGAGCGACCCGCTCGGCTTCCCGGACGCCGTGTCGCGGAGGCGACTCGCAGCGCGTACAGTCACGCCGATGCCGCCGCTCTACTTCAGCCACCCCGCCTGCGTGGAGCACGATCCCCGCGCGCACATGCCCGAGCACCCCGACACGCCCGAGCGGCTGCTCGCGATCGAACGCACGCTCGCCGCCGGCGACTGGCTCGGCTGGGAGCGCCGCGAGGCGCCCGCCGCGACCGAGGAGCGGCTGCAGCTGATCCACAGCCCCCGCGAGGTGCAGCAGGTGAAGCAGCTGTCGCTGGGCGGCGGCGGCGCGATCGACGGCGATACGTTCGTCGGCGAGCCGTCCTACCGCGCCGCGCTGCACGCCGCCGGCGGCGCCTGCGAGATGGCGCGCGCGCTGCTCGCCAAGGAGGCGCAGCTGGGATTCTGCGCGGTGCGCCCATCGGGCCATCACGCCGAACCGGATCGCGCGATGGGCTTCTGCCTGTTCAACAACGTCGCGCTCGCCGCCGAGCACGCCATCCGCGAGCTGGGCGTCGCGCGCGTGTTCATCCTCGACTGGGACGTGCACCACGGCAACGGCACCGCCGAGGCGTTTCGCCGCCGCGCCGACGTGCTGTTCGCGAGCATCCACCAGGGCGGCATCTACCCCGGCACCGGGCCGCTCGGCGACGTCGGCTCCGGGCCGGGGGAGGGCTACACGATCAACCTGCCCGTGCCCGCCGGCTCCGAAGAGGAGCTGTGGCTGTCGCTCGTCGAGCACATCGTGCTGCCCGCCGCGCGGGCGTTCGAGCCCGAGCTCGTGCTCGTGTCCGCGGGCTTCGACGCGCACCGCGAGGACCCGCTCGCCGGCTGCCGCCTGGAGACGGAGTCGTTCGCCGAGATGGCGCGCCACGTGCGCGACTTCGCGCAGCGGCTCGGCGCGCCGCTCGGCGTCGTGCTCGAGGGCGGCTACCAGCCGGCTGTGCTCGGGGAATGCGTGCGCGAGACGCTAGCCGCGCTCGCCTCCGAGGATCCGCCCTGCTCGGCGGCGCCCGAGCCGCTGCTGACCTCGCGCGCGGCCGCGCAGATCGCGCACTACTGGCCCCTTTGAGCCGCTGCCAGTAGTTTTCCGCGACGGCTTCGACGCGAGCCTGCGCTTCCACGACGGCACCGACACGGTCGAGTTCCCGACCGCCTCGTGGCGTCTCGCGCAGGCCCGCTTCGCATAGCCCGCTCAGCTCGCTACGCGCTCAGCTTCGCTGCACGATCAGCAGCTTGTTCTGGTCCTGGTCGCGGAGGAAGAACATCGGCGGCACCGGGCCGCCGAAGCGCGTCACCTCGTCGTCCACGTCCACTCCCTGCGCTTTCAGGCTCGCGTGGTCCGCGTCCACGTCATCCGTCGTGAACGCGATGCGCGTTTCCACGCCTACCGGGTCGCCTTCGCGCGGCGGCACGATCGCCACCGTCGTCGCCGCACCCGGCGGCGCCACTTCAACCCAGCGCATCGCCTCGCCCATGGGGATGTCCGCGCGCTTCTCGAAGCCCAGCTTGCCCGTGTAGAACTCGATCGCGCGGTCCTGGTCGCTGACCGGGACGATCACCGTGCCCACGTGGGTGATGCGGATGCTCGTGTCGGTGCTGCTCATTTCGATCCTCCTGTTGGTCGCTTGGTTGAGATTGTGAAGCTGAGCTCGTCGCCGCGCGCCGAGCTCGTCGCCGCGATGACCTCCCCCGCGTCAGGCCGTCTACCCTGAGCGGGCATGCCTCAAGCGCCCACACCCGCGGCAGCTGTCGGTTACGGCGAGCTGCACGCCCATTGAGCGCATGAGGAGGCTTTCGCAGCCGGCCACGCTTCCCGTGGCGCTCGTCGCGCTCGCGCTGGCTCTGCCCGCACCGTCCCTTGCGGCACGGGGCAAGCCCTCCCACAAGACCAGGATCAAGCCGGTCGAGGTGTCCGTCGACCCGTACGCGACGGTCGGTCCCACGGTCCCCGAGGACTTCCTCGGGCTGTCATTCGAGGTCGGCAGCCTGCCTCAGCTCGCCGCATACGCAACCCAGGGCGACCTCGTCAGCCTGCTGCGCTCGCTCGGAGGAGGGGTGATGCGCTTCGGCGGCATCAGCCTCGACACCGAAGCCGCCTGGGCGGGTGAAGGCGCCGCGCCCCCGTGGGCGGACACCGCGATCACGCCGCAGGACCTCCAGGGCATCGCCGCGCTCGCCCGCGCCACCGGCTGGCGCGTGCTGCTGGGCCTCACCTTCGGCCACTACGAACCAGCCGCCGCCGGCCAGGAGGCGCAGATCGCGCAGGGGCTGCTCGGCGGCAGCCTCGAAGGGCTCGCCATCGGCAACGAGCCCGACAGGTTCGTCGCGGACGTGCTGCGCACCTCGCCCTGGTCGTTCGCCGACTACGTCGCCGAAACGCAGGCCTTCCGCGCCGCCATCGTCGCCGCGGCGCCTGGCGCTCCCGTTGTCGGCCCCGACGCCTCCAGCGGCCAGGCGGTGCTGCCGTGGGTCGGCGAAACCGCCGCCGCCGAGCACCCAGCGCTGCTCACCGCGCACTACTACCCGCTCACCAGGTGCGAGCTGTACGCGCCCAAGCTCGCCGACCTGCTGAGCCCGATCACGCGCGCCCACGAGTCCGCGATGCTCGCAGCGCTCGTCGCCGCGGCCCAGCCCAGCGGGATCCCGCTGCGCGTGGATGAGACCAACAACGTGTCCTGTCGCGGACAGCCCGGCGTCAGCAACGTGTTCGCGTCTGCGCTGTGGGCCGTCGACTACATCGCGCGCGCCATGCGCTCCGGCGTCGTCGGGCTCAACTTCCACGATCTCATCGCCGAACCCGAAACCTACAGCCCGCTCGTCGCCGACAGCGCGCAGGCGCTCGCCACCGGCGCGCTGCACGCCAACCCCGAGTGGTACGCGCTGCTGCTCGCCGACCGCCTGCTCGGCGACCGGCCCGTGCACGCGAGCGTCAGCGGCGGCGAACGCACGCTCACCGCCGCCGCGTTCGCCAGTCAGAACGGCAACGTGCACCTCGTGCTCGTCAACTTCGCGCCCACCGGCGCGCGTCCGCAGCGCCTGCGCCTGCGCCTGCCGGCCGTCCTGGGCAGCGCCTCTGTCCTGCGGCTCACCGCCCCCGGCCTCAGGGCCACCACCGGCGTCGCGCTCGGCGGCAATGCCGTCGCGGCGGAAGGCAGCTGGAGCCCGCCCCCGGTGCTGCCGCGCGTGATCGGCGCGCGCGGCTCGTTCAAGCTGGAAATGCCCGCCAGCAGCGCCGCGCTCGTCACGCTCTATCCCGCCGGCTGAATCCCTAGCGGTCGCTGTCGCGGCCGGGGTCGCGCGTACGCACACGCGCGCCGCGTTTCAGCTGTTGGTGGTCCACTCCAGGCCGGTGAAGTACGCGATGTCGGCGCCCGCGCGCGCCTGGCCGCTCCCCGCTCGCGCCCTGCTCGACTCCGCGCTCTCGTCCGTCCTGCGCCGATCGACGCCTTCCCGCACGAACGTCTGCGGGTCCTCGGGAACCGCCCACGCGGCATCCGCGGGCGCGTCGAAGGACGGAGCCGCCAATGTGTCGGGCGCCGGCTGCGCCGCCGACGCCGCGAACACGCCGCCGAGCTCCAGCTCGTCCGCGTAAACCTGGTTGACGAGCAGTTCCGAGGTGCTCGGCTCGAGCTCCAGTGCCCACTCCGGCTCTGGCTCTGGAACCGTCGCCTCGACCTCGCGCGGGAAGACCGCCAGCGCGGGCGCGGGCGCCGGTGCGGGCGCGGGTGCTGGTGCGGGTGCTGGTGCGGGTGCGGGTGCTGGTGCGGGTGCGGCGACCGTATAGCGGAAGTGCCCGCTCTCGTCGGTGACCCAGAAGGCGTCGTGGCCCTCGGCGGTGGTCTCGTACAGAATCGAGCGGTCGTAGTGTTCGGCGATGCGCGCCAGCGCGTCGATGTCCTCGACGTCGATCACGGTTACCCCAGGCAGCTGTCCCACGCGGGCCACGGGCACGATCAGGCGGCCGTAGCGCGCGCGGATGGCTGCGGTCTCGCTTCGCTGGCGCGGCCGCACGAGCGCCGCCACTGCGATGACGATCAGCAGCACGAGCGCGACGCCGCCCAGCGCGATCGCGCGGGCGGTCGCGACTGACGTGCGCGCGACCTTGAACGACAGGAACTGCGGCTCGTAGCGCTTCCCCGTCGTGGATCCCGATGCGGACGGTGTGAACTGGCTCGTGGCGGACGAGCTCGACGTGAGCGAGCCGCTCGACGCGAGCGACCCGCCCGACGCGCCGGCGGGCTCGGCCTCGAATTCGGTGAGCGAGAACTGCAGCTTCGGCGCGAAGCGCGTGCGCAGCGGGATCAGGTTCAGGGTTCCGGAGGCGCTCACGTGGGGTGTGATCGTCATCGTGTACGTGCCGTTCACGCGAGTCGTGCTCTGGACACTGCGCATCAGATCGATCAGCGCCGGCAGGTCGAGGATCGCGGAGACGGTCGCGTGGTCGCCGTGGAAGTACGTGGGCGAGCCGAGCGGATACGTCGCGTGCCAGCCGCTGGTCGAGGAGATCGTCGCGGACAGCGCCGCACGGCCCCTGAGCGAGTGCTGGGTTTCGGTGTGGAACCGATACGCGAAGCTGAGCTGCACCTGGTTCAAGACGTGCGTGAACAGCGGTTCGCCGGTGCTTACGCGATTGCCGGGGTAGGCGGGCCCGGGTGTGGCATCGCCGGAGTAGGAGAAGGATCCCGTCTCCTTGTAGGGGATCTTGAAGCTTCGCGGCGCCGTGGTCGGCCTGGTGAACGCGAGCAGCGCGAGCATCACGAACGGCAGCAGCGCGATGAAGCCGACGGCGAGGACGGTGACGGTCGGCTCGGCGGGGCGTCGCGCGACGTGCATGGCGGGCGATGCGTGCGCGCCGCCGCCGGCCCGCGCCTGCCTGCGCGTGCGCCTGCGCCGCCGCTGGAAGGCTGCACCGGTGAGCAGCAGCATCCCGACCGCGACGAGAATCCCGACGAGTGCGGGCGAGCTGATCGATTTGAGCTCGGCGCCGGCGCCCGGCACGTGCAGCCGCAGGCTGCCGATCAGCTGGCTGGCAAGCGGGTGTTCGAAGTCGACGAAGTTGTTGTTGTCGCCCTTGAACAGGTAGCGGTCGCCGTCGATCCCGACGATCCGGTGCAGCACGATCGTGTGGAGCATCCTGTTGTGGTATGCGACGATTTCACCCACGTGGTAGGCGCTCTGCGGGCGCACCAGCGCGAGGTCGCCGGTGTGGAAGCGCGGCTCCATGCTGATCCCGTCGGTGACGACGTACGTAGTTGAGCCGCCGATGCCCGCCGGGGCGACGTAGAACCAGAGGAACCCCAGGATGGTGAGTCCTAGGGCGATGGAGACGATCTTCCTGGCGTAGCGAGTTCTCATGATGAGGTCACGGGTGTGACGGGTGCTGGGTGTGACGCGTGCTCCCCCGGAAGTGGGTGCGGGGCGGCCGTCGGACGGCCACCCCGCATAGCCCAGATCGGTCTTCGTTATTCGATGACCACTGTGCCTTCACTGACGGCTGCAACAGCGAGGTTGTCGCCGGCTTTGTCTTCGACTTCGAATTTGCACGACACTTCGAACGTCGTTGCGGTCAGTTCGGTGATTTTGCCACCGCTTGTCACGCAGTCCACCCATTCACTGGTTTTAGGCGTGCCTTCGGTCAGAGCGACCTTGACGTCCGACGGGATTTCGCTTCCTTCGAGCACGAAGTTGACGGCGGTCATCTTCGTACCGGCTTCGTTGAAGCTGTAGCTGACGTCCGCGGCGTTTTTGTAGCCGCTGACAGTCGCCGTACCCGCGCCGGCGTACCGGGCTTTGATCGTGTTGCTGGCGGTGAACGCGTACGCGCCCACGCCGATGACGCCTGCGAGCACGAATGCGCACAGGCCCGCTATGTTTCGCTTCCGGCTAGCGAACTTTCGCTTGCCAATACGCATGAACACTGCTGGCCCCCTTTTGGGATTCGTGGGCACCCGTGTGCCCTTCACGCGGACCGCATCGGCAGTGCTTTACACCCGCTTGACGGATGCAGATTCGTTTGCACGAATTTGCGGGGATCATGGTTGGTATGTCAACCCCGGAGTCGCGTGTGAGCTTCATGTAACGCGCATGTGAAGGCGCTGGCGTACCAGGCTGGCCGTTCAGCCAAGGCGTTCGGACCCTCTTTGGGGGACGTGGGCCGCCACGCTGCGCCTAGCGTCAAATGTGGCGCGGAATCCCTGGCGAACACGGCGTTGAAGCATTGTTCAGCCGACGGGGACCGGAGTGTACTGCTGCTGTCAAGCGGGCCGCATCCCGTGGTATGCTCCGCGCCTCTATCACGGGGGCGGCGAGGAGGGGTGGGCGTCCCGCGCGGTAGCTAGACAGGTCAGTAACGGCCGGCCAAAAGCTGATCAAGCCTCCCAGGGGGCGAAAGTGAGGACTTAGGAGAATGAGACGCGTCAGGGCAGTATTGGTGTTTGCCGCGGTTGCGTGCGTGTTCGGCGCTCTGACCGCGCCGGCATTCGCGAAAGAAAAAGCGAAAATGGTGTTCGGCGAATTCGTCGCCGGCGTTGCGGGCAAGAACCTCGCCACGGAACCGGGCACGCTGATGGTCAACAAGGAAGACGAACCGGAAGTGACCGCGCTTGAGCTCGGCAACTACAAGTTCGGGACGCTGGAAAATCCGGCAACCGGCGAAATCGACTTCGAAGAACCGTGCGAAAAAGCGCCGAAGGTGACTGGGCGGGTGGACGCTGAAAAATCCCCGACCCTGAGCTTGAACATCGCCTTCAGGCATTGCGTCGCATGGGCGGAAGCCGGAGGGGTCGAGCTGGAAGCGCCGACGCACCTCACGCTCGCGATGACGTTCAACGCGAACCACTCGGCGGAGCTCGGCGCAGCTGTCGAACTGCCGAAACAGTCGGTGGTCTTCAGGGGCGCGTTCAAGAAGTGCCCGGTCGAAATCCCGGCGCAGACGATCCCGGTGAAAGCCGCAGAAGATCCCGAAAAAGAATACGAAGCGGCGGCTTACACCAACGAAGCGCCCGAAGCGATCGAAAACTGGGAAAAATCGAAAAAACTGAAAGAACAATTCCCCAGCGGCTTCAAGGAACGCCTCGAAGTGGAACTCGTGGAAATCAAGCGGATCGTCACCTATGTGAAGGCCGAAAAACCGTGCGTTCCCAAGAAAGGCGCAGAAAACGGGAAACTGATCACGGAAGGCGAACACGCGGGGTGGCTGGAATACACCAACGGCCGCATCGAAGCCGACATCGAAGGGCTCGAAGTAAAGGGAGGCGAGCTCAAGTTCGAACCGGCCGCGTGAGTTAGGGCGCCGGCGCGAGCACGGGCAGGCACTGCCCGTGCTCCTTCGACTGGTACATCGCCGCGTCGGCGCGCTTGACCAGGTCCTCGGAGGCGATGCGCCCGCCTTCCGAGCAGGCGACGCCGACGCTCGCGCCGAGCTCGGCGACGCCGCTGGAGAGCTCGAAGGTGCCGCACAGCGATTCGCAGATGCGATCGGCTGCGCGCATCGCCATCTCCGGCCCGTGGATGTCGCGCAGCACCACCAGGAACTCGTCGCCGCCGAGGCGTCCCACCACGTCGCTGTCGCGGCTGACGTGTTTGAGCCGCTCGGCGACGAGCACCAGCAGCTCGTCGCCGGCGGCGTGCCCGAACTTGTCGTTGACCGGCTTGAACTGGTCGAGGTCCACGTACACCACGCCCGTGTTCGCGGGGTCCTCGCGCTCCAGCTCGCCCTCCAGCGAGCTGAGCACCGACGCGCGATTGTGGCAGTGGGTGAGCTGGTCGAAGGTGGCGCGCCGCTCGAGCTCCTGGCGTGCGCGGGCGCTGTCGGTGACGTCGAGCACGCAGGTGATCGCGCCGTTGACCTCGCCGCTCGGGCGCAGCAGCGCGCGCAGGCTCATCAGCGCCCGTCGCCACGCGCCTGACGGAAGCGTGATGTCGACCTCCACGTCGCGGTCGACGCCATCGTGCAGCACCTCCGACAGCGCCGCGTCGAGTTCCGCGGAGCTCTCCTCGGTGAGCGTGCTCAGGAGCGTCGCGGTGGAGGCCGCGGGTGCGTCCGGCTCGTCCGCCGCAGCCTCCGGCGCGGCGTGCGCGGCCGGCGCGTCGGAGCCAAACAGGATCTCCAGCAGGCGCGCGTTGTTGTACACGACGTTGCGATCGGTATCGAGGTGCAGCAGGCCCACGGGCATCGCCGCGGTCAGGCGGCGCAGCAGCTCCTCGCGCTCCGCCAGCGCCTCCTGCGCCTGCATCTCCGCGGAGATGTCGATGATCTCCACCAGCACGTGTTTGCGCTCGGGATCGTGCAGCAGGTTGCGCAGCGCCGTGTCGACCCACATCCAGGTCCCGTCCTTGCGCCGGCGGCGCAGGCGCGTCTGCTGGTCGCGTCGAGTCGACAGCACCGCCAGCCAGCCCTCGACCGCGCGGCCCTGGTCGTCGGGGTGGATCTGGTCGAGCACCGAGTTGCCGAGCAGCTCCTGCTCGGTGTAGCCGAACATCTCCGTGAAGGCCGCGTCGCAGCCCAGCACCCGCGCGCCCTCGTCCTCCGTCAGCGCGCAGAAGCGGGGAGCCGCCGGCGCCTGCTCCTGCTCCGGCTCGGCCGCGTCCGCCTCCTCGTCGCTGGGGATGATCACGCCGAGCAGCACGCCGTGCATTTCGCGCAGGTCGATGAAGTGCAGCGTGGTCCAGCGGGACGGCTTGCGCAGCAGGCGAACCCGATCGCTCGCCGCTCCCTCGTCCTGGGCGCGCAGCCACAGCCGCACGACCTTGGAGCGATCCTGCGAGACGACTTTGTCGACCAGCGCGCGGCCCTCGATCAGGTCCTGGCCCCACAGCCCGATCGACTGCGGCACCGGCACGATCAGGCCGTTGCCCGCCAGCCCGCACACGAGCGCGCCGGGATGCTCGCGCAGCAGCGCTTCGGCTCCAAGCGCGACAGCCTGGCCGTCTCGTGCGGTCGACGTATCCATGTCACTCCCAGGATCGGCGTCGCCGGCCCCGGACATGAATGCCGAGGGGGTGCTTGGACACCGTAATGAGACATCGGATCACATCTGTCATACGGGCGAGGCACCCGCTGCACTGGCCACGAGCCACCTGCTGCAACGGCTCCGAGACACCCGCCACAGAGGCCCCTTGACGTTCTCAATAATGTTGATAAGATTCATGAACATTGTCGGTGAGCATGCCGGCGGGAGACCGCATCGGCGTCGCGATCGGGCAATGTGGACACATCTGACGTTTCTCTCCACCCTGGGGAGCGGCCCCGTGGCCGCCTCCCAGACCCTCCACTCGACTGGGCCGGCCTCCCCTCGCCGGCCCAGTCTCGTTAAGCGAGCATGGGGGAGGGCTGACCGCTGGGTCAGCTGGCAGGGAACGGAGCGATCGGCACGCCATGATCCGGCTCGCCCGTTCCGGGCCGAGTGCGCATGCCCAGCTCATACGCGCCGCCGTGCTCGCTGCGAAGCGCCAGCGGGCCACCTTGCGGGCGCGTCACGTCCAGTTCGACGGCGGCAACCGAGCAGTTGATCACGTCGTGCTCGCCGCCATGCGACCCACTGCCGGCGTCGCCGTCGGGATCCGCATAGCGCCAGCCGGCGGCCGATTGCGAGGGCACGTGCACACGTGCCCGCAAGCTCACACCCCCCGCGCTCGTGAGCGCCAGCGAGCAGCCGTCGGGTCCTGCCGTCACGCGCGTGCCGCGCGCCGTCAGACCGCCGATGCGATGACGCCGGCCGTTCACGTACAGCGCGCCGTTGGCCACCCACGGCGTCATCCGCCCCGCCAGCAGCACCCGGCCCAGCGCGACGTCGAGCCACGCCTCGGGCGCGTCGGCGAACGCGGTCCCGTGCAGCCAGACCCAGCGCTCGGCATGCTCCGCGCCCCAGTTGTGCCCCACCATGCCCGGCCATCCGCGCAGCTCGATCGCGTCGCGCCCGGGGAGCTCCACAGTGCCGTCGAAGCTGGCGGCGGGCTCCGGGCTCGTGAGCTTGGTGCGCGGCAGCGGCGCGCGATACAGCCACGCGGGGGAGAGGTGACGCAGCGGCGGCTGATGGCATGCGAAGCGCAGCGACCAGCGCGCGGGCCCGCATTCGCCGGATGCGCGATCCGGGCCGATCGTGCCGTCGCCGACCGCGATCCAGCCGTCGCCGGGGACGCGCACCTGCTCGCCGGCGAGCTTGTGCATGAACGGGCGCCCGCGGCGGGCGTCGAACACCGTGCACCACAACGATCCGGTGGGCTCGAGTCCCGCGGGCTTGCGCACGGTGTAGCGGATCCACACGCCGACGGGCTCCTCGGGGGACACGGCGCGCAGGTAGAACGACTCGTACATCCGATCGCGCAGCGGCGCCGCCGCAAACATCGCGTGCGTCTCCATGTCAGGCGATCCTAACTCCGCACGCTGAATCCTGGGAGGATGCCGCGATGACGCAGGAGTCTGCCGCGGTCGCACAACCCTCACTGGTCGAGTTGCCGGCCATGCTGAGCACCGCGCAGCGCCGTACGGACGCGCGCTACGTGATGGGGGTCGACGGAGGCGCCACAAAGACGCTCGCGGCGGTGCTCGACCTACACGCGCCGGGGGGCGCCGCGGCGCCCAAGCTGTACCTGGGCCACGGCGGGCCGAGCAACGAAGATGCGGTGGGCCCCGAGGCGGCGGTGCGCGAGCTGCTGAAGGCAGCCGACGAGGCGCTTGCCCACGCGGGCATCGACGCCGCGCAGCTGGGGGCCGCGGTGCTCGCGATCGCCGGCACCGACACCGAGGACGTGGCGCGCAATGTGCGCTCGGCGCGTACCGACGCATGGCTGGTGGTCAACGACGTGGTCGCCGCGTGGGCCACCGCGACCGGCGGCGGACCGGGGCTGGCGGCGATCGCCGGCACCGGCTCGAACGTGTTCGGCGTCGGTGGAACCGGCGCCGCCACACGCGCATGGCGCGCCGGCGGCTGGGGGCACCTGCTCGGCGACGAGGGCTCCGGCTACTGGCTGGGAGTGCAGTCGATCAAGGCCGCATTGCGCCACCGTGAGGCGTCGGGGCCCGCGACCGCGCTGAGCGAGGCGCTGCCGTCGTTCTTCGGCGAGCCGAGCGTTGAGGCGGTGGCGAACAGCGTGTATTCAAAGCCGTTGACCAAGGGCGAGATCGCGGCGTTCGCGATCGAAACCGCAAGGCTCGCCGAGCAGGGCGACGCGGTCGCGCGCGAGCTTTATGAGCGCGGCGCGCGCGAGCTGGGCGAGCAGATCGCGGCGGTCATCCGCCAGACGGGTCTGGCCGAGGGCGCAGGCGATGCGGAGGCGGCGGAGTTCCCGGTGGGCCTGATTGGCAGCGCGTTCAAGGCCGGCGCGGTGTTCGTGGAGCCGCTCACCCGCGTGATCCACGCCTGCGCGCCGGGCGCGCGCGTTGCCACCGTCGAGATGGCGCCGGTTGGCGGCAGCCTGATGCTGGCCGCACGCGCGTGTGGCCATCGAGACGCGGTCGGCGACGCAGGCGCGCTCGCGTCGCTGATCGAGCGCGCGCTGCGGGGCTGAGGCCTCGACTGCGCCCGGCCGCGCCCGGCGGCCGGCCGAACGGGCGGGGCCGGACCGCCCGCCCGCCCGCCCGCCCGCCCGTTCGGTCAACGCCGGTGGCGCGCAACGCGGCCGAGGTTGTGTCCCCTTCGAGCAGCCGTATAACCATTGCTATACACCACTCGTATAACCATTGCTATACACCACGCGCGACGTGAGTGAAAGTCGGCGGCCCGTCGCTGGCCAGTCGCGCCCAGATCGCCTCCGTCCTGCCCACAGCGTCGGCGTCGGCGCCGCTCATGCGCACGGCGGCGGCGGCGTTGGCGAAGCTCGCGGCGTCGATCGCCGAGCGGCCGTCGCTGAGCGCGATGAAGAAGGCGGCTGCGAACACGTCGCCGGCGCCGAGATCGCCGACGGGCCGCTCGAGCGCGTGGACATCGAGTGCGACCGCTGGGCGTCCGGGCTCGAGGATCGTGGTGGGACGGGCGCCGGCCGTCACCGCCACGATGGCGCCTGAAGCCGTGGCGCCGGCGATCAGCTCGGCGCAACTGGCACGCTCGTGCTCGCTGATGACGACCGCGTCGCAGCTGCTGGTGAGGGCAGCTGCGTCGATGTCGGGCTGCGTCGACGCGATTCGCTCGCCGAGAGCGCTCCAACGGCGCGCGAGCCCCTGCGGGGTGACACCGACGAAGCCGATGCTCCCGCGCCAGCGTGTGGGGCTCTCGCGGGCGACTGGCGCCAGGTGCAGGACCGCGGTGTCGAGCGCCATCTGCTCGACATCGATGGGCCCGGCCCACGCGAGCATGCGCTGGCATCGCTGTGAGCCGGCGCCGCTAGTGCCGAGCGCGGTGGTGTGCTGCGCGGGTTGCACACGCAGCTCGAGCTCGTGGCGGTGGGGCTCGACCAGCTCTTCGACCTCGCGGACGCGCCCGCGTGTGACGATCAGCGCCCGCCGGCCGAGTCGCGCGGCCTGCAGCGCGCTGTAGAAGGCGGTGCCGCCGACGCGCCTGGAGCCGTCCTCGAGCACGTCGATCGTCACGTGCCCGACGGTGGTGTAGTCGAATTGCAAGAAGCGGTTCACCCTCTCGGTGGGGCCTGTGGAATTATGGCGCGGGATGTGAAGGCCGGCGAGGGGGAGCGGCGATCCTCCTGACGCGCGAGCACTGCGTGATACCAAATCGAATGTGCTCCTCGCCTGTTGTGCTTGCTTGAGCTGATGATTTCGCACGCCGATTACCGACGCTGGCTTGGGCGCACGTGCGCCTCGCTGGCCGTATGTGCCGCACTGGTCCTGGGCGCGGCGTCGGCCGCCGACGCGGCGTCGCCGTACCCGGCGGGCGCGACGCGCCCGCTGCTGCACGCGCGCGCGTCGGCGGCGAAGCAGCCGGCGAAGCCCAAGAGGCCGGTGCTGCACGGCAACCCGGCGCGGGCGCTGGTGGCGTTCGAAGCGATGCAGAAGTACTTCTACATACCGGGCTCGGGCCTTTACAAGGGCGAACCGTTCTCGTATCTGTGGCCGTTCTCGCAGTCGCTGGCGGCGACGGTGAGCGTGGCGAACATCCCGCACCTGGGCGTGTCGCTGGCGCACGAACTGCAGGCACGGCTGACTGGCCTGAACTCGTACCTGGACCTGGACAACTCGGGCTCCTCGGAAGGCGTGTACACGAGCACGCTGGCGGCGTTCGACGGCACGGTGGCGCCGCCGGCGGGGCCGGGCGGCACGAAGTACTACGACGACAACGACTGGGTGGGCCTGGAGCTGGTGCGCCTGTACCAGCTGACGCACCAGAGCGCGCTGCTGGGCAGTGCGGAGGGCATCATGGCGTTCGAGATGGCGGGCTGGCAGGAACGGCCGGGGCTTGCGTGCGAGGGCGGGCTGCCGTTCTCCAACGACGTGAACGACGGCGAACGCAACACGGTGACGACGGCGCCTGCGGCGGAGCTGGCGACGCTGCTGTACGGCCTGACGCACAACGCGCAGTACCTGCAGTTCGCACAGAAGGCATACGAATGGGTGCGCGCGTGCCTGCAGCAGCCGGTGAACCTGTACGCGGACCACATCGGCATCAAAGGCGTGGTGGAACCGAGGCTGTGGAGCTACAACCAGGGCTCGATGATCGGCGCGGGCACGCTGCTTTACCAGGCGACGGGCAACTCGGCCTACCTGTACCAGGCGCGGCAGACCGCGAACGCGGCGCTGGCGTACTTCACGAACGAACGACTGGGCTCCGAAATCCCGTTCTTCGTGTCGGTGTACTTCCGCAACCTGCTGTACCTGGACTCGGTCACGCACGACCCGCCGGGGCCGTCGATCGCGCAGAACTACGTCAACTACGCGTGGCAGCACCTGCGCCTGAGCAACAACCTGTTCGTGTTCGGCTCACCGCCGTCGGCACAGCTGCTGGTACAGGCGGCGATCGTGCAGATCTACGCGCTGCTGTCGACCCCCGCGAACACGTACTTTTAAATATTAAAAGTAGGCGCTGCGCGCCACGAGAGCGGGATGGCGGGCTGATCGGAGTAGGCTCTGTGGCGGTGACCGACCCAACCAACCTGACGACGGCCGAGGGGCTGCAGGAGCTCGAAGCCGAACTGGCGGTGCTGGAGGGCGACGGCCGCAGGGAGATCGCGGAGCGCATCAAGACGGCGCGCGAATGGGGCGATCTGAAGGAGAACAGCGAGTACCACGACGCGAAGAACGACCAGGCGCACCTGGAGACGAAGATCGCGCGGCTGCGCGAGAAGATCTCGGGCGCGGTGGTCGTGGCGGACACGCCGGACAGCGCGGCGGGCGTGGTGGGCTTCGGCTCGACGGTGGTGGTGCGCGACGAGGATGGCGGGGAGCAGACGTGGCGGATCGTGAGCTCCCACGACGCCGCGCCGCGCGAGGGTCGGCTGTCGGCGGAATCGCCCGTGGCGGTGGCGCTGCTGGGACGCGCGCCGGGCGACCAGGCGCCGGTGATGCTGCCCCGTGGCAAGCGCACGCTGACGGTCGTAAGCGTCAGCTGAGCCCGCGTACGCCGGCTTCGTGCCGTGCGCCGGCAGCGTAGGCGGCGCGCACGCGGCGCATGAAGCGCCCCGGCTTCTCCCCGTAGAGGCGGTCACCCTGCCGCAGCGCGCGCTTGCGCAGCTTGCGCCGGCGCTTGGCGATGAGCTTCAGCAGCAGCTTGCGCGTGCGCCGTCCGGTATGCCACGTGCGCCCGTCGCTGCGCGCGCCGTGCGCACGCAGGCGCTGCGCGAAGATCGCCAGATCGTGCTCCTCGCCGAGCAGTTCTGCGAGCTCGTCGGCGCGCTGCGCAAGTCGGCGCATGCGCAGGCCCGGATTGTCGCTGCTGCTGCTGCTGCTGCTGCTGCTGCTGCCGCCGTTGCCGCCGCCGCCGTTGCCGCCGCCGCCGCTGCCGCCGCCGTTGCCGCCGCTGCCGTTGCCGGCCCCCGTGTCGTCGCGGCGGTTGAGCATTTCGGCGGAATAGCGCAGGTCCTTGACGCGTTTGCGCCACTGGTGCATTGCGATCGTGCGCTCGCCGTTGCGGCGGAGCACGCGCCGGTAGCGTGCGCGTCCCTGGCGATAGAGACGCGCGAGGTCGGCGTCGACGAGCTCGATGCCGTCGTGCGGGCGCAGCCGCCACGTGGCCACGCGCCAGCGGAACGCGTGCAGCGCGCCGAGCACGTGCGCGCGCTCGGCGGGGTCGAGCGCGCGCTGCTGCGCGCGCCGGTGCTCGTCGAGCAGGCGGCGGCGCAGCCGCAGCGCGCCGCCGCGGCGGCGGAGCTTGCGCGGGTGGCGCTGGATGAGGCCGTCGAGCGTGCTGAGCATGACGGCGGCGTCGCGCGCGCTCGACAGCTGCGCGGCGACGTCGCGCAGCGCGGCGTTCTCGCGCGCGTACGTCTGCTCTCCGAGCTCGTGCCGCAGCAGGCGCAGCAGCGCGCGCAGTCGCTTGAGCGCCTTGCGCGTCTCGTGCACCGCGCGCTCGTCCGGCGCGCCGGTCGCCCCGGCGCTGTTCCCCGCGCCCGCGGCTGCGCCGTTCCCGGCGGCCGCGTCTGCGCGGGCGCTGAGCAGCTCGATCGCGAGATCGGTCTGCGCGAGTGCCATGCGGCGCAGACCTTCGGCGAGCGACTCGCTGGGCGCGAGCGCGAGACGGCGTTCGAGCCGGCGCTGGCGCGCGCGGCGCCGCTCGCGCTCGGAGCGAGCGAGCGCCAGCCCGACGCCAACGGCGACGGTCGCCGCGACGGTGGCGGCGAGCGGCGCAAGAATGGAGTCGTGACCAGCCTTCCGAGCGCCCCATGGTGGACGGTGCGACCGGCTGCGAATCGCAAGCCGGCGACGTATCGATGTCCTATCTGCGGTCATTCTCTGCCTGCTCTGAGCGAGCATATGCTGATCGCGCCGGAAGGCGACACGCGCCGGCGTCGCCACGCGCACACGGCGTGCGTGCTCGCGGCACGAAAGCGTGGCCAGCTACCGCAGCGGGACGAGTGGCAGCGCACGCAGCCGCGGCGCCCGTCGCTGTGGTCGCGGCTGCTGGGGCGGGGATGAGAGCCTGAGGGCGATCGCGCCCGGCGATCGCGCCCGGCCGGCGCCGGAGTCGGTGCGGCCGGGCGTGGGGTACAGCGGTCGATCAGCTGCCGAACGCGTGCACGTGGTCTGGCTCGACGCGAATGATCACGCGCTGTTCGCCGGGCTGGCGCAGCGGGTACTCGTCGACGTCCATGTACTTCTTGGCCAGCGCGTCGATGTGCGCGTCGGCGCCGTCGTGCGTGCGCTCGGTGACGCGGCCGCGCACCTCCACGTACTCGTACGGGTTCTCGAGGTTCTGCACGGTGAGCGTCACGCGCGGGTCGCGTTCGAGGTTGCGCGGCCACGCGCGGCCCTCGGCGGTGTTGAGCACGGCGAGCCCGTCCTGGACATCGACCCACACGGGCACGCCGTGCACGGTGCCGTCGGCGCGCAGCGTTGCGACGTGGCAGAAGTTCTTGGCCCTCAGCAGCTCCTCTGCCCGGCCTTCGATCTTGACGCTCATCGTTATACGTCCTTTCTAGTTTCGGCTCGTGCCGTTCGTCGAGCTGGCGGGCGGAATCGGGTCGAGTGGGGTGAGTTTGCCGTTGTTAAGCTGGAAGTGCACGGTGGCCTGCCCGCCGCTGGGGTCCGAGAGCGGGTCGCCGGCGCGGTAGAGCGGATACGCGAGCGTCACTTCGGTGTCGCTCTGCGCGAGCACCTTGACGGTGGCGCTCGGTTCCCTGGTGTCGGTGCCGATGTAGCGGCCGTCGACGAAGAAGAACGCCTGCTGGCCGTAGCCGTCGCTGGAGCCGCTCCTGGTGCCGACGAGCACACGCAGCGTTTGGCTGGGGTGGTACTGGGCGCTTTCGCCGGCGGTGTAGCCGCGGGCTTTGAGCAGCGCGAGCGCTTCGCCGAGGCCTTCGGCGTGGCTTTCCGCCTGCGTGAATTCGGGCTCGGGCGCCGTGTGGGCGCGCGGCGCAGCGGTGCCGCCGGCGGTGCTGGTGGGCGCGGTGGCGGTGCTTGTGGTGGCGGTCGCGGTGGTGGCGGTCGCGACGCTGGTCGTGGGGGTGCTGTGGGTGACGGCGGGCGCGCCGGCGACGGTCACGGTCTTGGTCTGCGAGCTGCCGCAGCCGGCGAGCGCGCCGGCTGCGAGGCCCAGTGCGGTGAGTGCTGCGATCAGGGTTTGCTTCATCGCACCCATGGTATTCGCTGCCCCCCCCGGCCGGGGCTCCCCTGGCGGCACGTGTCAGTCGGTACGATCAGTGCAGACGCGATGTCCGCTCCCTCAGCACAGAAGCCGGGCCCGGCCGATCAGGCGAAGCCGCCCCGTACGCGCCGACCGCGGGGCGAGGTAGTGCGCGCCGGCGGCGTGGTGGTGCTCGCGGGCCTGTTCATCGCCTTCGCGCTGCTCAACCTCAACCAGGTGAGGGTCGACTGGATCGTCGGCTCGGGGCACGCGCCGCTGATCATCGTGATCGTGATCTGCCTGCTGGTGGGGATCGTGCTCACATACTTTGCGGAGCGCCTGTCGCGTCGGCGACGCGGCTAGGCCTGCGCTCCTCGCGCTCCTCGGTGACGATCTCGACGGCGGCCTCGGCGCCGATGTACGGGGCGAGCACGATGTAGGTGAGGTGGTCGGAGAGCGCGGCCAGCAGCTCGACGCGCCCGCCGGCCACCTGGCAGCGCACCGTGTGCCAGATCGCGCCCGCGATCGCGTCGATCGTGTGTCGGCTGCGCGCCTGCTGGGGCGCGCCCTCGGTGAGCAGCGTGGCGATGCTCTGCGACAGCTCGACCGTGTGCTCCATCGCCTCGGCGCCCCCGAAGAACGCCTCCTGGGCGAGCATGCGGGTGTACAGCGGGTGGTCGGCGAAGAAGCGCATCAGCTCGCCCAGCACCCGTCGCACGGCACGCGGCCAGTCATCGCCGATGAGGTCCGGGTCGGCGGCGATCTCGAGCAGCTCGTCGCCGATCATGTCGAGCGCGGACAGGAAGCACTCCTGCTTGTCGGCGAACAGCGCGCAGAAGCGGTCGACGGACACGTTGGCCTCCTCCGCTATCTGCGGCGCGCTGAGCGAGCGGTAGTCGTCGCGTGTGACGAGCCGCAGCATCCCCTGCAGCACGCGCGTGCGATCGTCTCGGCTCGGGGCTTCGACGCCGCCGAGCCGGTGCCCGTGAGCGGATGAGAGCTCGCGCATGCGCGCGGTCAGCGCGGGCGCCATACGCTCCGCCATCCCCTCCGCGGCAGGGGTCTGGAACAGGAGCGTCCAGTCCAGCAGCTCCTTGGCGAGCTCGACACGCGCCTGCTTGGAGCGGGCCGTATGCTCGACGTTGGCCGCCTCCGCGGCAGGCTCCGCCTCCGCGCGCGCCTCGCGCAGGAACGTGGAGGCGATCCCGTGCAGCCCGCCGACGATGCCGCGGACGATCGGCGTGGGCAGGGCGACGGCGTCGGGCGATTCGGCGAAGCTGCGGGCGAGCATCTGCTCGCACGCGCCTGCGGCCTGGCGCAGTCGCAGGACCCCGGCGGCGCCGGCGCGCTGCGCCTCCAGCACCACGAGGATGATCGCGTTGCGGTCGCTGCCGGCCATCTCGGCGAAGCGCTGGAACGCCGCGCGCGCGCGTTCGAGGGCCGATCCGTCGGCTGCGAGGTAGGTCTGTCTGAGGCGCTTGATGTCACGGCGCACAAGTAGATCGAACGTGACGAGGAAGCACTCTTCCTTGTTGGCGAACTGCTCGTAGAAGGAGCGCCGCGAGACGCCCGCGAGACCGATCACCTGCTTGACGCTCGTGCCTTCGTAGCCGCGGCGCGCGACCGACTCGACCATCGCCCCGTGGATGCGGGTGCGCTGATTGAGGACGACCTCTTCGCGCTCGAGCCGGTGAGGCCCGTGCGGAAGCCGCTTGTAAAGCGGGGCCACCCTCCCGGAGGCGGCCCGTGGGGGGCCCTTGGGCCTGCTGGTGGCGGCCCTGCTCGCGCCCTTGCCCCGATCAGCGCGCGCGTCCCTCGCCGTCAACGACGTCCTTCGTCCGGTTCCCATGCTCCCTCTCCTTCAACCGATCTTCGAACCAGCGGACCGCTGTCATGTTAATGCCTGGAGCGGATCATCTCATGTCAGTAATTTTTTGTCTACAGCTGACCATCGGTGGTCGCTGCCCGCTGGTCGAGTCCTTCGCACGATCAGTGCAGGACGATCTTCAGGGCGAGGATCGCGACGCCCATGGTGGCGCCCATGGCGGCCTCGAACGCCAGCTCGCGCGGGCTGGCGCGAGTGCGGATGCCGGCGATCAGCTCGAACGCCACGAGGCTCGCGATCGCGCTCCACAGCGCGGCTGTGACGGCGGTCTGCTGGGCGGCGCCGGCCGCCCATGAGATCGCGATCACGGCGAGCGGCAGCGCGGCGCCGCGGACGATCCCCCAGCCGCGCGCGAGCTCGCGCGCGAGCGTCCGCACGGAGAGGCGCTCGTGCAGCGTCAGCCGGCGCCCGAGCGTCTCCGCGTAGGCGTGCGCGAACCAGTACAGCGCGGCCGCGATGGCAGCCGACAGGAGCGTGTCGAGGTAGGTCTCGTGGCGTCCGCTCTCGGCGGCGAGCAGCGCGCCGATGACGATGATTCCGTAGACGACCCCCGAGGGGTTCTCCTCTGGCGCGATCCGGTCGGCGACTCGCTCCAGGAGCGCACGCATCGCCGGATTATCGGCGTTCGCTCAGCGGATCAGCACGGGCGCGCTGTAGGCCGACACGTGCGCGCCGTCGGAGGAGACCTTGACGAGCGCGCGGTACAGGCCGCGCGGCACGCGCACGACGCGGCCGAAGCGCGAGACGGTGGCGCTCGTCGCCTTGACGACCGTTCCACCCTTGTTGACGGACCTCCCCGGCGTGAGCAGCTGGAAGCCGACGAGCGCGCCCGCCTCGGCGGGCTCCACGGTGCCATACAGGCGGGCGAAGCCGTGGCGGCGGGTGGCGCGCACGCGCAGCGTGACGCGTACCGCGACGTCCTCGACGAGCACCGGACTGGAGACTTCGGGCTTGCCCACGGTGACGACCCGCAGCTGGGCGTTCTCGAGCAGTCCCAGGTACGGGAACGAGAAGCCGCCTGATGCGTTGGTCAGCTCGGGGTTGCCCACCGCCTGAAAGCCGCCCAGATAGGGGAACGGGTTGGATTGCAGCTCGACCGCATGGTTTGCGGAGCCGGTCCCCGAGAGCGTGCCCTCGACGAGGAACGGGTTGCCGAACACGACCGGGTTGGGGACGCCCGCGATCGCGAGCGACAGCGGCACTGGACCGGTCTTGAACGTGCGGTCGGAGCCGGGCGTGGCGCCGGCGGGGCTGGTGGCGAGCAGCCGGTAGTGGTAGGTGGTGAGGGGCTGCAGGGCCGTGAGCGTCTGGCTGACGTGCAGCGCCGCATCGCCGCTGCCGGCGGGAGCGAGCGGCGTCTGCGCGCCGTAGCTGCGCGTGGTGCCGTACTGGAAGACGTAGTCGGTGGGCAGCGAGTGCGGGTTCACGGAGCCGGACACGACCGCCGAGGAGTACGTCACGCCGGAGCTCGCGCCGGTGCTCACGCCGGGCGCGGATGCGGCGGAGGCGGCGGTGGGAACGCCTGCGCACGCGCCGGCGGCGAGGGTGAGCGCGAGCGCGAGCGTGCGGGCGCTGTGCCAGGGCGTGGTCCGACGGTTCGAGCGCATGACGTCAAAGTATCCGGTTTGGCGCGCGATCAAACGCTTGCAGCGCATGGCGTGCGGTCAAACACACGCGCAGGTCGAGTGGGCGCGGTCAAACAGGCGCTTGCTCCGCCAGCGTCCCGGCGGCGCGCGGCGCGAACGGGTCGATGCGCGCGCGCCAGACGGCGGCGAGCAGGCACGCCAGCGCGACGCTCGCGCAGCCGAGCGCGAACGCGCCGCCCGCGCCCTGGGAGTCGATGAGCGATCCCCCGAGCGTGGAGCCGGCGGCCATCCCCGCGATCGTGGCGCCGCGGTGCCACGTGAACGCCTCGGTGGCGGTGCCGGCGGGCGCGAGCGCGCCGACGAGCGAGAACTGGCACGAGAGCATTGGCGCTACGCCGAGCCCGGCGAGGGCGCTGAGCGGGTAGACGGCGGCGAGCGCGTGCGCGGCCACGAGCGGCGCCACGCCGACGGCCATCGCGGCCAGCAGCCCGATGTAGCGCAGGCCGATGGGGCGCTTCCATGTGGCGGCCGAGTAGAGCAGGCCGCCGGCCATGCTGCCGACGCTGAACAGCGCCAGCAGCGGGCCCGCTGACAGGCGCGCGCCGTGCTGCACCGCGAGCGCCGGCAGCCCCACCTCGACCGCGCCGATGACCACGCCGGCGGGCACGACGGTGCCGAGCAGCGCACGCAGCCCGTGGCTGGCGAGCGCTCCGCCGCGCGCCCGCTCGCGCGCCGGCGCGCGCCAGCCGCTGGAGAGCTTGGAGGCGGCGAAGAAGGCGGTCCCGCAAATGGTGATCGAAGCGCACGCGAGCACCGCCGCGGCCGGCGAGACGAGCGCCGCGGTCGAGCCCACCAGCAGCGGCCCGAGCGTCCAGATCACCTCCTGCGTGGTGGCGTCGAGCGCGTACGCCGTCTCCAGCGACTGCTCGTCGGTGCTCACATGCGCCCACAGCGCGCGCACGCAGCCCGCGATCGGCGGCTGCACGGCGCCCGCGAGCGCCGCCAGCGCGACCAGCACCGCCGCGCCGGCGCCGGCGCGCGCGACCAGCACCAGGATGACCAGCACCCCGCCCTGGGCGGCCGCGGATGGCGCCAGCACGCGTGTCTGGCCGGCGCGGTCCACGAGCGCCCCCAGCAGCGGGCCTACAGCTGCGCCGGCCAGGGAGAAGGCGCCCACGGCCACGCCGGCGGCGAGGAACGAGCTGGTGTGCTCGCGCACGAACAGCAGCAGCGCGAGCGAGAACATGCCCGAGGGCAGGCGTCCCACCACCGCGCTGACCAACAGCCGCGCGAAGCCGGGCACCGACAGCAGCGCGCGGTAGCGGGCGATCACTTCGCGTGGGCGCCGACGGTGGGCGCGCCGGCGGGGCTCTCGACGCCGACCGCGCCGTCGGCGGTGGCGCCGGCAGCCGGTGCCGCCGCCCGCGGCTGCGCCGGCTGCAGCTCGCCCATCTGCGCGAGCTCCTCGAGCGCCGCGATCAGCGTGTCGACTTCCGCATCCGTGTTCGCGGCGGTGAGCTGCACGCGGAAGCCGACCTCCTCGCGGGGCACCAGCGGGTAGGCGGCGAGCGTCACGTACACGCCGCGCTCGAACAGCCGCCGCCCGACGGCGTCGATGCGCGTGTGGTCGCGCAGCGGGATCTCCACGATCGGCAGCCCGGAGCGGTTGGGGGTGTGGACGTCCAGGCGCGCCAGGCAGTCGAGGACGCGGCGCGTGTGCCGGTGGACGGTCGCGCGCAGCTGCTCGCCGCGGCGCTCGTTGACGTCGAAGCCAGCGAGCGTGGTCGCCAGCGAGGCGACGGGCGAGGGGCCCGAGTACAGGTACGGCGGCGCGGCGACCTTGAGCATGTCCTTGATGTCGGTGGGGCACGCGATGAACGCCAGCAGCGACGAGTACGCCTTCGAGAAGCCGCCCACCAGCACGAGCCCGTCGTAGCTCTCGTCGCAGTGGCGCACGATGCTGTTGCCGCGCATGCCGTACGGGCAGTGCTCGCCGGGCCCGCGCTCGCCGATCACGCCGAAGCCGTGCGCGTCGTCCACGTACAGCAGCGCGCCGTGCTCGCGCGCCACCTGTGCGAACGCCTGCAGGTCGGGCGCGTTGCCGGTCATGCTGTTGACGCCGTCCATGCACACCATGCGCGCGCCGTTGGGCGCGCCGCGCAGGAGCTCGTCGAGGTGCTGCGGGTCCTCGAAGCGGAAGCGCTGCACGCGCGCGCCGCGCGTCTTGGCCAGCTGGCAGCCGTCGTAGATGGTCTTGTGCGAGCGCGAGTCCAGGAAGATCGTGCCCGACGCGGCCAGCACGGGGATCACCGACATGTGGATGTGGCTGATCGTGGGCAGCACCAGCGAGTCGGGGCTGCCGAGCAGCGCGGTCAGGCGCTCCTCGATCTGCTCGTACAGCACCGGGCTGCCCAGCAGCCGCGACCAGCTGGGGTGCGTGCCCCAGGCGTCGAGATACGCGGGCACCGCGTCGATGATCTCGCGGTCGAGGTCGAAGCCCAGGTAGTTGCACGAGGCGAAGTCGGCGAGCCACTGCGAGCCGACGCGGATCATGCGCCCGTCGATCTCGTCGATCACCGCATCCATCATCGGGTGCGAGCGCGTCAGCGCGGTGAGGTCCGCGAGCGCGTCCGCGGCTGCTCCGCCGGTGCCTCCGGCGTGGCCGGCAGCCCCGGCGTGGCCGGCATCGTTGCCGGCGCTGTTGCCGTTGCCGGCGCTGTTGCGACGGTCATTGCGCCTGCCGGTGCCGGCGGCGGCCTCGAGGTGGACGGGCTCGGTGGGCACGGGCTTCGCGCGCAGCAGCTCCTCCAGCTCGGCCGCGGGCAGCGGCCGCGAGAGCGCGTAGCCCTGCACGAGCTCGCAGCGGTTGGCGACGAGCGAGCTCCACGTGGTGTGGTCCTCGATGCCCTCAGCGACGACGCGGCTGCCGATGCTGTGCGCGAGCTGGATCGTGGCCTCGACGATCGCCGCGTCGACCGGGTCGGAGGTCATGCGCCCGACGAACGAGCGGTCGATCTTGACCTCGCCGACGGGCAGCGCCTTCAGGTGCGTGAGCGAGGAGTAGCCGGTGCCGAAGTCGTCCAGCGACAGGCCGAGCCCGAGCTCGCCGAGCTGCGCGAGCACGTCGCCGATGCGCACGGGGTCCGCCAGCACCATGTTCTCGGTGACCTCCAGCACGAGCACCTCCGGCGGCAGTCCGTGGGCGGCCAGCGTGGCGGCGACCTCGCCGGGGAACTGCGTGTCGAGCAGGTCCGCGACGGTGGTGTTCACGGCGACGTGCAGGTCCAGGCCGGATTCGCGCCAGGCCTTCACCTGGGTGAGCGCGAGCTCGAGCATCCTGCGCGTCAGCGCGCGCCCCAGCCCGGCCTGCTCGGCCACCGCGACGAACTGGTCGGGGGGGATCATGCCGCGCTCGGGGTGGCGCCAGCGCACGAGCGCCTCGACGCCAACGATCTTGCCGCTGCTGGCGTCGGCCTTCGGCTGGAAGTGCGCCTCGATCTCCTCGCTTTCGAGCGCGCGCGAGAGCTCGCCCGCGAGCGTGAGTCGCTCGAGCGAGTGGTTGTCGCGCTCGCTGGCGTAGCAGGCGCGGCCCGACTGCGTGGTCTTGGCCTCGTACATGGCGACGTCGGCGTGCTGCATCAGCTGCTCGTCGTCGCGCGCGTGCTCCGGGAACAGCGCGATGCCGATGCTCGCGGTGATGCGCAGGTTGAGGCCCTTGATCGGGAACGGTTTGGCGATCTCGCCGAGGATCTTGTCGGCCACCGTCTCCGCCTGCGCGATGTCGCAGGGACCGCTCAGCAGCACCCCGAACTCGTCGCCGCCCAGCCGCGCGGCGGTGTCGCTGGAGCGCAGCGCCGTGTTCAGGCGCTCACCCACCTGGCACAGCAACTGGTCGCCGGCGTCGTGCCCGAGCGTGTCGTTGAGCTCCTTGAAGTGGTCGAGGTCGAACAGCAGCAGCGCGACGCTCGTGTCGCTGGCGCGGCTCGCGACGATGGCGTTGCGCAGACGGCGCAGGAAGTGGCGGCGGTTGGGCATCGAGGTGAGGTCGTCGGTGAGCGCCTGGCGGCGGGTTTCGGCGAGCGCGCGCACGTCGCGGAAGGCGAGCCCGGTGCGCGCGAACGCGGCGATCACGGTGAGCAGCGCGAGCGCGAGCGCGAGCGGGTCCAGGCGGGTGAAGTGGTCGTACACGAGCAGCCCAAGCGCGCTCGCGGTGAACGCCGCCGGTATGCCCAGGACGGCGGTGCTGGGAACGCTGTCGGACTCGAGCGTCGCGCCCGGCTGCCACGCCGCGAGCGCGAGCAGCATCACGCCGATGTCGTACGCGAGGTTGGTGGCGCTGCTCGGCGCCGACGCGCCGCCGGCGACCTGCAGCGCGTACATGCAGTCGGCCGTCGCCAGCGCGAGGAAGCCCACGCCCAGCATCGCCCACATGCGGTCCAGGCGCCAGCGGCGCAGCGCGAGCACGCCGACGACGAGCGCCGCGAGCAGCAGGTCGCAGAGCGGGTAGGCCAGCTCGGTGACGACCGCGGCCGTGTTGCCGGACACGGACGCGATCACCGGGCGCAGCACGATCGCGGCGCCGACGGCGGCCGTCCCCAGCCCGGCGACGACGCCGTCCAGCCAGATCCTGGCGGGCACGCGCCGCTCGCGCAGGCGGGCGAGGCCGATGATGCCGATGTAGCAGCAGGGGTACAGCGTCAGCCACATGCCGTCGCAGATCGAGGGGATCGGCGGGTTGGGCAGGTGTTCGATCCACGCTGCCCACAGCACGTTGCCGAGGCCGTAGATCGAGACGCCGAACGCGAACCACATCCACGGGCGCCGCGCCTCCGTCGTGCGCACGGCGCGCCAGCAGACGATCAGGCCCACGAGGATGTAGACGGCAGAGGTGACCCAGTCGCGGATCACCTCTCCGAAGGCGTGGCCGCCGACGTGGAACACCGCACGCGCGGCGGTCGTTGCCACGAGCGCGAGCAGCAGCGCCGTCGCCGTGTTGAGCAGACGGCGCTCGCTTCTACGCAGCACCGACGCGAGCGGAAGCGGTGAGGCAAGCATGGCGGCAATATCGGAGTGCGCCGCTGTTTACTTAAAACAATTTGACGTTTCCTGATTGCTCATATCTTTCCAAACAAGCCGTCAACTATTTTGATAATAATATTTTTGATGTTTTTAGTTCACCTTTGAGCCGGACGGCACCGATCGAATGCCGCACAGCGCGTGCATTTCTAAAGACGACGCCCGCCATGTACGAGACTGCCTGTGAGACGTCGGCGAGTTGGCTCTGTCCCGGCGATCGGGACCGCGCTCGTGTACTAGACGCGAGCCCACGGTAGCCTTCAGCCCGTGGACGGCGCAGGCGGGACGGCGGTCAGGCTGCGGCAGGCGGTGCTCGTGGCCGAGGAGCTCGAGCCGGTGGCGGCTGCGCTGCGCTCCGCGCTCGGTTTGCAGGAGCCGTTCCGCGATCCGGGGGTCGGCGAGTTCGGCCTCGCCAACACGGTGTTCGCGCTGGGCGACTGCTTCCTCGAGGTGATCGCGCCGACGCGTCCGGACACCGCCGCCGGGCGCTATCTCGCACGCCACGGCGGCGCCGGCGGCTACATGGCGATCTTCGACCTGGAAGATCTCGATGGCGCGCGCTCGCGCGCAGCGGAGCTGGGCGTGCGCGTCGTCTGGCAGATCGACCTGCCCGACATCTCCGGCACGCACCTGCACCCCGCGGACATGCGCGGAGCGATCGTCTCGCTGGACCGCTCGCAGCCGTACGGCAGCTGGCGCTGGGGCGGTCCCGACTGGACCGGGCGCGTCGGCGCAGGCGCGCCCGGGCGCCTTGCGGGCATCACCGTCGCGGTCGCCGACCCGGCTGCGGCGGCGAAGCGCTGGGGCGAGGTGCTGGGCGTCGAGGCTGGCGCTGCGGCTGGCGCGGCTGAGTCGGGCCCCCCGTCGCGGGGGGCAGGCGGGGCGGCGGGCGAGGCGGCTGGCGAGGCGGCTGGGCCGCTGCTGCGACTCGACGGCGGCGAGGTCCGCTTCGCGGCGGCGGCGAGCGAGCCCGAGGAAGGGCTCGTCGAGATCGCGCTGGAGCTCCTGCACGAGCTTCCCGGCGGCGCGGACACGATCGAGGTCGGCGGCGTGCGGCTGCGCCGGGTGTAGGATCAGCGGATGTCGTCAAACGGCCAGATCGTCACCGGCGTGGACTTCGTGGCGGTCCCCACCAAGGACCTCGACGCGGCGGTGGAGTTCTACGGCACCACGCTCGGTCTGCGGCGCTCCGTCTACTACCCGGACCGTCACTTCGCGGAGTTCGAGACGGGTAACCTGACGCTCAGCGTGATCGTGGCGGAGAAGTTCGGCCTGCCGTACGAGCCGAACCGCAACGCGATCGCGCTGCACGTCGAGGACATGGACGCGGCGCGGGCCACGCTGAGCGAGCGCGGGGTGGAGTTCGTCGGCGACACGCTCGACACGAGCGTGTGCCACATGGCGTTCTTCGCCGATCCCGACGGCAACGCGCTGATGCTGCACCATCGCTACGCGCCGCGCGTCACCGAGTCCTGAAGCGGCGCACGGGGCGCGGGCCGATCATGCGGGCATGTCGACTGAAGGCTCGCGTGGGAGCGTCGCTGGCGTGCGTGCTGGCGCTCGCCGGCGCCGTCGCCGCCGTGAGCGCAGCAGGGTCGGCGTCCGCTGCGTCGCCGGCGGTAGGCACCGGCGCGCGCGTCGCGCCCGCCCGCGCAGCCGAGCACTTCGCGTGCAGCGGCCCGGCGGCAGCCAACCAGCCGTGCTACTTCTCGACGCCCAGCGGCAACGTGCGCTGCGCGTGGATGCCGCACACCAACACCGTGACGTGCGAGCTGCTGGCCACGCGGCGCGCCTACCGCCTGGGCGCGACCGGTCACGCCAGGTCGGTCAGCGCGCGGCTGAGCCGCCACGGCGAAACGCTGCCGACGAACCAGCTGCTGTCGTTCCCCGAGAAGCTCTCATGCCAGGACACGCGCACGACGATGACCTGCAACCAGGACGAAGGCTTCGGCGAATTCAAGCTCGCGCCGCACGGCTCGCATTCCGCCTGACGGCGCCAGCAGCACCGTGCCGACGAGCGGCCCCCCCGCGGAGCGTCCCCCCCACGGACCGTCCCCTGCGCTGACGACGGCTACGCCCCCAGCGTCGCGAAGCGCGGGTCGCGCCGCTCGACGAAGCTGGCGACGCCCTCGACGAAGTCGGGCGCGGTGAACGACGCGAGCATCAGCTGGTCGGCGTTCGCGAGCGCGTCGGGCAGCGCGCGGTCGAGGTCGGCGTACACCTGGCGCTTCATCGTCGCCATGCTCGCGGGCGAGCAGTTGACCGCGAGCTCGCGCGCGTAGTCGAGCGTCGCGTCGAGCAGCGCGTCCGGCGCGAGCACGCGGTTGACCAGCCCCAGCTCGTGCGCCTCCGCAGCGAGCACCACGCGACCGGACAGCAGCAGGTCGAGCGCCCGCGCTGGACCCACGAGCCGGGGGAGGATCCACGAGATGCCGTGCTCGGCGACGAGCCCGCGACGCGCGAACGCGGTCGTCAGCTTGGCGCCCTCGGCGGCGAAGCGCAGGTCGCACATCAGCGCCTGCACCAGCCCGATGCCGGCGCAAGCGCCGTTGACGGCGGCGATGATCGGCTTGGCGATCGTCAGCGGCAGCGTCTGCGGGCGGCGCTCGCGGGTCTCGGCTGACTCCGCCAGCGTGCCGTCGCCGAGCGCCTGCAGCTGCTGCATGTCGGCGCCCGCGCAGAAGCCCCTGCCGGCGCCCGTCACCACGATCGCGCGCACCTGCTCGTCCTGACCGCAGCGTTCCAGCAAATCGAAGTACTCGTGCTCCATCTCGGTCGTCCACGCGTTGAGGCGATCGGGCCGATTGAGCGTCAGTAGCGCCACGCCGTCCTCGATCCGCACCTGCACCACTTCGCCCATGCCTGCCGCTCCCTCCGCTTTGCCGTCACCGCTTCTCGCCGGCGCATCCCGCGCCGCGCGCGCCCAGTGCTCGCGGTCGAGTCTACGCGGGCACGGCCGCCGGCTCGGCCGCCGCTGCCAGCACGGCGTCGAGCAGGCCGGGTAGCGCGATGGCCGACACCTCGATCCCGAAGCCACGCACGGGCGCGCTGGGCGTGTGGGGCGCGATGGGCGGCGTCGGCGGGTCGCTGGGAGTGCTGCTGGGCGGCGTGCTCACGCAGGCGTTCGGCTGGCCAGCGATCTTCGTGGTGAACGTGCCGATCGGCATCGCGGTGATCGCGTTCGGGCGCGGCCTGATCCCCGCCGGACGCGTCTCCTCGGCGAACCGCCACTTCGACGCCACGGGCGCGCTGCTGGTCACCGGCGCGCTGACGGTGCTGGTGTACGCGATCGTGCGTACCGACACGCGACGATCGCCGCGGTGGCGGGCGTGCCCGCGAAGGAGAGCGGGCTCGCGTCGGGCATGCTCCGCGGTGATCGTTGCGCGCGGCGAGCTTCTGCTCGATGGCTGACCGGCGAACGCTGCTGTTAGCCTTGCGCCGATGCGCTTCAAGATCACCCGCCACTCCGGATTCGCGGTGCCGAACGGTGCGCTCGAGCAGCTGCTCCAGCAGCTGGGACCCCGACGCGAGCGCATCGCATTCGCCAAAGTCGGCGGCGAGATCTGGGCGACGCTGGAGGTCGACGCGCCGGTGTCGATGACGCACGACGAACGCGCCGACGTCGGCCGGCACACGGTTTTGAACCTCGTGCGCGAGGTCTGCGACGGGGCAGCGGAGCTGCGGTCCGATTGGTTCGCGGTGAGCTCTGAGCGCTAAGCGTCTCTCCGTGGCGCGGGCGCTCGGGTTGACGCTGGTGTACGCGGTGGCGGTGAGCGCGCTGCTCGGCGTGACGCCGGCGGTTGCGGCCGAGCACCGGCCGCTGCCGCTGAAGGATCGACCGACCCCGGTGTCGGTGGCCGGGACCGGCGAGCCCGGGGCCCCAGTGCCGCGGAACTTCCTGGGCCTGTCGTTCGAGGTGGGCAGCCTGGCGCAGATCGCCGGCTACGCGGACAGCGGCGACCTGGTCACGATGCTGCGCTCGCTGGGGCCGGGCGTGCTGCGCTTCGGCGGCGTGACGGCCGACGAACAGATCGCGTGGGAGGGCTCGGGACTGCCGCGCCCGGCGTGGGCGCTGGGCGCGCTGGAAGCGGGCAACCTGTACGCGCTGGGGGGTCTCGCGGCGGCGAGCGGCTGGCACGTGCTGCTGACGCTCGGCTTCGGCCACTTCGAACCGCTGGCGGCGGCGCAGGAGGCGGCGGCGGCGAAGGCGGCGCTGGGCGAATCGCTGGAAGCGCTGGAGCTCGGCAACGAGCCGGACTCCTACGCCAAGCACGGCCTGCGCCCGTCGCCGTGGACGCCGGTGCAGTACGGCGAACAGATCGCGGTGTACCGCGGCGCGATCGAAACGCTGGCGCCGGGCATCCCGCTGGCGGGCCCAGACACGTCAGGATCGAGCGCGTATGAAAAGTGGGGGCTGACGGAGTCGATCTACGAGCGCCCGGCGCTGCTGACGGGACACCACTACCCGCTCAGCTGCTCCGAACAGCCGCCGCCGAGTATCGCGCGCCTGCTGAGTCAGCGCACGCGCCAGCTGGAGGAACTGTCGCTGCGGCGCTACCTGTTCATCGCGGGGGAGACCGAAGTGCCGTTCCGCATGGATGAGACGAACACGGTCTCCTGCGGCGGGGTCTCCGGCATCAGCAACACGTTCGCATCCGCGCTGTGGGCGGTCAGCTATGTGACGCAGGCGATGAGCATGGGCGTCTCCGGCATCAACCTGCAGGGCAACCCGGCCAACTGCGGCGGCTACACGCCCCTGTGCGCGCCGAGCGCCGAAGATCTGGCCGACGGCACGCTGGTCGCGCAACCGGAGTGGTACGCGCTGCTGCTCGCGAGAGCGCTGATCGGCGAGCGCCCGCTGCACACGACGATCGCGCCGGCGCACCGCCCGAACGTGGAAGCCTCCACGTTCCTGGCCGCCGACGGGGCGCTGCAGTTCGTGCTCGTCGACGACGATCTGCCGGGTGCGCGCAGCGTGGCGATGCACCTGCACGTCGGCCGCGGCTTCCACGGCGGCACGATCCTGTCGCTGACGGCGCCCTCGCCGGAAGCGCTGTCGGGCGTCGAGCTGGGAGGTCAGGCGGTGGCGGTGGATGGCTCCTGGACCGAGCCGCCGACGCTGCCGCATGCGCCCAACCGGGACGGGGTGATCACCGTGAACGTCAAACCGAGCAGCGCGGCGCTGGTGACGGTCGCGCCGCTGGGCGGGTGAGCGGCGTGTCCGCGCGGCAGGGCTTCCACGGCTCAACGCTTCGCAGAGCCCAGCATCGGACTCGAACCGATGACCCCTTCCTTACCATGGAAGTGCTCTACCAACTGAGCTAGCTGGGCGCGAGAGGCACTGTAGCGCGCTCGTCAGCCGATGCCTTCGAGCAGCTCCGCGGGGGAGCTGAGCTCGAGGCCGCGAGCGAGGATCACGATGGTCTCCAGTCGCGGCGAGCGCTTGCAGCGCTCCAGCAGGCTGATCTCGGTGCGGTGCAGGTCGCACAGGTCCGCGAGGGCCTCCTGCGAGAGGCCTGCCCGGTCGCGGTGCCGCCGCAGATTGGCGGCAAATTGCTTACGGACAGTTTCCATCGTTCCAACTCTCGCGCTGCGCAGACGAAAGTTCCACAGACAGTTGTCTTATGCAGCTGGCTATCATCAACCGTGGGTAGACAAAAGAAAACAAACTAGGAGGATTATGACAAATGTCTGCGGCGCTGGCGCGCGGGTAGTGTTGGGGCGTGCGCATCAACGTCAGCGACGACTACGTCGAAGTGCGGCTCGCGCCGTGGCAGAAGCTGCTGGGGCTGATGCGCAACATCCGCGTCGCCCGCGCGGACGTCCGCGATGTGCGCGTGGTCAAGGACCCCGTCCGCGAGGCGATGAGGAGCGGCATCAAAGTCGGGCTGCGAGTGCCATGGCTGTGCTACGTGGCGCGCACAATCCGCCTTGACGAAGCGTTCGTGGTGCGGCGCGGCGTGCCCGGCCTGTCGTTCGAGGTGGACAACGGATCGGTGCTGCGCCGGGTGCTCCTCAGCACTCCTCGGGCCGAGGAGCTGACCCGGCAGCTGGGGTAGCCACCCGATCGAAAGAACGCTGCACGAGTCAAGCACCAAGCTGCTGGGCGCCGAAGCTGAAGTGGATGCCCCTGCCCCTGCTGATCGAACCAGCGGTGCCGATCGAGCGCCACGATCGCATCCTGCGCGCTCAACAACATGCTGCGCCAGGCGCGCCACCAGGCCGAGCGCGCCGAGACGCTGCTGCTGGCCGGCGACATCGCGGCGCGCATGAGCGACCGCAAGGACCGTGACGCGGCCACGACGCGCGTGATGCGGGCGCAGGTTGAGGCGACGCTCAGCGCGCAGGAGCTGGCGAGCGCCCGCGAAGCGCTGGCGTCCCTGATCGCGGGCGACGGGCTCGCGATGGCGGTGCAGCCGATCGTGGACGTGCGCAACGGAGCGGTGCACGCGTACGAGGCGCTCGCTCGCTCCCCAGCTACCTGAAGCTCGACCGCTCGCTCGTGAGCGGCATCGACGGCGACGAGGAGCGCGCGGCGCTCGTCGTCGCGCTCGCCGGCTACTCCAGGCAGGTTGGCAGCCTGCTGGTGGCCGAGGGAGTCGAGACGGACGCCGAGCTACGGACGATCCGCCGGCTGGGTGTGCCACTCGTGCAGGGGTTCCTGCTGGGCCGGCCAGGGCCGCCGTGGCCGCAGGTTGGAGCCGCAGACGCCGTCGCGGCGGCGGTGGAGCCGGAGATCACGGTGCGCGCCGGCCGGCTCGAGCCAGTGGCGTGAGCGCGGCTCGCGTGTCCCCCGGGCGTCCTCAGCCGCGAAACGGCAGCTGGTCGAGCAGGCCGGTGACCTCGAACAGCCGCTGGATCTGACCAGACCCGGGGACCAGCTGCAGCTCGCAGCCGAGGCCATCGCACAGCTCCCTGGCGACGAGCACCACGCGCAGTCCCGCCGAGTCCATGAACGTAAGACCGCTCAGGTCGAGCGTGATCGTCTCTGCCGCGTTCGTGCCGATCCGGCGCAGCGCCGCCTCGAGCAGCGGCGCGGACGCCACATCCAGTTCGCCGATCAGCACCAGCGTGTGGTGCGCGCCGCCGTCCTCGTGGCGCAGCTCCAGCTGCGGCGTCGCCGTCAACGTCGCACGCATGTCGCGATGTGTCGCGTCATCGTCAAATGCCACTAGGCGACGTTATCGCACGCAAGCTCCAGCCACACGACCTTTCCACCGTCCATGTGCTCGACGCCCCAGCGTGTGGACATCGCCTCGACCAGGCCCAGACCGTGCAGCGGCTGCGGGGTGAGGCCGCCGTCCGGCGTCGAACAGGCGAGCGGCGTCCAATCCTCGACGACGATCCGCAGCGTCGAGCCCTGTATGTGCGCCGCGACGGAGAACGGCGAGCAGGCGTGTCGCACCGCGTTGGTCGCGAGCTCGCTGACCATCAGCATCGCGTCGTCCACCAGCTGGTCGGCGCAGCCCCAGCCGCGCAACGCGCTACCGACCAGGCGCCGCGCGTGGCCGGGGGAGTCGCGCTCGGCGCCGAAGTGCGCGCTCACGCCGGTGCGCGGGGCCGGGTCGGCCGGCTCCCGGCACGGATCGGCGGTCGCGTCCGCGAGGGCGATCGACGAGCGTGTGAGCACGGAGGAGTGCTCGCGGCACACCAGATACAGCGCATCTGTCTGCTCGGCGCCGGCCACGGAGGTTGTCGGGTACGCGCAGAACAGCGCGAACGGCAGCTCGAGCGCGAGCTCGTTCCACAGCGTCTCCAGCTCGATCGCCGCCAGCACTCTGCCCGCGTCCCAAAGCAGTGCCACCATCTCGCCGTACACGCGCACCACGCGGCCGCCCTGGGCGGCATCTCGCAGGAGCGCGCCGAGGCTTCCGTGGAAGGCGTTGCGGTCGATGCGCCCGTCGGTCACGAACGCGGCGATAGCTGTGGCCGCGTCGAGCGCTACGAACCCGCCGTCGCACGAGGCTCGCGCGAGGTCGATCCCATCTGTGTGCAGCGCCGCTGCAAATGCGCGGCGGTGCGCTTCGGTTGCGATCACCACCACGGTCTCCTCGGCGCGCACACCGGCTGCGAGATATGGCGCGACCGCATCTACGAGCTCGGACTCGCGCTCGTAGAAGTGCACCACATGCTCGCCGCTGGCAACCCTCTTGCCCAGTGTGTCGACAGCCATTCGCCTATCTCCGGTGTCCACCGATCACGCGTCCATTACCCGCTCGTCCCCGTTTCTACACGCCGCTCGGCGGATACCATCTGAGTGCGGCCATGGCACACCGCCCTCGCATACACGGCGAAGAGTGGCCGCGCCCTGGAGAAGGCGCGAGCGCGGGCGACGCGCTGAGCGTGTTGCTGGTGGAGGACGACGACGGCGACGCGCTGATCGTCGATGAGCTGCTGACGGATGCGCTGCCAGGCGTGAGGATCGCGCGCAGCCGCACGTTCGCGGAGGCGCTCGACCAGGTCGACTCGGGTGTGGACTGCATGCTGCTGGACCTGCAGCTGCCCGACGCTCGGGGCCTGGACACGGTCACGCGGGTGCGGGCCCGCGCGCCGCAGATACCGCTGATCGTGTTGACGGGTCTGAACGACGAGGCGGCGGGCGTGGCCGCGGTCGACGCCGGCGCCCAGGACTATCTCGTCAAGGGGCACGTGGACGGCCACCAGCTGGCGCGCGCGATCCGCTACGCGATCGCCCGGCGCCAAGCGGCGGAGGCGCAGCAGCAGCTGCGCCTGGCGGAGGCGCAGGCACGCGAGGTAGCGCGCCTGGAACGCGGGCTCGCGCCGAGGTCGCTGCTCAGCGACCCGTCCGTGTGGATCGCCTCCCGATATCGCGCCGGGCGCAACCGCGCGCTGCTGGGCGGCGACTTCCTCGACGTCACCGAGACGCCCGACGGCGGCGTGCGCGCGGTCGTCGGAGATGTGTGCGGCCATGGGCCCGACGAGGCCGCGGTGGGGGTGTGCCTGCGCGCCGCGTGGCGCGCGCTCGGGGTCACGGGCGTGGACGGCGAGCGGGCGATGCTCGCGCTGCAGCGCGTGCTCGAAGGCGAACGCGAGACGTCGCTGCTGTACACCACGCTGTGCATGCTCGAGATCGAGCCCGCGCGCGACTCCGCGCGCATGCTGCTCGCCGGCCATCCGCCGCCGATGCTGATCGACGGGAGCGCCGTGCGCGGCGTCTCCCGCGACGGGGGCGGTCCGCCGATTGGCCTGGGCGAAGCAGGATGGTCGCCGCTACGGCTCGAGCTGCCGCCGGGGTGGGCACTACTGCTGTACACCGACGGCATCATCGAGGGCCGCGTCGACGCTGGCTCCGAGCGGCTCGGCGAGGACGGACTGCGGCGACTGATCGAAGCGCACATGGCGGCGCAGCCGGACTGGCGCGAGCGGCCGGAGGCGATGCTGGCGGAGCTGATCGCGCGCGCGGAAGCGCTCAACGGGGGAGAGCTGAGCGACGACGTGGCGCTGCTGCTGATCGGCTCGCGGACGCGGGGCGGCGAGGCTTGAGCACCGCGAGGCCGGCGCCGCCCAGGCGCCCGCTCGCACGCCTGCGCGTCGGCCAGTGGCTGGCGCTGACGATCGGCGTGCTGCTCGCGTTCGCGGTGACGGGCGTGGCCCTGGCGCTGGTCGCCAACCAGCGGCTCAGCGATCAGCGCCGCCACGTGCTCGACGAGGTCGAGCCGGCGCTGGTGGCTGCGCTGAACCTCGAAAACGCGCTGATCAACGAGGAGACGGGCGTGCGCGGATACATCCTCAGCGGCAGCCCGCAGTCGCTGGAACCGTACGAAAACGGTCACAAAGCGGAGACGCAGGCCTACCGCGAGCTCGAACGGCTGGACCGCGCGCAGGGCTCGCGGCTGGCGCTCGACCTGCGCGACACGCGGGCGCGCGCGGGGGCATGGCAGGCCCAGTTCGTGGTGCCGATCCTGCGCAGGACAGCCGCGGGTCACACCGGAGCGATCCCGCGCTCGCTCACTGGCAAAGGGCTGTTCGATGCGATTCGCAAATCGCTGGCGCGGCTGCGCGCGGATCTCAGCGGCAGGCTCGCGCGCGCGCGCTCCCAGCTGGACGGCGATGCGCGCTTCCTGCAGGCGATGCTGATTGTCGCGGCGGCGCTGATCCTCGGCAGCGTGCTCGGCGCCGGGCTGTTGCTCCGTCGCATCATCACGCGGCCGCTGGCGGCGCTGGGGCGCGACGCGTCGCAGGTAGCGGCGGGAGACTTCGGCAAGCCGGTGGCGGTGGCGGGCACGCCGCCGCTGGAGGTGGTGGAGCTGGGCACGGAGATCGATGCGATGCGCCGGCGCATCGTGCGCGAGCTGACGACCGTCGAATCGGCGCGTGCGGCGCTCGAGGCGCAGACGCTCGAGCTGAACCGCTCGAACGCCGAGCTCGAGCAGTTCGCCTACGTCGCCTCGCACGACCTGCAGGAGCCGCTGCGCAAGGTGACGAGCTTCTGCCAGGCGCTGCAGAGCCGCTACGCGGGGCAGCTGGACGAGCGCGCCGACCAGTACATCGAGTTCGCGGTGGACGGCGCCAAGCGCATGCAGGTGCTGATCAACGACCTGCTCGCGTTCTCGCGCGTGGGCCGCAGCGGACGAGAGCTCGAGCCGGTGGATCTGAGCGACGCTCTGGCGCAGGCGCGGTCGTCGCTGTCGCAGGTGCTGGAGGAGGCGGGCGCCAGCGTGCCCGACGTCGAGCTCCCGGTCGTGCGCGGTGAGCGCACGCTGCTCGTGTCGCTGCTGCAGAACCTGATCGGCAACGCCGTCAAGTTCCGCGGCGCCGAGCCGCTGGTCGTGCGCATGGAGGCGGTGCGCAAGGGGACGGAGTGGCAGCTCAGCTGCACCGACAACGGCATCGGCGTCGACCCGGAGTACGCGGAGCGGATCTTCGTGATCTTCCAGCGCCTGCACTCCAAGGAGGCGTATCCGGGCACCGGCATCGGGCTGGCGATGTGCCGCAAGATCGTCGAGTATCACGGGGGACGCATGTGGCTCGACACCGGGCACGCGCCCGGAGCCCGCTTCGTGTTCACGCTGCCGTTCGTCCCCGAGGAGGATGAGAAGTGACTACCGACCTGATCTCAGTGCTACTCGTCGACGACGATCCGGGCGACGTGCTGCTGGTCCGCGAGGCGTTCGAGGACAACAAGGTCGGCAACAGGCTGGCCGTCGTCAGCGACGGCGTCGAGGCGATGCGCTACGTGCGCGGAGAGGGCCAGTACGCGGGGGCGCCGCGCCCAGACCTCGTGCTGCTGGATCTCAACCTGCCCCGCAAGAGCGGCATCGAGGTGCTCAACGAGATCAAGAGCGACCCGAGTCTTGCGAGCATCCCGGTGATCGTGCTCACGACCTCGGACGCCGAGGCCGACATCGCGCGCGCTTACAGGCTGCACGCCAACGCCTACATCGCCAAGCCGGTCGACTTCGAGCGCTTCACACAGATCGTGCACCAGATCGACGACTTCTTCATCGGCTTGGTGAAGCTGCCGCCGTCTGGTGCATAGATCCGCTGGCGACGTTGTTGCTGGCGCCGCTTTACGAGAGGGTGGACAGAATCGGACACGCAGGATATTGCCCGCGGCCGTGCGCATCGCGACGCTCACGGCCGCCCGCCGGTCCAACAGCGTCACGGGTAAACTGCCGCTGCATGGATGTGATCGATGACCTTCTTGGGCACAACCAGACGATTCAGGTTCCCCATCACGTAGATATCCACCCGACGCTACGGCTGGCGATCGTAACGTGCATGGATGCGCGCCTGGACGTTTTCGCCGCGCTTGGCCTCGAGGACGGCCAGGCCCACATCCTCCGGAACGCCGGCGGCGTGGTAACCGACGATGTGATCCGATCGCTGGCGATCTCGCAGCGGATCCTGCTTACCGACTGCGTGATGGTGATCCACCACACCGACTGCGGGATGGAGAAGATCACCGACGATGGCTTCCGAGCCACGCTTCAAGCGGACACTGGCGTTGCGCCGGCATTCGCGATCGAGACCTTCACGGACGTCGAGGCCGATGTTCGGCAATCGGTGGAGCGTCTGCGCCACTCCAGGTTCCTGCCGCACCGGGACCGCATCCGCGGGTTCGTATATGACGTCGACAGTCATTCGCTGTCAGAGGTGGACTGTCAGCAGCCAGGAGCGCTCACGAACATCTGAGCCGCCCCGTGGTGGTAAGCGAGTGTCTATGTGAGGCCGTAAGCGGCACAGTCCCGGAAGATGGATTTAGGATAGGGTCCCGGCCATGCCCACGGAACCAGCAGATCAGGGCCCGCCTGAGCTCGGGTCGGTGGCTCATGTCAACGGCGAGCTCGGTCCGGTCACGAGCGCGGGCGAGGAAGTGGCGGCGATCGCCGACGGGCTGAAGGCTCTCAGGGCTCGACTGGCACATCTCGAGAAGCCGACGATCACGAACCGCGAACTCGCCGCCGTCAGCGAGCGCGTGGAAAAACTTGAAAAAATCTCCCAGCAGGCAGAAGCCGAGGAGAACGCGCGACGCGCCCGGCAAGAGATGAATCGGGCGAAGAAAGCGGGCTGGATGGTGGTGCTCACCGGTGCACTCGTATGGATCGTCGGCTCGGCGCTCATCGGTGGCACGGTCGTCCTGGGAACGGCAGCGATCACGGGTGAAGCTGACGCGCTGAGCTCTGGTGAGTTCATCGCGGGAGTGTCAGCTGGTTGTGTGCTTGTTCTGGCAGTCGTCGCGCTCGCCGCCACATGGATAAGCCACTCGCGTCCCGGGCGAGCAACGCTTTGACGGATTGCCAGGAGCCCCACGGCGAACATCTATCGACTGCCGAGACATCGGCCGCATACGGGCTCTGGATTCCGTGCAACCGGATCAACTTCGTTCACACCCTCGAGGATCGTCGCCTGCTCGACCTGTTCATCGACGAACCGGGCTGGCAGCAGTTTGGCGCGAGCGACCCGGTGCTGTGCCCGGTCCTCGGAACGCCGACCTCGTCCAGCAGCGTGCTGCGTCGGCTTCTGTGGGCTATGGGCAGAGGCGGCCTGGAAGGTGAATATCGCCTTCTGACAGGAAGCCAGCTCAAAGACTCTGGGGTCAAGCGTCCCGAGATCGAGCCTCTCGAGATCGAACGGCCCCATATCAAGCGTCCCGAGAGCGTGGAGCTGCGGTTCTCGGTCAGCGTCGCGACGATCTACGAGATGGCGCGGAAGCGGGGCGTGGACATGCGGATTCAGCGTGTGTCACACGGCCGACGCGAATTGCCCGAACACGACCTGGGGCGGCTGACCGAAGGACAGCGCCGGGCCGCTGCGACGCTCGCCATCGAGGTCATGTTCACGGCCGAGGGCCTCCAGACCTGGAAGGCGCAATTGTCATCTGGCGTCGCCGATGTGGATGTCGGTGCCGCGCTGCGGGTGCTCCAGGCATCGCTGATGGTCGTCCCCGTACTGGATCTGCACAGAGAGGCGGTCGCGAGTCGGCGCGGGGGGCAGTCCACCAAGTCCGCGCTCGAGCGCGACCCAGACGTTTGGCTCGGCGCCGACTATGCCGGGATCCTTCCGTTCTTCCAGCTGAACGTGCTGCTTGGAGGCCTGTTCTATCCCGGCTTCAAGCCCGATATCTTCTTTGAGCGCGAACCGACCGAGGACGAGCGCAAAGACAGGGAACGGTGGGGCGCCATTGGGCAACGCGTCTCGATTGACGACCAGGGGGCGTCGTATGCTCGGGAGCATTCAGAGCACAGCGTCTCGATCGAGTATGTGCTTGACGCGTTGTGGTGCCGCATCGACCGCGGCGGGCATGTGGACACGCCGGAGCAGGCGCTGGCACGGGCGATCGACCGTTTCCTCACGGCGACAGGTGATCGATCGTTGCTGCCGCTCAAGTGGAGAGTGGAGCGGGCGCGGCGGGCGATCCTCGTGGCCATGCTCGGGGTTGTGCACAGGAAGCAGCACCTGACGCAGCTCCGAGAACGGCCGTCGTTTCCAGAGAGCTTTGAGGCTGCGAACGAGCCGCAGCTGCGAGGCTATGTAACACTCGTCGGAGCAAAGCTGCCACTGATAGGCAACGTCACGACCTATCTCGAGCCGATCCTCGAGTCCAGACGGGGGAAGGGCCAGCCTATTGCCTCAATCGAGGGACTTGCGCAAGAGTGGCGGCTGCTGCTCGGTGCGATCGTCAACAACGTGGAAGGTCTCACGCAGGCGATCGCAGCAGCATGGCAGGAGCGGCTGCTGTATGAGCAGGAGCAGACCCGTGCTGAGCAGGAGGCGCTGGCCGAGATCGAGCGTGCTCGGGTGAGCGCGTCCACGAGGGCGACGACCATCGACTCGCTCTTCGGCGCCATGGTGCTGGTCTTTACGATCGCTGCGTTTTCAGGCGACGGTGCGCACAGTCCGACGTTTGAACACGATCTGAGCTTCATCGCGCTCGGCCTGGCGGCCGTCACCTGTCTGTGGATCGTGTATCGGGTTCGGCTCAGCCAGCGCCGCCGTCGCGGCGCGGATCAACGTCACCACTACGAGACGAACCTTCGTCTGGATCGCCACACGACCGCGAAGCGTGTCGGTGTCCTCCTGAGCCTGGATACCGGCTATCGACAGAGACCCGGCTCGCCCCTGTCGATTCAACGTCGAGGCTCGTACCGCGTGGAGCGCATCAGCGACGAGGAAGCGATGCACAAAATACACATCCTCTCGCTGGCCAGCCTCTCGCCGCGTGGTTGGCGCGCCCTTATCGGCCGGCAACGCAGGGTTCCTCTGTCTGCCATCTACGAGATCCTGTATCACACGCCGACACTGAACGGAGAGCTGGTCCTGCGGGAGGTGCGGTTGACCTGCTACTCGGATGAGGTGCTCACGAGGGCAGAGCTTCAAGAGCTGTCCGAAGCAGTGGCGATAGACCTGATCGATCCCTTTCTCGAGGAATCGGACCTGTTCAGCGACAGCGTCAAGGATGGAGAGGAGCCGAGCAGCGCCCTCTTCAAGCTCCGGCCCGAGTCGGTTGGGCTCCGGGCCGCCCAGGCCTAGCCGCAACGCGTGCCGGCAGACCCCAAACGTGAACCGGACACGAGACCGAACGTGAAGACCTCGAAATGGCGGGGGAAGGATTCGAACCTTCGAAGGCAGAGCCAACGCGTTTACAGCGCGTCCCCTTTGACCGCTCGGGAACCCCGCCGGGGGCGGTCGTGAAGTTTAGGGGACGAGGTCCGACGAGGGCGTGGGGGCCGGTCGTGACCCGTCGCCGGCCGAGTCCGTATCACCATGGTTATACGGACTCCGTCGAGAGGGATGTTCGACCCGGCCCGCCCGGCGAAGGGCCCACGCCTCGGGCGGCCCCCTACGACGCCTCGCGCAGCTGCTGCGCGTCGGGCAGCGTCTGCAGCTTTTTCAAGGTGCGGTTCTCGATCTGGCGGACGCGCTCGCGCGTGATGTTGAAGGCGCGGCCGACCTCCTCGAGCGTGCGCGAGCGCCCACCGACGATGCCGTAGCGCATCTCGATGACCTCGCGCTCGCGTCGCGGCAGCGAGGCGAGCACGCGCGTGACGTTCTCGCGGCGCAGCGCCTCGGAGGCGATCTCGAACGGCGATTCGGCGGAGACGTCCTCGACGAAGTCGGCGAGCGCGGAGTCATCCTCCTCGCCGACGGGCTTCTCGAGCGAGATGGGCTGCTGGGTGATGCGCATGATGTCGCGCACGTCGCGCACGGTGCAGTCGAGCTCGGTGGCGAGCTCGGCGGGGCTGGGCTCGCGCCCGAGCTGCTGGATGAGCCGCCGTTCGGCGTGGATGAGCTTGTTGAGGCGCTCGACCATGTGCACGGGGATGCGGATCGTGCGGCCCTTGTCGGCGAGCGAGCGCGTGACGGCCTGGCGGATCCACCAGGTGGCGTAGGTGGAGAACTTGTAGCCGCGGCGGTAGTCGAACTTCTCGACCGCGCGGATCAGCCCCAGCGAGCCCTCCTGGATGAGGTCGAGCAGCGTCAGCCCGCGGCCGACGTAGCCCTTGGCGATCGACACGACGAGGCGCAGGTTGGCCTCCACCATGTGCTGCTTGGCGGCGATGTCGCCGCGCTCGATGCGCTTGGCGAGCGTGACCTCCTCGTCGGCGCTGAGCAACGGCACGCGACCGATCGAGCGCAGATACAGCCGCAGCGAGTCGAGGCTCGGCTCGACCGTCAGATCGGCCTCCGCCGCGCGCTTGCCGGCGCCCTTGAGCGCAAGCTGCTCGAAGCGTGCGCCCAGATCGCCGGCGTGCTCGTCGCCGCGGTCGCCGTCGTCGACGACGGCCTCCAGCGCGGGCCGCTCGGCGAGCGGGTGCTCGTGCGCGCCGGTGCCCGGCCCATGCGGGTGCAGCTCGGGCACCGTCTCGCCACCGGCGATGACCTCGATGCCGTGCTCCTCGAGGTAGCTCAGCAGGTCGTGCGTCTGCTGCCCTGAGAGGTCGGCGTCCTCCAGCGCGGCCGCCAACGCGTCCGCGGCGACGAATCCCCGTTCCTGGGATTCGGCGATGAATCCATGCAGCTCCTCCAACTCCACTACAGCTACGGCTGTATCGGGGGCGATCAACAACCCCTCAAGCTTGTCGCTCAACTGGCCTCCCTAAGACCCGTTCAACTCCCCGTCGACGCGGATATCCGCCTCGACCTCCCCAGCCCGACGCTAAGCCTCCTGTGCGTTTGCGTTGTGCGTTGAGTTGCGTGCCGATTGATACCAGAATCTAGAAGTGTGCGGCGCGCTTGTCGTCGGCGGCGCGATCGCGGGGGTGCGTCGCGCTACGCTTGGCCCCGGTGCGGGCACCAGGGCCGACCTCCACAGCGCTGTCTCCCACACGGGGCTCCCCGTCCCGGGAGAACGCCGGCGACGACGTGCAGGCGCGTCGGCCGAGTATTGCGGTGGGGCTGTCGCGCGTGGGCGTGACGGGCGTCGAGAAGGTGGTGCGGATCCGCGACGAGCTGTTCCTGGCGCGGCTGGACTGCTTCGTGGACCTGGGCCACGACCAGAAGGGCGCGCACATGTCGCGCTTCGACGAGGTGGTCAACGAGGCGATCGGCGAGGTGGTGCTGAGCGAGTCGTCGTTTCGCGCGGAGACGCTGGCGCGCCACATCGCGGTGCTGGTGCGCGAGCGCCAGGGCGCGGAGCGCGCGGAGGTGACGATCGCGGCGCGCTATCCGGAGCACAAGCCGGCGCCGGTGTCGGGCATCCAGACGCAGGAGATCTACACGCTGCACGGGCGCGCGGTGGCGTTCGAGCATGGCACGCGCGGCACGGTGGGCGTGTCGGCGACGGGCATGACGGCGTGTCCGTGCGCGCAGGAGCTGGTGGCGGCGCGCGCCCGCGAGCGCCTGGCTGCGCAGGATTTCTCGGTGGAGCAGATCGAGCTGATCCTGGAGAGCGTGCCGGTGGCCACGCACAACCAGCGCGGGCTGGCGACGCTGGAGATCGGCTGCACGGAGCAGTGCGCGCAGGAGATCGAGGCGTCGACGCTGCTGGAGATCGCGGAGGCGAGCATGTCGTCGGAGATCTACGAGCTGATGAAGCGCTCGGACGAGGTGGAGGTGGTGGAGAAGGCGCATCGCCGCCCGCGCTTCGTGGAGGACTGCGTGCGCGAGATGCTCGCGGGCGTGGTTAGCGTGTTCACGGAGCTGGACGGCGACAGCTTCGTGTCGGCGCGCCAGGAGAACCTCGAGACGATCCACCAGCACAACGTGGTGGCGGAGCGCCACGCCCTGCTGTCGGAGCTGCGCGCGGAAGTCGAGTCGGGCGCGCCCGGCGCGCGCCAGACGACGCTCGAGGAGTGGCTGAACGCCCAGGCGCCCTGAGCTCAGAGCCCCGAGGCTGAAACGCCTCAGGCGTCCTGAGCTTCGACCTGCTGCATGCGCCGGCGCAGGCCGAAGAAGTAGTCGAGTCCGGAGAGCACGGTGACGAGCACGGTCACGTACAGCAGCGCGTCGACCCAGACGGCGTGCCCGTGCACGGCGATGACCGCGAGGATGGCGGCGATCTGCAGGCAGGTCTTGACCTTGCCGAACATGCTGGCGGCGATCACGACGCCGGCCTGCGTGGCGCCGAGGCGCAGCACGGTGACGGCGAGCTCGCGCGTGATGATCACCATGGCGATCCACGCGGCGAGGCGGTGCAGCGACACCAGCGAGATGAGCGCGGCGACGATCAGCAGCTTGTCGGCGAGCGGGTCCATGAGCTTGCCGAACGTGGTGACGGAGTCTCGCGCGCGCGCCAGGTAGCCGTCGACGAAGTCGGTGAGCGACGCGAGCGCGAACACGACGGCGGCGAGCACGTCGCCGCCGTCGGTGTTGCCGAGCAGCGCGACGACGAGCGCGGGCACGAGCATGATCCGCATCACGGTCAGCAGATTCGGGAGGTTCACCGGGAACATGACGTCGGTTGCCATTATGTCGGCATCCGCTTCCGCCAGCTGACAGGAGGGCAACGATGATCAAGCGCACGCTGGGGCCGGACGGCCCGGAGGTCTCGGAGATCGGCCTGGGCTGCATGGGCATGTCGGCGTTCTACGGCACGGCCGACGAACAGGAGGGCGTGCGGACGATCCACCGCGCGCTGGAGCTGGGCTGCAACTTCCTGGACACGTCGGACATGTACGGGCCGCACACGAACGAGCGGCTGGTGGGCCGCGCGATCAAAGACCGTCGCGACGAGGTGTTCCTGGCGACGAAGTTCGGCATCAGGCTGGCGCGCGGCGCGGACGGGACGCCGGTGCGCTCGATCGACGGCACGCCCGAGTACGTGCACGCGGCGTGCGACGGCTCGCTGCAGCGCCTGGGCGTGGACCACATCGACCTGTACTACCAGCACCGCGTGGACCCCAACACGCCGATCGAGGAGACGGTGGGCGCGATGGCGGAGCTGGTGGCGGCGGGCAAGGTGCGCCAGCTGGGCCTGTCGGAGGCGAGCGCGGAGACGATCCGCCGCGCGCACGCGGTGCACCCGATCACGGCGGTGCAGACGGAGTACTCGCTGTGGACGCGCGACGTGGAGGAGGACGTGCTGCGCATAGCGGAGGCCGTTCCCACGGCGAGCGGCGCGCGCTACGACGAGCAGGGGATGCGCTCGGTCAACCTCTGAGCGGCGACGCGCGGGGCGCCATGAAGGCGGATCAGTAGCCGACGGAGTAGAAGCTGATGCGCCGGCAGCCGTCGAGCTTGTAGTGCGGCAGCGCGTGGTGGCTGGTGAACACGACGATGCTGGGGTTCTGGCAGTGGATCACGCCGGAGTCCTCGTGCGCGTGCACAACGGTGCGCGGGTTGGTGCCGGTCCACACGTAGTTGACGGTGTCGTTGGCGTAGATGAAGTTGGGGCCGTCACCGGCGTGGATGATGGCGGTCTGCGAGTGCGGCCAGCCGGACTCGTGGTAGTCGCCCCAGATGACGTCGCCGTGGTTGCCGCCGTAGATGGTGTCGTTGCCGTAGCCGCCCAACAGGTAGTTGTGCACGCCGTCGCGGCCCTGCAGCGTGTTGGCGCGCCCGGCGGGGCCCTTGTCCATCACCAGGTGCTGGTCGGCGGGCCAGCCGGCGTGGCTGGTCATCGCGGCGGCGCCCGCGGCGCATGCGAGCGCTCCCGTCAGGGCGAGCGCTGCGGCGGCTGTGCGTGTGGGGCGTGGCAGTCTCATGCGTCCCTTCCAGTGTTGTCACAAGTGTGATCGTCACCTACAGCCATACCCCGTAGGCGCCCCAGGCAACTCGGACATACGGCTAGAGCGCTAGGGTGAGGCCATGCCACTGATCCCGATGGTCATCGAGCGCACGGCGCGCGGCGAGCGCGAGTTCGACATCTACTCGCGCCTGCTGAACGAGCGCATCATCTTCCTGGGCACGCCGATCGACGACCAGGTGGCGAACCTGGTGGTGGCGCAGCTGCTGCACTTGGAGAGCGAGGACTCCGAAAAGGACATCTCGATCTACATCAACTCGCCGGGCGGCAGCATCTACTCGGGCCTGGCGATCTACGACACGATGAACTTCATCAAGCCGGACATCGCGACGATGTGCGTGGGCGTGGCGATGTCGATGGGCTCGCTGCTGCTGGCGGGCGGCACGAAGGGCAAGCGCGCGTCGCTGCCGAACTCGCGGATCCTGATCCACCAGCCGTCGGCGGGCTTTGAAGGGCAGTCCACGGACATCGAGATCCACGCGCGCGAGATCCTGAAGGTGCGCGAGCGCATCGACGAGATCTACGCGCAGTGCACGGGCAAACCGACGGAGGAGGTGCGCCGCGACATGGAGCGCGACCGCTTCTTCACGGCGGAGCAGGCGCTCGAGTACGGCCTGATCGACCGCGTGCTCGAGAGCCACTGAGTCTTTAGGGGGCCGGCTACGCCGGCCTGGAGGGGTGGCGCGGTGAGGAGTCCGGCGCGGCCTACGCCACCGCGTGCTGGATCGCGCCGAGGCGCTCGATCTCGATGCGCACGACGTCGCCGCTCGCGAGGAAGACCGGCGGGTCCTGGCCCATGCCGACGCCCGAAGGCGTGCCGGTGAGGATCACGTCGCCGGCTTGCAGCGTGCACGTCTGGGAGATGAACTCGATCAGCTGCGGCACGGTGAAGATCAGGTTGGATGTGTTGGAGTCCTGGCGCAGCTCGCCGTTGACCCACGTGCGCAATGCGAGCGCGTGCGGGTCGGCGATCTCCTCGGCGGTGGTGATCCACGGGCCGTAGGGGCAGAAGCCGTCGGCGCCCTTGGCGCGCGTCCACTGCGGCTCGCGCCCCTGCAGGTCGCGCGCGGTGACGTCGTCGGCGACCGCGTAGCCGGCGACGGAGCGCCCGGGGCCCATGATCACCGCGAGCTCGCCCTCGTAGTCCAGGCGACGGACGACCGCGGGGCAGTGCACGGGCGCGTCCGGCGGCGCGGCGGATGACGGCAGCTTCATGAACACGAGCGGCTGCGCGGGCGCCTGGGCGCCGGTCTCGGCGACGTGGTCGGCGTAGTTGAGGCCGATGCCGAAGATCGCCCTGGGCACGGGCACGGGCGCGAGCAGCGTGACCTCGTCGAGCGCCCACGACGGCCCCTCGACGGGCGTCGCCTCGGGATCCACGAGGCGGTCGAGCACGGTGAGCTGCTCGAGCGCGTGCGCGAACACGCGCTGCTGGCCGCCCTCGTCGCGCACCTCGCCCGCGCGCGGGGTCTCGGAGCCGGGGGGCAGGAAGGTCGCCAGGCGCATCTGGCGCGCAGGCTACCTGCTCGCGGTGCGACCGGCCGCGGGCGAGCGGCCGGCGGGACCATCGCCGCTACGGATATCGTCGCTCGCTCGATGCGCGGAATCACTCCACTCGAGCGCTCTGTGCTGCTGCTGATCGGCGTGCTCACAGCGCTTGCTGGCGTCGCCAACTACCAGGCGTGGCCGGCGGTGCCGCGCTTCGCCGTCGCCACGCTCGCGCTCGCTGGCCTCGCGTGGGTGGTGTCGTTCGCCACCGAGCAGCTGGGCGAGCGCTTCGGGCCGGGCGTCACGGGGATGATGCAGTCGACGCTGGGCAACCTGCCGGAGCTGTTCGTGGTGATCTTCGCGCTCAACAAGGGCGAGCTGGTGGTCGCGCAGACGGCGATCATCGGCTCGATCCTCGCCAACGCGCTGCTGGTGCTCGGCCTCGTGATCGTCGTCGGCGCGCGCCGCTCGCCCGACAGGCTGATGCGCTTCTCCAAGCGCCTGCCGCGCGACACCGCCACGCTGCTGCAGGTGACGGTGTTCATCATCGTGCTGCTCGGCCTGTCGCTCGCCAACCACGACCCCGCCAGCCACCACGTCAAGGCGATCTCGATCGTCGGCGCCATCTGCCTGCTGGTCGTGTACATGACGTGGGTGGTGCCGTACTTGCGCGCGGATGAGGCGCCCGGGGAGGACGGGGCTGCGGAGCGCCCTGCGCCGCGGCTGTCGCTGGGCATCACGCTGGCGCTGCTGATCGCGGGCGGCGTCGCGTCGGCGTTCGTGTCGGAATGGTTCGTCAACGGCCTCGAGCCGGCGATCGGCGTGCTGCACATCTCGCAGGCGTTCGCCGGCCTCGTGATCGTCGCGATCGCCGGCAACGCCGTCGAGAACACCGCAGGCCTCGTGCTCGCCTACAAGCGCCGCGCGGACCTCGCCATCTCCGTCGTCAAAAACTCCGTCGCGCAGATCGCCGCGTTCCTATTCCCGGTGCTCGTGCTCGTGTCGTTCGCGCTCAAGACCACGCTCACGTTCGCGCTCGCGCCCGTCTACATCGGCGCGCTCGCGCTCACCGCGCTCGGCCTGTGGCAGGTCACCGGCGACGGCGAGGCCGCCGAATTCGAGGGCTGGGCGCTGGTCGCCCTGTACGTGATCCTCGCCACGCTCACGTTGTACGAGTAGCCCCCCGGCAGGGCGACGTCGCGCGGGGCCCGCCCGGAGCAACGGCCCGGTGGGGCGACGTCGCGCGGGAGCCCCGTCGCGCGCCGCAGCGCCGCGCGCGACCCCGAGAGGCCCCCGGAGGGGGCCCATAAAAGTCTTCGTCAGCCTTTGACCAGGCCGCTGATCAGCGCTCCCGCCACGCCGCCGGTCGCCGCCGCGCTCGTGTTCGTGTCGAGGCCCTCCAGCGGCGCGATGAACAGCGTCTGGATCGCCAGCCGGCCGGGGCCCGTGAAGCGGTTCCACGTGAGCTTGCCGCCGCCGCCGAAGATGCCCGTCTTCAAGCCCATCGTGACCGCCTCCAGCTTCACCGTCGGGTCCTTGTACAGCCACCCGCCTGCCTCCACGTCCAGCTGCTCGCCGTCGTCCAGCTGCACCAGGAACACGTTGCCGTGGCCGTGCAGCCACACCAGCGCGTCGCCGTCGGTCGCGCGGAACTTGTCCATGAAGAAGCCCGAGCCGCCCAGCAGCATGTTCTGCACGCCCTTGATGCGTTCGAAGCTGTAGTCCAGGTTGTCCGTCGCCGCGATGAACTGGTGCTCGCGCACGTCCAGCCCTTCGCCCTGCTTGAGGTGCATCGGCACGCACTGCCCCGGCGAGTCGCGCGAGAACGCGATCCGCCCCGAGCCCGACGTGCGCGTCACGAAGAACTCCAGGCCCGCGATCTTGCGCTTGATCGCGCCCGGCAGTTTCTTCAGCTCTATGTTCAGCTGCGTCTGCTTCCACAGCAGCACGTGGTGCTCGAACATCACCGCCTGGCCCGACACCTCCACCTGCAGCTCCGGCACCAGTTCGCCGCGCACGTGATACGTCACCCCCGCGAACGACTCGTCGTGGACGATCGGCGGGATCGGCTCGGGCAGATGCATCGCGCGTGTCTCCTTTTATGGTGGGCTGCCCGCGGCCCGCGTCGAGCCGGCCGCCGAGCTTGTCAGGAACAGAATGACGGGCCGTGCGGCGCGAGCATCGCCGCTTGGGCGGCGCGTGCCACGCTCGCCGCTCCGTGCGCGCTGGTCTCGACGGCGCAAGCGCGCTAGACTGCTTGCACCTCGCGCCTGGGCGGGGTTTTTCTTCGCCCGGAGCCGTCTGTCCACAACGACGCAGGGATTTCTGATCATGGCCCGCGGAGACGTTCGAATCGCTGTCACCCTCGCCTGCGAGGAGTGCAAGCATCGCAACTACCAGACGAACAAGAGCAAGCGCAACAACCCCGATCGCATAAGCCTGCGCAAGTACTGCCGCTGGTGTCGCAAGCACACCAGCCACCGGGAGACCCGTTAGCGCGGGAGCGCTGCTGTGGCTCGTGATCGCAAACGTGCAAAGCAACGCCGCTCGCGCGGCGGTGGCGCGGCTGTCGGCCGTCGCACCGCCTCCGACGCTGCCGCCAATGGCGCGCCCAACGGCGCCCAGGCGCTCTCCGAGGAGGAGCGCGCCGGCGCGCTCGAGCGCGGCGACGTGCCCGGCGCGCTCGACCACGCCTCCGCCGACGTCGACGAGTTCGACGCCGCGCTCGTCCGCGGTGCCGGCGGCGTGCCCGTCGCGCCCGACAGCGAGCAGACCGCGGACGCCGACTTCGACCTCGAGACCCGCGACGCGATCCAGGAGCCAGCCGGCCCGTCCGGGCCCGGCGGCGCGGGCGGTGGCGGCGGTGCTGGGGGCGGAGGCGGTGGCGAGGTCGAGCGCCCGTCCGGCGCCCCGCTGCGCGGCGGCAACCGCGCCATCGGCTTCCTGCGCGCCAGCTGGGCAGAGCTTCAGCGCGTGCAGTGGCCCGACCGCCGGCACGTCACGCAGGCGACCGCCGTCGTGCTCGGGTTCGTCGCCATCGCAGGTCTCTACCTTGGCGCGGCGGACTACGTCGCCAAGGAAATCGTCGAATTCATCCTCTAAGGAACCCTGAACCTGAATGTTTCGCTGGTACGTCGTAAACACATACTCCGGTCACGAGAACAAGGTCAAGCACAATCTCGAGCACCGCGTCGTCTCGCTCGGGCAGCAGCGCGCCGTGCGCAGCGTCGTCGTGCCGACCGAAACCGTCATGGAGATGAAGGACAACCAGAAGAACCCCGTCGAGAAGCGCACCATGCCCGGCTACGTGCTCGTCAACATGGAGCTCAACGAGGACTCCTGGGGCGTCGTCAAGGGCACCCCCGGCGTCACCGGCTTCGTCGGCGCCTCCCAGGAGCCAGTGCCGCTCACGCAGCTCGAGGTCGACCGCCTGCTGCACAAGGAGGTCGCCACCGCCACCCGCACCCGCGCCCAGTTCACGATCGGCGAGTCCGTCAAGGTCGTCTCCGGGCCGCTGTCCGACTTCTCCGGCGAGATCTCTGAGATCAACGAGGACGCCGCCCGCCTCAAGGTGCTGGTATCAATCTTCGGCAGAGAGACCCCTGTTGAGGTCCAATTCGACCAGGTGAAGAAGCTCTAATGGCCAAGAAGGTCCTAACCACAATCAAGCTGCAGGCGAACGCCGGGCAGGCGAGCCCCGCGCCGCCGGTCGGCCCCGCGCTGGGTCAGCACGGCATCAACATCATGGAGTTCTGCAAGGCGTTCAACGCGCAGACGCAGAGCGAAACCGGCACCGTCATCCCGGTCGTCATCACCGTCTACGAGGACCGCTCGTTCACGTTCGTCACCAAGACGCCGCCCGCCGCCGTGCTCATCCGGCAGGCGATCAAAATCAACAAGGGCTCCGGCGAGCCCAACCGCGTCAAGGTCGGCACCATCACCCAGGATCAGCTGCGCGAGATCGCCCAGCGCAAGCTCGACGACCTCAACGCGCACGACGTCGACCAGGCCGCCAAGATCATCGCCGGCACCGCCCGCTCCATGGGCGTCGAGGTCGCGTCATGAGCTCGCACGGCAAGCGCTACTCCGAGCTGCTCGCCAAAGTCGACCGCGAGCACGAATACCAGCCCGCCGAGGCGGTCGCGCTCGTGCGCCAGCTCGGCGGCGCCAAGTTCGACGAGACCGTCGAGGTGCACGTGCGCACCGGCCTCAACGTGCGCCACGCCGACGAGCAGCTGCGCGGCACCATCGCGCTGCCCAACGGCCTCGGCAAGGACGTCAAGGTCGCGGTGTTCGCGCAGGGCGAGAAGGCCAAGGAGGCCGAAGACGCCGGCGCCGACGTCGTCGGCGCGCAGGACCTCGCCAAACGCATCCAGGACGGCTTCGACGACTTCGACGTCGCCATCGCCACCCCCGACCTGATGTCCGTCGTCGGCCAGCTCGGCCGCATCCTCGGACCCTCCGGCAAGATGCCAAACCCCAAAGTCGGCACCGTCACCATGGACGTCGGCAAGGCCGTCGAAGAGTCCAAGTCCGGCAAGGTCGAGTACCGCACCGACCGCAGCGCCATCGTGCACCTCGTCATCGGCAAGGTCAGCTTCGAGGAGCGCAAGCTGCTCGAGAACTACGCCGCCGTCATCGAAGAGCTCGTCCGCGCCAAGCCGTCCGCGGCCAAAGGCCGCTACCTGCGCTCGGTCACCATCGCCTCAACGATGGGGCCCGGCATCAAGGTCGACACCTCCAAGACACGCGAAATCACAGAGGAGGCGCCCGCGGCTACAGTCGCCGCCTAGCGCACCCATTTTTCGCGGCTTCCGGCCGCGAAAAATGTGCCTATCATCACCCACACAGGCCACCAAAGACCCCCGGCAGCCAGCACGGCGGAAGACCGGGACAGGAGCCCCATGAACCGAGACCAGAAGGCCGTGGCGATCGCCGAGATCGCCAGCCACATAGACGAGTCCGACGCGATCTTCGCCGTCGACTACCGCGGCATCACCGTCGCTCAGGTCGCCGAGCTGCGCGCCAAGCTGCGCGAGTCCGACGCCACCTTCAAGGTCGTCAAGAACTCGCTCACCGAGCGCGCCGCCGACCAGGTCGGCGCCGAGTCGCTCAAGGACTTCCTCGCCGGCCCCACCGCGCTCACGTTCGTGCGCGGCGACGTCGCCACCGCCGCCAAGACCGTCGCCGACTACGCGCGCGCCACCCAGCTGCTGCCCTTCAAGGGCGGGCTCATGGAAGGCGCCACGCTCGACGTCGACCAGATCCGCTCGCTCTCGCGGCTGCCTTCGCGCGAAGTGCTCTACAGCCAGCTCGTCGGCGTCGTCGCCTCGCCCATCGGCGGGCTAGTGCGCTCCCTCGGCGGACTGCTCGGCGGGCTCGCCGTCGCGCTCGGTCAGGTGCGCGACAAGAAGGAGTCCGGCGAGCTGCCCGCCGGCGAGGCCCCCGCCGCCGAGGCCGCGCCCGAGCCACCTGCTGATGAGGCCGCGCCGGAGGCGGAGACACAGACTGCAGCGCCCCCGGAGGGGGAGCCGGAGGCGGAAGCGCCGGCGCAAGCAGACGACAACCAAGCGGACGTCTCGGCTGAGAGCCAGCCCGAGGACGCCGAGACGACCAAGGAGGACTGACTCACATGGCAACCAGCACACAGGATTGGATCGAGGAGCTCAAGGGCATTTCCGTGCTCGAGCTCGCAGAGCGCATCAAGGCGCTCGAGGAGGAGTTCGGCGTGTCCGCAGCCGCTATGGCTGCGCCCGCCGCAGCGCCCGCCGCCGGCGGCGGTGGCGACGCGGGCGCGGAGGAAGAAGCCAGCAGCACCGTCGACGTGATCCTCGCCAGCGCCGGCGACAAGAAGATCCAGGTCATCAAGGTCGTGCGCGCGGCCACCGGCCTCGGGCTCAAAGAGGCCAAGGCGCTCGTCGACGAGGCCCCCAAGCCCGTCAAGGAGGGCATCGAGCGCGAGGAGGCCGACAAGCTCAAGCAGGAACTCGAGGAGGCGGGGGCGGGCGTCGAGCTGAAGTAGGACGCGTCGCTTCGCCGTCCCGCCTTTCGGTCGCCGGCTTCGCGGGCGCCCGAAAGGCGGGACGGCTTCGCGCCGCTGGCCTTGTGACGACTTCGCTTGGCCGAGGGCGGCGGGCCTGGTCATCACGCGGCAGAGGCTCGGACTCGTGCTGCGGGTGCTCGGCGGTTCAGCTGTTGTGGTTCTTGAGCTCGGCCTCTGGCAGCGTTGGCTGGAACAGCTCGATTGGGTTTCCTGACGGGTCCTCGAGCAGGATCTGCTTGCCGCCGACGCCTTTGACGATGTCGTTGCGGAAGATTGCTCCCGCTTGTCGCAGGGCTGTGACTGTGTGGTCGAGGTCGGCTACCTCGAGCATGAAGCGGTTCCAGCCGCCGGGCTCGGGCTTCGTGCCGTCGGGCATCGGCTGGCCGCCGCCGCCCTCGCGGCTGGGCGCGCTCAGCACCAGGCGCAGGTCGCCGCGGGAGAGCATCGCGAAGGTTGGCGCCGGATGCATGACCTCGTGGAAGCCGAGGCGCTCTCTGTAGAAGTCGATCGCCGCGTCGACGTCCTCGACGATGTAGCGCACGCTGACTGCTGTCATCTGGTTCCTCCAGGTCTTTGGTGACGGCCCTTACGCCTACGTGTACAGCTCGCGGTCCTGCTCGTCGATCTGGACCGCGCACCCGTCGGGTGCGCGGACGAACAGCGAGCGGCCCCACTCCTGATCGACGATGTCGCCGTCCGGCGGGAAGCCGGCGGCACGAAGCCGCTGCGCGATCGTCTCGAGGGGCTCGTCGGCCACGAAGCCCAGCGCCATCCCCTCGCGGCCGGCGCCGTCCGCGGCTCGCGATCCGTCGTGCAGGGCGAGCTCGCCTGCCGCCGCCGTCAGCTCGATCCAATGCCCCGCACGCGAGCGCACGTCGGCGGTCAGGCCGAGCGCCTCGTAGAAGCGCAGCGCCGCGCTCATGTCCGCCACGAAGTGGATCGGACGCACCCTCATCGCGACCGCTCTTTCTCGAGGCCGTCGAGATGCGCGCTCAGCGCCAGCTCGACCAGGCGGGACAGCGACATCGTCTGATCGACCGCCGCGTGCTTCGCCCGGCGGATCAGCGCCTGCGGCAGATACACGTTGAACTGCTGCTTGTCGGCCTGCTGCTCGCTCGCCGGCCCGTCGTCCTGGCGCCGGCTCGGCGAGCGTTGGCGCCTCGCGTCGCGCTGCTGCCGGCGCTCGGCGCTCGTCTCGGTCATGCTCGTATGTTAGCAAGCTAGCAAGCTAGTGATGCGCTGGGGGGTCGTCCGAGCGCTGAGGCGTCGCCGTGGTCGGCGCCCGAGCCGCGGACGCTCATCCGCAGGGCGGGCCGCAGGTCTTCCATGCGCCGCTCACAAATCCACGCGATTTCCGGTAAAGTGCCCCGCGCTAGCCGATAGTCGCAGCCGCTCGAAGCTCCGAGGTCGCGCCACATACGCGAATTTCTCGAAGGGCGGGGTCCGTGAGCGCTGGCGGCCCTTCAGGGTACGGATAGCCTGTGCTATCTTTCCTGGTCGCGCTTCGGCGCCCTCCTCTGCCCGTGTATCGCCCTCCGAAGGAGTCATTTCTTGGCTGCTGTAGATGCTCTCCGGACGCGCCGGACCTTCGCGCGTCTCCAGAAGACCGTTGACGTACCGAACCTGATCGACATACAGCGCCGCTCGTTCGAGTGGCTGACCGACCCGGCCAAGGGCGGTCTGCGCGAGACGATCGACGATATCTCGCCAATCGAGGACTACACCGGCAACCTGGCCGTGCAGTTCGGCGAGTTCACCTTCGACGAGCCGGTCGCCTCGCTGGCCCAGTGCCGCGAGAAGGACCTCACGTACGCTCGCCCGCTGACGGTGACCGTCGCGTTCATCAACCGCGAGACCGGCGAGATCCGCGAGCAGTCGGTGTTCATGGGCGACTTCCCGTGGATGACCGAGCGCGGCACGTTCGTCATCAACGGCACCGAGCGCGTCGTCGTGACGCAGCTCGTGCGCTCCCCCGGCGCGTACCTGATGGAGCCCAAGGATCGCGAGAAGCAGGTCTTCATCGCCAACCTGATGCCCGCGCGTGGCTCATGGCTCGAGCTCGAGATCGACAAGAAGGGCAAGGTCTTCGTCCGCATCGACCGCAAGCGCAAGCTGCCGGTGACGGTGCTGCTGCGCGCGATGGGCTACGCGAGCGATGAGGAGATTCTGCGGCTGTTCGAGAACTCGCTGTACATCCGCAACACGATCGAGTCCGACACGGAAGCGACGCGCACCGAAGAGGGCGCGCTGATCGAGCTGTTCAAGAAGCAGCGCCCCGGTGAGCCGCCGAGCGTGGACAACGCGAAGGCGCTGCTCAACCAGCTGTTCTTCGACCCCAAGCGCTACGACCTCACGCGCGTCGGGCGCTACAAGCTCAACTCGCGCCTCGGCCTGGACGTGGACATCGACACGCGCACCCTGACCCACGACGACATCCTCGCGCTCGTGCGCGAGCTCGTGTCGCTGCCCAAGCGCCTCGGCCTGCCCGAGGACGGCGAGATCGAGATAAAGGACTACGCGGCGGAGGCCACGAGCATGCCGCGCGAGCCCGTCGCAGAGCACCTCGACGAGTACGAGCACTTCGGCAACCGCCGGCTGCGCACCGTCGGCGAGCTGATCCAGGAGGCGTTCCGCATCGGGCTGTACCGCATGGAGCGCGTCGTGCGCGAGCGCCTCACCACCGAGGACGCCGACACGATCACGCCGCAGACGATCATCAACATCCGTCCCGTGGTCGCGGCGCTGAAGGAGTTCTTCGGCTCCTCGCAGCTGTCGCAGTTCATGGACCAGACCAACTCGCTCTCGGGGCTCACGCACCGCCGGCGCCTGTCAGCGCTCGGCGCCGGCGGGCTCACGCGCGAGCGCGCACCGATCGAGGTGCGCGACGTGCACCCGACGCACTACGGGCGCATGTGCCCGATCGAGACCCCCGAGGGGCCGAACATCGGCCTGATGGGCTCGCTGTCCTCGTTCGCCGAGGTCTCCGAGTACGGCTTCGTGACCACGCCCTACCGCGTGGTCGCCGACGGTGTCGTCACCGAGGAGGTGCGCCACCTCGACGCCACCCAGGAAGAGGAGCTGCTGATCGCGCAGGCGAACACGCCGGTCGACGAGAAGACGAGGAAACTCAAGGGCACCGAAATCCTGTGCCGCACGCAGGCCGGCCAGTACGTCACGGTCGGGCCCAAGGACGTCGACCTGATCGACGTCTCGCCCGAGCAGATCTGGTCGGTCGCGACCGCGATGATCCCGTTCCTCGAGCACGACGACGCCAACCGCGCGCTGATGGGCTCGAACATGCAGCGCCAGGCGGTGCCGCTGCTGAAGGCCGACGCGCCGCTCGTCGGCACCGGCATGGAGCGCCGCGCGGCACTCGACACGGGCGACGTGCTGCTCGTCAAGAACGCTGGCACGGTCGACTACGTCGACGCCAACCAGATCGTCGTGCAGACCAAGGACGGCGACAGGGACGAGTACGAGCTGCAGAAGTACATGCGCTCCAACCAGGGCACGCTGATCCACCAGAAGCCGCTCGTGCACACGGGGCAGGCGGTCAAGGTGGGCGACGTGCTCGCCGACGGCTCCTCGACCGACAAGGGCGAAATGGCGCTCGGCAAGAACCTGATGGTCGCGTTCATGTCCTGGGAGGGCTACAACTTCGAGGACGCCATCATCCTGTCCAAGCGCCTCGTGCAGGACGACGAGCTCACCTCGATCCACATCGAGGAGTACGAGATCGACGCCCGCACGACCAAGCTCGGCGAGGAGGAGATCACCCGCGACATCCCCAACCGCTCCGAGGAGTCGCTGCGCAACCTCGACGACCGCGGCATCGTCCGCGTCGGCGCCGAGGTCATCTCCGGCGACCTGCTCGTCGGCAAGGTCACGCCCAAGGGCGAGACCGAGCTGACCGCCGAGGAGAAGCTGATCCGCGCGATCTTCAAGGAGAAGGCGCGCGAGGTCCGCGACACCTCGCTGAAGGTCCCGCACGGCGAGGGCGGCGTGGTGATCGACGTCAAGACGTTCAGCCGCGACGCGGGCGACGACCTGCCGCCAGGGGTCAACGACCTCGTGCGCGTGTTCGTCGCCAAGAAGCGCAAGATCTCCGAGGGCGACAAGCTCGCGGGCCGTCACGGCAACAAGGGTGTGATCTCCAAGATCGTCGACCAGCAGGACATGCCGTTCCTCGAGGACGGCACGCCCGTCGACGTGATCCTCAACCCGCTGGGCGTGCCCTCGCGCATGAACGTCGGGCAGATCCTCGAGACGCACCTCGGCTGGGCCGCCGCGCAGGGCTGGTACGACGACGGCACCGAGGCCTACAAGGAAGCCGCCGCCGGCCCCGGTCCCCGCCGCGTGTACGTGTCGACCCCCGTGTTCGACGGCGCCACCGTCGAAGACGTCGACAACGCGCTCGTCAAGTGGCAGGACGCACACGTTGGCCGCATCCGCATGGACGTCGACAAGTCCCGCCGCGTCGGCGAGCAGGCGTCCGGGAAGATGACGCTGTTCAACGGCCGCAGCGGCGAGCCGTTCGAGGAACAGGTGACCGTGGGGTACATGTACATCCTCAAGCTCCTGCACCTCGTCGACGACAAGATTCACGCCCGCTCCACCGGCCCGTACTCGCTCGTCACCCAGCAGCCGCTGGGCGGCAAGGCGCAGTTCGGCGGCCAGCGCTTCGGCGAGATGGAGGTGTGGGCGCTGGAGGCGTTCGGCGCCGCATACACGCTGCAGGAGATGCTCACGATCAAGTCCGACGACACCGTCGGGCGCGTCAAGGCCTACGAGGCGATCGTCAAGGGCGAGAACATCGCCGAGCCGTCGATCCCCGAGTCGTTCAAGGTCCTGCTCAAGGAGATGCAGTCGCTGGCGCTCGACGTCAACGTCGTCTCCGAGGAGGGCCAGCGCGCCGAGATGCGCGACGAGGACGACGACCTGCTGCGCGCCGCCGAGGAGCTGGGCATCGACCTCTCCGGAGTCCGGGCGCTGTCCGGCGACGGCGCCGAGGAGCCGCCCGAGGCGGGGGCCGCCGCGGCCACCGACGAGGCTCCGGCCGGCGAGGTCGAGGACGCCGCAGACGATTCAGATGACGCAGACGACGACGCGGTCGGGGTCGAGGAGCTGCTCGACGTCGACGCCACCGAGGACATCGACCTGGAGAGCCTTGTAACAGACGAGTCCGATTCACCCGCGAGCGAAAGCACCCATTAGATGATCGACATCAATAATTTTGACGCCATCGAGATCAGCCTCGCCTCTTCGAAGCAGATCCGCAGCTGGAGCTCCGGCGAGGTCACCAAGCCGGAGACGATCAACTACCGCACGCTCAAGCCGGAGAAGGACGGTCTGTTCTGCGAGCGCATCTTCGGTCCCACCAAGGACTGGGAGTGCTACTGCGGCAAGTACAAGCGCGTCCGCTACAAGGGCATCGTGTGCGAGCGCTGCGGCGTGGAGGTCACGCGCTCCAAGGTCCGCCGTGAGCGCATGGGCCACGTCGACCTGGCGGCGCCCGTCAGCCACATCTGGTTCTTCAAGGGCGTGCCCAGCCGCATCGGCTACCTGCTCGACATGGCTCCCAAGGAACTCGAGAAGGTCCTGTATTTCGCCGCGTCGATCGTCACGTGGGTGGACGACGAGGCGCGCGCCAAGGACGTCGACTCGCTGGAGAAGGAAGTCAACAAGGTCCTCGACGGCTACGCCGCCGAGCGCGAGGAGCGCGTGCTCGAACTGCGCGAGTCGCTGGCGCGCCGCGAGAAGTACCTGCAGAGCGGCAAACAGACCAACTTCAACGACGAAGACCACCTGTGGGCGGACTCGCTCGACCTCAACCTGTCGAAACTGTCGGACGAGGAGCGCGACAAGCAGCTCAAGGAACTGAACAAGACCTTCGAGGCCGACATCGCCGACACCGAAGCGTACATCGAGGATGCGGCCGAGCGGATGCGCAACGTGTGGGAGCTCTTCAAGACGATGGAGCCCAAGCAGATCGAGCACGACGAGACCACGTTCCGCGAGCTCAAGGAGCGGTTCGGCTCGCCGTACGGCTTCGGCGAGTACTTCCGCGGCGGCATGGGCGCCGAAGCGATCCGCGACCTGCTCCAGCAGGTCGACCTCGAGGCCGAACGCGTCGAGCTCGAGGATCAGGTCAAGACCGGCAAAGGCCAGAAGCAGGCGCGCGCCGTCAAGCGCCTGAAGGTCGTATCCGCGTTCATCCAGTCCGGAAACAAGCCCGAGATGATGGTGCTCGACGCGGTGCCCGTGATCCCGCCGGAGCTGCGCCCGATGGTGCAGCTCGACGGTGGCCGCTTCGCGACCTCCGACCTCAACGACCTGTACCGCCGCGTCATCAACCGCAACAACCGCCTCAAGCGGCTGCTCGACCTCGGCGCGCCGGAGATCATCGTCAACAACGAGAAGCGGATGCTGCAGGAGGCCGTCGACGCGCTGTTCGACAACGGCCGCCGCGGCCGTCCCGTCACCGGCCCGGGCAACCGGCCGCTGAAGAGCCTGTCGGACATGCTCAAGGGCAAGCAGGGCCGCTTCCGCCAGAACCTGCTCGGCAAGCGCGTCGACTACTCCGGGCGCTCGGTGATCGTCGCCGGGCCCTACCTCAAGCTGCACCAGTGCGGGCTGCCGAAGATCATGGCGCTCGAGCTGTTCAAGCCGTTCATCATGGCGCGCCTCGTGGAGCGCAAGTCGGCGCAGAACATCAAGGCGGCCAAGAAGATGGTCGACTCGATGATCGCCGAGGTCTGGGATGTGCTCGAGGAGGTCATCCACGAGCACCCCGTGCTGCTCAACCGCGCACCGACCCTGCACCGTCTGGGCATCCAGGCGTTCGAGCCGCTGCTCGTCGAGGGCAAGGCGATCCAGGTGCACCCGCTCGTGTGTCACGCGTTCAACGCGGACTTCGACGGCGACCAGATGGCCGTGCACCTGCCGCTGTCGGCTGAGGCGCAGGCGGAGGCGCGCATCCTGATGCTGTCCTCCAACAACATCCTGTCCCCCGCGCACGGCGCGCCGCTGGCCACGCCCACGCAGGACATGATCCTGGGCGCGTACTACCTCACGTACGGTCCCGAAGCGGAGGAGCTCGCGAAGATCGATCGGGCCACCCACGAGCCGCGTCCGCACGTGTTTCGCACGGCGCAGGAGGCCGAACTGTCATACGAGGCCGGCGTGGTCAAGCTGCATGACATCGCCGAGTTCCGCCCCTACGGGCGCGAGGGCGGGCATGTGCTCACGACGATCGGGCGGATGATCTACAACGATCGCATCGAGCGCGCGCTCGCGGAGGCGCTGGGCGACGAGTTCGACGCGTCCAAGTACGTGTTCGTCAACCAGTCGATGAAGAAGCGCGACACGACACGGCTGATCGACATGCTCGTGCAGTCCTACGGCGCGACGACGATCTCGCTGGTGCTCGACGCGTTCAAGGACCTCGGCTTCAAGTACGCGACGCAGGCCGGCATCACGATCTCCAAGAACGACGTCGTGATCCCGCCCGAGAAGCAGCAGATCCTGGACAAGTTCGACGCGATCGTGGGCGACATCACCGGTCAGTACGACGATGGCCTGATCACCCAGGAGGAGCGTCACGAGGCGGTCGTCGAGCAGTGGAACGCGGCCACCGACGAGGTCGCCGAGGCGATGGTCAAAAACCTCGACGTGCTCAACCCGATCTTCATGATGGCCAACTCGGGTGCGCGTGGATCGTTCAAGCAGATCCGCCAGCTGGCGGGCATGCGCGGGCTGATGGCCAACCCGAAGGGCGAAATCATCGAGCGCCCGATCAAGGCCAACTTCATGGAGGGCCTGTCCGTGCTCGAGTACTTCATCTCCACGCACGGCGCCCGAAAGGGACTCGCCGACACGGCGCTGCGCACCGCCGACTCGGGCTACCTGACGCGGCGTCTGGTCGACGTCGCGCAGGACGTGATCATCCGCGAGGCCGACTGCGGCACCGAGGAGTACATCGAGATGGCCGTGTTCAAGGACGGCGGCGAGCCCAACGACGTGCTCGTCGGGCGCATCGCCGCGCTCGACATCACGACCAAGCGGGGCCGCATGCTCACCGAGCAGGGCGCCGAAATCGGCCGCGCCGAGATGGCCGAGATCGTCAGCGCGTTCACGGATGACCACGACAAGGGCACCGAGGTGACCGTTCCGGTGCGCTCGGTGCTCAAGTGCGAGGCCACCAGTGGCGTATGCCAGGCCTGCTACGGCCGCGCCATGGCCACCGGCGCGCTCGCGCAGATCGGAGACGCGGTCGGCATCGTCGCCGCGCAGTCGATCGGCGAGCCCGGCACGCAGCTGACGATGCGCACGTTCCACACCGGCGGTGTCGCCGGCGCGGACATCACGCACGGCCTGCCGCGTGTCGTCGAGCTGTTCGAGGCGCGCCGGCCCAAGGGCCTGTCCAAAATCGCCGAGCAGGACGGTGTCGCCACGATCGAAGAGACCGACAAAGCGATCACGGTCGTGATCACCGACGAGGCCGGCGAGGAGCATCGTCATGCCTTCCCGCGGCGCACACGGCTGTTCGTGACCAGCGGCGAGAAGATCAAAGCCGGCAAGCAGCTCAACGAGGGCTCCGTGTACCCGCACGAGCTGCTCGCGATCCGCGGGCGCACCGAGACCGAGCAGTACCTGGTCAAGGAGGTCCAGGAGGTCTACAAGTCACAGGGCGTGGACATCAACGACAAGCACATCGAGCTGATCGTGCGTCAGATGCTCAAGAAGGTGCGCGTCGACCAGAAGGGCGACACCGACTACCTGCCCGGGCAGTTCGTCGATCGCTTCGAGTTCGCCAAGGCCAACGACGCAGTCAACCAGGCCGGTGGCGAGACGGCGCAGTTCGAGGACATCATCCTGGGCATCACCAAGGCATCGCTGAACACCGACTCGTTCCTGTCGGCGGCCTCCTTCCAGGAGACCACCAAGGTGCTCACCGACGCCGCGCTCGAAGGCAAGATCGACCGCCTCAACGGCCTCAAGGAGAACGTCATCATCGGCAAGCTGATCCCAGCCGCCACCGGCCTCAAGCGCTACCGGCGGATCGAGATCGAGCCCTCCGAACCGCTGCCGCGCGCGATCGACGACGTCGGCCTGCTCGACCAGGACGAGATCGCCGCCGAGCTGGGGCTCGCCGGCGACGGCTTCAACGGCGGTTACGGGCAGGAGTTCGACGCCGACCTCGCGTCGCTGGAGAAGATCGGCGCCGGCGGCACCGACCCCGGCTTCGCCGAGGAGCTCGCCGAGCTCGAGCTGCCCGACGACGCGCCCGTCGAGGACTAGAGACGCTATTCGGCGACTGGGCGCGCGCCAAGCGCGAGCGCCCAGCCCGCCAGCCGCGTCGCCTCCGACGCGGTGAGGCCGTGGCGCGGGTCGGTCTGCACGAGCAGCGTCGGCGCCGCGCGCCTCTGCGCCCACGCATGGCAGGCGTCGTTCAGCGCGTCATCCAACCACGCCAGAGCCCGATCGCCCGCGTACGCGTCGATCGTGTCGAGCTTCCAGTGCGCGTTAGCCCGTCCGACGGCGCGCTCGAAGCGCAGGAACGGGAGCCCCGGAGGCATCCCGAGCAGGTGCGGCAGATGCTCGTTCGCGCGCTCCTCCCAACCGCTCGCCCACACCAGCTCGAACACGCTCGACAGCTCGAGCAGGTGAGCGGCCGCAGTGGCCGAAAGGAAGTGAGGTGTGCCGTCGATCGAATGGAAGGAGCCATCGAGTGGGGCGTCCTGTGCCGCCGCGACCCGCTCCCAGCCGCCGAACAGCGAGATGACGCCGTCGATGTCCACCATCAGCAGAGGCAGCTGACGCTCCTCCATCCCCCTGGCGGCCTCTTTAGCTGCCATACAGGTTCAGACGGGTAGGGTGGAGGAGACGGAACACACGGAAGATGCGCTGAGTTGGACGGGGCGCAGTAAAGCAGCACGCGCCCCCCGCCGATGACCACTCCGTCGCCCCCCCGACAATGACCATGGATCTAGGCATACTCCTTGCGCTCGCGTGCGCCTTCGTGGCGAACCTGGGCTTCTTCTACAAGTACCGCGGCGCCAACTCCGTGCCGAAGGTGCAGGTTTTGCACCCGCTGCGCTCGGTCCGCGCGCTGTACTCGTCGAAGTGGTTCACGCTCGGCATGCTCACCGCGACCGCCAGCTGGGGCCTGCACGTCGTCGCGCTGTCGATGGCGCCGATGTCCGTCATCCAGGTCTCGCTCGCCGCCGGCGTCGTGTTCATCGCGGTGATGGCCGACAAGCTGTTCGGCTTCCGGGTCGGACGCCGCCAGTGGCTCGGCCTGTTCCTCACCGCCGCCGGGCTCGTGCTGCTGGGCGTCACGCTGCCCGCCATGCACGGCGCCCACTCCCACTTCTCCGCCGCCGCCATGATCTCCTTCGAGGCCGGCCTGTTCGGCCTCGGCGGGCTGCTGATCATGGGCCCCCGCATCGGCGGCCCGGTCGAGCACCACGGCGTGATGCTCGGCGCCGCCTCTGGCATCCTCTTCGGAGTCTCCGACACCGCCATCAAGGCGCTCACCGGCATCGCCGGCGCCCACGGCGCCCTCGGCATCCTGCTCAGCCCGTGGCTGGCGGTGGCCGTGCTCGCGTCGATCGTCGCGTTCTTCGCGTCCGCGCGCGGACTGCAGGACGGCGAGGCGGTCCCCGTGATCGCCGTCACCGGCACCGCCGCCAACATCGCCGGCATCGCCGGCGGGATCGTCGTGTTCGGCGACCCCGTCGCGGGCAGCACCGCCGGCGTGGTTCTGCAGGCGCTCGCGTTCGTGCTCGTGATCGTCGCCGGCGCGCTGATGCCCGCGCCGGTGCGCGCCGCGGGCGTTCCGCAGGCCGCCTAGTGCGAGCATCAGAGACGCTCGTGGCCACGGCCGCCGCGCACTGCTAGCATCCCGCTCGATGCCGACCACCTCTCAGCTAGTGCGCAAGGGGCGCGTGACCCCCAAGAAGAAGATCGCCACTCCCGGACTGAAGTCCGGCAAGGGCCGCAAGAAGAAGACCGCCGCGCCGCAACGGCGTGGCGTGTGCACGCGCGTCTACACCACGACCCCGAAGAAGCCTAACTCCGCGCTGCGCAAGGTCGCGCGCGTGCGCATCTCCGGCTCGATCGAGGTCACCGCGTACATCCCCGGAGAGGGGCACAACCTGCAGGAGCACTCGGTGGTGCTGGTCCGCGGCGGCCGCGTCAAGGACCTGCCGGGCGTGCGCTACAAGGTCGTGCGCGGCACGCTCGACGCCGCCGGCGTCAGCGACCGCAAAAAGGCGCGCTCGCAGTACGGCGTCAAGAAAAAATAGCCGCAGCCCACCGCTTCCAGGAAGAGACCTCAGATGCCCCGTCGCGCAGCAGCACAGATCCGCCCTGTCGAGGCGGACCCCATCCACCGCTCCAAGCTCGTCCAGCAGGTGATCAACAAGGTCATGCTCGACGGCAAGAAGTCGACCGCCGAGCGGATTGTCTATGACGCGCTCGCGCTGCTCGCCGAGCGCAGCGACAAAGACCCGATTGAGACGCTCGACGCGTCGATCAAGGCGCTCACGCCGTCGCTCGAGGTTCGCTCGCGACGGGTCGGAGGCGCCACCTACCAGGTGCCCGTCGAGGTGCCCGCCAGGCGCGCGCGCACGCTCGCCGTGCGCTGGCTCGTCGAGTTCGCGCGCCAGCGCCGCGAGAAGACCATGGCGCAGCGGCTTGCAAACGAGCTGATGGACGCGCAGTCGCAGCAGGGCGGCGCGTACAAGCGCAAGGACGACATCTACCGCATGGCGCAGGCCAACAAGGCCTTCGCGCACTACCGCTGGTAGCGGGCCGATGAGCGGCGCGGACCTTTGTCCTCGCTCGCTCATGTGCAGAGCACATTTCGCTCCCTGCGTCCGCGGTCCGCTTGCTCCTCGGCCCGCTACGGGCTGGTAGGGAAACCGCGGCCGCGCGGTGTCAAAGGCGACACCGGATGTTGACATCTGCGGGCGCGTCGCAGGAACACTCGGCGCATGAAGCTCAGGCGTCGCAGTCTGCTGGCCGTGCTGCTGGGCGCACCGTACGTTGCCTGCGGTCAGAGGTAGGGTGTGCCCATGTGGCGACTGTACGGGGGCGCGGGATTGTTCTTGGCGGGCGTCAGCGCGTTCATCGTGGACTTCAGGAACAAGCCGCTCTCCGCCTTCCAGGCATATGACGACGGCACGCGCGTTGCGCTGGCGAAGGGGCTGACGCCGACCGCTTACGATCTTGTCCACGTCGCAGCGTGGGCGTTCATCGTCGCTGGTGTCCTGCTCATGATCCTGGGTCTGATCAGATACTCGGCGGCTACGCAGCGCTGATCCGCGCGCCTGCTGCTTTATATATGTGACGCATCGCACACCCGCTGGGGTTGAAGACGAAAGCTTCGGTGCCTAACGTTTAGGCACCGAATGTCTTCCGCACCTGCTCAAGCACAGCCTTCGGAGTCGCTCAAGATCGAGCGACATGTGTGGGTCATCTCCGGGGTCGTGATCCTCGGGATGATCATGTCGATCCTCGACACGACGATCGTCAACGTAGCGCTGGACACGCTCGGGCGCGACCTGCACAGCCCGATCGCGCAGGTGCAGTGGGTGGTGACCGGCTACCTGCTGGCGCTGGCCGCGGTGATCCCCGTCACCGGCTGGATGGCGCGACGCTTCGGCGCCAAGCGCGTGTACCTCGTCTCGTTGGTGCTGTTCACGGCCGGCTCGGTCGCATGCGGCCTGTCCAACTCGCTCGTGCTGCTCGTCGTGTTCAGGGTCATGCAGGGCATCGGCGGCGGCATGATCATGCCGGTCGCGCAGCTGATCATGGCTCAGGTCGCCGGGCCCAAGCGCATGGGCAGGGTGATGGGCATCGTCTCGATGCCGGCGATGCTCGCGCCGATCTTCGGACCGGTGGTCGGCGGTCTGATCCTGCAGAACCTGCACTGGTCGTGGATCTTCTTCGTCAACGCGCCGATCGGCCTGATCGCGTTCGTGCTCGGCTGGCGGATGCTGCCCAGCACCGACTCCGGCAAGGCCGGCCCGCTCGACCTGCTCGGGCTGGCGCTGCTGCCGACGGGCGCCGCGGCGATCATCTTCGGCATCAGCGAACTCGGCGCCGGCGCGGCTGCCGGCTCGGCGATCGTGCTCGTCCCCGTCATCGCCGGCGTGGCATTGACGATCTCCTTCTGCTTCCACGCGCTGCGCATCGAGCACCCGCTGCTGGACATCAGGCTCTACAAGAACAAGGTGTTCGCCGGCGCGTCCTTCACCACGTTCGGCCTCGGCGCGGCGCTGTTCGGAGCGATGATCCTCGTGCCGCTCTACTACCAGACCGTCCGCGGCGAGAGCGTGATCGACACGGGCCTGCTCAATGGCCCGCAGGGCCTTGGCGCGCTGATCGCGATGCCGATCGCCGGTCGCCTCACCGAGCGCTTCGGCGGCGGACGCATCGCGATCATCGGCGTGTCGGTGCTTGCGCTCAGCACCCTCCCGCTCGCGTTCGTCGGAGCCCACACATCGATCGTGGTGCTGTCGCTCGTGCTGCTCGTCCGCGGCACCAGCATCGGCCTGTCCTTTATGCCCGCGATGTCCGCCGCGTTTGCGGCCATGCGTCCCGAGCAGCTCTCCGACGCCACACCGCAGATGAACGTGCTGCAGCGCCTCGGCGGCGCGATCGGCGTGTCCGTGCTCGCGGTCGTGCTGCAGCGGGCGACCGGGGTTGTCCACACGCCCGCACACGTCGCGCATGCGTTCGACACCACCTACTGGTGGGGCATCGGCATCGCGGTGCTGTCGCTGATCCCGTGCACGATGCTGCTGCGCGCCGAGCGCCCGGCCGCCAAAGCTGCTGCCGCGGCCGCAGCAGCGGCCGCAGTTGCAGCCAGGGAGGCAGCGCCTGCGGGCGAGGTCGCCGCGGTCGAGCCCATCGGCGTCTGATCCACGAGGCGAATCGCGCATGAGTCCCCCCAGCGCCGTCGAGCCCCGTTCCGATCCGCAGTCTGCGCAGCACGAAGCCCTCGCCGGCGCCGAGGGCGAGCCCGCCCCGCGCGAGGAGCAGCTGCGCGAGCTCGGCCTCGCCTTCCGCCACACGTTTCGCGTCCTCAGCCGCCTGCGCGGTCGCGACACGCACCTCGGCGGCGAGGAGCTCAGCCACGCGCAGTTCGAGTTGTTGATCGAGCTGCGGGAGCGCGGCGAGCTGTCCGCGGGAGATCTCGCCGCCGCCGCGCGACTGACGCCGGCGACGGTCACGCAGATGCTCGACCACCTCGCCGACAGCGGGCATGTGGAGCGCGCCCGCTCGCCGACCGATCGCCGCGTCGTCGTCACGCGCCTCACGCCCAAGGGCGCCAACAAGATCGAGGCCAAGCGCGCCGCCTGGCAGAGCCGCTGGGAGCAGGCGCTGGCCGGCGTCGACGCGGACGATCTGCGCGGGGCCACGCGCGTGCTGCAGCGTCTCGCCGCGATGTTCGAGCAGGCGCCCGCGGCAGGGTCCTGCGAGCCGCGCGACACGAGCGCGCAGGCTGCCGCCAGCGCCGGCAGCAAGCCCAGCTAGCAAGCGGAAACCCTCTGCTATAGTCGGCACCGCTTCGTGGGCGAACGCAGCTTGTGCGCGTGCCTCCCACGGACCCGCAATCAAGATGGAGACCTCGAGCAGATAACGACGCGGACCGGTCCATACAAGACCAGCTGCGTTCGTGGGCCCGAGGGGCCTATTTTTTTTGCCCGTATCGCCGCCTCGACGAACACCGATCCCCACAGCCAAACATGCCACGTAAGTTCTCACTCCAAAACACCCGAAACATCGGGATCATGGCTCACATCGACGCCGGCAAGACGACGACGACCGAGCGCATCCTCTACTACACCGGTCGCACCTACAAGATCGGCGAGGTGCACGAGGGCGCGGCCGTGATGGACTGGATGGAGCAGGAGCAGGAGCGCGGGATCACGATCACCTCCGCTGCCACCACCGCGCAGTGGAAGGACCACCGCATCAACATCATCGACACCCCCGGCCACGTCGACTTCACGGTCGAGGTCGAGCGCTCGCTGCGCGTGCTCGACGGCGCGATCGCGCTGTTCGACTCCGTCGCCGGCGTCGAGCCGCAGTCGGAGACCGTGTGGCGCCAGGCCGACAAGTACCACGTGCCGCGCATCGCCTACATCAACAAGATGGATCGCATCGGCGCCGACTTCGACAAAGGCGTGCAGACGATGATCGACCGTCTCGGCGCGCACCCCGTGCCGATCCAGCTGCCGATCGGCGCCGAGGGCGACTTCCTCGGCGTCGTCGATCTCGTGGCGATGAAGGCGATCGTCTACAAGGACGAGATGGGCAAGGAAGTCGACGAGATCGAGATCCCCGAGCACCTCGTCGAAGCCGCGGGCGCGGCGCGCGAACACCTGCTCGAGGAGGTATCGCACTACGACGACGCGCTGCTCGAACTGATGCTCGAGGAGGCGGAGGTGCCCGAGGACGTTCTCAAGAGCGCCATCCGCAAAGCGACGCTTTCGACGAAGCTGACTCCCGTGCTGTGCGGCTCGTCGTTCAAGAACAAGGGCGTGCAGCCGCTGCTGGACGCGGTCATTGACTACCTGCCTTCGCCGCTGGACGTGCCGCCGGTCGTAGGCACCGAACTGATCAGGGGCGAGGAGCAGGAGCGCGAGGTCGTCCGCACCGCCGACGACTCCGAGCCGTTCGCCGCGCTTGCCTTCAAGATCGCGGCCGACCCCTATGTCGGCAAGCTCACCTACTTCCGCGTCTACTCGGGGCACCTCGAGGCCGGCGCGAAGATCCTGAACGTCGGCAGCGGGCGCACCGAGCGCATCGGGCGCATCCTGATGATGCACGCCAACGAGCGCGAGGAGGTCACCGAGGTCTTCGCCGGGGACATCGCCGCTGCCGTCGGCATCAAGCAGGTCATCACCGGCGACACGCTGGCTGTCCCCGAGCACCCGATCCACCTCGAGAACATCGTGTTCCCCGAGCCCGTCATCAAGGTCGCGGTCGAGCCCAAGACGAAGGTCGACCAGGAGAAGATGTCGGTTGCGCTCGGGCGTCTGGCCGAAGAGGACCCCACGTTTCAGGTGCGCACCAACGAGGAGACGGGGCAGACCGAGATCTCGGGCATGGGCGAGCTGCACCTCGAGGTGCTCGTCGACCGCATGAAGCGGGAGTTCGGCGTCGAGGCCAACGTCGGACGTCCGCAGGTGTCCTACCGCGAGACGGTGCGCGGCAGCGTCGAGAAGGTCGAAGGCAAGTTCGTCCGCCAGACCGGCGGCTCGGGGCAGTTCGGCGTCGTGTTCATCGACCTGGAGCCCGCCCCTGGTGTCGGCTTCGAGTTCATCAACAAGATCAAGGGCGGAAACATCCCCTCGGAATACATCCCCGCGGTCAAGAAGGGGATCGAAGAGGCGCTCGACAACGGCGTCAAGGCCGGCTACCCGATGGTCGACATGCGCGTGACGCTCGTGGACGGCAAGTACCACGACGTGGATTCATCCGAAATAGCCTTCAAAGTCGCCGGCTCGCTGGCCTTCAAAGAGGCCGCCAAACGGGCCAAGCCGGTGCTGCTCGAGCCGATCTTCGCCGTTGAGGTCGTCACCCCCGACGACTTCCTCGGAGACGTGATCGGCGACCTGAGCCGGCGCCGTGGACGCGTCGAAGGTCAGGAGCGCCGTGGCAACGCGCTGGCCGTGACCGCGAAGGTCCCGCTGAGCGAGATGTTCGGCTACGCGACCGACCTGCGCTCCAACACCCAGGGGCGCGCCAACTACACGATGCAGTTCGAGAACTACGAAGAGGTCCCGCCGAACATTGCCGAGAAGATCGTGGAAGCGCGGACCGGCGAACCGGTTCCGGCCTAGGCGCCTCGGACGCGGCCGGATAGACCAACAGCACCGAGGCACGAGCACCGAGCAGTCACGCAGCAGCGCATTTAGATAGATTTCTGAGGTTCGCCTCCACAGAGGCGGGCATACAAGTCGATACAGGAGCGAGCAAAAAGTGGCGAAGGAGAAGTTCGAGCGCGACAAGCCGCACGTCAACGTCGGGACTATCGGTCACATCGACCATGGCAAGACGACGCTGACCGCTGCCATCACCACGGTGCTGGCCGAGAAGGGAGGCGCCGAAGCCCGCAGCTTCGCGGAAATCGACAACGCGCCCGAGGAGAAGGAACGCGGCATCACGATCGCCACCTCGCACGTCGAGTACCAGACGGAGAACCGTCACTACGCGCACGTCGACTGCCCCGGTCACGCCGACTACGTCAAGAACATGATCACCGGCGCCGCGCAGATGGACGGGGCGATCCTCGTCGTCTCCGCCGCCGACGGCCCGATGCCGCAGACGCGCGAGCACATCCTGCTCGCCCGCCAGGTCGGCGTGCCCTACATCGTCGTGTTCCTCAACAAGGCCGACATGGTTGACGACGAGGAGCTGCTGGAACTGGTCGAGGTCGAGGTCCGCGAGCTGCTCTCCGAGTACGACTTCCCGGGTGACGACATCCCGTTCATCGTCGGCTCCGCGCTGAAGGCGCTCGAAGGCGACGAGGCATACAAGGAGAAGATCCTCGAGCTCGCAGCCGCGCTCGACTCCTACATCCCCGAGCCCGTGCGCGAGCTCGACAAGCCGTTCCTGATGCCGGTCGAGGACGTGTTCTCGATCACCGGCCGTGGCACCGTCGCCACCGGGCGCGTCGAGCAGGGCATCGTCAACACGGGCGACACGGTTGAAATCGTCGGTGTCCACGACTCGACCTCCACGGTCGTCACGGGCGTCGAGATGTTCCGCAAGATCCTCGACCAGGGCCAGGCGGGCGACAACGTCGGCTGCCTGCTGCGTGGTACCAAGCGCGAGGAGATCGAGCGCGGCCAGGTGCTGTGCAAGCCCGGCTCGATCACGCCGCACACAAAGTACAAGGCAGAGGTCTACGTGCTCAAGAAGGAGGAGGGCGGTCGTCACACCCCGTTCTTCACGGGCTACCGTCCTCAGTTCTACTTCCGCACGACCGACGTCACCGGCGTGGCCAAGCTGCCCGACGGCGTCGAGATGGTCATGCCAGGAGACAACGTCCAGATGGAGATCGAGCTGATCCAGCCGATCGCCATGGACCAGGGCCTGCGTTTCGCCATTCGAGAGGGTGGCCGCACGGTCGGGTCGGGCGTGGTCAGCGAGATCATCGAGTAGTACCAGCGCCGGCGACGCCGGCGTTATTGCAGTCAGATACGACGAATGCGACACCCGCGAGAGCGGGCCGGGGGTGGATTCTGCTCACACGGATCCGCCCCCCTTGCACGCTTCACCCACATCACCAAACGATAGGCAGCAGCGATCACCATGGCAGCGACAAACCAGAACAAGATCCGAATCCGGCTGAAGGCGTACGACACGTCCGCCATCGAGTCGGCCGCGAGGGAGATCGTCGAGACGGCCACCCGCACCGGCGCCAGCGTGTCCGGCCCCGTGCCGCTGCCCACCGAGAAGAACGTGTACTGCGTGATCCGCTCGCCGTTCAAGGACAAGGACTCGCGCGAGCACTTCGAGATCCGCACGCACAAGCGCCTGATCGACATCCACCAGCCCACGCCCAAGACGGTCGACTCGCTGCAGCGCCTCGACCACCTGCCGGCGGGCGTCGACATCGAGATTCGTCTCGCCACCTGACCCGATGGCCGCGATCCTCGCCAAGAAGCTCGGCATGACCCAGCTCTTCCAGGAAGACGGCAGCGTCGCGCGCGTCACCGTGCTCGAGGCCGGCCCGTGCCCAGTGACGGCGGTGCGCACCTCCGAGCGCGACGGCTACGACGCGGTGCAGCTGGCGTTCGGCCAGACCAAGGAGAAGCACCTGTCGAAACCCGAGCTCGGCCACCTCAAGAAGGCCGACGCGCCGCCGATGCGCACGCTCGCCGAGTTCCGCGACGAGGTCGGCGAGCTCATGCTCGGCGAGACCGTCACCGTCGACTCGTTCGAGGTCGGCGCGCGCGTGAAGATCTCGGGCGTATCAAAGGGCAAGGGCTTCCAGGGCACGATCAAGCGCCACAACTTCGCCAGCGGACCCAAGTCCCACGGCTCGCACAACGTGCGCGCTCCCGGCTCGATCGGGGCGTCGGCGTGGCCGGCACGCGTCATGAAGGGAATCCGCGGCCCAGGTCAGATGGGCAACAAGCGCGTCACCCAGAAGGGTCTCGAGGTCATCCGCATCGACGCCAAGGACAACCTGCTGATGGTTCGCGGCTCGGTTCCCGGTCCCACCGGCACGCTCGTGGAGGTGCGGACCGATGCCTGACGCTCCGATCCTCGGCGGCAGCGCCGCCAAGAAGGTCAAGCTCGACGAGTCCGCGTTCGGCGCAAGCTTCTCCGGCCCGCTGGTGCACCAGAGCGTGCGCGCAGAGCAGGCCGCGCGCAGGCGCGGCACCGCCGCCACCAAAACGCGCGGCAAGGTCTCCGGCGGTGGCGCCAAGCCCTGGCGCCAGAAGGGCACCGGCCGCGCGCGCGCCGGCTCCAGCCGCTCACCCGTGTGGACCGGCGGCGGCACGGTGTTCGGACCGCAGCCGCGCTCCTACACCTTCAAGGTCAACCGCAAGGAGCAGCGCGCCGCGCTGCGCAGCGCGCTGTCGCTGCACGCCGAGCGCGGCTCGATCGCGATCCTCGACACGAGCGTGTTCGCCGCGCCCAAGACCAGCCAGGCGTTCGAGCTGCTCGAGGACTGGGACATCCCCACCCGTCAGGTCACCCCTACGCTCGTGGTGCTCACCCCGGAGGAGTCCGCAGCGGCGCTGTCGTTCCGCAACATCCAGCGCGTAGCCGTGCTCACCGCCGAGAACGTCGGCGTGGCGGACCTGCTCGCCGCCGCCAGCCTGCTCGTCTCCGAGCCGGCGCTCGAGGCGCTCACCGCGCGCACCGGCAACCCGACCAGGGGAGAGTCCTGATGGAGCCCACCCAGGTGATCATCCGCCCGGTCGTCTCCGAGAAGAGCTACGTGCTCTCGGCCGCCAACCGCTACACCTTCCGCGTCCACCGCGACGCGCACAAGACGCAGATCCGCCAGGCGGTCGAGGCGCTGTTCGACGTACACGTCGTCGAGGTGCGCACGATGAGCGTCAAGTCCAAGCCCAAGCGCCGCGGCTCCACGCCCAAGGGCAGCACGCGCGAGTGGAAGAAGGCGATCGTGCAGGTGCGCTCCGGCGAGTCCATTCCGATCTTCCAGGGCCTCGCGGCTCTAGAGGCATAGGGAGCGGTAGACCATGCCGATTCGCAAGCCAAGACCGACGAGCCCGGGGATGCGTTTCGTGTCCTACCCGGACTTCGCCGAGATCACCAAGTCCAAGCCCGAGAAGTCGCTCGTCGAAGGCCTCAAGAAGAGCGGCGGACGCAACTCGCTCGGACGCAAGACCGCGCGCCACCGCGGCGGCGGCGCCAAGCGCGCGTACCGGCGTGTGGACTTCAAGCGTCGCAAGGACGGCGTCGACGCGCGCGTCGCAGCGATCGAGTACGACCCCAACCGCTCCGCGTACATCGCCCTGCTGCACTACGTCGACGGCGAGAAGCGCTACATCCTCGCACCGCAGCGGCTCACGGTGGGGATGGTGGTGTCCTCCGGTGAGAACGCGGACATCGCGGTCGGCAACTGCATGGACCTGGCGCGCATGCCCGTCGGTACGGTCGTGCACAACATCGAGCTGCAGCCCGGCCGCGGCGGCCAGATGGCGCGCTCCGCAGGCGCCTCCGCGCAGCTGATGGCCAAGGACGGCGACATGGCCACGCTGCGACTGCCCTCCGGCGAGATGCGCATGGTGCGCGCCGAGTGCCGCGCTACCGTCGGCACAATCGGCAACGCCGAGCACCAGAACGTCAAGGTCGGCAAGGCCGGGCGCAAGCGCCATATGGGCGTGCGCCCGCAGACGCGCGGCGTCGCCATGAACCCCGTCGACCACCCGCACGGCGGCGGCGAGGGCTCGACCACCGCCGGCCGGCACCCGGTGACGCCGTGGGGCGTGCCCACGCTCGGGTATCGCACGCGTAAAAAGAACAAGACCTCCAGCAAGTACATCGTGCGCGGCCGCCGCCGCGGGAAGGGCAAGTCCCGATGAGCCGCTCGAGCAAGAAGGGTCCCTGGGTGGAAGAGCGGCTGATGCAGCGCATCGAAGCTCTCAACGCCGCCAACAACAAAAAAATGCTGCGCACCTGGTCGCGCGCGTCGACCATCTTCCCGGAGATGGTCGGCCACACGATCGCCGTGCACGACGGCAAGAAACATGTGCCCGTGTACATCAGCGAGTCGATGGTCGGCCACAAGCTCGGCGAGTTTGCGCCCACGCGCGTGTTCCGCGGGCACGCCGGCTCGGGGAAGGTCAGATGAGCGCCGAGGAGGAGAAGGGCGGCACGCCGGCCGAGTCGGACGACGCGAAAGCGCCGGCCGCGAAAAAAGCCGCTGAGAAAAAGCCAGTAGCTGAGAAAAAGCCAGTAGCTGAGAAAAAAGCCGCTGGCGAGAAAAAAGCCGCCGCGGAGAAAAAACCTGCGGCCGAGAAGAAACCGACGGCCGATCAGAAACCGGGCGCTGAAAAAAAACCGGCTGCTGAGAAAAAGCCTGCGACGAGAAAAGCCGCTGAGGAGAAGCCTTCAGCGGAGACGGACGCGGCTGAGGACTCTGGACCGGGCGAACCTCAGGCCGCCGGACGATCCGCCACCAAAAAACGCGGCGCCAAGAAAGCCGCCACCGAGGCAGCCGCAGCCGCCGGCGATGCTGGCGAGGCGCAGGAGCTGGCGAAGGCGCAGACCGCTGAGAAGCCCTCAGCCAAAGTCGCACGTCGCGCCGCCGCGGTCGCGAAAGGAGCGCCGCGACGCAGGGTCGTCAGCGCCCACGCCCGCTACGTGCGCACATCCGCGCGGAAGGCTCGCATGGTGTGCGGGCACATCCGGGGCAAGTCGATTCAAGAGGCACGCGCTATCCTCGCGTTCACCCCTCGTGAGGTGGCCCGCGACTGGAGCAAGCTGCTCGAGTCGGCAGTCGCAAACGCGGAGAGCAACCACGAACTGCTCGAGGACGACCTGATCGTCCGTGAGGCGTACGCCGACGAAGGGCCAACGATCAAGCGCTTCAGGCCGCGCGCGATGGGACGAGCAACGCCGATCCGCAAGCGCACGAGCCACCTGACGATCACGCTGACTCCGCGCCCGGAGCCGGCGAACAACAAGAGACACGGCTGAGAGACTGAGAAATGGGACAGAAGGTTCATCCAGAGGCTATGCGCGTGGGTTACATCCACGACTGGAAGTCAAACTGGTTCAACGAGAAAAACTTCGCTGAGTACCTTGCCGAGGACGTGCGCGTACGCGAGCACATCATCGGCAAGCTCGCCCACGCGGGACTGTCGGACATCACGATCCGCAAGGACGCCAACGAGCTCGAGGTCAACATCCACACCGCTCGGCCGGGCATCGTGATCGGCAAGTCCGGAACCGAAGTGGATGCGCTGCGCCGTGATCTGCACCGCATGACCAAAAAGCAGATCAAGGTCAACATCCTCGAGATCAAGCGCCCCGAGCTCGACGCCAAGCTCGTCGCCCAGTCGATCGCCGAGCAGCTGCAGAACCGCGTCGCGTTCCGCCGCGCGATGAAGCGCGCGCTCACCAGCGCCATGCGCTCCGGCGCCAAGGGCGTCAAGGTCCAGGTCGCCGGCCGCCTCGGCGGCGCGGAGATGGCGCGCACCGAAAGCTACTCCGACGGTCGCGTACCGCTGCACACGATGCGCGCCGACATCGACTACGGCTTCTACGAGGCGCGCACCACGTTCGGGCGCATCGGCGTCAAGTGCTGGGTCAACAAGGGCGAGATCATGCCCGAGGGCTACACCGGCGCCGACCTCACCGACATGACCGCTCCCGCGCCGCCGAGCTCCGAGCGCGACGGACGCGGCGGCGGGCGCGACGGGCGCGAGGGACGCGGCAGAGGCCGCGGGCCCGGGGGTCCAGGCGGTCGCGGCGGCGGGCCTGGCGGCGGACGTGGACGCGGGGCCGGTGGGCCCGGAGCATCCGGTGGTCGTGGCGGCGGAGGCGGTCGTGGTCCCGGCGGTCCTGGCGGCGGACGCGGTCCGCGCCCCGGTGGCGGCGGGCCCAGCGGCGGAGGCGGTCGCTGATGCTCTCACCCAAGCGCGTCAAGCATCGCAAGCAGCATCGTGGGCGTCGTCGCGGCAACTCGCGCGGGCAGCTGCACGTGCAGTTCGGCGAGTACGGCCTGAAGTCGCTCGAGTGCGGCTGGCTGACCAACCGCCAGATCGAGGCCGCGCGTATCGCGATGACCCGCAAGATCAAGCGTGGCGGCAAGGTCTGGATCAACGTGTTCCCGGACAAGCCCATCACCAAGAAGCCCGCCGAGACCCGCATGGGCTCCGGCAAGGGCTCGCCCGAAGGCTGGGTGGCGGTCGTCAAGCCCGGACGCGTAATGTTCGAGCTCGCCGGCGTGTCCGAGCCGCTCGCCCGCGAAGCCATCCGGCTGGCCGCGCACAAGCTTCCCGTCAAGTCCAAGTTCGTGCTGCGTGAGGACTGATCGATGAAGGCCAGCGCGATGCGAGACCTGGACGACAAAGAAATGGCCAAGCGCCTGACCGAGCTGCGCAAAGAGGTGTTCGGCCTGCGCTTCTCCAACGCCACTGGAGAACTCGACGACACCGCCGGCATCCGCCGCGCCAAGCGCGATCTCGCACGCGCTCTCACGGTCAAACGTGAGCGCGAGCTGCGCGCCGAACAGGGCAACTAGGACCAAAGACGACACGTGAACGGACGACATGGCTGACGAACCAGACAACGACGCAACAGACACCGAGCCGGACGCTCCCGTAGAGGCGCCCGCGGCCGAGGCTGCGCCCGACGCCGCCGCGGCCGACGCCGAGCAGACGCCCGACGCGGGCGGCGAGGACGTCGCTGCCGCCGCGCCCGCGCCGCCTGCAGAGCCGGCCGAGCCAGTCGAGCAGCTCTCCTCCAAGGAGCGCCGTCGCCGCTCGCGGTCAAAGCACGCCGAGGCGCGCCCCAGCCGCAGCCCCGAGGAGCGTCACGCCGAGCGTCTGGCCGAGCGCAAGACGAAGGCCGTACGCCGTCGCGTCCGCCGCCTGCAGGAACGCGCCAAGGCCGCCGAGCGCCGCGCAGCGGCGCCCGCGCCCGAGCCGCTGCCGCCTGTGCACGCGCTCGTCGAGGGTACGCGCCGTGTGCGTCAGGGCGTCGTCGTCTCGGACAAGGCGCAGAAGACGATCACCGTGCGCATCGACGTCGCGCGCCGTCACCGGCGCTACGAGAAGATCGTGCGCAGCTCGAGCACCGTGCACGCGCACGACGAGAACAACGACGCGCACGAGGGTGACATCGTGCGCGTGATCGAGAGCCGGCCGCTGTCGCGCCTCAAGCGCTGGGCGCTCGTCGACGTGGTGGAGCGGGCGCGATGATCCAGAACGAGACGAGACTCCGCGTGGCCGACAACTCCGGCGCGCGCGAAATCCTGTGCATCCGCGTCAAGGGCGGCTCCAAGCGCCGCTACGCGTTCGTCGGCGACGTCATCACCGCGACCGTCAAGCAGGCCAACCCCCAGGGCACCGTCAAAAAGGGCGAGGTCGTCACCGCCGTGGTCGTGCGCACCAAGAAGCCGATCGGCCGCGACGACGGCACATACATCGCCTTCGACGAGAACGCCGCGGTGATCATCGACGACCAGAACAACCCGCGCGGCACGCGCGTGTTCGGGCCGGTCGCGCGCGAACTGCGCGAGCGCAACTTCATGAAGATCGTCTCGCTCGCGCCGGAGGTCCTGTGATGTCCAAGCGCAAAGCCGCGACACCGCCCAAACGCCGCTCTCTCAAGATCCGCTCCGAGGACCGCGTGCAGGTGATCTCGGGCAAGGACCGCGGCAAGACCGGCCGCGTGCTTCGCGTGGAACCGGCCAAGGAACGCGTGTACGTCGAGCACCTCAACATGATCAAGCGCCACACCCGCCCGCAGCAGGTCGCCGGCGCCCAGAGCGAACAGCAGCTGGGCGGCGTGATCGAGCGCGAGGGCCCCATCCACATCTCCAACGTGATGCTGCTCGACGCCAAGGGCAAGCCCACGCGCGTCGGCGTCGAGCGCACCGGCGGCGAGCGCGTGCGCGTCGCCAAGAGCTCGGGCGCAAGGCTGGACTGACGCGATGGCCGCTCCCGCCACAGACGCCCCTCCGGCCCGCCTCAAGGTCCGCTACCTCGAGGAGATCCGCCCTGCGCTCGTCGAGCGCTTCGGCTACTCCTCGGTGATGCAGGCGCCCAGGATCGAGAAGATCACCGTCAACATGGGCGTCGGCCTCGCCAAGCAGGACTCCAAAGTGCTGAAGGCCGCCACCGAGCAGCTCGCCACGATCGCCGGCCAGCAGCCAAGCGTTCGCCGCGCGCGCAAGTCCATCGCCGCGTTCAAACTGCGCGAGGGCATGCCTGTCGGCCTCGCCGTGACGCTGCGCGCCGAGCGCGGCTACGAGTTCCTCGACCGGCTCATCTCCGTCGCCATCCCGCGCATCCGCGACTTCCGCGGTCTCAACTCGCGCTCGTTCGACGGCCGCGGCAACTACTCCCTGGGCGTCAAAGAGCAGATCATCTTCCCGGAGATCGACTACGACAAGATCGACACCGTACGCGGGCTCGACATCACCATCACCACCTCCGCCGCCACCGACATCGAGGCGTACGCGCTGCTCGCTGCCTTCGGGATGCCCTTCTCCCCACAGGGCCGCCCCAAGGGCTACGACCCGGAGGCCGACGAGGCCGCCGCTCGCGCCCACGAGGAGGCCGAGGCCGCCAGCGCGGTAGCCGCCGCGAAAGCGGAGGAGGATGCCGCGGAGGCGGCGCAGGCCAAAGCTGCGGCCGCCGAAGCGAAGGCTGCCAAGACCGCAGCCAAGGCAGCCGAAAAGACAGCGCCCAAGCCCGCGGAGCCGGAGGCGGCGGCGGAGCCCGAGGCGGCTGTCGAGCCCGAGGCCGAGGCCGAGGTCGTCGAGGAGGCCGAGGAGGCTGTGGCCGAGGAGGCCGCGGCCGAAGCGGCGGTCGTCGCGGACGCGGCAGCCGGCGCCGAGGATCAGAGCGCCGCCCCCGGGGACGGGGATGCGGAGACCACCGAGAAAGAGAGCACCGACTGATGGCCAAGACTTCACAGCGCGTAAAGCAGGCGCGGACTCCGAAGTTCAAGACACGTGCATATACTCGCTGCACCCGCTGCGGTAGGCCGCGCGCGGTGTACAAGAAGTTCGGGGTGTGCCGCATCTGCCTTCGCGAGCTCGCCCACAACGGACAGATCCCCGGGATGACGAAGTCCTCCTGGTAGCTGCCGACACGAGAACCGAGAGCGCAACCCAAACATGTCAATGACCGATCCGATAGCCGACTTCCTCACGCGCGTGCGCAATGCGATCCACGCTGCGCACGAGACCGTGGAGGTGCCCGCGTCCAAGCTGAAGGGCGAGCTCGCGAGGATCCTCGACGAGCAGGGCTACATCGACTCCTGGTCGGTCATCCCCGCGCCCGACGGCGCCGCCGGGCAGCTGATCCAGATACGCCTCAAGTACACCGACGACCGCCGCTCGGCGATCTCCGGCCTGAAGCGCGTGTCGCGCCCGGGGCGGCGCACGTACGTGGACGCCAAGCACATCCCCAAGGTGCTCGGCGGGATGGGCACGTCGATCGTGTCGACCTCGCACGGCGTGATGACCGGCCACGACGCGCGCGCCGCCGGCGTCGGCGGCGAGGTCCTGGCGCAGGTGTGGTGAGCGAGAGCCATGTCGAGAATCGGTAGACAGCCGATCCCAGTGCCCGCCGGTGTGACCGTGTCGATCGAGCCCGAGTCAGTGCGCGTCAACGGTCCCAAAGGCGAACTGTCGGAGCGCATCCACAGGGACATCCAGGTGACCCAGGACGGCGAGCAGCTGGTCGTCACGCGGCCGACCGACCGCGGCGAACACCGCGCGCTGCACGGGCTGACGCGCACGCTCGTCGCGAACATGGTTCAGGGCGTCACCGCCGGCTACGAGAAGCGCCTGGAGATCCAGGGCGTGGGCTATCGCGCGCAGCTCAAGGGCAAGAACCTCGAGCTCGCCGTCGGCTACTCGCACCCCGTCCCGATCCCCGCGCCCAGCGGCATCGAATTCGAGGTGCCCCAGCCGACGCGCGTGGTCGTCAAGGGGATCTCCAAGCAGCTCGTCGGCGAGACCGCCGCGATCATCCGCAAGCAGCGCCCGCCCGAGCCATACAAGGGCAAGGGCATCCGCTACGAGGGCGAGCACGTCCAAAGGAAGGTTGGAAAGCGCGCATGACCGTCCTCACGAAGGAGAACCGCCGGCTCAAGCGTCGCCGCCGCGTGCGCGCCAAGATCTCCGGCACCGCCGCGCGTCCGCGGATCTCGGTGTTCCGCTCCAACCGCGGGCTGTCGGCGCAGCTGGTCGACGACGTGAGCGCGCACACGCTCGCGGCGGTCAACTGGTTCGAGCCCGAGCTGCAGAAGCTGCCCAAAGCGGAGCGCGCCAAGCGCTCCGGCGAGCTGCTGGCCGAGCGCGCCAAAGCGGCCGGCATATCCGAGGCCGTTTTCGACCGCGGCGGATACCAGTACCACGGCCACGTGCGCACGTTCGCCGAAGCAATCCGGGAGGCGGGCATCACCGTCTAGCCCGGCTGGATCCGCGCGCCCGCTACCCTCTCCCTCCTGCCCATGTCCATTTCAATCGATCGCTCAGTCAATCCCGCCGGCCTGGACCTCCAGGAGCGCGTCGTCGAGATCAACCGCGTCGCCAAGGTCGTCAAGGGCGGCCGGCGCTTCTCGTTCACCGCGCTCGTCGTCGTCGGCGACGAACGCGAAGTGGTGGGCGTCGGCTACGGCAAGGCCAACGAGGTGCCGCTCGCGATCCAGAAGGGCGTCGAGCGCGCCAAGAAGGACCTCTTCCGCGTGCCCAAGCACGGCAGCACGATCACCCACCAGACGACCGGCATCTTCGGCTCCGGCCGCGTGCTGCTGAAGCCCGCCTCGCCCGGTACCGGCGTGATCGCCGGCGGTGGCGTGCGCGCGGTGCTCGAGCTCGCCGGCATCCACGACATCCTCTCCAAGAGCCTGGGCACGCAGAACCCCATCAATCTGGTCAAGGCCACCGTCGCCGGGCTGCGCGGGCTGCGCACCCCCGAGGAGGTCGGCAAGCTGCGCGGGCTCAGCGTCAACAAGGTTCTCGGTCTCGGTGGCGAGCCGACCAACGGCGCCGCCCAAGCGGCTGCCGACGACGTTGCGACGCCCGCGGCGAGCGAGACGGAGACAGCTGGCGGTGACACGGCTGCGGCCGTCGCCGCCGACGGAGCCCCGGCCTGATGGGCTCACTGACCGTCACCCAGCGCCGCTCCAAGAACGGCGCCAACGGCAAACAGCTGGACACGCTGCGCTCGCTGGGCCTGCGCCGCATCGGCCACACGGTCGAGGTCAACGACACCGAGCAGGCGCGCGGCATGCTGCACGCCGTCCGCCACCTCGTCGAGGTGCACCCTGACGGGCACAAGAAGGAGGGCAAGTGAGCCCCGCCAAAGACGACACCCAGGAGCTCATCGGCCTGCACAACCTGGCGCCCGCGCCGGGTAGCCGGCGCCCGCGCAAGCGCATCGGCCGCGGCGAAGGCTCCGGCACCGGCAAGACCTCCGGTCGCGGCCAGAAGGGCGCGGGCTCGCGCTCGGGCTCCAAGAGCAGGGCCGCGTTCGAGGGCGGGCAGATGCCGATCCACATGCGCATGCGAAAGCTTCGCGGCCCGCACATGAAGAAGTCGATGCCGTTCGAGCCCTTCCGCACGCACACCCAGCCGGTCAACATCTCCTCGCTTGAGAGCCGCTTCGATGCTGGCACCGAGGTCACGCTCGAGCTGATGAAGGCCAACGGGCTCGCCACCCGCAAGGACGTGCCCGTCAAGGTGCTCGCCAAGGGCGAGCTCGCCAAGGCGCTGACCGTCCACGCCCACGCGTTCAGCGCCAGCGCGCGCGAGCGCATCGAGGCGGCCGGCGGCACCTGCGTGACGATCGAGGGCTAGCCGAAGCCCGCCGGCAACCGGCGGCGCGTCGCGGCGTATCCACTAGAATCGGCCACCCGACGCGCGGCCGCACGTTCGCGCGGGACGGACCTCAAGCCCATGCTCTCAACGATCCTTAACGCCTTCCAGGTTGCGGACATCCGCAAGAAGATCGCCTTCACGGCGCTGATGCTGCTGATCTACCGCCTGGGCTCGCACGTCCCCGTGCCGGGCGTCAACCTGACGGCCGTCAACAACATCCAGAAGTCCTTCGGTGGCGCCGGCATCCTCAGCTACCTGAACCTCTTCTCGGGAGGCGGGCTCTCCAAACTGGCGATCTTCGCGCTGGGCATCATGCCCTACATCACCTCCTCGATCATCCTGCAGCTGCTGCAGGTGGCCGTCCCGTCGCTGGAGAAGCTCTCCAAGGAAGGCGAAGTCGGCCAGGCGCGAATCACCCAGTACACGCGCTACCTCACGGTGGGGCTCGCGTTCGCGCAGTCGATCGGCTACGTGTTCCTGTTCCACACGCTGCAGGCCAAAGCCGGCGAAAACGTCATCGACCACTTCGACCTGCCGCACATCTTCCTGATCGTTATCTGCCTCACCACCGGCTGCGTGCTGCTCATGTGGGTCGGCGAGCTGATCACCCAGCGCGGCATCGGCAACGGCATCTCGCTGCTGATCTTCGCCTCGATCGTCTCGCGCCTGCCCACCGCCATCCAGACCTGGTGGACCACGCAGGACCAGGTCTTCAAGGTGATGGCTCCGTTCCTCGTGCTCGCCGTCGTGGCCGGCATCGTGTTCGTCCAGGAAGGGCAGCGGCGCATCCCCGTGCAGTACGCCAAGCGCGTCATCGGCCGGCGCATGACCGAGGGCGGGCAGACATATCTGCCGCTGCGCGTGAACATGGCGGGCGTCATCCCGGTGATCTTCGCCGCCAGCATCATGGCCTTCCCGCCGACCGTCGGGCAGCTCGTCAAAACGCACTGGGGCCAGTCGATCTCCGACTTCTTCACGCCCAACGGCTGGCACTACGTCGTCGGCGAGTCGCTGTTCATCATGGTGTTCACCTACTTCTACACGGCCGTCACCTTCAACCCGGTCGACCAGGCCGACAACCTGAAGAAGTACGGCGGCTTCATTCCCGGCGTGCGTCCCGGCCGCCCCACCGCCGAATTCCTCGACCGCATCCTCGCGCGTCTGACGTTCCCCGGGGCGCTGTTCCTGGCGGCCGTCGCGGCGCTGCCCGCGATCCTGTTCTCGCAGACGCATCAGCAGTTCAACTTCGGCGGCACCTCGATTCTGATCGTGATCGGTGTCGCGCTCGAAACGATGAAGCAGCTCGAGGCGCAGCTGATGATGCGCAGTTACGAGGGGTTCCTAAAGTAGCGCTGACGCTTCGCCGGTCCGTCTGACGGTCGCGACTTCGCGGCGACCGTCAGACGGACCGGCTTCGCTTGGCCGAGGCCAGGCGCCGGGTGGCACAGCGGTTCGCGTCCTTTACGGTGGCAGCCGCACCCTGTTAGCGGATAGGCTGCCTCGGTTGTGTCTGAACTGAATCTGATTCTGCTTGGGCCTCCGGGGGCCGGGAAGGGGACGCAGGCGGATCGCCTGCGCGATGACTTCGCGCTGCCGCATATCTCGACGGGCGACATCCTGCGCGCGCAGGTGGCTGACGAAACGGAGCTCGGCATGGAGGCGCAGCGGTATATGGACGCGGGGGAGTTGGTGCCCGATGAGGTGATCGTTGGCATGATCACCGCGCGTGTCGGCAGCGGCGACGCGCGCGACGGGTTCCTGCTGGACGGATTCCCGCGCAACGAGGCGCAGGCGGACGCGCTCGGCGAGGCGCTTTCCAAACTCGAGCGCACGCTGACGGCGGCGCTGTTGATCGAGGTGCCCGACGATGATCTCGTGCGGCGGCTGGCGGGCAGGCGCGTGTGCGTGAAGAACCCCAGCCACATCTACCACGTGGACTTCGACCCGCCCAAGCACGCGGACGTGTGCGACCAGGACGGCGCGCGGCTGATCCAGCGGGAGGACGACAGCGAGGAGGTGATTCGCCGGCGGCTGGAGGTCTACCACGCCCAGACGGAGCCGCTGATCGCCTACTACGATCGCCTGGCGCTGCTGCGGCGTTTCGATGGACGGCGCACGGCCGACGAGGTGCACGCGCACATCCGCGCCACCATCGCCACGCTGCGCCTGGAGGAGGGGCTGTAGCCAGGCAGCCAAGCTAAGCTCCTTTGGTGATCATCAAGAAGTCGTCAGAGGAGATCGAGAAGATGGCGCGCGCCGGCCTGATCCTGGCGGCGACGCACGATCTGATCGAGAGCAGCATCCGCCCCGGGGTCAGCACGGCGGAGCTCGACAAGCTCGCCGAGCGCTTCATCCGCTCGCAGGGCGCCACGCCCACGTTCAAGGGCTACCGCGGCTTCCCGGGCTCGATCTGCGCCTCGCCGGGCGCGATGATCGTGCACGGCATCCCCGGCTCCCACCGCCTCCAGCGCGGCGACACGATCTCGATCGACGCCGGCGTCACGCTTGACGGCTGGGTTGCGGACGCCGCGCGCACGTTCGCCGTGGAGGAGATCGATCGCGACGTGCGCCGACTGCTGGACGTTACCGAACAGTCGCTGCACGCCGCCGTCGCGCAGTGCCGCCCCGGCAACCGCATGGGCGACGTGTCGAGCGCCGTGCAGAGCATGGTCGAGGCGGCCGGCTTCTCGGTCGTGCGCTCGCTTGTCGGGCACGGCGTCGGGCGCAGCATGCACGAGGACCCGCAGGTGCCCAACTACGGCAAGCCCGGCAAGGGCACGCTGCTGGAAGAGGGCATGGTGCTGGCGATCGAGCCGATGACCACCGCCGGGCGCCCCGGCGTGCGCGTCGGCGGCGACGGCTGGGCGATCTTCTCCCAGGACGGCTCCGCGGCGGCGCACTTCGAGTTCACCGTCGCGATCACCGCTGACGGGCCGCGGATCCTGACCCCGTGGCACCTGCCGGTCGAGGCCCGCACGAGCGAGCCCATCGTCGAGGGGATCGCGAGCGCGAGCTGAGCTTGCTACCATCTGGAGTCCTGCCCAGGCGCATGGCCGTTTTCGTGCGCAGGGCATGTCCTCGACTCGGTAGCGGCGGCCGCAACGGCAGCCAGAGCCGCGTCGTCGGAACCCAGCCGCCGAAAGGGATCATGAAGGTAAGACCGTCGGTCAAGCCGATGTGCGAGAAATGCAAGATCATCCGCCGCCATGGGGTGGTGCTGGTGATCTGCCAGAACAAGCGCCACAAGCAGCGTCAGGGGTGATCCGCTAGATGGCGCGAATCGCTGGCGTGAACCTCCCGCTGAACAAGCGCTCGGAGATCGGGCTGACCTACATCTTCGGGATCGGGCGCTCGACGTCCAACAAGGTGCTCGCGCAGGTGGGCGTCAACCCCGACACCTACATCCGCGACCTGACCGAGGACGAGGTCTCCAAGCTGCGCGACGCGATCGACGAGGGCCTCACGGTCGAGGGCGATCTGCGGCGCGAGCGCTCGCAGGACATCAAACGCCTGCAGGAGATCGGCTCCTACCGCGGCATCCGCCACCGGCGCGGGCTGCCCGTGCGCGGTCAGAAGACCAAGACCAACGCCCGTACCCGCAAGGGGCCCAAGCGCATGCAGGTGGCGGGCAAGAAGAAAGCGGGTAAGAAGTAATGCCCCCAGCGCCCAAACGCGCCCGCGGGCGTCGCAAGCCCAAAAAGAACATCCCGGTGGGCCAGGCCCACATCAAGACCTCTTTCAACAACACGATCGTGTCGCTGACGGACACGGCTGGCAACGTGATCGCGTGGGAGTCCGCCGGCGGCGCCGGCTTCAAGGGCTCGCGCAAGTCGACGCCGTTCGCCGCGCAGGTGACCGCCGACGCGGCCGCGCGCAAGGGCCTCGAGCAGGGGCTGCAGAAGGTCGAGGTCTACGTCAAGGGCCCAGGCTCCGGCCGCGAGACGGCGATCCGCTCGCTGCAGGCCGCCGGCCTCGAGGTGACGGGCGTCAAGGATGTCACGCCGCAGGCACACAACGGATGCCGTCCACGCAAGCGCAGAAGGGTCTAGGCAATGGCCAGAGACACGAGCCCCCAGTGCAAGCAGTGCCGCCGCGAGGGACAGAAGCTGTTCCTCAAGGGCGAGCGCTGCCTGACGGACAAGTGCGGCGTCGAGCGCCGCTCCTATCCGCCGGGAGAGCACGGGCGCGGGCGCATGAAACAGAGCGAGTACCGGGTGCAGCTGCGCGAGAAGCAGAAGGCGAAGCGCTACTACGGCGTGCTCGAGAAACAGTTTGCCGGCTACTACGAGAAGGCGTCGCGCCAGTCCGGTATCACCGGCGAGAACCTGCTCACGCTGCTGGAGTGCCGGCTGGACAACGTGCTCGTGCGTCTCGGCTTCGGGGCATCCCGCCGCCAGGCGCGCCAGCTGATCCGCCACGGTCACTGGAAGGTCAACGGCCGTCGGGTGGACATCCCCAGCTACCAGGTACGCCCGGGCGACGTGATCACCATCAAGGCGGACACGCCTGCTACGCAGGTGGTCAGGGACGCCACGGAGCTGACCGGACAGATACCAGCGTGGCTTCAGGCCGACCACGAGTCGCTCTCGGCCAAGGTGCTGCGCAAGCCGGAGCGACGCGAGGTCGCCGCGCCGGTGCAGGAGCAGCTCATCGTCGAGCTGTACTCGAAGTAGTAGGACCCTTGCCCGCGTCGTCGCTCATCCGAGCGACGACGCTCAGAGCCGGCTCCAGCAGTGGCGCCGGTGCGACACCAAATCGACGTTAGGACTCTCATGCTCGACTTCCAAATCCCCCGGATCACAAGCGAGTCCGTGGAGCAGAACCGTGGCACGTTCACGATTGAGCCGCTCGATCGCGGCTTCGGCTACACGTTCGGCAACTCGCTGCGACGCGTCTTGCTCTCCTCCCTCGCAGGCGCGGCCGTCACGAGCGTGCGCATCGAGGGCGTTGCGCACGAGTTCTCCACGATCGAGGGCGTCAAGGAGGACGTCACGGACATCGTGCTCAACCTCAAGGGCGTCGTGTGCCGCATGCACTCCGACGCGAGTGAGGTGGAGGCGCCGCTGGTGGTGACGGGCCCGGGTGAGATCACGGCCAAGGACATCGACCTGCCGGCCGGCGTGGAGATCCTGAACCCCGACCTGCACATCGCGACGCTCGAGAAGAAGACCAAGCTCGAGCTGTACATGACGATCGGACGCGGCCGCGGCTACCGCCCGGCGGAGGAGAACAAGTCCGCCGACCAGCCGATCGGCGTGATCCCGATCGACTCGATCTTCTCGCCCGTGCGCCGCGTCGCGTACGCGGTCGAGCAGGCGCGCGTCGGTCAGAAGACGGACTTCGACAAGCTAACCCTGGACATCGAGACGGACGGCTCGATCGACCCGCAGGCGGCGCTGCGCGAGGCCGCCGAGCTGCTCATCTCCCAGCTCGCGATCTTCACCGACGCGGACCGCATCCAGGAGCTGCGCGCGGCGCCGGGCGGCCAGCTGGACGGCCACGGCCTGGCCGTCGGCGGCGGCGGCTCGCAGGCGGCGCTGCAGGGCGAGGAGTGGGGCATCCTGATCGAGGAGCTGGAGCTGGGCGTGCGCTCGTACAACTGCCTCAAGCGCGCTGGCATCCAGACGGTCGGCGACCTCATCTCCAAGTCCGAGGCGGAGCTCAACGCGATCCCCAACTTCGGCAAAAAGTCGATCGACGAGGTCATCGAAACGCTGCACGCTCGCGGCCTCAACCTGCGCGCCGACTGAGGACTGCCTAAACTGCACTAGCTCATGCGCCACCAGAAGACCAAACACAAGCTCAGCCGCGACTCCGCGCACCGCAAGGCGCTGCTCATGAACCTGAGCAAGGAGATCATCGAGCACGAGCGCATCAAGACGACGGAAGCGAAGGCGAAGGCGGTCAAGCCGGAGATCGAGAAACTGATCACGCTGGCCAAGCGCGGCGACCTGCACGCGCGCCGCCAGGCGCTGTCGACGCTCTCGCAGGACAAGTTCGCGGTGCACAAGCTGTTCGCCGAGGTGGCGCCGCGCTACGCGGACCGGCCGGGCGGCTACACGCGCATCCTCAAGCTGGGGCCGCGGCGCAGCGACTCGACAGAGATGGTCTTCATCGAGCTCGTCTGAGCTTGGTCACCAAGCTCACCCTCGAATACGACGGCACGGATTTCGCCGGCTGGGCGCGCCAGCCGGACAGGCGCACCGTGCAGGAGACACTCGAGCGGGCGCTGCGCACGGTGCTCGGCGAGACCGGGCACGACGGGCGGCCGCTGACGCTGACGGTCGCGGGGCGCACCGACGCGGGCGTGCACGCGTGGGGCCAGGTCGCGAGCTACAGCCACGAGGCGGTCGACCCGCTGCGCCTGAACGGCCTGCTGGACGGCGACGTCGCGGTGCTCGCCGCGGAGCCCGCGCCGCAGGGCTTCAACGCGCGCCGCGACGCCACCAGCAGGACCTACTGCTACCGCGTGCTCGTCCGCCGCACGCGCTCGGTGTTCGAGCGCAAGCGCGCGTACTGGTGGCGCGCGCGCGTCGACGTTGACGCGCTGCACGTGTGCGCCGCCGCGCTGCACGGCGCGCACGACTTCACCGCGTTCACGCCCGCCGAGACCGAGCACTCGTACTTCACCTGCAAGATCGCCTCCGCCGAGTGGCGCGTGCACGGCGACCTGCTCGAGCTGTGGATCGAGGCGAACATGTTCCTGCGCCACATGAACCGCGTGCTCGTCGGCACGATGCTCGACGTGGCGAGCGGCGTGCGCACGTTTGAGGAGTTCGCGGAGCTGCTGGAGGGGCGGCCGCGCTCTGAGGCCGGCAGGACGGCGCCGGCGCATGGGCTGGCGCTGGTGCGGGTGGGCTACTGACGGGCGTGCGCTACCGGCGCGGACCAGCCGATCAGCCTTCGGCTTCCCCTTCGCACGTTTCCGTCGCTTCCGCCGCTGCCTGGCTGAGGCTCTCGCTGGCGACCGTGGCGCCGCGGGCATTGTGGATCACCACCTCAGTTGGCAGCGGCGAGAACACACCGTAGGCGAGCATCCCGTGGGCGTGCAGGTGCGCGGGGATGGCGACCGTTCGCAGTGGTACGAGCTTGCCGGAGACGAGCGCGAGCACGGTGTCGCGGGGAGCCCTGAGCAGGCCGTAGAGGATCACGTAGGGCTGGGGTTTGCAGCCAGCGGCCGCCTGCGCCTTGAACACCGGCAGGCGGCCGCGCAGCCCCGGGGGCTGTTCGAGCGCCTGTTCGATCGCGTTGGCGCCGTTTTCGCCGAACAGCGTTTCGCCTTCGCCTTCCCGTTCGAGGCTCAATTCGAAGTAGGGGACGCCGAGTTCGCGGTAGCTTTCGGCGCGGATCGTGAACGCGGGCGCCTGTGGCGCCGCTTCGTGAATCAGGCGCACGATGCCGTCGCGCAGGAATTTCTTGGGGTTCTTGGTGCATTCCACGACGGGCGGCAGCTTCACCACCGCGAGCGTTTCGCCTTGCGGGCCGAGCTCGGTCAGCGACACCGGTATCGGCGAGGGTCCGCGCACGGCCTGGTAGTAGAGACCTACAGGTCCGCCCAGGCGCGCAGGTATGCGGATCGCGGGCGAGGTGATCGTGCGCTGGTTGCTCAGCAGGAGGCGCACGCTGTGCACGGCTGCAGGCAGGTTGGCCTCGATGACGAGCAGCCCCGAGTCGCAGTGCACGGCTGGTTCCGGCTCGACGTGCGATCGCGACAGGCATCTGCCGGCGCCTTCTCCTTTGAGGACTTCCAGCAGGCCGGCTGCCGGACGCGCGGGTTCTTCGATCGTGATCGACACGGTGCAGGCGAAGGAGCGCTCGCTTGGCGGTCGCGGCTGCCGTGCGGCGCGCACCACGAAGCGACCGCCCGCGGCCGTTATGCCGCGGGCGACGACCGTCGGCTTATTTTCTTTGTGGATCAGCCTTTTGATGGGCTTCGGGGCGGGCAGGCCGACTGCTGCTTCGAGCTGCTTGAGCGCCGCGGCCCGCGTGACGTTCAAGCTGTGAAGCTCGACGTTGAGCGTGTGGCTGTGGCGTGCGAGCGCCTTGTCGGTGGCGTCCTCGTAGGAGGCGAGCAAATCTGACTGGGACTTCAGGTGGCCCTGCTCGGCGATCGCGATCGCCTCGAACAGGTCCTTCAGCGTCGCTTCCGAGCGGCTGCTGATTTCCTTGGATGTGGTGTTCAGCGTCTTGTAGCCGCTGGACACCCACGCGCGCATGTCGGCGCATGGGTTCGGCATGGGCAGTTCGAGTTCTGTCTGTGCGATCGCCGCGATCAGGTGCATCAGCGCGTTGACATAGGGGTTGCTCCATCGCAACGGCTGGAGCGCTCGCGGGAGAGCTGCGATCGCTTCGCGGTCGGGTTCCGTTTGGGCATCGCCGAGCGTGAGCGACAGCTCGAGCTTGAGAGCGGAGCGCTGAGTGGACTCGCGGTGTTCTTCGCCCATCGCGCGCGGGCTGACGGGTGTCTGCGACCGTGGGCCGATGATCCCGAGCTCCCGTTCGGCGGGCGGAGCGCCGGCGAGGATGCCTGGGCATTCGCCGGCCACACGAGCGGCGGCGGCTTCGATCGCCGCTTTGGACTGCGCGAGGTTGCGCACCTCGGCTTCCTGGAGGCTGACGGTGGCGAGCAGGTAGGCGTGCGTTGCGGCTGCGTTCTGGGCTCTTGCGGCGGTGCTTTCACGCGCGCTCGCAGGAGCGGCGGCCAGGGCGCACAGCGCGCAGAGCACAACGAGCGCGCGAGCGATCGTTCCGAGCACCGGGACGGGCGGCATCGTTCGATCACGGCGATCATGGCCGCAAAGCGACCCGGTTACCGGCCGGAGCACGTCCGCCAGCATACGGACCGAGGCGGCCCCTATGCTGGACAACAAGATGCTGAACGTGCTGCTGACGAACGACGACGGGATCGAGGCGGACGGCCTGCAGGCGCTGCGCCGCGCGCTGCTGGAGCTGGACGACGTGCGCCTGGCTGTGATCGCGCCGGACGGCAACCGCTCGGCGATGGCGCGCTCGATCACGACGCGCAGGCCGCTGTGGGTGCAGGAGATCCCGTTCGCGGACGGCACGACGGGCTACGCGACGGATGGCACGCCGGTGGACTGCGTGCGTCTGGCGAGCCTGGGCATCGTGGAGGACTTCGAGGCGGATCTGGTGGTGGCGGGCATCAACCACGGCGCGAACCTGGGTGATGACATCACGTACTCGGGCACGGTGGCGGCGGCGCTGGAGGGCGTGGTGCTGGGGCTTCCCGCGATTGCCGTCTCGCAGCAGTCGCGCGCGGGCGCACTGGACTATCGCTTCGACGGGGGTTTCAACTTTGATGTAGCTGCGGCGTTCGTAGCGCGGTTGATCGGGCGCATCGACGAAGTACCGCTGCCGGCCAGGACTTTGTTGAACGTCAACGTGCCCGCCGGCGAGGCGCAGGGCGTGGAGGTGACGAGCCTTGGCAAGCGCATCTACCGCGACGAGCTGAAGCTGGAGCGCGAGGAGGAGCACCGTCGCCGCTACTGGATCTACGGCTCTGACCCTGGCTTCCACGACGAGCCGGGGACGGACCTGGCGGCGGTGGCTGCCGGCCGCGTGGCGGTGACGCCGATCCACTTCGACCTGACCGACCGCCCGAGCCTTGAGGCGCTGCGCCGCTTCGACCTGGAGGGGATGCTGGCGCCGGTCGGGCACGACGCGATGCCGTGAGCGCACAGGACGTCGCCGCGCGCGCGCAGGAGCTGCGTCGCCAGCTGGAGTACCACGCGCACCGCTACTACGTGCTCGACGACCCGGTCCTCGGCGACGACGTGTACGACCGGCTGCTGGACGAGCTGCGCGCGATCGAGCGTGAGCACCCGCAGCTGGCGAGCGCGGACTCGCCGACGCGACGGGTGGGCGGCGAGCCGGTGGGGCGTCTGGAGAAGGTGCGCCACCTGGAGCCGATGCTGTCGCTGGACAACGTGCGCTCGGAGGAGGAGCTGCGCGCGTGGGTGGAGCGGATGCGCAATCACCTGGCGCGGGAGGGCATCGACGAGCCGGCGTTCACGTATGTGGTGGAGCCGAAGATCGACGGGTTGGCGATCAGCCTGGTGTATCGCGACGGCGTGCTGGAGCGCGGCGCGACGCGCGGCAACGGCGAGGTGGGCGAGGACGTGACGCACAACCTGCGCACGATCGGCGCGATTCCGCTGCGGATCGAGGACGCGCCGCCGCTGGTGGAGGTGCGCGGCGAGGTGTACATGTCGCTGGCGGACTTCACGGCGCTGAACGAGCGCCGCGCGGAAGCGGGCGAGTCGACGTTCATGAACCCGCGCAACTCTGCCGCGGGCACGATCCGCCAGCTGGACCCGGAGGACGCGAGAAAGCGGCCGCTGTCGATCTGGTGCTACCAGGTGGGCGTCAGCGAGGGCCTGTCGTTCACGGCGCACTCGCAGGCGCTTGAGTGGCTGCGCGGGCACGGCTTTCGCGTGAACGGCGGCATCAAGCTGCTGGGCGGCGAGGACGAGGTGATCGCGCAGTGCGTTGAGTGGGAGCGCCGCCGCGGCGAGCTGGATTTCGAGATCGACGGCGCGGTGGTGAAGGTGGACGATCTGGAGCTGCAGCGCCGCCTCGGCTCGGTGGGCCGCGACCCGCGCTGGGCGGTGGCGTGGAAGTTCCCGCCGACGACGGCGCTGACGACGCTGGAGAAGGTGATGTGGAACGTGGGCAAGTTCGGCGACCTGCGTCCGTATGCGGTGCTTGCGCCGGTGGAGGTGGGCGGCGTGACGATCAAGCTGGCGACGCTGCACAACGAGGAGGACATCGTTCGCAAGGACCTGCGCGCGGGCGAGGAGGTGATCGTGGTGCGCGCGGGCGACGTGATCCCGCAGGTGGTCTCGCCGGCGCCGCACGTGGCTGAGCGCAAGCGTCGTCCGCCATTGCCGCACCCGCCGCCGCGCTGCCCATACTGCGACACGCCGACGTTCAAGCCGGCGGAGGGCGTGTTCACGAAGTGCCCCAACCCGGACTGCCCGGCGCGCGCTTGGCAGCTGCTCAAGCACTTCGTGTCACGCGGCGCGATGGACATCGACGGCCTGGGCGAGAAGCAGGTGGCGCTGCTGCAGGAGCACGGGCTGGTGCGCACCGCAGCGGACATCTACCGCCTGCGCGAGCACGAGCAGCAGCTGCTGGAGCTGGAGGGCTTTGGCGAGGTGTCGGTGGGGAGGCTGCTGGCGGCGATCGAGGCGTCCAAGCAGCGCCCGTTCGCGCGCGTGCTGTTCGCGCTGGGGATCGAGGAGGTGGGGGAGGTGACGGGGCGCAACCTGGCGCAGCGCTTCCGCGCCGTGGACGCGCTGCTGGGCGCGACGCCGGAGGAGCTTGCGCAGACACCGGGCGTGGGCGAGAAGATGGCGGAGTCGATCCGCGCGCAGCTGCACGACGAGCGCATGCTGGCGCTGATCGGGGACCTGCGCGAGCTGGGCCTGTGCTTCCACGAGGAGGGGCCGCCGCCGTCGCAGGGGCCGCTGGCGGGCAAGACGCTGGTGCTGACGGGCTCGCTGCCCGAGCTTTCCCGTGAGCAGGCCACGCAGCGGATCCTGGCGGCGGGCGGTCGCGTGACTGGGTCGGTGTCGAAGAAGACCGACTACGTGGTGGCGGGCGAGAGCCCGGGGTCGAAGCTGGATAAGGCGGAGCGGCTGGAGGTGAGCGTGCTGGACGAAACGGGGCTGCTCGGGCTGTTGGAGGAGCAGTCGGGGTAGAGTCCCGGTGAGTGCGATCACTGCTGGCGATCCCGGTCCTGTCATTGGCGTTCGCTGGCGCGCACGCGCGGCCGCCGGCGATCACGAGCGCGGAAGCGGTGAACGCGATGCGCGTGCAGATTCACAGTCGCGTGCAGGCGCGGCTGCGCGGCGGCTACAGCAGCGAAACGCTGTGCAGCGGCCAGGGTCCGGGCGGGACGGCGATCGGCGCGACGACGCGCCTGGCGCGCTGGCGCTGCGCGCTTGAGCTGAAGGGCAGGCGCTTCCCGAGCCCGTGCCGCGCGCAGGCGGACGTGTCGGTGGTTGCGCGGCCGCACCATGTGCGCCTTGTGCGGGTGCATTGGCTCCAGATGAGCCGCTACTGCCGCTGATCAGTAGTCGGCGATGGTGATCGCCATGTGGTCCTGGAAGGTGTGCGCGGTTTCCGTGGGAATGCCGTCGGTGAAGATCGCGAACGCGAGCGTGTGGCCGTCAGCGGCCTGGCAGTAGCCGACGAGGTTGGACACGCCGGTGAGCGTGCCGGTCTTGCCCTGGCAGTTGCCGGCGGCGCGCGTGCCGCGCATGCGCAGTTCGAGCGTGCCGGTGCGCCCGGCGACCGCGAGGCTGTTGCGCAGCACTTCGCCGACGGGCGTGGGCGCGAGCTCCACGAGCAGGTCGGCCACCTGGTAGGGGGACGTCTTGTCCGCTTCGGAGAGCCCGGAGCCGTCGACGACGTGGGGGTGGATGCCGAGCAGCGTGGCGACGGTCTTGGCGACGACGGCTGCGCCCGCTGCGGTGGTGCCGGCGCCGCCGACGCGCGCGCCGAGGTCCTTGACGAGCGTCTCGGCGAAGAAGTTGTCCGACGGCGGCAGCATCAGCGCGAGCAGCTGCGCGATCGTGGGCGACTGCGCCTGCGCGAGCTGGGTGGCCCCGGGGGGCGTGGCGGCGGCGCCGCTATGTCCGTGGATGCTGACGCCGTCGGCCTTCAGCGCCCCCCACAGCGCGCGCGCGGCGAACGCGGCGGGCGCGTGCGGTTCGCGTTCGTGGCCGGTCTCGCCGCGGTTGAATGCGAGCGCGGAGAGCGTGCCTTCGAGGAACGGGTCCCACTGGTAGTCGCTTGAGGGCTCGCCGCGCAGCGAGTCGAAGTAGGACTCGTCGCCGTCGATCGAGCCGGTGATGCGGTGGATGCCGTCGGTGTGGACGAGCTGTGAGACGAGCGCGGAGACGCTGGTGCCGACGCCGCCGTAGTGGTTGTGGATGAACGCGGTAGAGCCGAACGTGGGGTCGCCGCCGCCACGCAGGTACAGGCTGCCTTCCCAGATGCCCCCGGGCGCCATGTGCCCGACGCCGTAGACGGTCGTCGCCAGGCGCGTGGAGGCGCCGAGCAGATCGAGCGCGGCGGTGGCGGTGTAGAGCTTCTCGACGGACGCGGGCGGGCGCATGGCGCTGGCGCGCTCGGAGAACACGGCCTGTTTGGCGGTGAGGTCGTATACGTAGGCGCCGTCGGCGTTGCCGGCGAGCGCGAGCTGGTGGGAGAGGTCGGCCTGCAGTTCCGCGAGGCCGCCGTCGGCGCCGGCGGCGGGGGCGGCGAGCGCGAAGGCGAGCGCGGCGGCGCACAGCACAGTCAAGAGTTTCGTTGCGGGAGTCGACGGCACCGGGCCATAGAATGTTCGCGTATGGGCAAGGTTGTCAAGCTCGAGACGGCGGCCAAGGCCAAATCGCGCAGCGCGCGCGCGGCCCGCGGTGTCGGGCGGCCCGCATCGGCCGAGCGCAGGCGCCGGCCCAGGCGCGACAAGACGGCGCTGGTGCTGGGCGGCGGCGGCTTCACGGGCGGGGTGTACGAGATCGGCGCGCTGCGCGCGCTTGACCTGCTGGCGGTGAACAGCACGGTCAACAACTTCGACGTGTACGTGGGCACGTCGGCGGGCTCGTTCATCGCGGCGCTGTGCGCCAACGGCGTGACGCCCGAGGAGATGATGCGGGTGGTGACAGGGCAGGGCAAAGCGACGTTCAAGGACATCGACATCGGCGACCTGCTGAGCCTCAACCTGCTGGAGTTCGCGCGCAAGGGCGCGCTGATGCCGCTGCGCGCGCTGGGGCTAGCGCGGCAGCTGCTCTCGCAGCCCGGCGGCGTGTCGCTGATGGATGTGGTGCTGGGGCTCGCGGACGGCCTGCCGTCGGGCCTGTACTCGGGCGCAGGCATCGAGCGCTACCTGCGCGAGGTGCTCAACGAGCCGGGCCGCACGGACGACTTCGGCCAGCTCGCCTGCGAGCTGTACCTGACGGCGACGGACCTCGACAGCTGCGAGCGCGTGGTGCTGGGCGTGGACGGCTCGATGGACGTGCCGATCTCGACCGCCGTGCGCGCGTCGGGCGCCTTGCCGATGGTGTACGCGCCCGTACGCGTGCACGACCGCGAGCTGATCGACGGCGGCATCGTGTCGACGACGAACCTCGACCTGGCGATCCAGGCGGGCGCGAAGCTGGTGGTGGTGATCAACCCGATCGTGCCGTACGTGAACGACTTCTCGCGCAAGGTGAGCACGCTGAAGGGCAGGCGCCCACGGCGGGTGTCGGACATGGGTTTCGCGCAGATCGGCTACCAGGTGTTCAAGCTGGTGGCGCACCAGCGGTTGCACGAACTGGCGAAGGGCTGGGAGGAGCGCTACCCGGGCGTCGACATCGTGCTGATCGAGCCGGAGCCGATGGACGATCTGATGTTCGAGACGTCGATGATGAGCTTCACCTCGCGCGTGGAGATCGCGCGCCACGGCTTCGAGTCGGTGACGAAGAAGCTTGCGCTCGAATACGACCGCTTCCAGGGCGTGGCGGAGCGCCATGGGCTCGAGATCTCGGCCAAGCGCGTGCGCAAAGTGGTGGAGCACTTCGACGAGGACAGCGAGTCGGAGTCGGTGCGCGGCTGGCGCAAGATCCTCGAGGGGACCACCGGCGCGCTCCTGCGCCAGTCCGGCTCTGGCTAGGAGTCCTCCCGCCCGGTCGGGCTCCGGCTACAGCGCTTTTTCGACGGAGCTGAGCAGCCGGTCGGTGGCTGCGGCGGAGTGGATGGCGATGCGTACGTGTCCGGGCTCGCCGAGCGCGTCGCCGGCGGCCACGAGCACGCCGGCGCGGGCGAGGCGGGCGGCGAGCTCGCCGCCCGCCAGCGCGGGGTGAGAGGCCCATACGAAGTTGGCCTGGCTGTCGGCGACGTCGAAGCCGAGCGCGCGCAGGCCGGCGATCAGGCGCGGGCGCTCGTGGCAGATCTCGCGCACGTGCTGGTCGATCAGCTCGGCGCAGCTGTGCAGCGCCTCGAACGCGCCCGCCTGGGAGATCTCGGACACGCCGAGGTCGGGCGCCAGCTCGGCGAGCAGCTCGCCGGAGCCGGGGCCGCCGATGGCGTAGCCGATGCGCAGGCCGGCGAGGCCCCACGCCTTTGAGAAGCTGCGGAACACGAGCAGCCGCGGGTGGTGCTCGAGCAGCGCGAGCGAGGAGCTGGTGGGCTGCGCGTCGGCGAACTCGACGAGCGACTCGTCGAGCAGCACGGCGATCGGCGCTGGGAGCTGCTCGAGCAGCCGCTGCAGCTCGCCGATGGGCAGCAGCTCGCCGGTGGGGTCGTTGGGGCTTGCGATGGCGACGGCGCGCACGTCAGGCTCGCGCGCGGCGGCTTCGAGCAGCGCGTCGACGCCGCCGCCTTCGACGCGCACGGCGCGCCCGTGCGCGCGGCGGGCCATGAGCGGGAACAGCGGATATGAGGGCCAGTGGGTGAGCAGCTGCTGGCCGGGCTCGAGCAGCGCGCGCGTGGCCGCGCCGAGCAGCTCGGCGGCGCCGTTGCCGAGGATCAGGCGCTCGGGCTCGACGCGGTGGCGCTCGGCGAGCACGGCGCGAAGGTCGCCGCCGCTGAGGTGCGGGTAGCGGTGCAGCCCGCTGCGCGCGACGAACGTGATCGCGCTGACGATGCGCGGGTGCGGCAGTTCGGGCCAGGTGGTGAGAGACAGGTCCAGGGTCTCGACGCGCGTGAGCGCCTTGCGCCGGCGCTCGGCGGCCTGCTCACGCAGTTCCTCGTTGACCTCCTCCTCGGACATCCCCTCGAATTGGCGGTAGTAGTCGAGCAGGCCCATGACGGTGGTGTGGTTCTAGCAGCGCGGGCGGTGCTCTACCAGCGGTGTGGGCGCCCAGTGCCCGGGTCCGGGCTCACTGGCCCCCGCCGCGCACGACCAGGCTGGTGCCGGGCCCGTGGATGACGAGGAACCACAGCATGAAGGCGCCGGCGCAGACGACGGCGGTGGCGGCGAAGATCCGCCCGAGCACGCCCGTGCGCTGATCGTGCCCGGCGGCGCGGCGCACGAGGATCCATGCGTTGTCGAGGCGTTTCATCAGCGACAGCGCGCCGAACAGCAGCGCGAACAGCCCGGCGAACGACATCAGGATGCCGAGGCTGACGCTGCCGGTGAGGTAGTTGGCCTGCGAGCCGACCCACAGGCACGCGATCGGGATCGGGCCCCAGCACAGCAGGCACAGCAGCGTGATGCCGCCGAGCATGAGGGTGGCGATCGAGCCGTCGACGCGCTGGCGGGCATCGCCGCCGCGCTGGGGGAGCGTGCGGAAGCGCACCGGGGCCGTTCCCGGCCGGCGCCCGACGAACAGCCCGCCGTTCTCAGATGGGTCGGTGCGCATGCTGTCTATGTTCGCAGGTGCGAGGCGCGTTGCACGTCAGCTGGCGTACAACGCGTCGAACAGCTCCGCGTAGCGCTCGTTGACGACGTTGCGCTTGACCTTGAGCGTGGGCGTGAGCTCGCCGGTGGCCTGCGAGAGATCGTGGTCGAGGATCACGAACTTCTTCACCTGCTCCACCTGCGCGTATTTCTGATTGGCGCGGTCGACCTCCTGCTGGACGAGCGCCTGCACTGCGGGCTCGCGGCACAGCGACGGGATGTCCTCGGGCAGGCCGTGCTCGCGCGCGAAGATGGGGATCTCTTCCTCGTCGAGCGTGACCAGGATGACGGGGTAGGGGCGCTGGTCGCCGTGCATGACCGCCTGGGAGATCCAGCGGCACTGCTTGAGGTCGTTCTCGACGTTGGCGGGCGTCAGGTTCTTGCCGCCGGCGGTGATGATGATGTCCTTCTTGCGCCCCGTGATCGACAGGTAGCCGTCCTCGTCGAGCGAGCCGAGGTCGCCGGTGTGCAGCCAGCCGTTCTCGACGCCGCCGAAGGTGGTGGACGCTTGGTTGTGGTAGCCGGCGAAGATGTTGGGGCCTTTGACGAGGATCTCGCCGTCCTCGGCGATCTTCAGCTCGACGCCGGGCAGCGCTCGCCCGACGGTGCCGAAGCGGTGGTTCTCGACGGTGGAGGTGGTGGCGGCGGTGGCGGTCTCGGTCATGCCGTAGCCCTCCAGCACGGGCACGCCGCACGCCCAGAAGAACTCGAGGATCTCTTTGGCGATCGGCGCGGCGCCGCTGGTGGCGTGGCGCACGTTGCCGCCGAAGATGGCGCGCACGTTTTTGAACAGCTTCTCGTCGGCCTCGTCGAACTCCTCCTGCATGTCCGCGGGCACGGGTTCGCCGCGGTTGATCATGTCGCGCACCTCCACGCCGAGCGCGATGGCGTCCTGCGCGCGCTTGCGCTCCTCGGGCGGCTGCGCCTCGATGGCGCCGTGCGCGAGCGTGTAGATCTTCTCGAACACGCGCGGCACGGACGGCAGGTACGTGGGTTTGACCTCCAGCAGCTCGGGCACGATCTGCTTGGTGTCGCCGCCGAAGTACGCGAGCGTGCCGCCGAGGTAGAACACGGCGAGCTGCACGAGCAGCGCAAAGGAGTGTGCGAGCGGCAGGTACAGGTAGACGACCTCGTCGCTGCGGATCTCGCCGGCGTCGGCGACCATGTCGATGATCGCGCGGTAGTTGCCGTGCGTGAGCACGCAGCCCTTGGGCGGGCCGGTGGTGCCGGAGGTGTAGATGAACGTGAACGGGTCCTCGGGCCGCACGGCGGCGCGGCGCCCCTCGAGCTCCTCGGGCATGCGCCGGCGCCCGCGCTCGCGCACGTGCTCGAGCGTGATCGCGTCGAGGCCGTGGCCGTTGGCGGCGGAGCCGTTGCCCGCGCCCTCGCCGGCGGGCGGGTCCATCACGATGACGGTCTGCAGGTTGGGCACCCGATCGCGGATCGCGGCGATCTTGGCGAGCTGCTCGTCGTTCTCGCAGACGATCATGCAGGCGTCCGAGTCGGAGATCACCCACAGGCACTCCTCGGGCGAGTTGGTCTGGTAGATGGGCACGACGACGGCGCCGGCGGCGGTGGCGGCCATGTCCACGTAGGACCACTCGGGGCGGGTGTTGGCGAGGATGCACAGCCGCTGGCCGGGCTCGATGCCGAGGTCGATCAGCCCGAGGCCGATCTCCTGGACGGTGTCGGCGAGCTGCGGGTAGGTGACGTCGTGCCAGGCGCCGTCGCGCTTGTAGCGCACGGCGACTTGGTCGGCGTGCTCGACGGCCGAGTTGGCGATCAGGTCGGCGATCGTGCGCGACCCCGTGGTCGACGCGGCGGCCGTGGCCTCCATCAGGACTCCTTCCTCAGTGACTGCGGCAAATGGAGATGTGATGTTAGTCGCAAAGTGGCCGTTTGGATAGACGAGCGCGGACGGCTGGCTCCGCGCTTGCGCGTGGCGCGAGCTCAGACGGGGTTGGGCACGTCCAGGAAGACGTGGCGCAGCGCGAAGCGCTCGGCGAGGTGCTCGCCGAGGCGCCTGACGCCGAAGGTCTCGGTCGCGTGGTGCCCGGCGGCGATCAGGTGGATGCGGGCCTCGCGCGCCTGGGACATGGAGCGCTCGGCGGGCTCGCCGGTGAGCAGCGCGTCGGCGCCGGCGGCTGCGGCGTCGGCGGTGTAGTCGGAGCCGGCGCCGGACACGATCGCGACGCGCTTGACGAGCGCGGGCCCGGCGTCGAACACGAGTGGCTGGCGGTGGGTCACCTCCTGCACGCGCGCGAACAGCTCAGCGGCGGGCAGGCCGTCGTCGGGCAGGGTGGCGATGAAGCCGATGGGCTGCCCGCGGTGCAGCGCGAACGGCGCGAGCTCGCCGGCGCCGAGCGCGCTCGCGAGCAGCGCGTTGTTGCCGAGCTGCGGGTGGGCGTCGAGCGGGAGGTGGTAGGCGGCGAGCGCGATGTCGGCGTCGAACAGGAGCTTCAAGCGACGCTTGAGCACGGCGTCGACGGTCGTGACGCCGGAGCCCCAGATGAGGCCGTGGTGCACGAGCAGCAGGTTCGCTTGCTCGGCGGCGGCCAGCTCGAACAGCTCGGCGTGGGCGGAGACGCCGGTGGCGATCGTCTGCACGTGGGCCGCGCCGGCGACCTGCAGACCGTTGACGCAATAGTCCTCGAAGCGGCCGGGCTCGAGCAGGCGGTCGAGCTCGGCGAGGATCTCGGAGGTGGCGGCGGGCATCGGGCGACGATAGCTGGCCGCGGGGAGGCGTGGTGGGAAGCGCGTGTATGGAATACTGCTGGGGCGTCGGGGCGTGGCGCAGCCTGGTAGCGCGCACCGTTCGGGTCGGTGAGGTCCCGAGTTCGAATCTCGGCGCCCCGATTAAAAAGCTGCCGATTTGCAGGTGGTTTTCAGCGTCCGTGATGCTCGTGGCCTTTCTGATTGGGCGATGAAACGGCAGTGGCAAGTCGCCCGCCCGCCCGGTCGGTATGGGCGAGGATCCGTTGCCTGCAGGGCTTCTACTGGTCCGCTCAATGAAGGTTGCGGTGAGGTCTCCGGCGGAAACCGAACGGGGGCAGGTGAGGCGCTCGAGCCCAGGGTGTGGCAGCGACTGGCATCGGCCTTTTCTCAAAGGCCGACTTCGAGCGTGCGCGCCGCACCAAGGTCCTGGAGAAGCGCGACCAGCAGACGTCGGCGGCGTCGGTCGAGCGCAGCGAATCCGTCAAGTAGCTGGATGAGGTCGCTGTGCTCGTCTGCGGCCAGCGAACGAGCGAGTCTCTCCAACAGCTGCACGACTTGCGGCCCGAGGATCTCGTTGGCGCGCGTGCTCGTCGTCCGGCCTGGCCCGCGTCCGCGCGCGGCCCGCAACGCCAACATTCGCAGCTCGTCAGGTGCACCTGCGAGTTCTTCGGCGTCTGAATCTTCGAGGAGGTCGGCGGCCCGGTGTCGCACAGCTGCGCCTAGTTCTCCACCTTCGAGGTCTCCCCAATCGTTCAGCTGTTCTATGAAGCGGGGGTCGAGCCCGTAGAAGCTTGCCAGTGGCCTGAGGGTTGCGGCCCGTGGCCTCCGTGCCTCATTCGGATCCTCGAGACGCCGGATCGTGCGGCCCGAGAGCCCAACGAGAGAGGCGATCTGCTCTGGGCTTCGATCCAGGTTGTACCGCGCCTCCCCCAGGACCCAGGCGAGCAGCGCGCGCGCAGTCATGACCCGGATTCTGCCATCTGGGCTTGACCAAGGTCAAGATCGGTTCATATTTATGGACCTTGGCCGGGAGTATGGTTGACAGCGGTTGTGCGCCGGAAGTATTGATTGACACCGATGGTCGCTACCAGTCAACACACGGAGCTCGAGTACCTCCTGGCAATCGCAGAGAACGACCGCGTCGTCAGCGGCGTTCTGAGCGACGGGAAGCTCTGGGTGGGCTCGCAACGGCTTCGGCCGTCCGGGCTCGACCTGATCGCGTGTGCCGCCGTCCGCAGCGTGCTCTCCGAGCCTACGGGCGCGATCGCGCTCGCGGTTCCTCGGGGGCGGAGTCCGCTCCCCGTCCTGCTCGGCCTGTACCTCGTGATCGCGCGCGTGGTCATGCGCCGCGCGGGTACTGGAGTGTGTGGATCGGTTGCAATCTCGACCAAGCGTACGGAGCTGCGCAACCTCGCTCGCGAGCTCATCTTTGACGGGTCCGATCTCCATGACGCCATACCGGTCGCTCGGCTCGTCTCCGAGCCGCGCGCCGAAAAGCGCGTGCGAGCCGCCGCGCTGAGCCTCGACCGTCGCGATCGCAAGGGCCTCGACCAGCAGGACTCTTACCTGCTGTTCCAGCTGCCCAATCGTGTCCCACCCGTCGCGCTCAACGTGATCAGCGCGATGGTTTGCGACACCCACGGCTGCTCGCTGGACTCCTGGGAGCTGACATGGGAGCGGAACGCCGCCTCACGTCGTCGCCAGGTTTGGCTGGGCGAGCTCGGTGACGCCGAGTTCGAGGCGTTTTGCGACCAACATGGGGTTCAGCTCCTTCGCTACGACTGGCCACTGATAGACGCAGCGACCACCGCGTATGGCGCCGGTGCATCCGGAATGGCGTCCACCGGGTTGAGCAGGCGCGGCGCACAGAAGCCACTGATCAGTTACCGCGTGGTACGGCACGAAGAGCTCGACGAGGAGCTGCGAGAGCTCGCCTACCGACTAGCTGAGATGCGCAAGCGTGGTCGCTCCGACCCGCCCGATGCGCTCGCGAGCGCATCGTGGCTCGCCAGCATCCTGACCAGGTCGGCGTGCCCGATCGAGTTCTACGAGGCAGCAGTCGCGCATTACCCGATGAGCCGCCGTGCACGGTGGCTCCTGGAGCGGGTTACCGATGCGGGTTCGGCCACGTTCCGGAATCGGTGGAAGCTGGCGTTCGAACAGCACTGGACCGGTGTGAAGGGCGCCGCCAAGCAGTGCCTACGACTGTTGTCCGACGGCGAGGAGCACCCGAAGTGGTGGGCGGTACAGGAGCGCCTCTCCACGCTGGCTGAGGGCGAGAAACTTTGCATCGTCTGTCAGACCCGCGCCGAGGCGCGCGCCATGCACGACGCACTGGTCGCGTCCGAGCTGGTCGACGAGAGCGACTTCGGCTCCCTCGTCGAGGTCACGTCCTTCTCGACGCGAACCCAGACCGGCCCCATCGACGGCACCATCCGGCTTCTCTGCTCGCCACCGCCGCCCCAGAAGGCCGCCATCTACCTCTCCGGAGAGGCGGGCGCCGTCGAGGTGCTTTGTTACCCCTTCGAGGTTGGTCGCCTCCGAGCCCACTCGGCGCGGGTCGCGCGCGAGTACGCCGGTCTGCCACACAACACCGCCGTCATCGGCGCAATCCGCGGGATAGCAGGGTCGTCGAACGGTGGCGCACTACGCCCCGTCGACGCCGACACGCTCTTGTCCGAGCTGCCTGGCTACGGCGAAGCCGTGGCCGAACCAGCCGATAAACCGTCCGACATCAAGTTGCCGGACGCGGACGCGGACTTCTGGGAGCGCGCATCTGAGCTCTACGACACGGAGCTGGCCGCCGACGAGCCCGACCGCGGCGAGGCCGACGCGAACGAAAGCGCCGCCGACTACTCCGGGTACGCGCATCTCGTCAGCTTCCTCGACGGCCCACCGATGTACATGCGCGACGACGCCGAGTGCACGGTCGTTGTGGCCGACCCCGAACACGCCGGTGAGCACGACATCATCACGCTTAACCCGCGCCAGCTCGACCGTGGCATGCGAATCGCCGTGCTGCCGGGCTCCGAGCGTGGTGGCCTGCTCGCAGAGCTCATGGCGACTTGGGACGAGGGGCTGGCGTTGGTGCGTCGCCGCTACGAGACGATGTACAGACGGGCGCTCGACGTAGCGGTCGAGCGCCACGGAATTGATGTGCTCGCCGACATCGTCGGACTCTCGGCTGCAGCCGTACGCGGCTGGCACTACGGGAAGGCCTGGCCGGGTACGGCGGGCACGCTCCTACGGTTGCTCGAGGCTTCAGGCGACGAGGAGGCATTGCAGAACCAGGCGCTGATCCAGGACTACTTCGCACGCGTTCGCAGCGCCCACCGTTTCATCGGACGCGTCCTGAACGAAGCTGTCGGCGAGACGGTGCTTCACGAGCGCGGCCAGGACTCCATCCGAAAGCTTGAAGGACTGGTAGGCCGCGACCTCGCGGACCTGTTCGATGCGACCTCCGTCCTCACGGTCGAGCAGGTGTCCGGGCCCCAACCGGTACCCGCTGGGGTCTGCGGCAGTTTCCTCGATCGCGACGATCCATACATCAAAAGCAAGGGAGCACTATGAGCACCGCAACATCGCCGCTGGCTCCACGGGCGCCCGCCGCGAACACCGCCACCCGCGCCGAGCAAGAGCTCTTGCTCCGGCACCTCGCCGACGATGTCCGCGGCCGACTCGCCGGCGACCATCCAGACCGCAAGGTCATCCGTCACCGCCGTCCCTCACAAGAGCTGCAGCTAGGCATTCTCCCCGCGCTCCCCCAGCCCGATCCGGATGGTCATGAGACTCCCGAGCAGCTCGCCCGCCGCATCAACCGGCCGCCTTCGCAGATCGGGGTGAACTTCAATCTTCTCCCAACCGGCGACGAAGCAGCGGTCGACGTGGCGGCGTCGTTCTCCTTCTACGTGCAGCGCTACCCAGAGCTCGATGAGCAGCGCGCTCAGGCTGGACAGCAGCAGTCTGCGGTTGACGGCGCCGGCGATGAGGGCAGCGGCGCCGTCACGGAGGCTGATGCTGGCACCGACTCCGAGGCCGGTCCCCGCCAAACAGCTGACGGCGGCGACGGCACAGCCGCGCAAAACGGCGCCGGCGCCGCGAGCGGAACGAAGAAGAAAGCGGACGGGTCCTCCGACCTCGCCGAGGTCTGGGAGCGATTCGACATCGTCACCGGCCATCTCCCGGTCGTACTCGACCTCACACAGGGCAGCCGCGGGTCCGTGCGCATCCCCCTCGACACGGCTATCGCAAATGTGCTCGGCGAACCACTGCGCGACCGCAAGAGTGCCTACCCCTTTCGCGTCAGCCAGCAGTTGCCGAACTCCGCCACACAGGGCACCGACGCCGACTACTGGCAGGCCATAGCCGAACAGGAGGGCGACGCTCGGACGCGGCCCTTGGAGCCGCCCAGCGTCGCGATCGAGGTGGATTGGCGACGCATGCCCGATGGCACCCTGAAGGTGAACGCCACCCTCATGAACCTCACGCTCGAACCTCGTCGCGAGCGCCGGAAGGCCGGGGAACACGGACACCGTGCACGCGAGCTCGTGCTCTTCAACTCGCAGCTCCGGACGTACGAGCACACGGGAACGTTCAAGCGCACCACCTTCCGCCAAGCACCGGAGGACTTCCGCTACGCGGACAAGCGCTGGGTCTGGGCCTCCGGGCAAAACTGCGTCGCCCGCCGTTTGGACGTCGCAGAAGACCCGGCCGAGCCGCTGAGTACCGAAACCTGGCCGATGTACCGCCAGCAACGGCTGGTCCCAAACCCCGACCCCGACCTACAGCTGTCCTTCGAAGAGCTTGCCGGGACCGGCTTCATGAATGCCCTGCGCCGTGTTGCCGGCGCGATGGACGACTTCGAGGCCGCGTGGCGGCGCGAACTGGCGGCCTGGCCGGATCCGGCCACCAAGCAAGCTTGCCAAAGGGCCCTGGACGCGTTTCACGAGCGTGACGTCCTCGGTTTCGCTCGTGGGCTGCGTTGCCTCGCCGACGACGAGCGGCTCGCCGCAGCGTTCAGGGCAGCCAACGAGACGTTTCGCCGCGCCGGCGCCGCCCGCAGCACCCCAATCACTACGTGGCGGCTGTTCCAGGTCGTCTACCAGGTCATCCAGCTCGCGTCGTTGCATGCACGTGAGGTCGATGACCCGGAGCTGCTCGCCGAGCTGGACCGCGTCGACGTGCTGTGGTTCCCCACCGGCGGCGGCAAGACCGAGGCGTACCTCGGCCTCATCATCACGCTGCTGTTCTACGACCGCCTCCGCGGCAAGGACCGAGGCGTAAGCGCAATCCTCCGCTTCCCCCTTCGGATGCTGTCGGTCCAGCAGTTGCAGCGCATCCTCGACGTCCTCTGGTTCGCAGAGCGGCTGCGTACCGAGCTGCTCGCTGCCGGCACGACCGTCGCGGGCGGCAACTACAACGGCGACGAGTTCCTGCTCGGCTACTGGGTCGGGCGCGGAAATAGCCCCAACAGTCTCGTCAACTCCAGGCGCCGCGACGAGGGCGACCACATCTCCTACTGGGCGAACCTCATCAAGAACGAACCCGAGGCCGCCGACGAGGCACGCATCATCACGCGCTGCCCCAACCCTTCATGTGGTGGCGGCGAGGTCAAGCTCGAGGCAGACGAGAAACAGGTTCGTTTGCGCCATCGCTGCCACACCTGTGGCGAGGCTCTCCCGGTAGTCATCTCGGACGACGAGTGTTACCGGTATCTCCCCAGCGTGCTCGTCTGCACGGTCGACAAGATGGCGCATGTCGCCCGTGCGCAACAGTTCGTCGGCGTTCTCGCCGGGCCCGCCTACCGCTGTCCCGAGCACGGCTACTTCAACTACCACGAGGCGTACTGGAAAACCGGGCAGAAGATGCCCGAGCGCAACGACCGCTGCATCGCCGGCGAACTTTGCCGCGTCGACGTAGGGCGCTACGTCACGATGTCGCCCACCCACGATCCCGCTCCGGCATTGCAAGTCCAGGACGAGCTTCACCTGCTCGAGGAGGAGCTCGGCACCTTCAACGCGCACTACGAGACGCTCCTGCGGGAGATGCAGAGCCGGTTCGGAACCGGCAAGCCGACCAAGCTGCTTGCCGCAACCGCCACGATCGAGGCTTATGACGAGCAGGTCCTCCAGCTATACGCGCGGACCGCAATGGTGTTCCCAAGCCCCGGCTGGAAGCTCGAGGAGTCCTTCTACGTCACCACCCTGCCGGATGCGCAGCGCCTCTACATCGGCGCTCTCCCGAACCGCCCCGATCCTCGCGAGTTCGGCGCCGCCGTGCAATCCCTGCTTCACGGCGAGGTCATCCGAATGCAGTCAGATCCTGCCTCAGCGCTGGCCGCGCTTTACGCCCGCGGTCTCGATTCCAGCCGGGATGCAGCGTGGCTGACCGAACAGCTCGAGAACTACGAGCTGACGCTGGGTTACGTCAACCAGAAGCGCGACGGCGACGGCATAGCTAATCGCCTTGCGCGCCAGCCGTTCGGCGACCCCGCGAGCCCCGAGATGCTCGACGTGCAGGTTCTGGCGAGTGAGGTGGCCACCCTGGCCAAGATCGCCGAAGTGCTCAACCGCATCGCCTGGCAGTACCCAAACGAGCAGGACCGCACCAAACGGCTGCGCGCGCTCGTCGCCACCAGCATCGTCAGCCACGGCGTCGACATCGACGCGCTCAACCTCATGGTCATGAACGGCATGACGCCCGCGGTCGCTGACTACGTGCAAGCCTCATCGCGCGCCGGCCGTACTCACGTTGGGCTCGTCATCGTCGGCTACGACAACCGGCGCGCCCGCGACCGCTCCTTCTACTCCTACTTCCTGAAGTACCACGAGTTCCTCAATCGGCTCATCTCCCCCGTCCCGGTCAACCGCTTCGCGAAGTTCGCTGCGGAGCGAACCGTCCCAGGCGTAATGAGCGCACTGCTGCTGCAGGACTACAACCGCGAACGCCTCGACCGGGCGGGCTGGGACGCAACCCAAGTTCGCCCGTCGCTGAGCCAGGGTCGCGAGTTCCGCAAGTGGTGGCTCGGCGCGGATCCCCCAGCAGATAAGAAGGCGGACTTCCTCAGTCGCGTGCTCTGCGCTGTCGGCGTCGGCAACACCGTTCTCGTACCGGACGGGTCCGGAGACTTCGTTCGCCGACCCATCTTCGATCCGATCATGGAGGCCTCGCTGCACGCCGAGGTCGAGGTCGTCTTCGACCGCCAGCTCGACCGTCTCGTCGACCAGACCGGCGACGCGCAGACCTCGATGCGCTTCCGCCCAAATCCGTTGACCTCGTTTCGCGATGTGGACGAGCCCACCGAGCTCGGCCCACTCACCCCGTTCGCCGCCGTCGAGCGCGCCCTCGCGCGCAACTAGAGCTAGGACAACCACATGGCCACTATGACTCGCTCAAAGTCGCAAGTTATCCGGGGATTCCTGCCCGGCCAAACGTTCCAGCACGCCAACGACACGATCGTGCGCGTCTCCAGCCTGTACGCCGGCCCAGCTGACGTCAACACCGAGCTACTCGTCGAGATGCTCGACGAACGGCTCGCACACTGGCAGCGCCCAGGAGACGGCGGCGGACCACCCGTTAACCGGGCACCCGGCTACCTGAAACCCGTATCCAACCACGCTGATCAGTACGCATTCCTTGAGCCGGAGGGAGAGGTCTTCTACTACACCTGGCCCCTGACACTGCGATGCACCAACCGCACCTGCCAGAAGGCCGCAGTATTTGAGCACCTTGAGGATTGGACCGCATACAAAGGCAACCCAGCGCGGTGCGACAAGTGTGGCTCGCGCCGCGAGCAGTACGACTACATGCTCGTCCACTCCTGCGGGAATGACGCTCCGATGCCTGTCTGGCCCTGCAAAGTCAAGGACGAGAACGGCCACGAGCACGGCCTCAAGGACATCTACCTGAACGACACAGGCTCGTTCATCACCTCCACCTGGCGCTGCCGGTACGGCTCATGCAACGACCGGGTCGTCAGTCGAATGCGTCAACCACCCTGCCGCTGCGGCGAGGGCCCCTACCAGTACGTACTCGTCCGCCAAGAGCGACGGTTCATTACTCAAACCTTCAGTTTCGTATCGTTCGCGCGCGGCCCCATGGTCCAGCTGCGCGCCGCAGCCGGAGCGGAGAAGGTTGTTGTCGGCTCCTACCTCGAGTACTTCACCGACTACGAGAAGGCGCTGGGCGACGCGGGCAAGGACCGAGGCGACGCGGAGGCGAAGTGGAAGACGATGAAGACGGCACTGGAGGCAACCGGCACCAGCCCGGAGGACATCGCCGACATGCGCAAGCTCGTACTCGGCGAGTCCGGTGATGCCTTCGACGAGGTCGTCTCGCTCGTCGGTGATGAAAACGTCGTCACCGAAGTCGGCTCGTCTCAGCGCGCCGCCGAGCGCACACTCATCTGGGGTGGCGCCGGCGGCCTGCGGACATGGCGCCTCGAGACGTTCCGGCAAGCTGCACTACAGGGAGGCCCCACACGCCGAGGAGCAGTGTCGGTCCTCGACGCCGCTGAAACGAAGCTCAAAGAGGTGGGCTTCTCCGATCTGCTAGTCGTAGAGAACTTTCCGGTCGCACTCGTCGCATACGGCTTCACGCGCCTCGGTCGCGACCCACAACAGGTCATGCTGCGCGCCTTCCCCTCACCAAAAAAGGGGAAGTACCGCGACAAGACCCCCGTCTACCTCTCGCCCACGAAGACTGAGGCGGTGTTCTTCGAGCTCGACGCCGAGCGCGTCTTGACGTGGCTAGACGACAACAACCGCGTCGCCATGCCACCCCTGCCGGCCGGCGGCAGCACGGAGGCCGACCTCGTGCGCCGTCGTACCGCCAAGGCGCACATGCTCCGCTTCTACCGCAACGACGCCGAAGTCGGTGCGCTCGTCTACAAGCTCCAGCACACCATCGCGCACGCGCTCATTCGGAACCTCGGAGAGCGCTCCGGCTTCTCCGAGGAGACTATGGCTGAGTACCTGATCCCCGAGCTGCTGACCATCGGGCTCTACGCCGATACCCACCAAGAGTTTACGCTCGGCGCACTCGTCTCACTGGTCGAGCACCGCCTCACCGAATGGCTCGACGCGACCCTCGACGGCGCCGATACCTGCGCCTGGGATCCCCAGTGCGGGCAGCAAGACGGCGCCTGCGCAGCCTGCCTGCACCTCGCATTCGGCTGCACATCGTTCAACGCTGAGCTTGACCGCGCCGTCCTGTTTGGCACCCCACCCAGCCACGAGCACGTGCTGGACATCGCGCGCGGATATTGGACGTGACCAACCTACTGGTCACGGGCAGCGGGGCTCAGCACCTTGCGTGTTGCATGCTGGCTTTAGTGGCCTTGTCGACGTTCGCCGTGATGCTTGGTTCCTCGCCGAGGTTGCGCGCTAATCGCGACCGCAGGCCTTATCTGGCCTCACCTCGTCAATGACGTCGACTCACGAAGAACCTGATGAGGCACGTGTCGCAGGAAGCGGGGAGATCCGTTGCGGGCGGATCTCGCCTCGCAGGGCCTGAAAGCGCTCATTGAATTCCTGAAGGGAGTCGGCTCCGCCAATCGCCAGGCAGCGGCCGGCTGCGAGGAGCTCATGCGCTTGTGAATCGGTTCGCGAGGACACGGTCGTCGGCTGCGAGGTCTGTCCGCCAATCCCACACTCGATCACGAGGTCCTTCGTGAACCCGAGACGGCCGCGCTTGGAATGATCAGCCTCATTCTCGGCAGCGCTCACGGCCAATCCCCGTACGTGTAGGTTCGCGCTTCGCAGCGCTCTGGCGAGTGCCCACCACGCACGAAGGTCCTTGTTGTGGAAGGTCAGGAGTATTCGGCCGTCATCCTTCAGGGTCCGGCGACACTCCCGAAAGATTGCGGTGAGCAGCTTTCGGTAGTCCCCGACATCGGTGCCGCGGCTGGTGTTGACGACGACTTCGGAGCCTAGATCGACCTCGACACTCGACGGAAGCAATTCGAGAGCGCGTGACCAGGTCAGGAAGAGCGCCGCGAGCTCTCCATACTGGACGTCGTCGAAGTACGGCGGATCCGTGAGCACGAGGTCGACAGTGCGGTCACCCAGGCGCTGCCGCTCGCTAGACCCAGCGCTTACCGTTATCCCTTCGGTCAGCCGCGTTCGACGGTGGCGAGGGGGAAGCCAGGTTGGCGCTACACCATCCGGGACCTCCTGACTCGCCCATTCGGCCGCCCGCACCGATGCTTTGAGCCGTCGCGGCAACGTGCCGCGGCCACGATTCGCAAGCAGGTTGGTCTCCGCTGACAGGCCGACGAGGGCAAAGCGGTGATTAGCGAGCGCCTCAAACGCCTTCGGATAGAACCTGTCCCACCGACTCACGTAGCCAGCCATCTCGCATGCTCCAACGATCGCGAGGCGCAACCGGTTGCGCTGAGCGACCGGCAGGTTCATTTCCGTGACGGCTTGCGAGGCCGCGAACATCACCGCGAGTTGACGTCGCGGGTACAGGTCGCACCATCGGTGGAGACCGGCGCGCCGCAGCACCTGAGTCTCAAGGCCAACGGGTATCGGCTCGGCCAGTGCCCTGGGAATGGTCAGGCCGTCCACCATCGTGGACGCTAGGTCTGCGTCCGTTGGGCGAGCGAAGTGCGTGATGGCGTGACCCTCATGCCGACAGCGGCGCTGAACCAGAGCGGGCTCGTAAGCCGGAGATCCGGCGAAGGCAGCGAACTCGTGGGCGCATTGGGAATTCGGGCATCGCGCCGTTCGGTCAGGCAACAGTGTGGCGTCTGCATGTGCGAGCGAACGACCGCACCCGCCGCAGCGACGGCTCAGGCTGCGCGCGTGCGAACGCGTGACGTAGCCGCATGCGCTACAGCCCCACCATCCGTAAGGGTCGTCGAGGCCACGACTCGCTCGGGTGAGGAGAGAGTATGGGAAGAGAAACACCTCGGTGGCGCATCGAGGGCAGGCAGTTTTCCGAATCCACAACGTGGTGAGCACCTCAGAATCCTCGCCATGCTTCTCGCATGGAATTGCGTAAAGCTGGCGTCGTAGTGGTGCCAGCTTCTCGAGCAGAGCGTCGGCAACTTCTGCGAACTCGGCGTGATCGATGCGATCCAGAGCCGTCGCGACTCCCGTGACCGCCCATGGGTGTAGGTCCTGGGCATAGACCGGTAGACCGCGGCGGGCCGCCTCGATTGCAACGGTGCCGCCGCCACTGAAGGGGTCGGAAACAGCAAGGCTGGCGCCTGCGCGAGCGTCGACCGCGGAGTCCAGAAGGGCTCCAATAAGTGCATGCGACCGTCGCGCCCACCACCGGAAAAGCGATATGGGTGGTGTATAAATCTCACGATTCCGCTGCTGGGCTCGAATCTGTTGTTCCAGTCGCTGCCAGTCGATGCCGCTCAAGAGCGAGTCATCGGGACTGTACGTCCCGGGGTTTTCGCTCGAAGCGCGCCGCAGCTGGGCCGGCGACGTGGTCATGGTGTTCGCGCTCGCTGACATAGCCCGCCAAGGTACATGGACGTTGGGATGCCCGGGCTGGAGCACGGATCAACGCGACAGCCCACGCACCGATCAGGCCAGAGATCGTGACGGTGGCGTTCGACAGGTCTGAGCGGGTCCGGGCTCACGGCTGCGCTCGTGCGGCGATGCGTCGCACTCGTGGTCCGTTCTTCTCGAAGTGGGACGGATATTTGTTCGCGCGTGCTTGAATCTGGCCCGGCTCCACGGGCAAGCGGTCGCGTTTCTCGTAGAGCTTGCGCTCATTGATCGCGTCCGCGAGGTCGTGAACGGTCATCCACTGGTTGGGGTGCTCGTCTAGGACGCACTCCATTGCCTCGTGCAGCGTGAGTCGCTGAGCTGGTGCGCGGGGCGTCAGCTTGCGGTCCTCGCGGAGCACCGAGCGAGCACGAGCGATCAAGTCGGCGAGTTCTGCTCGACGTGCGTCCAACTCCGCAAGCTCTTTCTCGGCTTCCGCCAGGGCGCGTTTCATTGCAGGGCGAGTCTCTGCAAGGACCTTGACCAGGCTGGGCGCTGGGTGTCTGGGCATTCTCCTTGCTCCGTCGTTACCCGGACGGCAAACCTTAGCATATTTGCTGGCAAACTTTGACGGCAAAGGTTGAGCGAGGGCGTCGAGTTCGACGATCACGGCCGCGCCAGCCAACTCCAGCGGCTCGGGCCAGCAGAACTCGAGGACCTGCTCGAGGCCGAGCCGGCATCCCGCTAACTATCGCGAGCCTGACCCTCGTCGGTCGTCCAGTTATGTCCTTCGACGAGGGTTTTGAGTTTTTCGCGCTCTTGGGGGGTGCGTCGCATGATGTGGGTGTAGACACGCAGGGTGAAGGCGGGGTCGGTGTGTCCGAGTTGGTGCATGATGTGGGTGGGGTCCTTGCCGATCGCGATCAGTATTGAGGCGAAGGTGTGCCTGAGCTTGTGGGGGCTGATCCCTTCGGGTAGAGGCCGGCCGCGTCGCTCGGTGAGGAGTTCTTCTGCCTTGGTGACCACGGGGGCGACGACGCGCTGACGGAGGTTGTGGCGGTCACGCGGTTTACCGGCCGCGGTGACCAGCAGCGGATCATTCGGGCTGGCCGGAAGGCCTTCCTGGATCTTCTGGGCCCTGTGTTCGGTGAGGATCTCGCGCAGGAGGGGCAGCATGTCCACCTCGCGCACGCCGGCGTCGGTCTTGTCCTGGGCGACGAGGAAACGGCCGTTGGCGAGATCGACGTCGCGTTCCAGCAGCGCGCCGCCGGCTGAGGCACGGGGGCCGCCGAGCATGAGCAGCGCGATCGCGGCGCGGCGCCCGCTCGTGTGTGATGTGCGGTCGTGGTCGAGCAACTGCGCGGCCTCGAGCATCACCTGGATGTGCTCGGCGCTGTCGAGATACACCGGCCTGGGTTTTGAGACCTTCAGGCGCCGGCGCTTGCCCTTCGCGGGGTTGGCGGGGATCAGCTCGTGCTCGACGGCGACCTCGAGGATCTGCTCAAGCACGAACAGGTGCATGTTGATCGAGCGGTTTGACAGCGGCCGCACAGGACGCGTATAGCGACGGCCGAGGCGATCCACGATCTGGACCGTGGGCGTCTTCCCGCTCTTTATGGCGTTGGTTATGCGACGGGCGTGGCCGACCTTCTCCTGGCGGTAGCGGTCGACCTCGGCGACCGTGATCTCCGAGAGCCGGTGCTCGGCGAAGAACGGCAGCAGATGGTTGGCCAGATCGTTGCGATAGCTGCGGGCGGTAGCGGGTTTGATCTCGAAGCGCTTGCGCACGAACCAGTCAGAGGCGAACTCGAGAAACCGTGGGTCCTGCCTGGGTTGTGGTGGTTGGCGGCGTCGTGGTTGCCAGGTGCCGAGTTCGACATGGCGGAGCACCGCGGCGAGCTCGCGTTCTGCGCGCAGGCGCGTCCACCCGTCCTCGGGGCGTCCGAGCGTGAGGTACTCGCGGTTGCCGTAGGCGCGAAACCGCAGCCCGAAGCACGGCTGCTTCGCGGTCGGCGTGATCACGCTTCCTGTCGCCGGACGGCCCATCATCCGCACCCGGTAGCCGGCACGCGAGCAGCCGGCCGGTCATCGCGCCTTGCGAACTGGAGGAGCTCAGCATTCGAAGCAGAAACGCGGCGGCGGCGCTTCGAGCGCGCCCGTGGCGGCTGCGGGACGGGGGCGCGCAGATCCGCTGCGGTCTTTAGGTACGCCTCTGCACGGGTAGGCCAGAATCCGAGGCGTGGTCGTGGGCCGGACCCGAGCCTGACCGCGCCGAGCTCCCCGGCGTGCTCGTAGACCCACCAGCGCGAGCGGCCCGTACGCCGCGCGATCTCGTGCGCATCGACCAACCCCTCAGGCTGCCCCGGAGCACTGAGCAGTGGCGCGAGTCGTTCGGCGACCCGATCCGCGAGGAGCTCGGCGAACCGATCGAGCACATGATCCTCCTCACCGACCGCCAGCCAGCCAGCCCGGGACGGGTCCACTGGGCCCAAAGTGCCTGCGATTTGCCATACCCTTCTTAATAGTGCTTTGGTAGCTTGTCACTCTTGTTGTGGTGGCTGGGGAAGGGGTAGCTCGTCGAGGTCGATCGTTTGCTGGCATGTGGTGCATCGGCCGGTCGAGCACCTGAAGATTGGCTGGAGCTGGAGGACTGCCTGGGGGAGGCTCAGGCCGGCCGCGGGTGATTTGGGTGCTGCCGCTCCAGGGTCAGGAACCCGTGGGCGGCGGTGACGAGCGCGGTGTGGTGATACCAGCCGAGATA
>DATHPU010000003.1:0-12963 GCA_035483595.1 Solirubrobacteraceae bacterium
TGACCGTCTGCAACATGACGATCGAGGGCGGCGGCCGCGCGGGCATGATCGCGCCCGACGAGACCACCAACGCGTGGGTCCGCGACCACGGCGGCGAGGTCGACCCCGCGTGGGCCGAGCTCTACACCGAGGAGGGCGCGCAGTTCGACAAGGAGATCGTCGTCGACGCCGCCGCCATCAGCCCGATGGTGTCCTGGGGCACGAACCCCGCGCAGGTCGCGCCGGTCACGGCCGCGATCCCGACGCCCGCCGGCGACGGCGAGGAGCGCGCGCTGCAGTACATGGGGTTGGAGGCCGGGACGCCGATCGAGGAGATCAAGCTCGACCGCGTGTTCATCGGCTCCTGCACCAACTCGCGCATCGGCGACCTGCGCGCCGCCGCCGAGGTCGTCGCCGGCAAGAAGGTCGCCCCGTCCGTCTCTGCGATGGTCGTGCCGGGCTCACAGCAGGTCAAGGCGCAGGCCGAGGCCGAGGGTCTCGACCAGGTGTTCCGCGACGCCGGCTTCGACTGGCGCGTCGCCGGCTGCTCCATGTGCCTCGGCATGAACCCCGACATCCTGCAGCCCGGCGAGCGCTGCGCGTCCACGTCCAATCGCAACTTCGAGGGGCGCCAGGGGCGCGGCGGCAGGACGCATCTCGTCTCGCCGCAGATGGCCGCCGCGGCGGCCATCGAGGGCCATTTCACCGACATCCGAGACTGGAGCTGACGATGCAGCCGATCGAGACCATCAGCGGGGCGGTCAGCCACCTCGACCGCTCCGACGTCGACACCGACCAGATCATGCCCAAGCAGTTCCTCAAGCGGGTCGAGCGCTCAGGCTTCGGCGAGTTCCTGTTCTACGACTGGGCCAAGGAGCCCGACTGGGATCTGCCGCCCAACCCGATCCTCGTCGCCGGCGAGAACTTCGGCTGCGGCTCATCGCGCGAGCACGCTCCCTGGGGACTTCAGGACTACGGCTTCCAGGCGATCGTCGCGCCGTCGTTCGCGGACATCTTCTACTCCAACTGCACCAAGATCGGGCTGCTGCCGGTCGTGCTCTCCGACGAGGACTGCAAAGCGCTCGCGCGCGCCGGCCACGGCCAGGTCGACCTGCGCGAGCAGGAGGTGCGCTTCGACGGGCGCCAGGTGGCCTTCGAGATCGATCACGAGATCCGCCACCGCCTGCTCGGCGGGCTCGACGACATCGCGCTGACGCTGCAGCAGGACTCCGCGATCGCCGACTACGAGAGCACGCGCGAGGCTCGCACGCCGCGGGTGCCCGTGACGACGGCGTTGTGAGCGCGCCGCCCTTGTCGTGGTAGCGTCAGAATCGCAGGTATATATCGTGATGGCACCGTATATACTCTGCGCATGAGCAAGCATCTCGTTGACATAGATGAGAACGCCCTCCGTGCTGCCCGCATGGAGCTCGGCACGCGGACGATCAAGGAGACGGTCAATCGCGCGCTAAGCCAAGCGGGCAGGGATCGCGAGCGGAGCGTCAAGGAGGCCCTCGACTGGCTCGCAAGCAAGGATTTCGCGCCGCGCGAGGACGCATGGCGCTGACGCACATCGTGGACACGAGCGTGCTTACTCGTCTACAGCGAGCGGCGGTGCGCGACGCGATCGAGTCGAGAGCCCAACGTGGCGAGCTCGCTCGGGCGGGCATCAGCGACCTCGAGCTCGGCTTCTCGGCCCGAAGCGACGTCGAGTGGGACCAAATGGCCGAGCGTCTGAACACATTCGAGCTCGTGGAGACGACCGCCGAGCACATGCGCCGGGCGCGCCAGGTGCAGCGCCTGCTCGCCGCGCGCCATCAGCGCGGTCGAAAGGTGCCTGACCTGCTCGTGGCGGCGGCGGCCGAGACAGGTCGGCTGTCCGTCCTTCACTACGATGCCGACTTCGATCGCATCGCCGCGGTGACCGGCCAGCCGTGCGAATGGGTTGTACCGGCCGGCTCGGTTGACTGACTCATCGTGACCCACCACATCGTCACCCTTCCCGGCGACGGGATCGGCCCGGAGATCATGGCGCCGACGCTCGAGCTGCTGCGCACGCTCGGCGACTTCGAGTTCGAGGAGCACCTGTTCGGCGGCGCCTCGATCGACGCGCACGGCGTCGCGCTCACCGATGAGGTGCTGGATGCCTGCCGGCGCGCGGACGCGGTGCTGCTCGCCGCGGTGGGGGGGCCGAAGTGGGACACCACAGATCCGAACAAGCCGAGGCCCGAGCAGGGGCTGCTGGGGCTGCGCAAGGGTCTCGGGCTGTACGCGAACCTGCGCCCCGTCAAGCCGCTGCCGGCGCTGTACGAATCCTCGCCGCTGCGACGCGAGCGGATCGAAGGAACGGAGCTGCTGGTGGTGCGCGAGCTGACGGGCGGCATCTACTTCGGCGAGAAGACCCGCACCGCCACGTCTGCGTCGGATGTGTGCTCCTATACGACGGAGGAGATCGACCGGATCGCGCGCGTGGCCTTCACGGCGGCGAAGTCGAAGGTGTCGAGCGTGGACAAGGCCAACGTCCTCGAGACCTCGCGGCTGTGGCGCGAGGTCGTGACGGAACTGCATGCCCGCGAGTTCCCGGCGGTCGAGCTCGAGCATGTGCTGGTTGACAACGCCGCGATGCAGCTCGTCTCGGCGCCGACGCACTTCGACGTGATTCTCACCGAGAACATGTTCGGAGACATCCTCTCCGACGAGGCGGCCATGCTCACCGGCTCGATCGGAATGCTGCCCAGCGCGTCGGTGAGTGGCGACGGCCCCGGCCTGTTCGAGCCCGTGCACGGCTCCGCGCCGGACATCGCCGGGCAGGGCGTGGCCAACCCGCTGGCGATGTTCCTGTCGGCGGCGATGCTGCTCCGGCACGGACTCGGCTTGGAAAGCGAGGCCGCGGCTGTAGAATCGGGCGTTGAGAGGGCACTTGCCGGGGGCCTGCTGACACGCGATCTGGGCGGCGAAGCGGGAACCGAGCAGGCGACCAGGACAGTGCTCGAAAACGTCAAATAGGAGCGCAATGAACGTGGATCCCACCGACCTCATCTGGATGAACGGAGATTTCGTCGCCTGGGAGGACGCCCAGGTCCACGTCCTGACGCATGGCCTGCACTACGGCACGGGCGTGTTCGAGGGCGTGCGCTGCTACGACACCGTGCTCGGCCCCGCCGTGTTCCGCAACGCCGAGCACGTCGAGCGCCTGCGCCGCTCGGCGGAGCTGTTCTACATGGAGCTGCCGTTCTCGGACGAGCAGCTGCGCGAGGCGACGCGCGAGCTCGTGGCGCGCAACGGGCTGCGCTCCTGCTACATCCGCCCGATCGTCTACCGCGGCTACGGCACCATGGGCCTGAACCCGCTGGACGCGCCGGTGGACGTGACGATCGCATGCTGGGAGTGGGGCACGTACCTGGGCGAGGAGGGCATGCGCAACGGCGTGCGCGCGATGACCTCCTCGTGGCGGCGCATCAGCCCCGACTCGCTGATCCCGCACGCCAAGGCCACCGGCCAGTACCTCAACAGCGTGCTCGCCAAGGTCGAGTCGGTCAAGGCCGGCTACGAGGAGGCGATCCTGCTCGACGACCACGGTCACGTGTGCGAGGGCACCGGCGAGAACGTGTACATCGTGCGCGACGGCGAGATCTCCACGCCGGGCCAGCACAACTCGATCCTCGACGGCATCACGCGCCGCTCCGTGATCCAGATCGCGCAGGACCTCGGCTACAAGGTGGTGGAGCGCAACGTGGCGCGCGCGGAGATGTACCTCGCGGACGAGGTGTTCCTGTCGGGCACCGCCGCCGAGATCGTGCCCGTGCGCGAGGTCGACAACCACAAGGTCGGCACCGGCAAGCCCGGCGAGATCACGCGCGTGCTGCAGACCGAGTTCGACTACGCCATCCACGGGCGCTCGGAGCGCTACCGCGAGTGGCTGGACGTGGTGGACGCGGTCGACCTGGAGACCCCCGCGGGCGACGCCGGCGTACCCGCGGGCTAGACCTCATGTCGGACATACAGCTATACGACGCCACCCTGCGCGACGGCATGGGGGGAGGCGGCCTGACGCTGACCGCCGAGGAGAAGCTGCGCGTGGTGCACGCGCTGGACGAGCTCGGCGTGGACATGATCGAGGCGGGCTTCCCGTCGTCGAACCCGAAGGAGCTCGAGCTGTTCGGGCTGCTCGCCGAGGAGACGCTGAGCCATGCGGAGATCGTGGCCTTCGGCATGACCCGCCGGCGCGACGTCGCCGCCGATCAGGACGAGGGCCTGCGCGTGCTCGCGGACTCGTTCGCGCCGGCGTGCACGATCGTGGGCAAGGCGTCGGTGCTGCACGTGGAGAAGGTCGTGCGCGTCACGCGCGAGGAGAACCTCGCGATGATCGCCGACTCGGTCGCGTTCCTGGTGGGCGCCGGCAAGCGCGTGCTGCTCGACGCGGAGCACTTCTTCGACGGCTTCGCGCTCGACCCGGCGTACTCGCTCGACTGCCTGCGCGTGGCCGCCGACGCGGGCGCGGAGCGGCTGGTGCTGTGCGACACCAACGGGGGCTCGCTTCCGCCTCGGATGAGGACGGCGTTCGCGGTGGTGCGCGAAGCGCTGCCGGGAGCTCTGTTGGGCATTCACACACACGACGACTCCGGCTGCGCCGTGGCGAACACGCTGACGGCGGTCGAATGCGGCGCCACGCAGGTGCAGGGCACGGTCAACGGCATCGGCGAGCGCACCGGCAACGCCAACCTGATCACGATCATCGCCGACCTGCAGCTGAAGATGGGCGCGCAGCTGCTGGCGCCCGAGCGCCTCGCGCGGCTGACCGAGACGGCGCACTTCGTCGACGAGCTGCTCAACCGCACGCCCAACCCGGCGCAGCCGTACGTGGGCAAGCACGCGTTCGCGCACAAGGCGGGGCTGCATGCGGCCGGCGTGCGCGCGGAGCCGCAGACGTTCGAGCACATCGACCCGGCGGTCGTCGGCAACGACCGCGACGTGCTCATCTCCGAGCTGTCGGGGCGCGGCACGGTCGTCGAGAAGGCGCAGCAGGCGGGCATCGCCGCCGACGCGTCGTCATCGGAGATGGACGAGCTCGCGCAGCGCGTCGTGGAGCGCGTCAAGGAGCTCGAGCACGCGGGCTTCCAGTTCGAGGCCGCCGACGGCTCGTTCGAGCTGCTGCTGCGCAAGGAGGCGGGCGCGTACGAGCCGCTGTTCCGTCTGGAGTCCTGGCGGGTGATCGTGGAGAAGCACGCCGACGGCCGCGCGACGACGGAGGCCACGGTGAAGATCTGGCTGAACGGCGAGCGCTACGTGCGCACCGCCGAGGGCAACGGCCCCGTCAACGCGCTCGACCGCGCGCTGCGCGACGCGATCGGCGAGATCCACCCCCACCTGAAGGACATCGACCTCGTCAACTACAAGGTGCGCATCCTCGACGAGACGAAGGGCACGGGCGCGGTCACGCGAGTGTTGATCGACGCCTCCGACGGGCACGACGTGTGGGGCTCGATCGGCGTCGCCGAGAACCTGATCGCGGCCTCGTGGGACGCGCTCGTGGACTCGCTCGAGTACGGCATGCAGGGTCAGCGGCGGGTAGCGTCAGAGGGGGAGTCCGCGCTGCATGGATGAGGGGATCCCGCTCGCTCGCCCGGTGCTCGGCGTCGAGGAGGAGCAGGCGGTCATCGAGGTGCTGCGCTCGGGGCAGCTGTCGCTGGGGTCGCGCCTGCCGGAGTTCGAGCAGCGCTTCGCGCAGTTCGTGGGCGCACCGCACGCGAGCGCCGTCAGCAGCGGCACGGCCGGCCTTCACCTGGCGCTGCGGGCGGTCGGCGTGGGGGAGGGCGATGAGGTCGTGACGAGCCCGTTCTCGTTCGTGGCATCCGCCAACGCGGCGCTGTACGAGCGCGCGCGCCCGGTGTTCGCGGACATCGACCCGGTGACGCTGAACCTCGACCCGAACGCGGCCGCCGCCGCGGTCACCTCGCGCACGCGCGCGCTGCTGCCGGTGCACATCTTCGGCTACCCCGCCGACATGGCGGCGTTCGAGCGGCTCGCCGCAGCGCGCGGCGTGGCGATCGTGGAGGACGCGTGCGAGGCGCTGGGCGCGGTGCACGGCGACGGCGCGAGCGTCGGCGGGCGCGGGCACCCAGCGGTGTTCGGGTTCTACGCCAACAAGCAGCTGACGACGGGCGAGGGCGGCATGATCACGCTCGCCGACGCGACCATGAAGGAGCGCATCGACTCCGAGCGCAACCAGGGCCGCGCCCCGGACATGGGCTGGCTCGACCACGACCGCCTGGGCTTCAACTACCGCCTCTCCGACGTCGCGTGCGCGCTCGGGATCGCCCAGCTCTCGCGGCTGGCGGAGATGCTCGCAGGGCGCGAGCGGGTGGCGGGCCTGTACCGCGAGGCGCTCGCCGGGATCGCGTCGTCCCCGCATCGTCCCGGTACGGGGGAGGGGGAGCAGCTGGAGCTCCCCTGCGCGGACCGCGACGGCGACCGGCGCGGCTGGTTCGTGTTCGTCGTGCAGGTGCCGCGCGGCGTGGATCGCGACGAGACGGTGCGCGCGCTCGCCGCCGTGGGGATCCAGAGCAAGCCGTACCTGCCGGCGATCCACCTGATGAGCTTCTACCGCGAGCGCTTCGGCCACCGCGAGGGCGAGTTTCCAGTGTGCGAGGACGTGGCCGCGCGCTCGCTGGCGCTGCCGTTCTTCCCGGAGATGAGCGAGGGCCAGGTGGCGCGCGTGGCCGAGCGGCTCGCCGCGGTGCTGGAGGCGCGCCCGGCCGCCGTAGACTGAGCGCGCGTGTCGCGCTTCCACGAGCCCCAGCACCCCGACTTCCAGCGGCTGAACAACTCGATCGAGTTCGATCGGCGTCTGTGGCCGCAGGACGTGGCGCAGTCGCGCGCCCACGCGCGCATGCTGGCCGCGCGCGGGATCGTCTCCGCTGAGGATCGCGACACGCTGCTCGCGGGGCTCGACCAGGTCGCGCAGGAGCTGGGCCCCGGTGGCGCGTTCCGGGTGGACCCCGCCGACGAAGACATCCACATGGCGATCGAGCGGCGCCTGACGGAGATCGTCGGGCCCGTGGGCGGGCGCCTGCACACGGCGCGCTCGCGCAACGACCAGGTGGTTACCGACCTGGCGATGTACACGCGCGCGTGCGCAGCGGAGGCGCAGAGCGCGATCACGGCGCTGATGGCGGCGCTGGTGGAGCGCGCGCAGGAGCACCTTGACTGGCCGATGCCCGGCTACACGCACCTGCAGCGCGCGCAGCCGGTGTATCTTGGCCACCACCTGCTGGCGTACTTCTGGATGCTGCAGCGCGATCGCGAGCGCTTCGCGTTCGCCGCGCGCGAATCCGCGGCGCGCCTGCCGCTCGGCGCGGGCGCGCTCGCCGGCGTGAGCTTCGACACCGACCGCCGCATGGTCGCCGAGGAGCTGGGCTTCACGGGCGTGGCCCCCAACTCGATCGACGCCGTCTCGGGGCGCGACTTCGTGTTCGACTACCTGGGCGCCGCCGCGACGTGCGCCACCCACCTCTCCCGCCTGGGCGCCGAGCTGGTGCTGTGGTCGAGCACCGAGTTCCGGTTCTGCGAGCTGCCCGACGCGTGGAGCGCGACCTCGTCGATCATGCCGCAGAAGAAGAACCCGGACGCGGCGGAGCTGCTGCGCGCGAAGGCGCCGCGCGTGGTCGGGCACCTGGCGGCGTTCCACGGCGTGATGCACGCGCTGCCGCTGACGTACAACAAGGACCTGCAGGAGGACAAGGAGCACATGTTCGACGCGGTGGACACGCTCGCGCTGACGCTGGCGGCGGCCACAGGCATGGTCGCGGGCGCGCGCTTCGACCGCGAGCGCATGCGCGCGGCGGCGGCCGACGAGCTGATCGCGGCGACGGACGTCGCCGACCTGCTCGTGCGCCTGGGCATGCCCTTCCGCGAGGCTCACGGCGTGGTCGCGGGGCTCGTGCGCGACGCGCTGGACTCCGGGCGGACGCTGTCGCAGCTGAGCGCCGAGGAGTTGGCCGCCCGCAGCGAGACGCTGGGCGCCAACCGCGAGCAGTACGAGCGGGTGCTGGAGCAGAGCTCGTGGCTCGAGTCGAAGGTCTCCGAGGGCGGCACCTCGCTGCAGCGCGTGCGCGAGCAGCTGGCGCTCGCGCAGGGCGCGCTCGTGGGCCCGGACAGGCCGTGACGTGCGATGTGCGCCGCCACGCTTGACGGCTCGCCGGCGCTGACGGCGGCCTTCTACGAGCGCCCCGTGCTCGAGGTGGCCCGCGAGCTGATCGGCTGCACCGTCGAGCACGCGGGGGCCGCCGGCGTGATCGTCGAGACGGAGGCCTACCACGACTCGGAGCCGGCCTGCCACGCGTTCGTCGGTGTCACGCCGCGCACGCGCACGCTGTTCGGCGCGCCCGGGCGAGCGTACGTGTACCGCTCCTACGGCATCCACGCGATGCTGAACGCCGTGTGCGAGCCCGAGGGTGTGGGCGCGGCGGTGCTGATCCGCGCGCTCGAGCCGCTTTCTGGCATCGAGTCGATGCGCGCGCGCCGCGGGCTGGCGGAGACGGCGCGCGTCGAGGAGCTGTGCTCGGGCCCGGGCAAGCTCGCGCAGGCGCTGGGGGTAACGCTCGAGCAGAACGCCAGCAGCCTGTCGAGCGGTCCCGTGAGGATCGGCCCGCGTCCGCCGGAGTGGGCGGACCCGCCGATCCTCGACGGCGTCCGCGTCGGCATCAGCCGCGCGGTGGAGCTGCGCTGGCGCTTCTGCGTGGCGGGCAACCGCAACGTCTCGCGCCCGTGGCCGCCGGCCTCAGGGCGCGCCGACGCCGCCCGTCGGTGAGGGGCTGGACGACGCGGGCGGCGTAGACGCCGGTGGTGTCGTCGGCGCCGCTTCGGCTGGCGCGGGCGTGGCCGGTGCGGCCGGTGCGGCCGGCGTAGCGGCGTGTTCGCCGGCGTGGGTTTCGCTGGGCGCTTCCTGCGTGCCGGCATTCGGGGCGGAGTTGCCGCCTTTGGTGTTGTTGCCCTGGCCGGCCTGGCTCTTGGATTGGCCGGAGCTCGGCGCGGACTGCGCCGCGGCCGCTTCGGAGCCGCTCGTGCCCGAGGAGGATTCGCCGGAGGACGCGGGCACGCCGTGTTTGACGGCGGAGTGTTCGGCGCGCTCTTTTTCGATCGCCAGCGCGTCCATCATGAAGTCGTGCCAGATGAGTGCGGGGAACGTGCCGCCGAGCACTGGCGTGCCGTTGAAGTCGGTGGTCATCGGGATCAGTTTGTTGGGGTAGCCGACCCACACGGCGACCGTGAACTTGGAGTCCCAGCCGACGAACCACGCGTCGCCGTAGTTGGAGGTGGTGCCGGTCTTGCCGGCGGCGAACTGGCCGATGGCGGCGGCCTTGCCGGTGCCGTACTGGATCACCGATTCGAGCATCGTGGTCTCGGTTTCGGCGACCGACGCCGGCAGGACGCGTTTTGTGCGGACGCTGTTCCTTTCGACGCGAGAGCCGTTGGGGAGCGGCTGGCTGCCGGCTTCGACCTGCTGGATGCCGACGGGCACTCCGCCTTCGACGAGCGAGCCCGTGACGCGTTCGCCACCGTGGGCGAGCGTCTCGTAGGCGTGGGCCATGTCCAGCGGCGTGACGCCGACGGTGAGCCCGCCGATTGTCATTGCGGGGTTGGTCGACAGCGGCGTGGTGATGCCCATGCGATGGGCGAGCAGCGCGATCTTCTGAGTGCCGACCTTGAGGCCGACTTCGGCGAAGATCGAGTTGTCGGAGAAGGCGGTGGCGCCGGTCAGCGTGTTGGAGCCGGTGTAGTTGCCTTCGTCGTTGTGCACGACGAACTTTTCGTGGCCGCCGGTGCGGGGGACGATGAACGCCTTTTCCTTGGACGTCCACACGGAGTCGGGCGAGATGCCGTCCTCGAGCGCGGCGGCGAGGTCGAACGCCTTGAACGAGGATCCCGGCTGGCGCTGGCCCTGGGTGGCGAGGTTGAAGGGGCTTTCGTCGTAGTTGCGCCCGCCGACCATCGCGCGCACGTCGCCGGTCGAGTTTTCGATCGCGACCAGCGAAGCGGTCGGACCGCCGGTGTAGGCGAGGTAGTTGTTGACGGCCTGTTCGGCGGCGCGCTGCAGTTCGAGGTCGAGCGTGGTGGTGATCTTCAGGCCGCCGTCGAAGGAGCGCTGGGCGCCGTAGCGTTCGATCACCTGCTGCTGCGCCCAGCTCGTGAAGTAGCCGGCATCGACGCCTTCGACGGTCTGCTCCTGCGGCGCCTGGATCTCCTGGGGCGAGGGCAGCGCCTGCGTGATGCTCTGGTCGTACACGGTCCTGCTCAGGTAGCCCTGGTCGAGCATCTGCTGCAGGACCACTTCGCGGCGCTCCCTGGCGGCGACGGGGTGCGTGGCGGGGTCGTATTCGGTGGGCGACTGGATGATGCCGGCGAGCAGCGCGGCCTCCCAGGGCGCGAGGTGTTCCACGCACAGTTCGTGGCCGGGCAGGCCGCAGCCGAGGTGGTTGACTTCGTGGCCGAAGTACGTCTGCGCCGCCGCCTCGATGCCATACGCGCCGTTGCCGAAGTAGATCGTGTTGAGGTAGGCGGTGATGATCTTCTCCTTCGACCACTTGTGCGAGAGCTGGTAGGCCAGCGCGGCCTCGCGGAGCTTCTCGAAGATCGTGCGGTGCGACTGCGCCTGCAGCGCGTTCTTGATGAACTGCTGCTCGATCGTGGAGGCGCCCTGCGCGGCGCCTCTGTGCTCGATGTCGTCGACCACCGCGCGCGCGATGCCGCGCAGGTCGATGCCGCTGTTGGTCCAGAAGCGCTTGTCCTCGATCGAGACGACCGCGTTCTTGACGATCCGGGGGATCTGGCCGGCGGTCAGGATCACGCGGTTCTGCTGGCTGAGCACGCCGATCGGATGGCCGAGGTCGTCGTAGAGCATCGAGCTCTTCTCGTTCTTGTACAGCGCGAACCTGGTCAGCGACGGCAGGTCCGCGGCGACCGACACGAAGATGCCGAACAGGAACGAGATCGCGCCGAGCAGCAGCACGGCGGCCAGGATCGCCAGGAAGCGCAGGCGCTTGAGGCGGGTCCTGCCGGCCGATCGACTGTGCTCGTCGGGGCTCGGCTCGCCCGTCTGCGGCGTGCTCGGGAGGACCAGCGCGGTGGGCGCGTCGTGCGTTATGTCGGGGCGATCGTCATCGCTCATCGGCGGCTGCGGAGGCGATCCCGCGGGATGCGAGGAGGACCCGATCGCGATGGCGCTGGCCGCATTCGATGGCGTGCGGTGGGACCCTCCAGACGGCGAGAGTCTAGCATTGCCCTCGATGCCGAACGCCAGTCAGGAGGCCGCCGGGGACCACGCGCGGCTGGCCGCCGAGCTGGCCGCCAACGCCGTCGACGACCTGCCCCGCGGCGCGCTCGCGGCGAAGCTGCGCGCGGCGCACGCGGAGGGCCGCCAGCTGCGCGTGAAGCTCGGCATCGACCCGACCGCGCCGGACATCCACCTGGGCCACGCGGTCGTGCTCGGCAAGCTGCGCGAGTTCCAGGACGCGGGCCACCGCGTGGTGCTGATCGTGGGCGACTACACGGCGCGGGTGGGCGACCCGTCGGGGCGCTCGACGCTGCGCCCGATGCTCTCGGCCGAGGAGATCGACGCCAACGCGGCGACGTTCCAGACGCAGGCGCTGAAGATCCTCGACGCGGACCCGGAGCGCCTGGAGGTGAGGCGCAACGGCGAGTGGCTGGACATGGCGATGGCCGAGCTGCTGCGGCTGCTCGGCACGACGACCGTCGCGCAGCTGCTGGAGCGCGACGACTTCGCCAAGCGCTGGTCGTCCGGCGAGCCGATCTCGATGCTCGAGATGATGTATCCGCTGCTGCAGGGCTATGACTCGGTGGCGATCCGTGCGGACGTGGAGCTGGGGGGCACCGACCAGAAGTTCAACCTGCTGCTGGGGCGTGACATTCAGCGCGCGTACGGCCAGCCCGAGCAGGCGATCCTGACGATGCCGATCCTGGTGGGCGTGGACGGCCGCCAGAAGATGTCGAAGTCGCTGGGCAATCAGATCGGGGTGACGGACGAGCCGCAGGAGATGTACGGCAAGACGATGGCGATCCCCGACGAGGCGCTGGGCCAGTACTACCGGCTGCTGCTGGGTCGCGAGCCGGCGATCGGCACGGGGCCCGGGGAGGTCTCGCCGCGGGACGCCAAGCGGGCGCTGGCGCACGAGCTGGTCGTGTGGCTGCACTCCGAGGCGGACGCGCAGGGCGCGGAGCGCCACTTCGACCGCGTGTTCGTCGAGGGCGGCGTGCCCGAGGAGATCGAGGAGGCGCGCTTCGAGTGCGCCGAGGGCGTGCTGCACCTGCCGGGCCTGATCGCGCGCGAGTTCGGCCTGTCGCGCTCGGAGGCGCGGCGCATGATCGACCAGGGCGGCGTGACGCTCGGCGAGGAGCAGATCGAGGCGGGCCAGCACGACGTGCCGTGCGAGCAGGCCCATGGGCGTATCCTCAAGGTCGGCAAGCGCCGTTTCCGCCGGTTGCGAGCCGCGCAGGGCGACGAGTAGACCGAGCGGCTGGCATCGCGCTATACTCGCTGGTCGGCTCGCAAGCGCCCTTGGGCGTGAGTCGGAACGGTCTCCTCCAGAAGGAACCCCTTTCGGTGAGGCTAGGCGGTCTTTGAAAACTCAACAGCATGCGCATCTACGATCCAACACGGATCGTGGTGTGCGTCCAGGTTCGACCCGCCGACGGGAGCGTCGATGACGCCTCCGGGTGGCGGTCAAAGAGTCAAGTAGAGAAGTACCCCGTCACGGTTCGGGACCACGGTGTATAGGTCTCGATCGCCGAGCCGGCTGTGCGCTCGCGTACGACCGGTGAAGGCATCCGATGACAGCTTTTCGTGAAGTTCTTCACGGAGAGTTTGATCCTGGCTCAGGACGAACGCTGGCGGCGTGCTTAACACATGCAAGTGGAGCGACGAACCAGGGCTTGCCCTGGGGCAGAGCCGCGAACGGGTGAGTAACA
>DATHPU010000004.1:0-42190 GCA_035483595.1 Solirubrobacteraceae bacterium
TCGCCGCATGGGTGCTGGCAGTCCTGTGGTGAGCTGGTCGATCGAGACGCCTAGCGTGTGGCCGATGATCAACAGCGCGATGAGATCCGGCGACCGCAAGCCACGCTCGAGCGCGGAGATCTGGTCATGGGGCATGAAACACCGCGCCGCGAGCTCGCCCTGGGAGAAAGCAGCAACGTTGCGGACGGTCTTTAGTTTTCCGCCGAAGACGCGCAGCACCTCCTCGCGCTCGCGTCTGTCTGCCCCAAACGTAAAGGCCCAACTGTGTGCCCGCACACGCGCGGCCTGCGAATGCTCAGCCATCAGCGCTCAGCCACCCGTGGCCAAACGCGAGGACAGCGCGCAGCTGCAGATCAACGCTTCGGGGCTCATCCGGCATCGTCGTCATCGACCTCGCGTGCGCCGCCTTGCATCGTGAGCCACGCGAGCGCCTGGGCGGGACTGCGCAGCGCGTTGCTCACGGGGAAGAACACCTTGTTGATGACCCCCGCGCTCGCGACCAGCACAAGCCTCTCATAGAAGCGCTCTCCGTCGCGGGTGTACGTCGGCAGGCCGAGCGCGTCTGCAAGCTCAAAGTCTGGGTCGCTCAACAGCGTATGCAGCAGGCGATTCACGATGACCGCCCGTTGCTGACCCTTCCGGGGCTGGCTGCTGACGCCGACCGGGATATACCCGCGAGCTTCAAACGCCTGCCGGTGCTGGCGGAAAGCGCGGTGCTGCGCATCGTCCATCAGCGCGGTCTGCTCGCCATCCCCCGGCGAGTTACGGCAGCTGGGGTAGAAGTAGATGACAACCGATCGCGGCTCATGCAGACCAACCGGGCGGCCTACGGCGTCGCACAGGACGACCCGCGGGATCGCCACACCAACCAGACGCTCTGAGACACCCGTTCCGTCAGAGCCGCCGGCAGTCATCTCTCCAGCGAGGTGCTCAGTCCGCAACATGGCAACCAGCCCGCTCAGCACGCCGGCCGGTGTCGGGGGCGCGGCGGTAGACGCGTGTCCGCGGGTTCTGCTCAGCAAGCCCGAGCGCGACCCATGTTTGTGCGTAGCGGTGCGCAGTGGCCGGCGAAAGACCCACCATCCGGGCGATATCCGTGATCTCACCCCAGCTGCCATCACCCGGCAGCGCAGCCAGCACGAGCACCGCCCGCAACACCGAACGCGACCACTGATGATCGTCCCACAAAGGCTCCATCGCGGCCCGCACCGCATTGAGGTCGCTCACACCGGAAAGCAGCCAGGCGAGCTGCGACCCATCCGAGGCGTCGCGGACGACGCCCGCTACCTGCGCCTCCGTCAGCGTGATCCGCACGTCTGGGCTCACCGCCCAGCACGCTCCCCACCAGCGTCTGCACGCGGACTGCCGCGACCCCCGATGAAATCGAGCTCCTGTTGCGCCCTACGCTCAGCCATTAGCGCCGCCAACCGCGCTACTGACAGCCCTGTATTTGCGGCTATCGGGGCCGACGTCGCTACACCGGCCGACGCCGCATGCACCACGCCAGCGACCTGCGCCTGGTTGAGCTCGACCACGACACGTTTCGTGCGGCCATCTCTTGGTGCTCGTGGGCGGGCGGAAAGGGTCCGCCCGCCCGCTGCTGCTGGCACCCTCACCTCGCCCCCCGGCGCACCGGGGCTCGTCGCGTAGCGGGGAGCACGAGCGCGCGCTCCGTGCACGGGCGGCAAACCGGCATTCGATCCTGCGGCGCATCTCACATCATGGACGAGCATGCAGCGCGGACGTTGTGGCTGGCTGGAGGCCGAGCTTGCCGGCGGCGGTGGGCTCACGGCTGCGATGCTGCTGCATCCTGGGTCGCTCTGCAAGATAATCGTTCCTATTGGAACCAAGATCGGTCCAATAGGAACGCCGTCCGGCCTCGTGATCGTTAGAGACGTCTCGACCAGTGCTGGGAGCAATGTGCTTGAGCGTGCCGCCGGCAGGTGATTCTGGGGACGCGTGGCTGCAGTAGGACACTCGCACCTGAGCAAGGGGCGAGGATCGCGCTGCGCCAGCCTGGGGACTCGAGGTGTGTACCGACTGGAACCAGCTCGTAGGCTCTTAGTACCTCGCGCAGTATCGTTTGCATCTCTATTTCGGCGATGTGTTGGCCAAGGCAACGTCGCTGTCCTCCACCCCAGGGTTTCCAGATGGGGTTCGGGGGCATGCCTTCCATGAAGCGCTCCGGGAGAAACCTGTATGGCTCCGGGTATAGAGCCGGATCGTGATGCATCAGGTAGGTGCACGCCAGCAGTTGGGCAGGCGGGTAATAGGTGGTCGTGCCGATGTCGATGGGTGTCGCTACGGCGCGGGGAATCGCAAAGAGAAATACGGGTCCGAGCCGAAGCGTCTCTAGCATGGTGGCGTTCATGAGTTCGGTGCTTTCGCCGTGATCGATCTCCTCAATGAGGCGGCGTTGGGCGCTGCGGTTGTGTGCCAAGAACAGACAAGCCCATGCGAGCGCTGACGCGGTCGTCTCGTGCCCGGCGACGATGAGTGATAGGAGATCGTCCGAGATCTCTTGCTCGGTGAGCGGGGCGCCCTGGTTCCGTATGTTCCTGAGCATTGTCACAGCCGAGGGGCACTCGAGTCCGTCGGCGTCGGGCCGGCGGATCATCCTGCTGAGTGTTTGGTCGACCTCGCCACGCTGGTGTTGAAACCGTCTCCAGCTAGACCGCCAGCCGGGAACGTTTCTCAGTCGGGGCTCCTGAATCACAAAGCTGCGTGCGACGGACAGCATGTTGAGAAGGCGTGTCCCCAGATATTCACTTTCGTGATCGTCGCCTAGGAGTAGTCGGAGGATCACACGCAGAGCGAGTATGCTCAACCGCGGATACAGCGCGACCGGTTGATTTGTAGGCCACGACGTGATCGCGTCCCGAGCGATCGTCTCCACGACTTCACCGCTGTGTCGCTTTGCGCCCCGCCGAAAGACAGGAGAGACTGCCGCTCTAACGGCCTTGCGCGTCTCGTCATCGCAGAGCATGAACGAGCGCTCGCCGATCAACGGCGCAATTAGCGCTGTTCCTATCCCCGGCTGTAGCGCGCTCGGCGGCGCCGCGAGTACAGCCTCGATGTCAAGCGGATCGGAAAGAAACACGAGCGGTGGCATGTCGAGCACAAACACCGTGAAGCAAGGACCCAGTCGGGAACGGCACAGCTCCAGGTAGCTGACGGGCCAGCGGCGTAGCGCGACGGTTTGCAGCCATGCGGGCATCCGCGGGGAGGGCGGGAGCCCGCCCTTGGTCTGTGATGAGCATCGAACGCCGCCATCTCTCATGGTGTTGTCCGACGCCATTGCCAGGAGCAGCGTTGGACGAGCTTCTGAAAACCCTTGGCTGCCGACCCTAGTATGCCGCGCTCGGCGCTCGCGCGGGAGTGCGCGCGACGAAGTAGCCGGGAATCGCGAGGACCAGCACCGTGACGACGCTCAGCAGGCCAAGACTGGCGAGAGCGGGAAGCACGCCGACACTGTAGACGACCGGGAAGCCGGTCACGCTCGCGAGATAGTGGCTGGCGATGACCTGCCCGTACAAACCAAACAGCGCACCGATCGTGCTGCCGATGGCGACCAGGAGTGCGCTCTCCCAGCAAAGCCAGCGCCACACGATCCACTGTGAGTAGCCTTCGCATCTGAGCACGGAGACGAGATCGCGGCGCTGCCAGATCATCGCTGCGATCGCGCCCGCGACAGCGAGCACTGTCGCTATCAGGAGGAGGGTTCGGATCTGCGTAAGACGCGAGAGGCCGTCGCGGGAGCTCGCGAAGTGTCGCGCCTGACGTTCGGCGCGTGTTTCGATTGCGAGCCCAGGCTGCGAGCCGAGCGCGCGTTTGATACCGAACCGTAGCGCCTCGGGCGATACTCCGGGATCAGTCTGCACCTGGTAGGCGCTGGCGTCGGTGCTCCCCCATGCGCGCGCGTAGTCCGCGGAGTTCATGACGATCGCGCCCGAAGGCCACGCGAGGTTCGTGCTGAGCCCCGCGACGCGCAGCAGGACCGGGCGGGGCGATGCCAGCAGGAAGCTGCTCCCTGGGCGTAGGTGGTGGTCAGCGGCGAGGGCCTGTGAGAGCACGGCCCAACCCCCACCCCGGAGGTGCGCAGTTGCGGTCGACAGCTCGCCGCTGCGAAGCTGGGTGGGCGGCATCGGCTGCTTGGCGTCGCTGGGCGGCGCCAGCACCCATATTCGCCGCGTTCCCCAGTCGAGGAAGCTGCCGCGATACACGCCGATCGTTCGGATGCCCGCGACACCGGCGAGCGAGTGCGGGTTGAGCGTGAATGGCGTTGTGGCGAACGTGTTCGCCGTTCCTGCGAGCGTGATCCACACATCGGCGTTCGCATCGATGTCGCGTGCGGAATCGTCCAAGCCGTGCTGGAGGTTCCCCTGGGCTCCCTGGAACTGCACCACCCCAAAAAGCGAAATCGCCGCCGTCGCCGTGATCGCCAGTGAGCGCACGCGATTTACGGGGCTGCGGAGCTCAACGCTCGCGAGCACACCCGCGGCGCCGTTTAGAAGACGCTCCTGTCCACGATCGAACAGCGTGACGAAGCTATCGAACAGGAACGGCAGAAGGCACACGAGCGACACCAGCAGCGCCACGCTTGCGAGAACCGCGTCCTTGGGAGCCTCCAGAAGCAGGACGGCGCTGACGACGAGAAGCACAACACCGACGATCGCCGCTCCGCCACCGTACATCGACTTGTGCGTTTGCGGGCGGCGCAGGATGTCCCGGAATGGCCAGATCACGCCACAGATGGTCGCTACGACACCTGCGCCAAGGGCAACCAGGACGCTTTGCGCGGTGACGATCCTACTGTTGCCGACGGGGAACGCGAACGAGAGATAGTCGGGGCTCGACCGGAAGACCGCGATCGACAGCTCATCACCGAGCACCAGTCCGAGCGCACATCCAAGCACTGCGATGACGCAAGCATCGAACAGAAGTACCTGAACGATCATCTTGCGGGTCGCGCCCTGCGGCCTGAGTACCTCCTCGATCAGCGAACGCCGCTCGGGCGCAACTACGAACATCGCGTTCAGCGCGAACAAGAACGCCACGATCGCGCTGATCGCGGAGAACAGCCGTTCGGCGAGCCGAGCCGGCGAGGACGCGACCGCGAACAGGGTCGCGTCGAAGTTTCCCGGCTCGACATTCGCGTTCACCCGAGCGGCGACGCTCTCCATCTCGCGGTGCACCTCGGCGCCCTGCCCGGCTACCGGGCGCACGAAGATCCGGCTGAGTTTGCTGCGAAGTCCAGCGAGAGCTTGAGCGTACCCGATGTTCGTGAGGGCAACTGGACTATTGACGAGCCCTCCGATGTCAGCAGAGCCCACCGTGGCGGCAACCAGCACAGTCAGGACCCGCGACCCGATTTGCAGTTTGATCGTCTGCAGGGGCCCCACGCCGATTGCCTGCGCGAGCGGGGCGGGTAGCGCAATCGCGCGCTGGGCCGTCAGCTGACTCGCGGAGAAGCGTTTCAACAACGGGCCGCCCGCATGCGCGAAGTGGGGATCGGTTCCGATCAGGTCGATCGACTGCTGGCCCCGGGGCCCGATCACGATCGCCTGGGCTTCCACGATCGGCAGCACCTGGCGTACGCCGGAGAGATAAGCGATATGGGTGAGCAGTTCCTGGGGGATCCCTTCGGGGCCGCGAGCGTCGAGCTGGAGCGACTGTCCGCCGCCGACGATCTCGTGCGTGAGCTGAGAGACGGATCTCGCGAGGCTTGTGCTCGCTATCTGAGAGCCGAACAGAAGCGCAACCCCGACGGCGATCCCCGCTACAGCAAACAACTCCTGAACGAGCACCGCCTTCGCGCGGAGCCGTGCCCGATACAGGATGAGAATGTCAGACAGGCTCATGTGTCTGCTCATGGCCCTCACTGAGCGTGCGCGGACGGCGGAGGAAAACGAAAGCGCTCGGCGGTGTAGTCGGTCAGGCGACCGTCTCGCAGTTCGAACACGGTATCCGCAAATGCCGCCGCCTCGGGATCGTGTGTGGCGAGCAGCATAGCCGTGCCACGCTCCGTGCAACACGCACGCAGCAAGCCGAGCACCTCGCGCGTATGGTGCGTATCGAGGCTCCCGGTCGGCTCGTCGGCGAGCACCAGCCTCGGTGCCGTCGAAAGAGCTCGCGCGATGACCACTCGCTGGCGCTCGCCCATCGAGAGCTGATCCGTGCGATGCCGAAGCCGTTCTGCCAGGCCAAGCCGCTCGAGCAGCGGTTCGACGGAGGCCTTGGCATCACGTGCGCTTACGAGCAGCAGCTTGAGCGCCGCATTCTCGATCGCGTGCGCCCCGGGAATCAGGCTCTGGGAACTACCGATAAAGCCTATCTCGCGCAGCCGAAGCTCATTCTGCCCCTTGGCCGATAGCGAGAAGATGTCCCGGCCATGCAGCAAAACGGCGCCGTGGTCGGGCCGTTGCAACGCGGCGCTCAGTTCGAGTAGCGTCGTCTTGCCAGAGCCGCTGGGACCGTACAGGACGACCAACTCTCCGGCCGCTGCGGTCATCGACACGCCGTCGACGGCGCGGATGGGCTCGCCTGCACCCACGCGGTAGTGCTTTACGACATCTCGTAGCTCAAGCACCTAGCCCGCGCCAGTCACGCCGCGACCACCACGAGACTCCCCGGGGAAGTCGATGATGTCGGCGTCCGATGCCTCGGCGATCCACTTCAGCCGGCCACGCTCAAAGGTGAGAACACTGTCGGCCGCGAGAGCCCCCTCGATATCGGACACGCTCATCAGGACACCACAGGACAGCTCCTCGACCAGCGAAGCAAGAAGCTCGGACGCCTCCTGGGTCCGACGCGGCCCAAGACCGTCGAGCAGATCATCGATGACCATCAGCCCTGGCCGAGCAACGATTCCCCGCGCCAACGCCACCAGCACACGCTCCCAGTTCGAGAGATCGGCCCACCGCTGCCGCGCACAGCCCGACACGCCGGTCCGCGCAAGCGCAGCGGCGGCCAGCTCTCGCACCTCCCGCTTTCCACGTCCTCGCCCTGTCGCCAAGGGCAAGCCGACGTAGTCAATGACCTGCAGAAGCCTCACCGCGCTGCCTCCCCGGTGAACCCATGCGATCCCCGAGCGCAACTCTGCCCGTTCTGATCCGGAGGCGCGAGTCAGCTCCCGCTGCTCGAACCAGACCTCACCCTCATCCGGCTGCTCAAGACCCGCTGCCACGCGCAGCAGCGTCGACTTGCCCTCGTAGCGAGAACCCACAACGGCAGCGATCTCACGCGGTGCGATCTCAAGCGACGCATCCCTGAGCACGTGCAGCCGCTGATCTCCACGCGCATAGCCCTTGGACACGCCCACCAGCCGGAGCAGATCACCCGCCATCATCAACCCCTTCAAGCGGCGCCATCCCGGCTGGGTCTTCCAAATATTCACGCATGCGTTGCCGGCGGAGTGCGAGCGAGCCCCAGAGAATCGCCTCGTCGCGCATAAGCGCGATCTCGACCACCCCTCGCCAGCCACCGTCGCCCGCCTGTTTTCGCTGGCGTTGAGCCGCCCTCAAGCGCTTCTGCGCAGCCACATACTCGCCAGCGCAGGCCTGCTCCTGCGCCTCGATCGCCTCGACCATCGCAGGCAGTCCCTCTGGCTCGCGAACGTGCTGCAATCTCGCCCGCAGCTCATCACGCAGCGCTGGCAGTACCGCCGACGAATCGTAAAGCCAGCGCTCGACCAGCTCAACCCCCTTGACGGTCGCCTCATAGACATCCAGCGGCCGCTCGCCGACCGCCGCGGCCCGCCGCACGAGTCCCTGGCTCTCGAGGCTGGGCAGACTTTTGTGTGCGGAGTTATCAGCGAAGCGAGCGCCTGGATAGCGCTCCGCCAGCCGACGGTTCACGCCAGCCTGAGAATCCGACTGCTCGGCCAGCAAGGCCAGCACTGCCATGCTGGCCGACAGTTCCCCGCTACGAGACCGCACCCGCCGATCCTACCCGAAAGCTGGTGGCCCATATAGTATGGACTCTCGAAACAATCCGCGCCCGCGAATGTGAGCAACACGATGGACAACCCGCCATGCTCGAAGGCCCTCGCCTGTGCGGTCGCGCTGGCAGCGCTTGCCGTCACTGCCCCCCTGGCGAGCGCGCCGGCTCAAGCGACAGCCAGCGACGTCGCGAACCGAGCGACACGGACGATCTCAGCGGCAAACGCCGCCCACCTGCACCTCGTCAGCAGCTCGGGGTCCGCACTCGTCGAGGAAGGCAACATCCGAGGCTCGCTCGACGGCAAAGTCACCGCCCGGTTCAACGTCGGGGCAACCGTATACGGCAGCTTCACGATCGACCTCACGCAAGGCGGATGGATCACCGGACGAGGCTCCGGCACACTGCACAACGGCGGGCTCTACCAGAGCTTCGGCGGCACGCTCCTCATCACCGGAGGCGGAGGCCCATACGCCCACGCCCACGGACACGGCGGCTTCTACGGAACGATCAACCGCCGCACATACGCAATGACCGTCCAGACCACCGGCACGCTCGACTACTGAGCCACAAGGCCCAACGGTCCAGGCGGCCGCGCAGCCGGGCGAGCACAGAGGGGGAAAACTACCTATGACCTTAGGAGTGAAGCTACGGATGCGGGTGCAACCGGGTGGCTCATAGGCTGCGCCACATGCCTTGCCGACCGACCCGACACCTACGCTGCGTTCCGATGGTTAGTCGACTGCACGCAGGAGACCGGCCATGAGCCACGCAGCGGCGAGCGCCGTGATGGGCGCGGTGTTCAACCTGAACCACCCCGCGCACGTGGTGCACTGGCACTTCATCAAGCTGCCGCTCGCCAACGTGATCGTGATCGGGCTGATGCTGGTCGCGTTCGCGGTCGCGATCGCGCTGCCGTTCCCCGGCGCTGCGCGCCGGGCCGCCGCGCGCCGGGGCGCAGACGGGTCATACCCCGTGGCGGGGCACCCCCCAAGCGGCGGGGCAGGCAGGTGAGCGGCGCACCCGAGAGCAGCTGGACGGTCAAAGTCCGCGAAAAGGCGGTGGAGGCGCTGCCGCCCGAGAAACTGCTGCCCGACGGCCAGCCGACGTACGTCGCCTCGTGGATCTACATGTTCGGCGTCGCCAGCATCGCCTCGCTCGTGGTGATCATCGCCTCGGGCTCGATCCTCGCGCTGAAGGGACCCGCGTGGTGGCACTACACGGGCGTCGGGCACTTCTTCAACAGCATCCACATGTGGGCGGTGGAGCTGTTCTTCTTCGTGATGGTCGTGCACCTGTGGGGCAAGTACTGGATGGCCGCGTGGCGCGGCGGGCGCTCGCGCGTGTGGGTCACGGGCGCGATCACGTTCCTCGTCGCGGTGCCCACGGCGCTGACCGGCTACGTCTCGCAGCAGAACTTCGACGCGCAGTGGATCTCCACGCAGGCCAAGGACGGCCTCAACGCCGTCGGCGTCGGCGCGTTCTTCAACGTCACCAACTTCGGCCAGATGTACAGCTACCACGTGCTGCTGCTCCCGATCGCCGTGGTGGTGCTGGTGTCGGCGCACGTGCTGCTCGTCCGCCGACACGGCGTCGTGCCGCCGATCGAGGTCGGCGCGCGACTCGCCAGCGTGCCCGCCGCCGACGGGCCGCCGCCCGCGACCGCGGGAGCCGGCTCGTGAGCCTGCTGCGCCCCAAGGACGACACCAGGCCGTGGACCGGCAGCTACCAGCCGTATGACCTCGTCAAGGAGGCGTGCATCGCCGTCGGCGTGATCGCGCTGCTGGCGATCGTGCTCACGGTGCTGTTCTCCTCGCCCGACGACAAACCGAGCACGATCGCGCAGTGGTCGCGCCAGATGCCCGTCGACTTCGTCAAGACCGCCGCCACCGAGCTCGACGGCACGAGCGGCACCGCGACATACGGCCCGCCGTACAACCACAACGGCGAAGGCCAGCACGCCGCCTTCATCCACCTGCAGAAATGGCTGGGCGTCAGCCACCCGATCAACACCGCCGACGACTACGTGATCAGGCCGCTGGAGACGATCCCCGACGATCCCGCGCTGCAGCGCGCGCTCGCCGAATACGACGCCGCGCCCGAAAAGACGCAGAAGGCGTGGGGCCAAGCGTATGCCAAGCCACTGGAAGAAGACGCCGAAGCCGAAGAAGAAGGCAAGCCGCCGCCCAAGACCGTGACGGTCAACTCCACCACCGGGATGGTGAGCGTCCAGGCGAGCGGCACCGGCCCGGTCCCGACGATGATGACCAGCCTCCTGAGCCTCGCGCAGAGCGGCGGCCTCGACGGCAGCCTGCTCACCAGCAGGCAGTTCTTCCAGACCGACTACACCAAGCCGCTGCTGTTCATGGCCGACGGCGGCCTGCTCGACCAGCGGGCCGAAGAACAGCACCTCGGCGGCGACGAATGGGGCATGATGAACGAGACGGGCAGCTACCCCGGCCAGGCGTGGCTGTGGCTGTACGCCTTCTGGTATCAGATCGAACCGTTCAAGAACTCGGAAAACGCCGACATCCTCGTGATGCTGGCGATGGGCGTGCTCAGCCTGGCGTTCATCGCCATCCCGTTCATCCCCGGCGTCCGCGACCTGCCTCGCAAGATCCCGATCTACAAGCTGATCTGGCGCGAGCACTACCGCGCGATCAAACCGCGCTCCAACGCGTAGCCGACCAGATCCGCTCGGCTGGAGAGACCCAGCTTCTGCTGGATGTGCGAGCGGTGCGTCTCGACCGTGCGCACCGACAGGTACAGCTGCTGCGCAATCTCCGCGTTAGTGTGCCCGAGCGCAATCAGGCGCAGCACGTCGACCTCGCGCTCTGAGAGGTCGTCGGGCGGCCCCGGCGGCGGCTCCGACGCGATCCGCGCACCCAGCCTCGGGTTCAGGTAGCTCTCGCCAACGGCCGCGCGGCGCACCGCTTCTACGAGCTCGTCGTCCGCGGCCTCCTTGAGCACGTAGCCGATCGCGCCCGCGCCCAGCGCCTCGCGCGCGAACGCGGGCTCCTGCTGCATCGTCAACACCACGATCTGCGTGTCAGGCGACTCCTGGCGCAGGACCGGGATCGCCTCCAGGCTCGAGCCGCCCGGCATGTTCAAGTCGAGCACCAGCACCATCGGGTGGTGCCCGCGCACGTAGCGCCTGGCGCTGTCGACGTCGCTGGCCTCGGCCACAACTTCGAAGTCGCTCTCGCTGTCCAGCAGCAGCCGCAGGCCCGCGCGCACGACCGCGTGGTCGTCCGCAAGCACGATCCGGATCGAGTCGCCCGTCAGGGCCGCGCTGGCTGCGTTGCCGTCGTCAGCGTTCAAGTTCCGATCGCTCACATCCGTGACGGTACCGGCTGACGCAGCGGATTGCCGTCTCAGGCGGCCGGCCGCAGGACGGGGGAGCACGAGCAGCGAGCAGCGCGTGTGGCGCTCGAGATAGTCGGAGGCGCTGCCCAGGACGAGGCGCCGCATCCGCCAGCAGACGGGGTGTGATCGCGTGCAGCGGGTGCAGCTCGCCCGCGCGCACGTGCGCCAGCGTGAGCTTGCCGCCGCTCTGCGTCAGCCGCGCGGCCAGCGCGATCCCGTCGCGCCCGTTGCTGGTGCCGTCCACACCCACGAGCGCGTCCTCGAACATACGCCCCATCCTATGCGAGTACGCTCGACTCAGACCTTTCACCGTGCCCGACCAAGCACCCGCCACAGGCACACCCGCTCTCAGCGCGTCAGCTCCGCTGGCCGCGTCCGAGCTGCAGCTGCTCGACGCATACTGGCGCGCCGCCAACTACCTGTCCGTGGGCCAGATCTACCTGCTGGCAAACCCGCTGCTGCGCGAGCCGCTGCGGATCGCGCACACCAAGCCGCGCCTGCTCGGCCACTGGGGCACCACGCCCGGCCTGAACTTCGTCTACGCACACATGAACCGCGTGATCCGCGCACGCGACCTCGACGCGATCTACGTCACCGGCCCCGGCCACGGCGGCCCCGGTCTCGTGGCGAACGTGTACCTGGAGGGCACCTACACCGAGGTCTACCCGCACGTCGGCCACGACGAGGAGGGCCTGCGCCGGCTGTTCCGCCAGTTCTCCTTCCCCGGCGGCATCCCCAGCCACGTCGCGCCCGAGACGCCCGGCTCGATCCACGAGGGCGGCGAGCTCGGCTACTCGCTCGCGCACGCCTTCGGCGCCGCATTCGACAACCCCGAGCTGCTCGTCTGCTGCGTCGTCGGCGACGGCGAGGCCGAAACCGGCCCGCTGGCCGCCAGCTGGCACGCCAACAAGTTCCTGAACCCCGTCAGCGACGGCGCGGTGCTGCCCGTGCTGCACCTCAACGGCTACAAGATCGCCAATCCCACCGTGCTCGCGCGGATCCCGCAGGCACAGCTGCGCGCGCTGCTCGAAGGCTACGGCTACGCCCCGCACTTCGTCGAGGGCGACGAGCCGGCGGCAATGCACCAGCTGATGGCCGCCACGCTCGACAAGGTCACCAATGAGATCGCCGCGATCCAGCGCGCGGCGCGCGAAGGCGACGGTGGCGCAGGCGACCGCGTCCTCGCCGCCGGTGAACCGTCGGACGGCCCGCGCTGGCCGATGATCGTGCTGCGCACCCCCAAGGGCTGGACCGGCCCCAAGGAGGTCGACGGGCTGCCCGCCGAGGGCTCCTTCCGCTCCCACCAGGTGCCGCTCGCGGACCTCGCCGGCAAGCCCGAGCACCTCGCGCAGCTGGAGCAGTGGCTGCGCTCCTACCGGCCCGAGCAGCTGTTCGACGAGCATGGCGCGCTGCGCCCTGAGCTCGCCGCGCTCGCGCCACAAGGCGAGCGTCGTATGGGCGCCAATCCAAACGCCAACGGCGGCAAGCTGCTGCGCGCCCTGGAGATGCCCGACTTCCGCGACCACGCCGTCGCCGTGCCCCAACCCGGCGCCGGCGCCACCGAGGCCACGCGCGTGCTCGGCGGCTTCCTGCGCGAGGTGATCAGGCGCAACCCCCAGAACTTCCGCCTGATGGGCCCCGACGAGACCGCGTCCAACCGCCTCGGCGCCGTGTTCGAGGCCACCAACCGCACCTGGGACGCGCGGACGCTCGCCGGCGACGACCACCTGGCGCCCGACGGACGCGTCATGGAGATCCTCTCCGAGCACCTCTGCCAGGGCTGGCTGGAGGGCTATCTGCTGACGGGCCGCCACGGCCTGTTCAACTGCTACGAGGCGTTCATCCACATCATCGACTCGATGTTCAACCAGCACGCCAAGTGGCTCAAGGTCACGCGTGGGATCCCCTGGCGCGCGCCCATCTCTTCTCTTAATTATTTGCTGTCCTCACACGTATGGAGACAGGACCACAACGGTTTCTCACACCAGGACCCCGGGTTCATCGACCACGTCGTCAACAAGAAGGCCGAGATCGTGCGCGTGTACCTACCGCCCGACGCCAACTGCCTGCTGTCCGTCGCCGACCACTGCCTGCGCAGCCGCGACTACGTCAACGTGATCGTCGCCGGCAAGCAGCCCGCGCTCGACTACCTCGCGATCGACGACGCCATCGCGCACTGCGCGCGCGGCATCGGCGTGTGGGACTGGGCCAGCAGCGACGACGGCTCAGAGCCCGACGTCGTGCTCGCGTGCGCCGGCGACGTGCCCACGCTCGAGACGCTCGCCGCCACCGCGATCCTCAGGCGCGAGCTGCCCCAGCTGAAGGTGCGCGTCGTGAACGTCGTCGACCTGATGCGCCTGCAGCCCGACTCAGAGCACCCGCACGGCCTCGCCGAGGAGGAGTTCGACGCGCTGTTCACCAGCAGCCGGCCCGTGATCTTCGCCTACCACGGCTACCCCTACCTGATCCACCGCCTCACCTACCGCCGCACCAACCACCACAACATCCACGTGCGCGGCTACAAGGAGGAGGGCACCACCACCACGCCGTTCGACATGGTCATGCTCAACGACCTCGACCGCTTTCACCTCGTCATCGACGTCATCGACCGTGTGCCGGGGCTGGGAGAGCGCGCCGCGCACCTGCGCCAGCACATGATCGACGAGCGGCTGCGCCACCGCGCTTACACGCGCGAGCACGGGGACGATCCGGCGGAGCTCAGCGGGTGGAGCTGGCCGACGGGCGAGGGCGGCCAGCCGGCTTCGCTGCCGCACTGACCGCCGGCACCCACGGCGACTGACTGCGCGACGCGAGCGTCTTGCTGGCGTACTTTATGCCGAGCTGGATCGCCTGCTCCATGAACGCCTCGTCGAACAGGATGTAGCTGAGCAGGTCGCCGTCGCCCTTCTCCGCGCGGCCGAGCAGCGCGTGAGCCAGGCGGAAGTCGAGCTCGCGGATCGCGCGGCGGCCGCTGTGACGCTCGGCGTACAGGCGCGCCGCGAGCGCGCCCAGCTCATGGCGCGTCTCCGGACCGACGAACAGGCGCGGGATCAGCCGCACGTCGTTCCCGTCCGCGTGCTGGTTGAGCTTGTCCAGCGTGTGCAGGTCCTCGATCATGCCGTCGGACAGCAGGCTGCCGAGCACGCTGGCAACGCTGTCGATGACGTCCGGCGGGCGGCGCTGCGGAGAAGGCGACGGCGCGGGCGGGTACGCGTCGGGGTGGGTCGCGACCACCACCACGTGCGTCGCGCCGAGCTCGATCGCCGGCGACAGCGGGACGTTCAGGCGCACGCCCCCGTCGGTGTAGTACGCGCCGTCGATCTCGATTGGGCGGAACAGCACCGGGATCGCCGAGGACGCGAGCACGTGCCTGTAGCCCACCGCCGCCGGGCGGTAGTCGATCGCGCGGGCCAGGTTCGACTGCGGCAGCTGCACGCCAGGAGCCAGGTCCGCGAACACGGACGTGCGCTCGTGCGCGTCCGTCGCCACCACCGCCAGCGCCTCCACCGTGCCATTCGCGACGTTGTTGCGCAGCGCATCGTCGAAGGCCGCGAACGTCTGCTCGGCGAAGCCCACCAGCGGCGAGGTGTCCAGCAGGCTCACCACGTGCGCGCGCCCCAGCAGCTGGCCCATGTAGGTGACGAGCGTGCTCGGCCCGCTGCGCAGCGGCGAGCGAAACACCTTGCGCACCGTCACGCTCCTCCAGAACGCCAGCAGCTTCTCGCCCGCCTCCCCGGCGGACAGGTCGGCCGTGGCGGCGAGCAGCGTCGCGTTGATCGCGCCCGCGCTCGTGCCCACGAACACCGTGGGACGCATCTCCCGCGCGTCCAGCCACTTCAGCAGCACCGACAGGGCGCCCGCCTCGAACGCGCCGCGAGCGCCCGCGCCAGCGGCGACGACCGCCACGCGAGGCTTGCCGGAACCGTCCGCATTGACAGCCATGCCTACGGTCCCGTCTGTGTACTTGGCGCTGCCTGGAGGACAAGCGGTTGGATCGCCCTCACCTTGCGTCTGCCGAGATGGTTCTCGACGACCTTGATCGCTGGTCCGCGGAATGTGAGATCGAGGGCGTGATAGATGCTGAGCACCGCGTCCTGGAGCTGCTGGTCGTTCTCCAACGCTGTGATTCTCAGGCCCTGAAGCTGGCGAAGCTCCTCAATGCGGATCGGTCGCCCGTGCGTCCTGAAGCGGTCGTACGAGACTTCGGAGCCAAAGTGCTCGGAGATCTGTTGCGCACGCGCGGCCGGATCGTCCCAGTGGCGCAGCATGTAGCGCTCCAGCCAGCCTGCGACGATCTCCTGGGAGAGCTTTATCTGTTGCGTGCAGAACTCCAGAAGACCACCGGAATAGCCCCGCAGAATGGGAGTCCACGCAGGCAGCACCGCCACATCCTCGGCGATCTCCTTCTTCGCGCGATCAAAGTCACGCAGGATCGCGTGAGCCGGCGCAAATCGCTGACCCTCGGGAACCGGGATGAGGATTTGAGGGTCGATCGGTCCAAGCTCGGAATGCAGCCCCATGACGATCTCGTCGCCGCCGAGCACCAACATCGTCGCCGCCGACTTCGCTTGGAGGGGAACGATGCACCGGATGTTGTCGAACTGGGTCCGCAGGTAGTTGAGCATCTGCTCAGCGGCTTCGGCGGAGCCTCCAGGGCTATGGATGATGAGGTCGAGATCGCGCTCATCGACGCCATTGCAGCACTCCATAAGTGCATGCACATCGTCCGGCTCAACAGTCAGAGCAGGATCATTGAAGCCGCTTTCCCCGAGCCAGCCGCTGGCGTACACGATCACAGCCCGGCCAGAGATCGCTCGCAACGCATTTATGTAGCCGAGACGTATGCCATCAAGGTCCGGGCCAAGCGGACCCCGCTGCTCTGCGCTCTCCTGGACCGCGCGGAGGACTTCCCCCCAAGTCGCCACGGAGCGGGCTATCCGTTGGTGGATGCGAAGGAGCCGACACGGGGCGAGCTTGCCTGAACGCCGGCCCGGTAAGCACGCTCCGTCGCCTCGTAGATATCCATAAGTCGCGTCACGTCATCCTCACGTCCGCTGTCAGGAAGGCGGCTGAGGATCGTGGCGACATCCTGGCTGGACGTCTGCCCATGCTCAGCGTCATCGCTCGGCAGCTCGTGCATAGCTTGATGGTAGCGGTGTGCAACGCTGGCGGCGCCAATGCGAGTCCTCGTCGTCAACGCCGGCTCCAGCAGCCTCAAGCTGACGTTGCTCAGCTGCGCCGAGGGCGGCGATGACGTGGCCGGCACAGATACGACGATCGCGGCACGCGAGCTGGACGCGCCTCGCGCGCAGGTCGACCCCGAGGCGCTGCGCAAGGCGCTGGACGAAGGACTCGGTGACGCCGACGCGGTCGGGCACCGCATCGTGCATGGCGGCGAGCGCTTCCGCGAGGCCGTCGCGATCGACGTCGAGGTGGAGCGCGCGCTCCGCGAGCTGGTCGACCTGGCGCCGCTTCACCAGCCCAAGTCGCTCGCCGCGCTGGAAGCCGTCAGCGAGGCGCTGCCACAGCTGCCCGCGGTCGCGTGCTTCGACACCGCCTTCCACGCGACCATGCCCCCGGCGGCGGCCACGTACGCGATCCCGCGCGAGTGGCGCGAGCGCTGGGGGCTGCGCCGCTACGGCTTCCACGGGCTCTCCCACGCGTGGATCGCACGGCGCGCGCCGCAGCTGCTGGGACACGACGCTGGCGGGCTGCGGATCGTCAGCTGCCACCTCGGCGCCGGCGCGTCGCTGTGCGCGATCGCCGACGGCGCCTCCCGCGACACGACGATGGGCTTCACGCCGCTGGAGGGCCTCGCGATGGCAACGCGCTCCGGCAGCGTCGACCCGGGGATGCTGCTGTGGCTGGTGCAGCACGAGGCGGTCACCGCGGATGAGCTGGCGGACGCGCTCGAGCACCGCTCCGGGCTGCTCGGCCTCGCCGGCAGCGCCGATATGCGCGAGGTGCTTGCGCGCGCGGAAGCACAGGGCAGCGCGACCGTCGAGGGCGCATCGGAGCTCGCGGCACGCGCGCAGCTCGCGCTCGACGTCTACATCCACCGCCTGCGCTCCGGCATCGCGGCGATGGCGGCGGCACTCGGCGGAGTGGACGCGCTCGCGTTCACCGGCGGCGTCGGCGAGCACAGCGCCGTGGTCAGGGAGCGTGCAGCAGCGGGACTCGCGTTCCTGGGCGTGGAGCTCGACCGTGAGCGCAACCTCGCGGCATTCGGCGATGCGGAGATCGGCGCTGACGGCGCCGCAACGCGAACACTCGTCATCGCCGCACGCGAGGACCTCGAGATCGCGCGCCAGGTCAGGACAGTGTTGCGGAAAAAATGACATTCGAATCGCGGAAAATATTGCCTACGAGTTACGGAAAATAATAGCCTCGTTTTGCGGAAGAGCGCTAGACTGGGAAGATGCGCGCGACCCTCGCCGAGACGGTCGACCGCCGACTGCTTGACGTGATCCGCGATCGCATGCGCGATGAGCCCGTCGTCGTGCTCCAGGGTCCACGCACGGTCGGTAAGTCGACCCTGCTGCGGGCGCTGGCGACATCCCGGGATCGCGAGATCATCGACCTCGACGATCTCGCCACGCGAGACGCCGCGCGCGCCGACCCGGCCCTGTTCGTAGGAGGAGAGCCGCCGGTGCTGATCGACGAGTTCCAGCACGTCCCGGAGCTGCTCGACGCGATCAAGGCCGAGCTCAACCGCGACGGCTCTCCTGGCAGATTCGTGCTCACTGGCTCGACCCGATACGCCACGCTCCCCGAAGCGGCCCAGGCACTCACCGGTCGCGCCCATCTGATCGACGTGCTGCCGCTCTCTCAAGGTGAGATCGCGGGAATCCGCGAGGACTTTGCGGAAGCCCTCCTGAGCGACCCCGGCTCGCTCGTGGAATCCCGCCTGCCAAAGATCGCGCGCGAGGAGTACGTCAGCCGGGCTGTCAGCGGTGGCTTCCCGCCGGTGCTCCGGCGCGGCCAGCCAGCGGATCGCGCACGCTGGTTCGACGACTACGTCAACCTCGTGATCGAGCGAGACGTGATGGAGCTCACGCGTGTCCGCCAGCGTCGCCAGCTACCGCTCCTGCTGCGCCAACTCGCGAGCCAGACCGGTCAGGTGCGCAACATCGCGAAGGCAGCAATGGCGATCAGCATGGACAAGGCGACAGCCGAGAACTACACCAAGCTGCTGGAAGCGGTCTTCCTCGTGCACCAGCTCGCAGCCTGGGGGACGACGCTCGGCCCCCGGATTGGGGCGGCGCCCAAGGTTCACGTGGTGGACAGCGGACTTGCAGCGCGCCTGCTGCGTCTGACCGAGAGCAAGCTCTCGCTGGCATCCGCGCAGGCCTTGACCGAACTCGGCCACCTACTCGAGACATTCGTCGTGGGCGAGGTGCGCAAGCAGCTCAGCTGGCTCAATTCGCCTGTGCATCTGGGTCACTGGCGGACGCACGATGGCGACGAGGTCGACCTTGTCGTCGAACGCGAAGACGGCAAGGTCGCGGCCCTAGAGGTGAAGGCCGGCACGCGCGTCGCAGGCGATCTGGGAGGCCTGCTCGCGCTCCGCCGCAAGCTGGGGAGCCAGTTCCTCGGAGGTGTCGTGCTGTACACCGGCGCACACGCGTACACCCACGAAAGCGGGATGCACGTCATACCCATCGGCCGACTCTGGCAATCCCGGTAGCTCGCGCGTCACCGCCAGCTGTGGCGGCGCGTTGCCGCTGAACGCCACCAAGGTCTGCACCACGCGCACGCCGTCGAGACTACGGTGCTCGAGATGGTGCGTACCATGGGGGCGTGCCGGACGAAGCAGCCATGGGGCCCGAACGCGTAGAGGGCGAGCGCTCCGAAGCGCACCCGCCGCTACCGCGCGACAAGCGCGGCTGGCAGGTATCGCCCGCGCCCGACGGGCGCGGCATGCCCGAGCATGCCAACCCCGGGCCGCCGCCGCACCGCATGCGCGGCTTCTGGTGGTTCGTGTTCGCGCTGATCGCGCTCAACTGGCTGTCGGTCCTGTTCTTCCAGCCAAGCACCGGCGAACAACGCGTGACCGTGCCGTTCAACCCGTACTTCCTCACACAGGTCAAGGCCGGCGCCGTCGGCACCATCTCCTCCAAGGGCGACACTATCCAGGGCAAGTTCAAGGCCAAACAGCGCTACCCGGTGAGCGACAAGAAGGCCAAGCCCACGAAGCTGTTCGCCACGCAGGTGCCCAGCTTCTGGAACGGCGCGCAGCTGTCCGCGCTGCTGCAGGAAAAGGGCGTCGAGATCAACGCCGAATCGACCACCACCAGCCAGTCGCTGCTCGCCGAGCTGCTGCTCGGCTTCGGGCCCACGCTGCTGATCGTCGGCCTGTTCGTGCTGATCTACAAACGCGCCGCCAAGAGCGCCAGCGGCATGGGCGCGCTCGGCGGCTTCGGCAAATCGCAGGCGCGCCGCGTGGACCCCGAAAAGATCCGCGTCACGTTCAACGACGTCGCCGGCATCGACGAGGCCAAGTCCGAACTGACGGAGATCGTCGACTTCCTGCGCAACCCCGACCGCTACGGCAGCCTCGGCGGGCGCATGCCGCACGGCGTGCTGCTGTCCGGCGCGCCCGGCACCGGCAAGACGCTGCTCGCGCGCGCCGTCGCCGGCGAGGCGCACGCCGCGTTCTTCTCGATCTCCGCCTCCGAGTTCATCGAGGCGATCGTCGGCGTCGGCGCATCGCGCGTGCGCGACCTGTTCGCCAAGGCCAAGGAGGCCGCCCCCGCGATCATCTTCATCGACGAGCTCGACGCCATCGGTCGCTCGCGCCAGGGGCAGGTGTCCGTCACCGGCGCCAACGACGAGCGCGAGCAGACGCTCGACCAGATTCTCACCGAGATAGACGGGTTCGAGTCATCCGAGGCCGTGATCGTGCTCGCCGCCACCAACCGCCCCGACGTGCTCGACCCCGCGCTGCTGCGCGCCGGGCGCTTCGACCGCCGCGTCACCGTGCAGGCGCCCGACCGCAAAGGGCGCGTCGAAATCCTCAAGGTGCACACCCGCTCGATCCCGCTCGACGACGACGTCGACCTCGACGCGCTCGCCTCCAGCATGCCCGGCATGGTCGGCGCCGACATCGCCAACCTCGCCAACGAGGCCGCGCTGCTCGGCGCCCGCCGCCAGCACAAGAAGGTGAAGATGGCCGACCTCACCGACTCGCTGGAGAAGATCATGCTCGGCTCCCCGCGCGGCCTGCTGCTCGAGCCCGCCGACCGCGAGCGCACCGCCTACCACGAGTCCGGTCACGCGCTCGTCGGCATGCTCACGCCCGGCGCCGACCCCGTGCGCAAGGTCTCGATCATCCCCCGCGGCATGGCGCTCGGCGTGACGCTCTCCACGCCCGACTCCGACCGCGTGTCCTACTCGCTGGAAGAGCTGCAGGCCAAGATCCGGGTCGCGCTCGGCGGGCGCGTCGCCGAGGAGGTCGTCTACGGCAAGATCACCACCGGCGCCGAGTCCGACATCCAGCAGCTCACGATGATCGCGCGCCAGATGGTCGGGCGCTGGGGCATGAGCAGCGCCATCGGCCCCATCGCCGTGCTGCCCGAGGAGGGACAGGGCATGTTCCTGCCCGGTGTCAGCGAGACCTCCCAGGAGACCCAGCGCGTCGTCGACGAAGAGGTGCGCACGCTCGTCGAAACCGCGCACCACGACGTCACGCGGCTGCTCGAACAGCACCGCGACCAGCTCGAGGGGTTGGCGCAGGCGCTGCTCAAGGCCGAGACGCTCGACGCGCCCGAGGCCTACGCGGCGGCGGGCGTGCCGCTCAGCGAGCGGGAGCCGGATCCGGCGCCGACGCCGGCCTGAGCGCCTCGCGCCGCTCAGGGGTCCCGCCCGCTCCGAGAGCCGGCCGATATTTCCAAGAAAAATCGGCCGAACTGCGCCAATTCTCAGCATTGATGCCAGATTTGCCCAGGAATTTGCCGGCCGATAGGCTTGGGAAAGCTTGGTTGTGGGTAACTCGGTCCACAGCCGGCCGATAAGTCGCAGAAAAATCGGCCGATTTACCGCAAAACCCCTAAAAACCTGGGTTTTAGACCTGGACAACGCCGGCCGATAGCCCTAGGTCAACGATATAATCGGGCACATCGAACTCGTCATCCGCTTCCAGAAGTACTCCCCGCTCGCCTCCAATCGACTTGCGCGCATCAGCGTGGCCCAGAGCAAGGTCGACTCGGCGGCGATCCTGCCGGCGCAAGAGGCCGAGATGCGAAAGATCGCTCAAGCCGAGTCGGTCCACTACAGCAACAAGCTCGAGGGGAACGACCTGCCCCTGATCGAAGCGCAGCGGGCCGTCGGGGGAGAACTGACGCCGGACGACCGAGCAAAGATCGAGCTGGTCAACTACGTGCGCGCTCTCAGGCTGATCGAGGATCTCCACGCGAAGGACGCCCTCGTCTACGAGCCTGCGGTTCTATTGAGCATCCATGGCACGCTGACTCATGGGCTGGGAGGCACAAAGCCCGGATTTGAGCCGCGCCACGAGGGAGCTTGGCGCGATGGTGTCGTAGTCGTCATGGACAAGATCAGCGGGGAGGTCTTCCACGAAGGCGAGCCGGCCGACGACGTGCCGGCCTACATGGAATGGCTGTGCGAGTGGCTCAATACGAACCGGAGCCGTCGTGAGACATACCCGGTTCCCGTACTCGCCGGAGTGGCCCACTGGGCCGTGACCTGGATCCATCCGTTTGCTGACGGGAACGGCCGAATGGCAAGGCTGCTCACAGGCATGGTCCTCCTGCGAGAAGGCCTTCTGGAGCGGCGTGTGTTCTCGTTCGAGCGCCACTACGCCGGCAACAAGGACGCATACCTCTTGGCCCTGCGCACCGTGAGGAAACATGACAAGGATCTTGGCCCTTGGCTCGAGTACTTTCTCGACGGCCTTGCAAAGGAGTACGAGCGCGTCGCCGAGCGTGTGCAGACACTCACCCGCGTCTCGGCGCACGTGCGGACCGGAACCGAGCTCAATCTGCGCCAAGAGCAGGCCCTGACGGACCTGGTCGTGGCGCAGCGCACGCGCTTTACTCGAGCTGAGTACCAGCAGATCGCGGGCGTCGGCCTGAGTACCGCAAAGGAGGATGTTGCCGACCTCGTGCAGGCCGGCGTCCTGCACGTAAACCGTCAGGGACCAAGTACGGACTATGTGTTCGCCAGATACGCCGATGGCCATGATCGTGCAACGAAGTGGACGGACGAGCGCATCGAGAATGAGATGCGCGAGTTCCTAGAGGGCCGAGACCGATGGCCGACCGTCGCAGAGTGGCGAGCGTCCGGCAAGAAATCGCTGTATGACCGCGCCAGCACCGCCGGAGGCATCGAGCGCTGGCGCCACCGGCTCGGTTACTGACCACCGACCTACTAATCGACCAGCTCGGCACCCGCTGCGTCCGACCCCGGCGCCGACGCCGGCCTGAGCATCTCCACGCCGGCGGTGCACACCGCGAGGCTGACCAGTGCCGACGCCACGATCGCGGTCGCCACCACGGGCGAGAGCATGTGCTCGGCGAGGCCCAGCGAGGCCACCGCGGCGGGCACCCCCAGCTGTGCCGTCGCCGTCAGCGCGCCCGCGACAGACTGACGCACGAGCAGCGCCGCGAGCAGGTGAATCGCGACGTTTAGCGCCGCCAGCGCCGCCGCCAGCGCCAGCATCGTCGGGCTGCGCACGAGGCCGCCGAGGTCCAGCTGCGCGCCGAGCACGACGAAGTACAGCGGCACGAAGAAGCCGTCCGCGATGCCGCGCACCTGCGTGGACAGGCGTTTGGGGCCGCCGATCACCGCCACCATCAGCCCCGCCGCGAAGCCCGCGATCAGGATGCTCGTGCCGCCCTTCTGCGCGATCCACGCGAGCACGAACAACACCACCAGCGACAGGCGCAGGTCGAGCGCCCAGCGCCGCTGCTTGGACAGGCGGCGCACACGGTGCAGCCACTCGTGGCCGGCGAACAGCCGTGCGACGGTGAACAGCGCGACCGCGGCAGCCGCCACGAGCAGCCCACCGAGCGCCACGTGGCCGACGCGCCCCGGCTGCAGCACGATCGGCACCGCCAGGATCGTGACGATGTCCGCGAGCGTCACCTGCGCCATCACCGTCAGCACCTCCGCGCTGCCGAGACCCGTCTCCTCGATCGCTGGCAGCAGCACCGCGGCCGAGCCCGACGCCAGCACCACCGCGTAGATCGCCGCGTGGCCCGAGCCGGCCACGGCGGCCGCCAGCAGCCCCGCGGGCACCGCCAGCACGCACACCGCGCCAGCCAGCAGCGCGCCTTCGCGCGCGCTCGCCGCCAGCCGCCGGTCGCTCAGCGGCAGGTGCATGCCGACCGTCAGCATCAGCATCGCGAACCCGATTTCCCCGAGCGTCGCGATCGTCGCGTTGGCCGGATGCACCGTCCCCAATACCGCCGGGCCGACCAGGATCCCCGCGACGATCTCGCCGACCACCACCGGCACGAACCTGCGCGACGCGACCCCCAGCAGCGGCCCGCCCAGGCCGGCGAGCACTATCACCGCCAGGATCCCGAAGCTCATCGGCTCAGGATGCGGTCGAAGTCCTCCAATGCGCCCATCAGCTCACTGCTGGATCAGGTCCCGGCGGCGGAAGACCGCGAGCGCCGCGAGCGCCGCGAGCACGCCAATCGCGACCATGATCGCGGCGGCCTGGGCGCGGAACGGCTGTGTGGGAACGAGCCCGACGTGCTTGAAGGGCGTCAGTTCGAGCAGCCACTTCGGCAGATCCAGCACGGAGCCGAGCAGGTCCCACAGGAACGTGGCGGTGACGAGCCCGTAGGCGATGCCGGAGGCGGCCCGGGGCACGATCGCATACGCCAGCGCGCCGAGGCCGAGGAACAGCAGCGCCACTGGCATGCAGTTCGCGCCGGCCTCGAGCATCCGCAGCAGCGAGATGCTGACGCCCTGCGAGACGGCGCCCACCCACGTGAGCAGGCCGGCCGTCACCGACAGCGCGGCGGTCGCGCACGCCGCCAGCAGCAGGCGCCCGCCGAGCCAGCCGCCGCGGCTCAGCGGCTGGGCCAGCAGCGTTTCGAGCCGCTCGTCGGACTCCTCCTCCCGGGCGGCGCCGATCTGCGCGCACACAAACAGGCTCACGGCGAGGATGAAGAAGATGAACACGAACGCGAGATACCCGGTCGGGGTCAGCAGCGAACCGGAGCCGAGCTTGGCGATCTCACGCTGGATGCTCTTGGAGACGCCGGCGGAGGACACGCTCGCGGAGACCATGCCGAGGATGAACGCGAACGCGCCGGTGCCGATCAGCCACACGGCCAGCGTGCCGCGCTCGCCGCGCAGCGCCTGGGCGGCGGGCGAGGACAGCAGCCGCAGCTGCGGGTCGGCCGTGTCGCGTTCCGCGAGCACGCCCGTGCCGACGTCGCGACCGGACGCGATCCGCGCTGCGGCGGCGAGCAGCAGCGCCGTGGCCGCGAGCGGCGCCAGCAGCACGAGCGGCTGCGCGCCGGCGAACGGGCGCAGTTCCTCCGCCCAGCCGAGCGGCGTGAGCCAGCGCAGCCACGCGGCGCCGGTGGCGGTGTCGGCGATCACGCGCAGCAGCAGGAACAGGCCAACGGCCGCGGTGCCCAGCTCGAGCGCGACCCTGCGCGTGGGCGCGAGCTGGCTCGCGAGCGCGCCCACCCCCGCGAACACCGGCGCCACGGACGCGGTCGCGAGCGCGAGGTAGGCGGAGCCGCCGACGGGCAGGCCGCCGAGGACGTAGCCGGCGAACAGCGCCAGCAACAGCAGCAGCACGCCCGCGGCGATCGCCGCCAGCGACGCGAGGTACGCCGTCTCGCGCGCCACCGCGCCAGCCAGGATCAGCTCCATCCGGCCCGCGTCCTCCTCGGTGCGCAGCGCCCGCACGGCCGCCAGCACGCCGAAGACCGCCGCTGCGATCGCCAGCGTGCCGCCGACGCGCCACGCGGAGTAGCCGCCGACCGTGACCGCGTCGTACGGATAGCCGTAGAACAGGCGCAGCGCGTCGTTGCCGGCGAACGTGTGGACGAACGAGAGCCGGTCGGCGAGCGTCGGGTAGGCGTGGCTGTAGCCGGCCGGCTGGATGTAGGCGTAGATCGCGAACAGGTAGGCGAAGGAGATCGTGCGCACGCGCGCGTCGCGAAACGCGCGCCGCGCGAGAGCGCCGCTACTCCTCGACACGGCCGTCGGAGCTGTCGTAGTGGTGCAGGAAGATCTCCTCCAGCGACGGCTCGCGGCTGGTCAGCGTCGCGACCGGATGCCCGGCCAGCGCCTCGATCAGCGGACCGACGCTTCCGGTGACCTCGAAGCGCAGCGCGTTGGGACCGACGTTCTCGACGCTCACGCCCGCCAGCGCCGGCAGCTCGGGCGCTCCGCCGGCGAACGTGACGTCGACGGTCTGCGCGGCGAGGTGGCGCAGCTGCTGCAGCGTGCCCTCGTCGACCAGCCGCCCGCGCCTGAGGATGCCGACGCGGTCGCACAGCGCCTCGACCTCGCTGAGGATGTGCGAGGAGAGGAACACGGTCTGCCCACGCTCCTTGGCCTCCTTGACGCAGTCGCGGAACGCCACCTCCATCAGCGGGTCGAGGCCGCTCGTCGGCTCGTCGAGCAGCAGCACCTGCGCGCGCGTGGCGAGCGCCGCGATCAGCTGCACCTTCTGGCGGTTGCCCTTCGACAGCGCCCGGATCTTCTTGCGCGTGTCGAGCTGGAAGCGCTCCACGAGCACATCGCGGTAGGCAACGTCCACGCCGACCGACTCACGGCCATCCGGGACGCGAGTCGGCGCCCGCAGCCGCGCGAGGAACTCGAACGTCTCCGCGCTGGTGAGCGCCGGCCACAGGAACGGCTCGCCGGCGACGTAGGCGACGTGGCGGTGAGCGGCCACTGGATCGCGCCACGCGTCGATGCCCAGCAGCTCGGCGCGACCGGCGCTCGGCCGGTGCAGTCCCAGCAGCAGCCGGATCGTGGTCGTCTTGCCGGCGCCGTTGGGGCCGAGGTAGCCGTACACCTCGCCGCGGCGCACGGCGAGGTCGAGCCCGTCGAGCGCCAGCGTGTCGCCGTAGCGCTTGCTGAGCCCGGACGTGCTGACCGCGTATTGCGGCTGTGGATCGTGAGTTGGCTGCTCGCTCATGGCTTGAGCATCCCGACAACGCGTCGCGACGCCATCAGGGGTTTTCCCGCATGACGCGGCGGAACAGCCGTAACCGCGCCGGGCGCGGGCGCGAATCAGTGCTTTGCCGCAAGAGAACCGAGGTATTTGCGGTAGGCGCCGCCCGCCGTCGCCGCGTAGCGTCGAGGTATGTCGTCACACCTGCACCTGGCGCCCACCCCCGAGGAGCGCAAAGCCGCACCGGCGGCCCCCACCGAGGTGGCGCCGCCGATCCGCGTCGTGCTGGCGGACGATCAGGCGGGCATGCTGAAGGGCCTCACGCAGCTGCTCGAGGACGAGCCGGACCTGGACGTCGTCGGCGTCGCCGGCGACCTGATGTCGGTCACCGGGCACGTGCAGCAGCGCCAGGCGGACGTGCTCGTGCTCGACCTCAGCCTGCAGGGCGGGTCGAGCATGGAAGCGATCGGCCAGCTGCGCGAGCGCGTGCCGGACACCGAGATCGTGGTGCTGACGATGGAGCAGACGCCGGCCGTCGCGCAGCGCGCGCTGACCGCGGGCGCATGCGGCTACGTGACCAAGGACCGCGCCGACACCGAGCTGGCGCAGGCGATCCGCGCGGCCGTGCGCGGAGAGCAGTACGTGAGCCCGCAGGTGAGCGCCGGACTGGAGGAGCTGCATCGCGCGCTTACGGGCGGCGCGCTGACACCGCGCGAGGTCGAGGTGCTGCGGCTGATCGCGCTGGGACACACGAGCGTGGAGATCGCGCGCAAGCTGCACCTTTCGCCGCGCACGGTCGAGACGCACCGCGCGCACATCCACAAGAAGCTCGCACTCGCCACACGCGCGCAGCTCGTCGGCTACGCGCTGCGTCGCGGACTGCTCGGGACATGACGGTCCAACGCGCGTGCTACGAGCTGCACAAGCGCGGCTGGGAAGATAGGTTGCTGGGATGAGCGCACACGGCACCGACTCGAAGCGCCGCGTGCTGATCGCCGGCGGCGGCGTCGCCGCCCTGGAGACGCTGCTCGCGCTGCGCGCGCTCGCGCCAGAGCTGACCGAGATCACAGTGCTCGCGCCGAACGCCGAGTTCGTGTACCGGCCGATGACCGTGCGCGAGCCGTTCTCCTACCCCGAGGCCAACCGCTACGCGATCGCGCCGATCGTCCGCGAGGCGGGCGCGCAGCTGGTCGTGGACGAGCTCGCCTGGGTCGACCCCGAGCAGCGGATCGCCCACACCTCGACCGACGCGGAGATCCCCTACGACGCGCTCGTGCTCGCGCTCGGCGCCCGCGCGCGACCCCGCTACGAGCACGCGCTGACGATCGACGACCGCAGGCTCGACAAGACCATGCACGGGCTCATCCAGGACGTGGAGGAGGGCTACGTCAAGAGCATCGCGTTCGTGTCGCCCGGCCGCATGGCCTGGCCGTTGCCGCTGTACGAGCTCGCGCTGATGACGGCGGGCAGGGCCTACGACATGAACGTCGAGGTGGCGATCACGCTCGTCACGCCGGAGGACAGCCCCCTCGCGATCTTCGGCAAGAACGCGAGCGACACGGTCGCGGAGCTGCTCGCGCAAGCACGCATCGAGACGATCCACTCCGCGTACGCCGAGGTGCCGCGCGCGGGCGAAGTCGTGATCAACCCCGGCGGGCGCCAGCTGCAGGTCAACCGCGTGGTCGCGCTGCCGGAGCTGTACGGCCCGGGCGTGCGCGGGCTCCCGCTCAGCGAGCACGGCTTCTACCGCATCGACGTCCACGGCAAGCTGGTCGACGTCGACCACATCTACGCGGCCGGCGACGCGACCGAGTTCGCGGTCAAGTTCGGCGGCATCGCCGCGCAGCAGGCCGACGCGCTCGCCGAAGCGATCGCCGCGCTGGCGGGCGCGCCGATCACCCCCGAGCCGTTTCACCCGGTGATCCACGGCATCCTGCTCACGGGGGACAAACCGCGCTATCTGACCGCGCGCATCACCGGCGGCCAGGGCTTCAGCTCGGAGATCAGCGACACGCCCAGCTGGGCGCCGGCGACCAAGATCGCCGCCAAGTACCTCGCGCCGTATCTCGCTCGGCTCGACGGCGCCTGACGCGGCACCACCTTCCTGAGCGGCGATACAGGCGCTCGCCCAGCGCGGACGTTCAGCTCGCGCGGCGCTTGCGGCGCGGCTCGGCGGCCGGCTTGGGGGGGAAGCGCTTGCGCTCCTCGGCGGTCATCTTGCGGATCGTCAGCGACCCGTCCTCGAGCTGGCGCTGCACGTCCTCGAGTTTCACGCGGCGCTTCTCGGCAGCGCGATCCGCCTGTGTGATCATGTCTCCAGGTTAGCGCCCCGGTGCGCCCGCCTCGGCGAACGTGACCATCCTGCCGCGCTCCTCGTCCCACAGCTTCAGTCGCACCGAGCGCAGGCCGTCGCGCAGCGACAGCACTGGCACGTCGTGGAAGATCGGGTTCTCGTCGTGCGCGCGCTGCAGGTTGTAGTTGGGGATGCGCGCGCTCAGGTGGTGCACGTGGTGCAGGCCGATGTTGCCGGAGAAGAACTGCAGCGGCTTGGGCAGCTTCAGATAGGAGCTGCCGCGCAGCGCAGCGTCGGCGTAGCTCCAGCCCTCGGCGCTCTCCCAGTAGGCGTCCTCAAACTGGTGCTGCACATAGAACAGCCAGATGCCGGCCGAGCCCGCGAGCAGCACGGTGGGCGCCTGCACGAGCAGGTAGTCGCGCCATCCCATCAGCCAGCACAGCGCCCCGACGAGCACGGCGAGCGCCACGTTGGTGCCGATCACGCTGCGCCGCATGCGCGGCCGCGCCGAGCGCGCCACCAGGCGCGGCCCCACAAGCAGCGCGACGATCGGGCCGATGCCGAACATCACCACGGGGTTGCGAAAGGCGCGGTAGGCCAGCCGCGAGCGCGGCTCCAGCGCCAGATATTCACCGACGGTCAGCGTGCGCACGTCGCCGCCGCCGCGGCGGTCCAGGTCGCCGGAGGTCGCGTGGTGGATCGCGTGGTCGTGGCGCCAGCGCAGGAACGGCGAGTACACGAGCAGGCCCAGCGCCGTGCCAAGCCACAGGTTGGCGCGCCGCGAGCGGAGGAACGAGCCGTGCGAGCAGTCGTGGAAGAGGATGAACGTCCGCACCAGAAACCCGGACGCGGGGATCGCGATCGCCAGCACGAGCAGATAGGAGACGTGCAGCGCGAGGTACATGGCGACCGACAGCGCCAGGTACGGCACCACAGCGGTCGCCAGATCGATCAGGCTGCGCCCCAGGCGCGGCTGGGCATACGGCTCCAGCGCCTCGCGCCAGAAGGCGCCCTGCGGGCGCGCGTCTCGCGGGGGCGCCCCGCCTACCGTGTCAATGCTCACCTCCGTAGATAGTACGCTCACCCGCCGACCGGACGAGCCGTTGCAGGCGCCGGCCCATCCACACATGCGGAATGCCTGCTTCCTCGAACTGCTCCGACTCCACGGCGAAGCCTGCCTGCTCATACAGCGCGACCGCCTCCAGCTGCGCCGCCAGCCGCGCCCGTACGCAGCCGCGCTCGCGCGCGGCGGCCAGGGCCAGCTCGTCGCAGAAGACCTGCTCCCTGAGCGCAATCGCGCCGCGGACGTCCTCGGGATCCGTCGCCCAGCGGATCGGCAGGTCGGCGCCGCGGGGTGTCTTATCGCCTCGCACGCGCGTATCGTTCAGCTTAACGACCGCCAGGCGGACAACCGGTGCCACAGACGACGTTCTACTTCGACCTCGGATCGCCCTACGCATACCTCGCCGCCGAGCGGCTCGGCGCAGTGCTCCCCGAGCCCGTGTGGTGGCAGCCGCTGTCGCTGGGCGGACTGTTCAAGCTGAACGGACGCAGCTCGTGGGCGCTCGGCGACCACCAGCGCAGACAGGCCGGCATGGCCGAGGTCGAGCGGCGCGCGCGCGGCTACGGGCTCGCGCCGGTCCGCTGGCCGGATCCGTGGCCCGGCAACTACCTGATGGCGATGCGCGCCGCCACGTTCGCGTTCTCGGCCGGGCGGGGGCGCGAGTTCACGTTGGAGGCGTTCCGCGACGCGTTTGCCCGCGGGCGCGACCTCGGCGTCGCGGCGCACGTGCTCGCCGCCTCCGAGCGCGCCGGGCTGGACCCCGCCGAGGTCGAGGCGGCGACGCAGGATCCGCAGGTCAAGCTAGCGCTGCGCGCGGCCACCGAGGCGGCACACGAGCTGGGCATGATCGGCGTGCCCACGGTCGCCGTCGACGGCGAGCTGTTTTGGGGCGACGATCGCCTCGGGGACGCCGCGGCAGTAGCTGGCCGGACCGGCTGAACCGAGCCGCCACGGCTCGTCACGCAGCGGGCTTCCCAGGTCCGATGAGCCGGCTTGGGACAATCCCTACGCTACCTGGGGTACAATCCCACCGTCATGTCGGGTACAATCCCACCGTCACGGCATCGTGAGCGGATCACCGAGAAGCTGGTGGAAGCGCGCCTGCGCACCCACGGGGGCGTCCTGCTCACGGGTCCGAAGGCAGTCGGCAAGACGACCACCGCGCGCTGTTTCGCACGCTCAGAGGTACGCCTCGACCAGGACCGCGCGGCCCTCACCGCAGCCCAGACGGATCCACGGCTCGCGCTCGACGGCGAGCACCCCCGGCTTATCGACGAGTACCAGCTCGCCGCTGGGATCTGGAACGCCGTGCGGGGACGAATCGACGACCTCGGCGGCAAGGGCCTGTTCCTGCTCACCGGCTCATCCACCCCTGAGATCGAGGAGCAAAGTCACACGGGCGCGCGCAGGATCGCCGCCGTGAAGATGCGCACCATGACGCTGCTGGAGCGTGGCCTCTCGAGCGGCGCCGTCTCGGTGGGCGGACTCCTCGATGGCTCCACCCCTGAGGCCAAGCCGCACCGGATCACCGTAACCGAGGCGATCGAGGCGCTCTCGATCGGCGGATGGCCGGACAACCTCACCCTCACGCCGGCCGACGCCCTGGAAGCGAACGCCGACTACCTCGACATGATCGTCCACACGGACGTCCCTCGCGTCGAGGGCGCCCGACGCGATCCCGACGGGGTCCGACGCCTGCTCGCCTCCTACGCCCGCAACGTCGCAACCAACGCGAGCCTGCGGACAATCGCTCGCGCGGCAGAGAAACCACTCGGCGACACCACCCTGCATGACTACCTGCGCGTGCTCGAGCGGCTCTTCCTGATCGAGGACCAGCCGAGCTGGAAGCCGCAACTGCGCTCGCGAGTACGACTCGCGGTGACGCCGAAGCGTCACCTCGCCGATCCCTCGCTGGCGGTCGCAGCCCTCGGTGCCACGCCCCAACGACTCCTGGGGCCCGAGATCGAGCTCGCCGGGTTCCTCTTCGAGTCACAGGCAATCCACGACCTGCGCGTCTACTCCCAGCCACATCGAGGCGAGGTCCGCTTCTACCGCGACAACAAGGGACTGGAGGTCGACGCGATCATCGAGGCAGCAGACGGACGCTGGCTCGCAGCGGAGATCAAGCTCGGACACCACCGAGTGGACGAGGCGGCCGCCAACCTGCTCGCGCTCAAGGAGAAGCTCCCCCCCGCCACAAACGCCGCATGCGGTGCCCTGCTCGTCATCGTCGCGGACAGCCCCACCTACACACGACCCGACGGCATCCTCGTCGCCTCAATCGCCTCCCTCGGCCCATGAGAAGGCCGCGATGAGCCTAAGGTGAGCGTGCAAGCCAACCGCCCCCACGTCAAAGGAGACCCATGTCTGACTTTGCAATCGTGAACCTGCTCGAGGTCGAGGACTCGGTGGGCGAGCGCGCCCCCGGGATCGAGGGCCGCTTCGGCCGCAAGCACCTCGACTCGCGCGACCTCGGCGTCAGCCTGTTTCGCTACTCGCCCGACCTGCGCAGCCCGGTGGCGCACAGCCACCGCGAGCAGGAGGAGGCGTACGTGATCGTCGGCGGCTCTGGCCGCGTGCTGCTCGACGGCGAGCTCCACGAGCTGCGCCAGTGGGACGTGCTGCGCGTCGCGCCCGAGGTCGTGCGCTCGTTCGAGGCGGGGCCCGACGGCCTCGACATCGTGGCCGTGGGCGGGCCCAAGCCCGAGGAGGGCGACGGCGTCATGGCCGAGGCCAACTGGCCCGACGCGGCGTAGCTCGCTCGAGTCAGCGCCCCGTGGGATTGGGGCACGAGAGCCGTAACAGACGTGCTACGCTGTGCGACATGCGCACGGTCACACACCGCGAGATGCGAAATCAGAGCGGTGAGATCCTGCGTAAGGTCGCCGATGGAGAGACGATCCAGGTCACCAATCATGGCCAGGTTGCGGCGCTGATCATTCCCCCGGGGGCCGATACCCTCGCTGAGCTCGTATCGCGAGGGCAGGTGCGAGAGGCGCGACAGCCGCCCTCGAGCTTGCGATCGGTGCTCCGACGCAAGAGCACCGCCTCAAGCCAGGCGATCGTGGCCGATGTCCGCGGCCGCTGGTGACGATCTCATACCTGGACACCTCAGCCGCGATGAAGCTCGTCCTCGACGAGCCGCAATCCGACGCGCTGGCTACGGAGATGACCGCGCGGGACGACCGGCGGCTCGTCTCCTCGTGGCTGCTGCACACCGAGATGCACTGCGCCGCGGGGCGCCACCCTCAAGACGTCGACCTCGACGCGGTGCGTGCCGTGCTCGATTCCGTGAACCTGATCGACCTCACACGCGGGGACCTGCTTGCGGCCGGCACCCACGCGCCGCTGCGATCCAACTACGCCATCCACCTCGCTGTCGCACTCAGGGTCGGTGCGGATGAGATCGTCACCTACGACGGGGAGCTTGCCCAGCGGGCGGGCGCGGCCGGCTTGCCCGTGCTGTCACCGGGACCCGTTTCGCCGCGGACGAGGTGATCATCTCGACGCTGCCGACGCGATACGCGTGAGCCGCTCCAGCGCGAGCACGAACGACGCGTAGGGCGCGCCGGTCACCTGCTGCAGCGCGATCTCGCACGTGCGGTTGCTGCACACGTGCGCGTCGACCGCCTCGCCCGCGGCGCGGCGGTCGGCCAGCTCGGCGGCGGTGTCGCGCAGCGCGGAGGCTGGCAGCTCGGGGTGCAGCAGGCCGCGGTCGCCGGCCATGCCACAGCAGCTGGTGGCGGCGGGGACGAGCACGTCGTCGGCGAGCGCGCGCGCGATCGCCTCCAGCTTGCCGGCCACGCCCAGCTGACCGACAGCGCACGTGGGGTGCACGGCGATCCGCGCCAACTTGCGCTCCACGTTCAGCCGCGGCAGCAGCCGGTCGTGCGCCCACTCGATCGAGTCGAGGATCTCGATCTGATCGAAGCGCTCGCGCTCCGCGTCCGGCAGGCACGGCGCGATCTCCTCGCGCAGCCCCAGCGCGCACGAGCTCGCGTCGATCACCACCGGCAGCTGCCCGCCGTCGCTCCAGCGCCACAGCGACGCCGCGGTTCTGGCCGCCATGCGATCGTGGCCGCGCCGGTAGCCCTTGGAGCTCCACGGGATCGCGCAGCAGTGGCCCGCGACGTCGGCGGGGATCCACAGCGGCAGGCCGGCGCGCGCGGACACGTCCACGAGCGCCTGCGGCAGCGACTGGCTCGAGCCGATGATGCGGTTGAGGCACGCCGGCATGTAGACGGCGGCAGCACCCGAGCGCCGCGTGACCGGCATGCGCGCGGGCGCAGCCGGGGGCACGTTGTCGGGCAACGTGGGCACCAGCTCGCCGCTGACTCGCTTGCGAACGAGAGCGGGGACATGCGCGAGCCGCCGCTGACCGACCACGTCAGCCGCCACGCCAAGCGCCGCGAGCCCCGTGCGCGCCGCGCGCTCTGCCACGCCGTAGCGCCTGGCGATGGCCAGGGCCACCGTCTCCTCGCGCTCGGTGCGCTCCCGCACGCGCAGCTCCTTCACCAGCGCACCCGTGTCGATCGCCACCGGGCACACGCTCTGACACGAGCCGTCAGCAGCACAGGTCTGCAACGCGTCGTACTCGTAGTCGGCGAGCAGCGACTCGTACACCGGCGAGCCCTCCGCCTGGCGCGCCATCTCGCGGCGGATCACGATCCGCTGGCGCGGGGTGGTGGTCGCGTTGCGGCTCGGACAGACGGGCTCGCAGAAGCCGCACTCCACGCACTGGGAGGCGACGTCCTCGATCGCCGGCTGACTCTTAAGATTTTTAAGATGAATATCGGGGTCGCGACTTAGCACCACACCGGGATTCAGCACTCCGAGCGGGTCCGCCAGCTGCTTCACCCGCCACATCATCGACGTGGCCTTCTCACCCCACTCGCGCTCGACGTACGGCGCCATGTTGACGCCGGTACCGTGCTCGGCCTTGAGCGAGCCGTCGTACTTGCCCACGATCAGCTCCACCAGCTCGCCCATGAACGCCTCGTAGCGCTCGAGGTCCTCCGGCTTGGTGAAGTCTGGCGTCAGCTGGAAGTGCAGGTTGCCCGCGGAGGCGTGGCCGGCGACGCCGACCAGAAACTGATGCTTGCCGAGCAGCTCCTGCAGGTCGCGCGCGCACTCCGCTATGCGCTCCGGGCGCACACACACGTCCTCCACGATCAATGCCGTGCCCGGCAGGCGCAGGCGCCCGACGAGCCCGAACAGCCCCTCGCGCACCATCCACGCCAGCTCGATCTCCTCGTGCGCGCGCGTGAAGCGATGCGGCTGGATCAGCTCGTGGCCCGCCAGAATCTCGTTGGCCGCGGACTCCTGCCGGTCGAGCTCCGCGTCGTCCGCGCCGCCCAGCTCCACTATCAGCGCCGCCGACGCCGGCGGCAGCTCGCGCCACTCCTGGGGCGTGCCCGGCAGGTTCCACGCGGCCGCGATCAGCGCCGGCGCCACCATCAGCTCGGTCGCGCGCGCGCCCGCCGCCACCAGCGCCGGCACCACCGCCGATGCCGCGTCGATGTCCTCGAAGTGCACCCATGCGAGCGACGTGCGCTTCGGCTCCGGTCGCGTGCGCATGACCGCCTCGGCGATGAACGCCAGCGTGCCCTCCGAGCCCACCACCAGGCGGCGGAAGATCTCCAGGGGCGTGTCCGCGTCGAGGAACGCGCACAGGCGATAGCCGGTCACGTTCTTGATCTCGTACTTGCTCCTGACGCGCTGCGCCAGCTGCTCGTCCGCCAGCAGCTCCGCGCGCAGGTCGAGGAGCCCCTGTGCGAGCGCTGGCTCCGCCGCCGCGAACCTCGTCTCCGCGTCGGGCGCCGCGGTGTCGATCACCGTGCCCGACGCCAGCACCAGCGTCATCGACTCGACCGTCGAGTACGGGTCCCACGTGACGCCGCAGCGCATGCCGCCGGAGTTGTTCGCGATCACGCCGCCCAGCGTCGCGATGTCTTTGCTGGCGGGGTCCGGGCCCAGCTTGCAGCCGTGTCGCGCCAGCAGGCGGTTCGCCAGTCCCAGCAGCGTGCCCGCCCTGATGCGCGCGCGGGCGCCGCCGTCTTCCACGCGCACGCCCGAGAACCAGCGGCGCACGTCGATCAGGATGCCGTCCGTGCCGCCCTGGCCGCTGAGGCTGGTGCCGCCGCCGCGGAAGTTCACCGCCATGCCCTTCTCGCGCGCGTAGGAGAGCACCTTGCCGACGTCGTCGGCGTCCTGCGCCATCACCACAACTGCGGGCAGGCGCCGGTAGGGCGATGCGTCGGAGGCGTACGCGATCAGGTCGATCGCGCGGGCGAGCACGCGGTCGGCGCCGAGGAGCGCGGTCAGCTCGGAGCGGAGCGGCTCGGGGGTGCCAGCGGCGAGGCTGTCGGGCGCGCGGTCGTCGTGCGTGGGGCCCGGCGGGCGGCCGATGCGGCGGGTGTCGGCGGCGAGCAGCACGGCGCCGCTCAAGCGAGCGCCATCCCGGACGCGACGTCGACCTGCACGAGCCGCGGCCCGTCCTGCGCGAGCGCGTCGGCGAGGCCGGCGTGCAGCTCGTCGCGGCCGGAGACCGTGCGCGACGGCACGCCGTAGCTGGACGCGGTGGCCGCGACGTCCAGCTTCGGCAGGTCCAGGCCGGGAGCGCCCTCGACGCTCTCGAGCATCGCGAACCACTTGAGGATCGAGTAGTCGTTGTTGCGCAGCACCAGGAACTTGACGGGGATCGAATAGGCGGCGGCGGTCCAGAACGCGGTGATCGCGTACTGCGCGGAGCCCTCGCCGAGGATGCACACGACCTGGCGCTGGGGCTGCGCGAGCTGCACGCCGAGCGAGGCCGCGAGCCCGAAGCCGAGGCCGCCGCCGGCGCTGAAGTAGTAGGAGCCGGGATGGCGCAGGCGCAGGTTGTTGCGCAGCGCGGCGGTGCTCGACGGCGACTCCAGCACGACGATGCCGTCGTCCGGGAACTGGCCTGCGAGGACGGTGTGCACTTCGCCGCCCGTGAGCAGATCGCCCGGCGCCGGCGCGTCCAGCTCGAAGCGCGTCGACGGCTGCTCGCGGTCGCCGGGCTCGCGCTCTGCCGGGTCGCTGTCGGGCACGCCGCCGCCCGCGCGCTTTGCCAGCGCGTCCACGAGCGCGTGCAGTGTCAGCGCCACATCGGCCACGATCGCGTCGCCCATCGGCGCGCGCGCCGCCTCGTCGGGGTCGCTCGTGATCGCGATCAGCTCCGCCCCCTCCGGCAGGAAGTCGCCGGGCAGGTTGGGGTAGTAGGGGAACACGGAGGAACCGGCCACGAGCACCAGGTCGTAGCCCGCGAGCGCCTGCGCGAGCGGCGCCACCGCGGGCGGCAGCACGCCCTGGAACGCGGGGTGATCCTCCGGGAAGCCGATGCGCCCGCCGCCCGTCGCCGGCGAGGCCCACACGGGCAGGCGCTGGGACTCGGCCAGCTCGACCGCCGCGTCCCAGCCGCCGCTCGCGTCGATCTCGGGGCCCGCCACGAACACGGGGCGCTCGGCCATGCGCAGGCGCTTGGCGAGCGCCGCCACCTGCGCGGGGTCCGCCTGCGCGCGACCGCCCACCGTGCGCGCGATCTGCGTCGCGTAGTCGATCGGCGCCACCTCTGCGCCCCAGTCGTCCATCGGGATCGACACGAACGCGGGGCCCTGCGGCGGCAGCGACGCGTGGTGGATCGCCTGCGCGAGCGCGAACGGCACGTCCGCGGCTCGCGGCGGCTCGACGCTGAACTTCACGTACGGCTTCGGCACCTCGACCGCGTCGCGGTTCGTCAAATTGGCCTGCAGCGTCATCAGCGAGCGCACCTGCTGGCCGGCGGTGACGAGCAGCGGCGCCTTGTTGGCGCGCGCGTTGAAGATCGCGCCCACGCCGTTGCCGAGGCCCGGCGCCGTGTGCAGGTTGACATGCCCGACGTTGCCGCTCGCCTGCGCGAAGCCGTCGGCCATGCCCACGGCGACCGCCTCCTGCAGACCCAGCACGTAGCGGAAGTCATCGGGGTAGTTCGCCAGCATCGGCAGCTCCGTCGAGCCGGGGTTGCCGAAGATCGTCGTCATGCCGCGCGCGCGCAGCAGCTCGAACGCGGCGTCGCGCACGCTCGTCATTGGGCGCCGCGTGGCCGGTTCACGCGGGGCAGTCTACGGGTTCGTCGGCTGAGCGTGAAAGAGAATCGCCGCGGTCCGCGGGGCCGGGTCCTAGGATCTAGCAGATGGCGAGTGCTCTGACTCACCATGACGCTGTGCCCGGCAGGTCCGTGTGGACGCGCGCGCTGCTCGGCGTGGCGGCCGTGCTGCTGCTCGCGATCGTCGCGCTGGCGGTCGCCGTGCTGGCGTTCTCGGGTGTCACGCTCGCGCAGGACGCAAGCGCGCTCGCGCGCATATCGGTGCAGCCACTCGGCGGGAAGATCGAACAGGTTCAGGCATTCGGGCCGAACGGGCACAGGCTGCCGCTCGCGATCCGCGACGGGCGGATGACGCCGCTGCGGCGCCTGACGCCCGGCGAGCAGGTGACGGTGGACGTGGTCGTGCGGCGTCCCGGCTGGCTCAGCTGGGCGCTCGGCGCGAGCCGCAACGAGCACCTGACGCTGGAGGCGCCCGTGGCGCACCTGAGCGAGCGCTGGATGACCGTCGCGCCCGGCTCGCCGGTGCTGGTCAGCTTCGAGCAGCCGGTCAGCACCGTCACGTATCAGGGCGCCGGCGGCGCCGTCCACCACACGCTGAGCGTCCCGCAGCGCTCGATCTCGCTCGGGCGCCAGCCCGCCACCGGCGCGGTTTCGATCGCCGCGGCGCCGCGCTCGTGGGAGCGGCCCGGCCCCGCGGCGCTCGTCAGCTGGTTCCCGCCGTCGCGCGAGCCGGTGATGGTGAGCGTGCCCGCGGCCGGCGGCCACATCTCCCCCTCCACGCCGATCAACCTGACGTTCTCCAAGCCCGTGAGCGAAGTGCTCGGCTCGAGCCGCCCGCGACTGACGCCGAGCACGCCCGGCCACTGGCACGAAGCCAACAGCCACACGCTCGTGTTCGTCCCCTCCGGGTTCGGCGCGGCGCTCGGCTCGCAGCTGCGCGTCCAGCTGCCGCACTCGGTGGCCGTCACCGCCGGCGCCTCGGGCCTGCGCACGACCAGCCAGGTCGAATGGACGGTGCCGCCCGGCTCGACGCTGCGCCTGCAGCAGCTGCTCGCCGAAGGCGGCTACCTGCCCGTCTCCTGGCAGCCCGCCGGCCACCCGGTCGCCCACACGCCCGCGGCAGAGGCGCGCGCCGCCGTCGAGCCGCCCAGCGGCAGCTTCAGCTGGCGCTACGGCAACACGCCGCACCAGCTGCAGGCGATGTGGTCGCCGGGCCAGTGGAGCGAGATCATGAAGGGCGCGGTGATGAAGTTCGAGAACGAAAACGCGCTCACCGTCGACGGCGAACCCGGTCCCACCGTGTGGCACGCGCTGCTCGCGTACGCGCTCGCCGGCAAGCATCTCACCAGCGGCTACAGCTACGTGTACGTGCACCGCGAAGTGCCCGAGACGATGACCCTGTGGCACGACGGCCGCGTCGTCATCAGCTCGCCCGCCAACACCGGCATCTCCGGGGCGGAAACCGAACTGGGCACGTTCGCCGTGTTCGAGCACCTGCCCGAAACCACCATGAGCGGCACCAACCCCGACGGCTCCCACTACGAAGACCCGGGCATCAAATGGGTGAGCTACTTCAACGGCGGCGACGCGCTGCACAACTTCGACCGCTCGTCGTTCGGCTCGCCGCAGAGCCTCGGCTGCGTCGAGCTGCCGCTGGCGGCCTCCGCGGAGATCTGGCCGTACACGCCGATCGGCACGCTGGTCACGATCGAAACGTGAGCGGCGAGCGCCACTCAGCGAGGCAGGAAGACGACGCGTCGGTGGCGTTCAGGCGCCGACGTAGGCGGCGAGGTGCTCGCCGGTGAGGGATGAGGTTCGTTTCCACCCGGCGATGAGGTCCGCGGGTGTGCCCTCGAACACGACCGTGCCGCCCTCGTGGCCGGCCCCGGGGCCGAGGTCGATGATCCAGTCGGCGTGCGCCATGACCGCCTGGTGGTGCTCGATCACGATCACCGACTTGCCCGAGTCGACCAGCCGGTCAAGCAGGCCTAGCAGCTGCTCCACGTCGGCGAGGTGCAGGCCGGTGGTCGGCTCGTCGAGGACGTAGACGCCGCCCTTGTCGGCCAGGTGGGTGGCCAGCTTGAGCCGCTGCCGCTCGCCGCCGGACAGCGTGGTGAGCGGCTGGCCGATCGTGAGGTAGCCGAGCCCGACGTCGGCCAGCCGCTCGAGGATGGCGTGCGCGGCCGGGGTGCGCGCTTCGCCCGCGCCGAAGAACTCCGCGGCCTCGGCCACCGGCATCGCCAGCACCTGGCTGATGTCGCGGCCGCCGAGGTGGTACTCGAGCACCGCCTCGTCGAACCGCTTCCCGTCGCACACCTCGCACACGGTGGCGACGCCTGCCATCATCGCCAGGTCGGTGTAGATGACGCCCGCGCCGTTGCAGTTGGGGCAGGCGCCCTCGGAGTTGGAGCTGAACAGCGCCGGCTTCACCCCGTTGGCCTTCGCGAACGCGGTCCGGATGGGGTCCAGCAGCCCGGTGTAGGTGGCCGGGTTGCTCCGCCGCGAGCCGCGGATCGGGGCCTGGTCGACCGTCACGACCCCGTCCCGCCCGGACACCGAGCCGCCGATCAGCGAGCTCTTGCCCGAGCCGGCCACGCCGGTGACGACGACGAGCACCCCGAGCGGGACGTCGACGTCGACGTCGCGCAGGTTGTGCGTTGCCGCGCCCCGGATCTCAAGGCTGCCGTCGGCTTCGCGCACCTTCTTCTTGAGCGCGGCCCGGTCATTGAAGTGACGGCCGGTGACGGTGCCGCTGGACTGCAGCCCTTCGACCGTGCCCTCGAAGCAGACGGTGCCGCCGGCCGCGCCCGCGCCAGGTCCGAGGTCGACGACGTGGTCGCCGATCACGATCGTCTCCGGCTTGTGCTCCACCACCAGCACCGTGTTGCCCTTGTCCCGCAGCCGCAGCAGCAGGTTGTTCATCCGCTGGATGTCGTGCGGATGCATGCCCGTGGTGGGCTCGTCGAAGACGTAGGTGACGTCGGTCAGAGACGAGCCTAGGTGCCCGACCATCTTGACCCGCTGGGCCTCGCCGCCCGACAGCGTGCTCGAGGTCCGGTCGAGCGAGAGGTAACCGAGCCCGATCTCGGCGAACGAGTCGAGCAGCTGGCCGAGCGCGGTCAGCAGCGGCGCCACCGAGGGCTCGTCGATGCCGCGCACCCAGTCGGCCAGGTCGGTGATCTGCATCGCGCACGCGTCGGCGATGCTGACCCGGTTGATCCTGGACGAGCGGGCGGCCTCGCTGAGCCGGCTGCCGTCGCACTCGGGGCAGCTGGTGAACGTGACCGCCCGGTCGGCGAACGCCCGGATGTGCGGCTGCATCGAGTCGGGGTCCTTGGACAGGATCGACCGCTGCAGCCGGAGGATCAGGCCCTCGTAGGTCTGGTTGATGCCGGCGATCTTCATCCGGACCGGCTCGTGGTGGAGCAGGTCCTGCAGTTCCTTCTTGGTGAACTTGCGGATCGGCTTGTCCGGGTCGTAGAACCCCGACTCGGTGTAGAGCCGATAGCCCCAGCCACCGGTCGTGTAGCCGGGGATCGTGAGCGCGCCCTCGTTCAGCGACTTGCTCTCGTCGTAGAGCTGCGACAGGTCGATGTCGGAGACCGTGCCGCGGCCCTCGCAGCGCGGGCACATGCCGCCGGTGACGCTGAAGCTGCGCCGCTCCTTGACCGTCTTACCGCCGCGCTCGAACTTGACCGCGCCCGCGCCGCTGATCGAGGCGACGTTGAAGGAGTACGCCTGCGGCGATCCGATGTGCGGCTTGCCGAGCCGGCTGAACAAGATCCGCAGCAGCGCGTTGGCGTCGGTGACGGTGCCGACGGTGGACCGGGGATCGGACCCGATCCGCTGCTGGTCGACGGTGATCGCGGTGGTCAGCCCCTCGAGCACGTCGACGTCAGGCCGCGCCAGAGTCGGCATGAAGCCCTGCACGAAGGCGCTGTAGGTCTCGTTGATCAGCCGCTGCGACTCGGCCGCGATCGTGCCGAACACCAGCGAGCTCTTACCCGAGCCGGAGACGCCGGTGAACACCGTCAGCGCGCGCTTCGGAATCTCGACGCTGACGTCCCTGAGGTTGTTGACGCGCGCGCCGACCACCCGGATCACGTCGTGGCTGGCGACAGCGGTCTGCGCGGGCGATTGCGCGACCGCGGCGCTGACCGCGGGTGTCTTCATTCGCTCACGCTACCCGCGGCCCGCTCGTCTCCGCTTCTCGATTCCTGATCGGCCTGCGGCGGGCCTGCAGCGGCCGAGACCTTGATCACACCGTGCCCCCATGCGCAAACGGAAAAGTTAGGATAGCCTAACCAC
>DATHPU010000005.1:0-50651 GCA_035483595.1 Solirubrobacteraceae bacterium
GGGTGTGCCCGTCGCGTTCTCAACACCGGCGGCGCCGCCCGTGGTCTCAGGTGAGGCGGCGTCGAGTGTGCGTGGTGTGGAAGCGCGTGTCGAAGCGGTCGTGAACCCTGATAACGAGCTGGCGGAATGCCATGTCCAGTACGGCACGAGCTCTCTTGCAGAACACGAAGTGCCGTGCGAACCGGAAGTCCTCAAAGGCTACGGCGAAGACGGTGTCGCGGCGACGCTTCCGGGTCTTGAACCGGACACCCCCTACCAGTGGCGGGTGACCACGGAAAGCGAACAGTCGCGCAAGGAAGGCAAACCCGCAGTCGGGCCGACGGAACACTTCACGACGAAGATCCCGCCGGAAACCCCGGAAACGCTGGAACCGCAGGGCGTGACGGGCACGACCGCGACGCTAGAAGGGATCCTGAACCCCCACAACCCGGGCGAAGCCGGCACCTACACGTTCGTGTACCAGCAGAGCCCCACCGCATGCCAGGGGGCCGGGGAAGCAAGCGTCCCGCAGCCGGAAGGCTCCTCGGCCGGGGGAACCTCCGAACCCGTGAGCGAGCCGGTCAATGGGCTGCTCGCGAACACCACCTACACGTACTGCCTGCGCACCGTCAACAGCGTCTCAGAAGTCGCCGTCAGCGCACCACGCACGTTCACGACGCCCGCGATCGCCGCGAAGGCCGGCGAAGAGTCCTTCACGAACGTGGGGTCCTCGACCGCGGTCCTGCACGCCCAGATCAACGCCGGCGGCGCGCCCACCACCTTCTACTTCGAATACGGCCCGACCAACACCTACGGCACAAAGACCCCCGTCCAGAGCGCCGGCGCGGCCCCCACACCCGTCGGCGTGCTCGCCAGCGTCGAAAACCTCACCCCCGACAGCACCTACCACTTCCGGGTCATCGCGACTAACACCAACGAACGCACCTCAGAAGGCGCCGACACCACGTTCTCGACCTACCCCGCCAGCCCCCTCGGCCTCCCCGACGACCGCGGCTACGAACTCGTCTCCCCACTGAACACCGCGAGCAACATCACCGTCCTGCCGGGAGGCCCCACCCAAGCCACCGCGGACGGCAATGAGGTCGTATACGTCGGCAACGCCGGCGCCGAAGGCGGCAACGGCGGGCAGGGCGGCGGCTTCGAAATCATCAACAAAGGCACGAATGCTTATCTGGCGAAGCGCTCGCCGACGGGTGGCTGGACGACGGAAAACCTGCAGCCCACCGGACTGCTAACAGCCGGCTTTCAGGGGTTCTCGAGTGACCTCACGCAAGGGTTCCTCACCTCCGAAGAACCGGTGTTCGAAGGCGCCCCGGCCGGCCAGGCGCTCTACGCCCGCGAGAACACCAACAGCAGCTACCAGCTGCTCGCCGCGAACGCCAACTACGCCGGCTCGACCCCCGACGCCAGCCACATCCTGTTCTCCAGCGAAGGCACGCTATATGACTCCGTGCAAGGACAACCCAAAACGGTGAGCGTGCTCCCCAACGGCACCACCGCCACCAGCCCAGTCTTCGGCTCACCGCAGAGCTTTGCCGGCATCGAACAAGGCTTTCCAACGGCGCAAGACCTTACGAACGTCATTTCTGATGACGGATCGCGTGTGTTCTGGACGACCACCGAACCCGGCGAAGTCGAAATCCAAGGCCGGAAATTCGAAATCACGCGTGCGAAGGCGCTGTATGTGCGAGAGGACGACGCCTCGTCTGAACCGAGGACGGTGCAGCTCGACGCGGCCGAACCCGCGTGTCTCAGCGAAGGCAACTGCGTGAGCGGCGGCGGGGTCTTTGAAGGTGCGACCCTGGATGGTTCGACGGTGTTCTTCAGCGATGAACATCGGTTGACGGCGAGCTCGACCGCCGGGCCCGGCAAGCCCGACCTGTATCGCTATCAGGTCAACCCCGAAGCCGGGAAGCCGGGCGCCCTCACCGACCTCACTCCCGACTCAAGCGAATCCGCCGACGTCGCCGGTGTGCTCGGCGCGAGCGAAGACGGCGCCACCGTCTACTTCGCGGCGGCCGGCACACTTGCAGCCACCGCCCAGCCACAGGAATGCATCCCCCCGACCGAACTCGGAGGATCGCCGAGTAACGACCACACCAGGTGCAACGTGTACGTGGTCCACGACGCCGAAGCACCGAAGCTCGTGGCGACGGTGAAAGCGATCGACGGGATTGACAGGGCCGAAGAAAGTGGCGGGTTTGAGTTGAGCGGCGGGGACTGGACGCCCACGGTCGGTGATCGCTCTGCGCGGGTGTCGGCGGATGGTCGCCATCTCGTGTTCATGTCGCGTGAATCGCTGACGGGCTTTGACAGCAAGGGCAACATCGAGATCTACCTGTACGACCTCGGCTCCGGGGTCTCGTGCGTGTCGTGTAACCCGAGCGGCACGCCGACGGAACTCGAATCGCGACAGAGCGAGGGGTCACACCATAAGGCGGAACAGATCGTTCTGCCTAGGAGCAACCGGGCGACGTACGGTCTGCGGGTTCTTTCCGACGCTGGTGATCGTGTGTTCTTCGAAAGCGATGAAGCGTTGGTGCCGGCGCTCGCGGATGCAAGCATGACGACTCCGAAGTTCACCCACGGCATCTTCAACGTGTATGAGTGGGAGCGGGCTGGTAGCGGTAGCTGTACGACCGCGGCGGGCTGTATCTATCTGCTGTCGGGTGGTACGAGCTCTGATAGCTCGTTCTTCATCGATGCGAGCGTGGAAGGCGAAGACGTGTTCATCGGCTCGCGTGCGCAGCTCGTCCCCGAAGATCATGGGGAAGCGTGGGAGGTGTTCGACGCGCGGGTCGGCACGACCCCGCCGCCGGCGGCGCCCGTGTGCTCCGGTGCGGGCTGTCAGGGCGTGCCGGGCGCGCCGCCGATCTTCGCGACACCCGCGAGCGTGACGTTCAACGGCGCCGGGAACTTCCCGCCACCCCCGACAGCGTCTGTGAAGGTGAAGAGCGCGGCGCAGGTGCGCGCGGAAAAGCTCGCCAAGGCGTTGAGGGCGTGCCGAAAGGATAAGGCGAAGCGCAGGCGCACGAGTTGTGAGAAGACCGCGCGCCGCAGGTATGGCGCCGGGAAAGCCAGCAGGGCCGTCAGAGCCAGCAACGACCGGAGGGCTAACTAGCATGTTCAAGCGATCCACACTCGTCCTCCTCACCGTCCTGCCCATCACGGGCATCCTCAGCGCCACAGCACGGGCGGAAACGGCTGGCCCGGGCTGGGAGGTCACCTCGACCACCTACCCCACGAACCTCGCCCCCGCTGGCGGCACCGGCACGATCGAACTGAACGTCTACAACATCGGGGCCGCCCCGAGCAGCGGCCCGGTCACCGTCACCGACGTGCTGCCAGAAGGGGTCGTCGCGATCGAGGCCGGCGATCTCCAGGAAGGCTTCGGGGGAAGCCAGGGCGGCAACAGCGGCATCGGTCTCTCTGGCTTGTGGGATTGCTCGACGGGGCAGGTCGTGACGTGCACGAATGATCCGCTGCGGATGCCGGCCCTACCGATCCCGATCACCAACCCAGACGTAGAACTCGCAGATGAAGGTTCTGGTGCGATCGAGCATATTGCGATCGCCGTGGAAGTGACGACGGCCACGCCGGAAACGTTGACGAATCGTGTGACGGTTGCTGGGGGTGGCGCGCCGGCGCCGGCGAGCACGGCGGCGCCGATCAGCATCAACCCGACACCCGCGTCGACGTTTGGGTTCCAGGGCATCGATAGTTGGATGAGCAACGCGGACGGCACGCTCGATACGCAGGCCGGCTCGCATCCGTACGAGATGTTCTTCAGCTTCGACCTGAACACGAACCGGAACAGCGGGGGCGTTCTTTTGGAGCCGGCTGGTGGGCAGCCGCGGGATCTCTCGGTGAACGTGCCTGCGGGGCTGGTAGGCAACCCAACGGCGGTGCCGGAGTGCACCCGCCAGAACTTCGAAGAAGAAAAATGTCCGGCCGCGACGCAGATCGGTGTGGACCAGGGGTTCGCGCTCGGCGGTGAAATAGCGCCGGCGCATAATTCCTTTCCGGTGTATAACCTGGTGCCGCCGCCGGGGATGCCAGCACAGTTCGCGTTGAGCCTGTTCTCGATCCAGGTGTTCCTCGACGCGAGCGTCCGCAGTGGCGGTGACTACGGCATCACCGTGCATGCCGACAACCTGCCACAGAAATCGGTGGAGGGGAACCGCATCATCCTGTGGGGCGAACCATCAAACCCCGCGCACGACGAAGACCGCGCCACCAAAGACTTCGTAGCCGAGCACTGTCAAGCTCGTGGTGGTTGTGTGTCGAATGCGCCGCGTGTCCCGTTTTTGACGTTGGCGACGTCGTGTAGCGGCCCGGAAAGCTTCTCGATTGATAGCAGCACGTGGGAAACGGCTGGGTTCGGGGAAGCGTCGTTCCTTTCGCATAACGCTGGGTTTGACCCGGCGGGTTTGTCGGGTTGTGATCATCTCGGGTTCACACCCTCGGTGTCGGTCGCGCCGGATACGTCTGATGCTGATACGCCGGCGGGGTTGACGGTCGATGTGCGTGTGCCGCAGGAAGGTTTGCTGGGGAGCGAAGCGTTGGCGACGTCGAATATCAAGGATACGACGGTGGTGTTGCCGGCGGGTGTTGTGATCAACCCGGGGCAGGCCGCTGGTTTGCAGGCGTGTCCGGCGGGCCGGCCCGCGCCGGGCGTTTACGGCGACGCGGTGACCACCGAAGAAGAAAAGGCGAAGGGCAAAGAAGACAGCGAAGCCGCATCGTGTCCGAATGCGTCGAAAGTCGGGACGGTCCAGATCGCTACCCCGTTGTTGAAAGAAGACTTGGAAGGTGGCGTGTATGTGTTGCAGTCGAACCCGCCGCATCTGCGGCTGTTGGTCGCTGCGTCGGGTGAGGGTGTGAACTTGAAGCTCGTGGGCGATGTCGAGCTGTGCGAAACGACGGGTGAGGTGATCAACGGGAAGGCGTGTGAAGCGGCGGGGCAGATCGTGACGACGTTCTCGGAAACGCCGGAGTTGCCGTTCACGGACTTCAAGCTGTCGTTCTCGGGTGGCGCGCAGGCAGCTTTGGATACCCCCACCGGGTGCGGGACGTATACGACCACGAGCGATTTCACGCCGTGGAGCACCCCGGCGGTCGGGGATGCGTTCCCGTCCTCGAATTTCCTGATCAACAAGGGGCCGGGTGGGTCTGGGTGTCCGGGCGGGACGCTTGGGTTCACCCCGGGGATGATCGCGGGCGCCACCAGCGACCAGGCCGGCGCGTACACGAACTTCAGCCTGTTGTTGCAGCGTGGCGATGATCAGCAGCGCATCGAAAAACTCGCGTTCCAGCAGCCCGCCGGGTTGGGTGGCGTCCTCACGGGTGTGCCGTTGTGCGACGAAGCGAACGCGAACGCGGGGACGTGCCCCGCCAGCTCGCAGATCGGGCACGCGCTCGTCGCCTCCGGGCCGGGCCCCTACCCACTCGTGTTGCCGCAGCCCGGTGCGCCGGAACTCCCGATCTACCTGACCGGGCCGTATAAGGGCGCGCCGTTTGGCCTGTCGATCGTGACGCCCGTGCTCGCTGGCCCGTTCAACCTGGGGACCGTGATCACGCGTGCGAAGATCGAAATCGACCCGCGCACCGCGCAGATCTCCGTGACCACCGACCCCTTGCCGCAGGAGGTGGACGGGGTCCCCACGGACCTGCGAGCGATCCAGTCGGTGATCGACCGGCCCGGGTTCCTGTATGACCCCACCAACTGCCAGCCCCAGCAGTTCACGGGCACAGCGACCAGCACCAACGGCACGACCGCGCCATTGTCCAGCCCGTTTGATGTGGGGTCCTGCCGCAGCCTTGAATTCCACCCCAAAATCACCGCCACCACCGGCAAACAAGCCTCCAAAAACAACGGCGCTGGGGTGCTGTTCAAGATCACCTACCCGAAAGCCCCCCAAGGCACCCAAACGTGGCTGAAGGAGGTCAAATTCAACCTCCCCGAACAGCTCCCCGCCCGTTTGACGACGATCCAGAAGGCATGTCTCGCGCACGTCTTTGAAACCAACCGGCCAGCCTGCCCCGCCGCGTCGATCATCGGCCACGCCATCGTGCGCACCCAGGTCCTGCCCGTCCCATTGGAAGGACCCGTGTACTTCGTCTCCTACGGGTCAGCGAAGTTCCCCGAAGCCGTATTGGTCCTCAAAGGCGACGGCGTGACCCTCGAAGAACACGGCGAAACATTCATCAACAGCAAAACCGGGGTCACAAGCGCCACCTTCAAGAACATCCCCGACGACCCCTTCGAATCCGTCGAAGTCAACATCCCAACCGGCCCCAACAGCGAGTTCGCGACCAACATCCCCGCCAAAGACCACTACAACCTCTGCGGCCAACACCTCATCATGCCGACCCTCTTCAAAGCCCAAAACGGCCAACAAACCACCCAAAACACCCCCATCACCATCACCGGCTGCCCCAAACCACACAAAACAAAGCACCACAAAACAAAGAAAGCCAGCCACCACAACACCCACAACAAGAAGAAGCACGGCTAAACAGCCGCGGTGGAGTTATGCGCGCTCGGCGGCCCGCGGGGAGCCGTCGACGCGAGCCGGCCCGGACCCCCCCCGCAACGGCCCAACGGGGCGTGAAGCCCTTGATCTCTGGCGATCTGCTCGTCTGCGCGCTAGGGTCTAGCGCCTCATGCCCCCCCGCCCGGCAGGCTCCGATGAGATAAACACGCCGTTGCAGAAGAGCCGCAAGCCGACGCAGCGGGAGCGCCTGCTGCGCGGCATGGTGACGGTCGCCAATCGCGACGGATACGCGGGCGCGAGCGTCTCGCAGGTGATCGGCGAGGCCGGCGTGTCGCGGCCCACGTTCTACGACTACTTCAAAGACCGCGACGACTGCTTCCGCGCCGCGATCCTCGAGGTCCACGCGCGGCTGCTCGGGGAGCTGCACGGCGCCGTCGAGGTGGCGCCCGCCCAGGAGGCGCTCGGCGCCGCCGTCAGCGCCACGCTGCGCTTCGCGCTCGCAGAGCCCGGCGACGCGCGCTTCCTGATGAAGGAGTCGCTCGCGGGCGGCCCGGGGGCGCTTGACGCGCGCGACCGCGGCATTCGCGAGAGCGCCGAGCTGGTCGAGCGCGCGGTCGAGCGCTCATCCGCGGACGCGCTCGCACCCGACGTCCCCGTCGCCGCCGTGCTCGGCGCGTTGCAGCGGCTGCTCGCCTCGCGCCTGCGCCGCGGCGAGCGCGCTCCCGGCGCGCTCGAGCAGGAGCTGCTCGCGTGGCTGCACAGCTACGACGCGCCCGTCGCCGCGCTGCGCTGGCGGGCGCTCGAGCAGCACGCGGCGCCGGAGCGCTCGCCGTACCTGCCGCCGACGTCGCTGCGCCCGCCCGCGAAGCTGCCCGCCGGGCGCCCGCGCCTGCCGCCGGAGGAGATCCTTGAAAATCAGCGCCGGCGGGTGATGTTCGCGACTGCGCAGGTCGTGCAGGAGCGCGGCTACACGGCCGCGACGATCGCCGAGATCATCAAGCGCGCCGGCGTCGAGGGGCGGCGCTTCTATCTGCTGTTCGCCGACAAGCAGGAGGCGTTCGGCGCGATCCACGAGCTCGGCTTCCAGTACCTGATGGCGGCCACCGCCGGCGCGTTCTTCGCCGGGGAGAGCTGGCCGCAGCGGATCTGGGAGGCGTTCCGCGCGACCACACAGAGCATCGACGACACGCCCGCGTTTGCGCACATCGCCTTCGTGGAGGCCTACGCCGTCGGACCGGGCGCGATCCAGCGCGTCGAGGACAGCCGCGCGGCGTTCACGATCTTCCTGCAAGAGGGATATCGGTATCAGGACGCGAGCCAGACGCCCCCGCGCGTCGCGCTCGAGGCGATCGTCACGACGATCTTCGAGATCGTCTATCTGGAGACGCGCGCGCGCGGCGAGGGCACCGCAGGGCTGCTGGCGCTGCTCGTGCACATGTGCCTCGCGCCGTTCATGGGGGCCGCGGCGAGCGACGAGCTGATCGACGCGCAGCTCGCCGCGATGCGCCCGGCGGGGAGCGGTGAGCAGCGGGGCGTCCGCGCCACATAAACGTCACCGTTCACGATACCGTAGCGGCGAATGGCCGCCAAGCACTGCGAAGATGCGCACAGCGTAAACGATTCCAGTGAAGCTAGGCGGCGCGAGCGCCTGCTGCAGGCGATCGTGCGCGTCAGCTTCGAGCACGGCTACGAAGGCACGACGATCGCGCGTGTGATCGCCGCCGCGGGCGTCTCGCGGCCGACGTTCTATACGTACTTCGCCGACAGGGCCGACTGCTTCCTGGCCGCCCTGGAGGACGTTCAGCGGCGCGCCGCCGCGGCCGTCGCGCTCGCCGTCGAGCGCCAGCCGCCGCAGGACGCCGCCGCCGCTACGACGAAGGCGCTCGTCGCATTCGCGCAGGAGCAGCCGATGCCGGCGCGCCTGCTGATGAGCGAGGCGATGGCCGCGGGGGGGCGCGCGCTCGACGCGCACGACCGCGGCGTCGAGGCGATCGCATGGGTCATCGAGCGGCGCCACCGCGAGGTGACCGCCGAGGTCGCCGTGCCGGCGCTCGCGGGCGAGGTGCTCGTCGCCACCGTCTACAGGCTGCTCGCCACGCGCCTGCGGCGCGGCGAGCAGCCGTCCGCGGACCTGCTCGCCGAGCTGCTCGAGTGGGTCGAAGGGTACGGGCGGCGCGCCCCCGAGCAACGCTGGCGCACCCTCTCCCCCGTGCCCGCGCGCGCGGGCACGCCGCCCGCGCGCCAGGCGCCGCTGCGCCCGCCGCCCCCGCTCGCGCCGGGTCGTCCGCGGCGCTCCGCCGGCGACGTCGCCGAAAACCACCGGCTGCGGATCATCTTCGCGACCGCCGAGGTAGTCTGCGAGCACGGCTACGGCGCCGCCACGGTCGCCGAGATCACGCGCGCCGCCGGCGTCGACGGGCGCGCCTTCTACCGACTGTTTCGCGGCAAGCACGACGCGTTCACCGCCGTGCACGAGCTCGTGTTCCAGAACGCCATGGCCGCCTGCGCCGGCGCGTTCTTCGCCCGCGGGGAGTGGCCGCGGCGGATGTGGCAGGCCGCGCGGGCGCTCGCCCAGTACGTAGGTCAGAACGCCACGCTCACGCGTGCGTCGATCGTCGAAGGCCACGCCGGCGGCGCGGCGTCCGTCGAGCGGCTGCAGGCGCTGCTCGCGGGCTTCACGATCTTCCTGCAGGAGGGCTACCAGCACCAGCCGCCGGGCGCGCGCGCGCCATCGCCGCTTGCGCTCGAAGCGATCGCCGAGGCCTGCTTCGAGGTCCTCTACCGTCAGGCGCGCGGCAACGCCGGCCTGGAGCTCGCGGGCATCGCCGCCCACTGCACCTACATCAGCCTCGCACCATTCGTCGGCGCGGCGCGGGCGGCCGCGCTGGTCGAGGAGATGCTCGAGAACGGCCCGGAACGCTAGGCCGCACTCGCCGCCAGCGCAGCTGAGGCGTCCGCGCCGTGGACGGCGGCGCGGACGCGCTCGGCCGCCTCCTCGGCCCCCAGGAACGGCGCGAGGGCGATGAACACGGCGTGCGCGAGCAGGCCCGTGAATGCGGCCTCGCCGCGACGGCGAACGCGCCGGTAGCCCAGCTCCAGCACCGCCGTCGTGATCGCGTCGGGGGCGAGCGCAGGCAGATCCGGAGCCGATGCGCCGAGCCGCTCGCGACGATGCGCATCGCCCTCGTACAGGAAGATCGCGAACGCCCGCGCGATCTCCTCGACGCCCGCGAGCATGCCCGCGCCCCCGTCCTGACTCTCGACCAGGCAGACATGGGCGAGCGCGCGGCTGTCCTCGACGCACTGCGTCAGCGCGCGCGCGGCCTCCCACACGCGCGCCGGCCAGGTCTCCCCGGCCGCGAACGCGCCGGCCGCCGTCGCGATCGCGCGCCTGAACAGCAGCTCGTTGGCGGCCGCCAGCGCGTGCTGCTTGCTGGCGAAGGTGCGATAGAAGGCGCGCGTGTCGATGCCCGCGCACGCCGCGATGGCGGCGACGCTCGCGCCGGCGTAGCCGTCGCGAGCGACGACCTCGACGGTCGCGAACAGGACCCGCAGCCAGCGTTCTTCGGCGCGTGCCGAGCGCGTCATGCGTGTGCGCCCCTGCAGCGGCGACGGCGGCGCGCGCAGCGCGATCGGCGGCAGGTACGGCGAGCGCACGGGGAGCGGCAGCGCGGCCAGCTCCTCCCAGCGGTGAGCCGCGAGCGGCAGCTCGTAGACAGCGAGCCAGGCGAGCAGTTCGTCCGCGAGGCCGTCCAGGCGCGGCTCGTGCTCGCGCAGGCGGGACGCGAGCAGCCGGCACGTCAGGCCGCAGAGCAGCGACGGCGGCAGGTCCGCGACGAGCGCGCTCGAGGCCAGCTCCGCGCGGGCGCGCTCGAGCATCCGAGCGAGGTCGTCGACGAGCCGGTCGCGGGCGTCGCGCAGACCGGCGCCGCCGGTGAGCGCCTCGCCCATCACCAGGCGCGCCTGGTCGGGACGCTCATGCGCGAACGCCACGAGCGCGCGTACCAACGCGCCTGCCGCGCACTCGGGCCTCGATCGCGCGACGGCGCGCTCCACGTCCGCGAGCAGCCGCCGCGCCGCCGGCGCGAAGGCCGTGAGCTGCCGGGCCTCCCCACCCCGAGCGCTGACGGCGAGGACCTCCGCGTGTTCCTGCCCAGCCATTGGCCGATAATGCGCCTGGCGGACGCTCTTGACAAGTAGGAGCGTAGAACGTTCTACGCCTTGACTCAACCGCCGCGCGGGCAGGGCACGGCGGTGCGGGCGCGCGCATGGCTGCCGTCCGCGAACGCGAACGTGGCCGCGAACGCGAAGCCGCCGCCGGGGCAGCTGTCGGGCAGGCCGACCCCCGGCGGGTGGTAGGCGAGGTTCCTGCCGTGCACGCGCTCGTAGTATGTCAACGGGCCGCCGAGCGTCACCTGCATGCGCGTGACCGCCACGTCGGGGGCACCCGGGAGGGCCGGGATCAGCGGCACCGCGATGCGCAGGCGCCCAGCGAGCAGCACCCCGGAGAAGACGAACTCCGCATGCACCGCGAACACCGAGGACACGTACACCAGCACGTGCAGGCGGCCGTCCGGCGACGGTCCCGCGAACAGTTCCAAGCTCACCGTCTCTTTGACGATGTCCGGGCCGACGGGGATCTCGACGACCGCGCTGCCCGACCCCATCCGCGAGTCCGCCGGGCACGCTTCGGCGCCCAGCGCTTCCAGCGTGGCAGGCGAGCAGGATGCCAGGCCCAGGCCGCTCGTCGCGAGACCCAGGTCGCGCGGGTAGGCGAGCTGGATCGAGCGCAGCGCGGAGGGCACGCGCGTCTTCGCCGTGATCTGGATGCCGAGCGAGACGGTCGTCGCCGCACCCAGGCGCTCGGGCGTGAGGCTCGCGCGGAGCTTCGCCGCCTGCCTCCCGCCGTGCTTTGCGCTCTGTTTCGCGCCCGCCGCACTCGGCGCGCACAAGCACAGCGCCAGCGCGAGCGCGGCGCCGATGCGGGGAGAGCTTGGATGGAACATGGTCGGCTCGCCGATCAGTAGGGCAGCCTGCCGACCGCCTGGACGGTCAGGCCGTAGCTGCGCCGGTAGTAGACGCCGAACAGCTCGCCGCTGCCGCGGATGTGCGCGTAGCGGCCGCTGCCGCCGGTGATCGTCATGTGGCCGCGAAAGCTCGGGCTCGGGCTCGTCGGGCTGCTGAGCGTGCCCGTGCCGCGCGCGCTGACCGAGCCACCGGGGCCGGCGATCGTGAACTCGGCGCTCACGCGCGGTTCGCCGTCGTAGAGGAAGCGCACACGCGCCGAGCCGGGGAACGTGCCCGAAACGCGGCCTTCGTCGTAGATCACCGAGCCAGACGCGCGCACGAAGCGCAGGCGCCCTTCGTCGTGGACGTTGAGCACGCTCGCCGCGGGCGCCGCCGCGGGCGGGGCTAGCGCCAACGCGAGCGAGCCGAGCGCGAGCGTCGCCGCCGTCATGACGAGGCTCTCTGCTCGTGTCGATCGTCTGTGGCTCATGTCTCTCCCCTTGCGCACCGTCAGCGACCTATGATAGACGCCTCGACCGATTCGACCGCAGTGTCAACGGGCGCCGCGGGCCAGCCACCACGCCCGCCTGAACGCAAGGGCCGGTGCGATTAGAGGCGCGAGCTGGCCGTATTTGGGGGAGCCGCCTGCGTGTCCTCGCCGGTCTCGTCGCCTTGGTCAGATCGACACACGAAACGCGCAGGCACCAGCAGGCGGCGGCAAAGCGCTGACCGGCTGCGCCCCGGGCCGAACCCCGGTGGCGCAGCCATCAGCGAGTACTCGATGAGGCCTAGAATCCCCCGAACGCTTCTTTGGAAACCAGTTCCATTTCGGGTTCACCGATGAGGATCGCCGGTTCCAGAGCCACTTTCATTCCCGCGGTCTTGAATTCGCCCGCCGAGTTCACATATTCACTCGTATACGGATATTCCGTGCTTGTTTTTCCGAGCAACAGCTTCCCGACCGTAGCTTCCGCTTTCTGCGGGCTCAGTTCAGCCACGACGGACCCTTTCAACCGAAATTCATTGTGTTCAAGCTCTTTCGGCACGCAGTTTTCGCCTTCGAACCCAAACGTGGCCCATTCACCCAGCCCGCTAGGAATCGTTTCAAGCAGGAGCTCGACCACACCTGTTCCTTTTTTGGCTTCCGCCTTTTCCACGAGTTCGCCGTTTAGTTCACTCGTGATTATCCTGCCTGTTTTAATTGTGCAGAATTTAGGTTTTTCTACCTGGACGTTTTCAAACCAAAGCCTAACTTTTTCAAGTTTGCCCGGCTTGCCTCCCGCAACGCTCGGTTTGTTTTCGGCCACCACCTTGACATTGCTGCTGGTCAGTTTGATCGCATCGCCAAACGTCGTGAAGTTGAGGCGGACCAGTTCTTTGCTTTTGAGCGTGAATTCCTTTGACGAGCCGGATTTCAGGGCCGCGCCTTTGACCTTCCATTCAAACAGCGTCGTGGCACTCGCGGCCGACGCCGACACGCCGACGGCGAGTGCCACCAGCATGCTCAACAGCACGATGCTCCTGGGTTTGGATCTCATTGTTCGCTACTTCCTTTCCTGTGATTCGATGCCGGTGCGGCGCCGCCTCGCTGGAGGCCCGCCCATCACGGCACCGAGCTGGACTAGCGGCTGAAACTCGAACGTAAACGCTTTGGGTGGCGTCCGTCAACCGTTAATAGACAGAAAACGCGGCGGGCTCGATGTTCACACTCGGAAGCTCGGGCTCTGGATCCTGGCTGTCGGCCGCAACGACGCCGGCGATGCGCTCACCGCGCGCGGTGAGGCGCCAGGCGTTGCGCCTGCCGGGACCGGCGGAGCGCTTGGCCACGAGACTCGCCGACCCCAGCTCGGACAGCAGCCGCGAGATCTGCGACTGATGGGCGATGCCGACCCCCGCGGCGATCTCGCGGTTGCTCGAGTCCGGGCGTGCGGCGAGGAACAACAGGCATTCGCGGGCACGACGCGCCTGCGGGTTGCAGAGCAGCGGCGGGAGCGTTTCGAGCCTCTCGGCCGCCGCAGCGGCCGAAGCCCCCGCTCGTGCAGCCGCTGTCGAATCGATGTGCCACCCGGCCTCGACGGTACGGGCCAGTTGCGCCCCGCGCTCGATTTCGCGCGCAACCGCCTGCCGGTCCTGATAGGGCGTCGTCACGATGCCCATCAGCGGGCCCAGCAGCTCGATCAGCGGCCGCGGATCCCTGGTCACGAGGTGGCTGTGGATGATGCCCAGAACCGACGCCATCACGCCCGCTACAGCCACCGGCTCGGGGCGTCCGGCGTCCGACTCCGACCAGTGCTCGACGATCATCTGGCGCAGCGCCGCGACGTTGTCCTCGCGGCGCTCGAGCGCCCACGAGCCGGCCGCCATCGCCTCGACGAACAACACGCGCGCCAGCACAGGCTCGTCGTCGAAGTACGCGAGGACCGAGGCCAGCGCCGCCCGCACACCGTCCTGCCAGCGCTCCTCACGGGCGAACGCGTCGCCGACGAGCGCCAGCGCGCGCGCAAGCCCGAGGTCGAGCACCTCGGAGAAACATGCCTCCAGGCCAGCGAAGTGCTCGTAGAAGGTGCGGCTGGACACCTGTGCGCTCGAGGTCACGAGCTTCACCGTGACGCCCGCGAAGCCACGCTCGGCGACGCGCTCGATCATCGCGTCCAGGATCCGCTCGCGCGCCATCCTTGTCGAATGCGGCGATACGGGGCTCGCGTGGTTGTTGGAGACGTGCTGTGTCGTGGGTCTGACTTGTCGCTCTCAGCGAGGCTCGAATAAACGATGTGACACAACGATATCCGGTACCGACGCCATGGTCAACAGCAAGCGGATCGCATTTTTGTCCACTCTAATAAACGGAGGCCGTGTGATTTGACCTGCCGCGGGCGCGAGCGCGGGCGCCGCGGGTCAGCCGCCAGGCGCGCATGAACACGAGCGTGGGCGCGACCAGGGGGAGCGCGCGCTGCACACGCGCCACCAACGGGCGTGCGCGCTCGGCCCGGGCGGCCGGCGTCGAGGCGTAGTAGGCGACGACGCCCGTCAACATCAGCACGTGATGCCGGGCGTCGGGCAGCGTGCGCGCCTGCGCGAGCGCGCGCGCCGCCGTCTCGTCGAGCGCCTGCGCGAGCAGCTCGCGGTCCTCATACAGACTCACGTAGCCCGCGCGCCCCGCACGCTCGTCGCGCTGCTCGTCGACGAGGCTGTCGAGCAGCGTCAACAGCACGCAGATCGAGAGGTAGGCGTCCGCCAGACGCGCCGCCTGCACCGTGGTGGCGTCGGGCCGCGCCGCCGCCACCACGAGCGCGTGCACGACCAGCACCGAGGAGGCCGCGCCCGCCAGCAGCTCGCGCCAGCCAAGGCCCGTGCCGCGCGCCTGCGCCTGCGCCCACTCGCGCAGCTGGCCGGCCCCCAGCGCCGGCGCCGCGTGCATCCGAACCTGCGCCTGCGCGGCGCGGCACGCGCTCGCCTGCGCAAGGTCGATCACCGCGGCGCGCGCCGGAAGGCGCGCGAGAGCGGCGCGCGCCGCGTCGGAGAGCTCGAGCAGATACCCGCCGGCCGCACCGGCCGGCTGCTCGCCCCGCGGGGCGAGGGCGCCAGGGAGGGCATCGGCGTGCGGTGCGGTAGCGCAGCCGGGACGCAGCGCGTCGAGGAACGGCGCGAACAGCCGCTCGCCGTCGCCCAGCGGATCCGCCAGTCGCTGCTCGGTGAGCCCGTCGAGCAGGTCGAACAGCACCTGCAGCGCGACGATCGCGCGTACCGCGTCCGCACGATGCGCGCGCGGGGCGTGCGTCGCGAGCATCGCACCAGCCTCCGCGTTGAAGCGCTCGCCGTCCAGCTTCGCGAGCGCCAGCGCGCGCAGCCGCGGATCGGCGATCGCCTCCGCGCGCGCGCGCCAGCGCGCCAGCTCCACGCGCACGACCGGCGCGACGGTGCTCCAGTAGCGCGCGTTCGCCAGCGCCAGCGCCCGAGCCACCACGCCGCGTCAGTGGCCGCCGAAGCGGCGCTCGCGAAGCTCGAACTCCAGCAGCGACTGCTCCAAAGCGCGGCGCGTGAAGTCCGGCCACAGCTCGTCGGTGAACACCAGCTCAGAGTACGCCGCCTGCCACAGCAGGAAGTTCGACAGCCGCCGCTCGCCGCCCGTGCGCACGATCACATCCGGGTCGTGCATTTCCGGCGCATACAGACAGCGTCCGAACTCCTCCTCGCCGCCGCCGTCGAAGCGCCGCGCGGCGTCCACGATCTCCGCGCGCCCCCCATAATTAAAGGCCAGGAACAACCGCAGTCGAACGTTGCGCGCGGTCAGCGACTGCGTGCGCTCGATCTGCTCGACGAGCTCGCGCGGCAGACCCTCGCGACGCCCGATGAAGCGCACGCTCACGCCCTGGCAATGCAGGTCCGGAGCCTCGAGCGCGATCCGCTGCGAGAACATCGCCAGCAGCTCGCCCACCTCCTCCGCCGGACGACTCCAGTTCTCGGTCGAGAACACGTACACCGCGAGCTCCTCGACGCCGAGCTCGAGCGCGTCCGACACGCGCGCCTTCAGCGTATCCGCCGCGGCGGCATGCCCCGCGGCGATCGACAGGCCGCGCCGCTGCGCCCAGCGGCCACTGCCGTCCGCGATCACCGCCACATGACGCGGAGCGGCTATCGGTCCTCCAGCGCGAGCGCCGGCGCCACGCGCGAGGCCAGCCAACCGGGAGCCGCGACCAGCGCCAGCGCCAGCGCCAACACGAGCGCGAAGATCTCCAGCGGACGCGCGCCCGTCGCCACGCGCGCCAGCGGGAAGCCCGTCACGCGCTTGAGGTAGCCGTCCAGCACCAGCTGGCCGTACACGCCCGCGATCGCGCCCGTGACACAGCCCGCGCCCAGCATCAGCGCCGCTTCCAGCAGCAGGATCCGGCGCAGGCGCGCCGGCTTCACGCCGAGCAGCCGCAGGCCCGCGAGCGTCGGGCGCCGCTGCCAGATGCTCGACGCGAGCGCCGCCGCCATCGCCGCGACCGCCGCCGCCAGCAGCAGCGTCGCGATCTCGCCGAGCTGGCCGAGCCCTTCGCCCGCGAGCGCGTCGATCCGCGCCGCGCGCGCCGCCGCCAGCGAGACTTCCAGCCCGCTCGCGGGGCCCAGCGCGCGCTCGATCGCAAGGCGCGCCGCGGCCGGGCTCACGCCGGGTAGCAGCTCGACGCCGAGCGCGGTCGGCTCCGAAGCGGCCCAATAGCGGCTGTAGTCGCCCGCGCCGATGAAGATCACCCCCGGCGGCCACGCGAGATTCGTGGTGGTCGCCGCGACACGGAAGCGGCGCACGCCGGTCGGGGTCCGCAGCGCCAGGCTCCCCCCCACCCCCGTGTCGTGTTCCGCCGCGATCTGCGCCGACACCGCGATCCAGCCGCCGCTCGCAAGCAGCGCGCCCGCCCGCGCCGGCGCCCCCGAGACGACCTGCGTGCGCAGCACTTCGCGGCTCGCGCCGGGCGGGCGCGCGATCACCCACACGCGCCGCGCGCCCAGCTGCATGAAGCCGCCCTCGAACGCGCGCACGCTCGCCACACCCGGCACGCGGGCGATCGCCCGCGAATATCCTCCCGGCGCGATCGCGTCCGTCGCCTGGTTGTCGCCCGGGTTGGACACCCACACGTCGGCATCCGCCACATAGCTCGCCGCGAACCTGTGGATGCCGCGCAGCAGATCGTCGCGCGAGCCGCCCAGCGCGACGCTGCCGAACAGCGCCACCGCGCCCGTCGCCGCCAGCGCCAGCGCGCGCAGCGTCGTCGCCTGCAACGAGGCGAGCGCGACCGGCAGCGACGTCAGGCGCTCACGGCGCGAGGCCAGCCGGCGCGCGCCCGCGAGCACCGCGGTGAACGCAAGCGGCACCGCGAGCATCGTCGCGAGCGCCAGCATCGCGCCCGCGAGGATCGCCGCCGAAGGCGCCAGCACGAACACCAGGCTCGCCGCGAGCAGCACCGCGAGCGCCGCCACGAACAGCGCCCGCTGCGCGCGAGCGTCAAGCGCATTGCCGGGGTCGCCCGAGTCGCGGTAGACCGCATCGCGGGCGCGGCCGCGGCGCAGGTCCAGCAGCGGCACCGCCGACGCCAGGCACGTCGCCGCGAGACCCCCGAGGCCCGCCAGCAGCAGCGGCCCGGCGCCCACGACCGTGCCCGGGCTGAGCGTGAACGCCTCCGCCAGATAGCCCGTCGGCTGGCGAAACGCCCACACCGACAGCGCATAGCCGACCGCGAGGCCGACGGCGCTCGCCACCGCGCCCAGACACAGCCCCTGGAACAGCACAATCTGCACGACCGCACCCCGGCGCGTGCCCGCCAGGCGCAGGTCCGCGATCGCCTGGCGGCGCTCCGGGACCGTCAGCAGCATCGCGTTGAACGCCAGCAGGAAGCCCAGCAGCGCGCCGATCGCCGCGAACAGCTGACTGGCGAGGTCGCTCGGGCCGAGCGCCTGGTCGAGCAACCTCACGTCCTGGTCGGCCGGCGCCACGGTCAGGCGCCCGCCCGCCAGCGCCTGCAGGCGCTGGCGAACCTCCCGCTGGCGACCCGGCGCGCTCTGCACGAGGATGCGGGTGATGCGACGCTGCAGCCCCGCCAGACGCTGCAGCGTCGCCAGCGGCATCACCGCCACCAGCGCAGCGGACACCGCGCCCGCGGATTCCGGGCCGAGCACCGCGGAGACGCGCAGCGGGATCGCGCGGCCGCGCAGCTCCAGCGTCACCGCGCCCACGCCCGCGCCCGCGACCGACGCGCTCACACCGAGCACGCGCGCCGTCGCCTGGCTCAGCCCGATCCCGCCGGGGCTCAGCGCGTTCAGCGGCAGCGTGTGCGCCAGCCCGTCGAGCACCGCCAGGCTGACGTCGGTGCCCGCCAGGTCGACCGTCGCACGGCGTCCGCCGGGCGCGCGCACGGTGGCCGTCTGCTCGAGCAGCGGCGCCGCCTGCGTGACGCCGGGGATCGCTTCCACGCGCGCGAGCAGCCGTTCGTCGAAGCCGTCGCCGTCCTGCGCGCGCAGCTGCAGGTCCGCCCGGCCCACGACCGCCCTGACGACTTCGCCGGTGGCGCCGGCGATGCTGCCCTCGGCAACCGTCGCGGCGAGCACCAGCGCCACCGCAACCGCGATGCCGACGCCGGCCAGCAGCTCCGCCACCGCGTGCGCGCGCAGGCGCCTGCGGTAGATGTACAGCAGCGCGTACGGGCCCAGCATCCGCGTACGAAGCGCGGCTCGACTCGCGATCACGACGTCAGCCTTGCACCTGCGGCGCCGCCGAGAGCGGCGAGGCCACCCGCGGCATCCCGGCCGCCGCCGCGCCGAGGGGCTGCTCCGCGTCGAGCAGCCTGCCGTCGCGCAGCGTGTACGCGCGGTCGCTCAGCCGCGCCGCCTCGGCGTCGTGGGTGACGAGCACGACCGCCGCGCCGCGCTCGTGCGCGAGCGCGGCCAGCAGCTCGATCGTCGCGACACTGCGAGCGCTGTCAAGGTTGCCGGTCGGCTCGTCGGCGAGGATCAGCCGCGGGTCGCCCGACAGCGCCCGCGCGATCGCCACGCGCTGGCGCTCGCCGCCGGAGAGCTGCTCGGGCGTGCGCTCGAGGCGGTCGGCGAGGCCGAGGCGCTCGAGCCACGGCAGCGCCTGGCGCTTGGCCTCGCGCGGGCCCATGCCCCCGCCCAGCAGCTTCAGCGCGGCGTTCTCGAGCGCCGAGACCCTCGGCATCAGCCGGCAGCTCTGGTAGATGAAGCCGACGTCGCGCATCAGGTAGTCGGAGACCTGATCGTCAGACAGCCCCGACACCTCGCGACCCTCGAAGCGGATCGTCCCCGCCTGCGCCCGCAGCAGCCCCGCGATCAGCAGCAGCAGCGTCGTCTTGCCCGAGCCCGACGGTCCCTGCACGGCGACGAGCTCGCCGGCGGGCACGCGCAGGCTGACCCCATCCACCGCGTGGACCAGCTCCCCCGCCGCGCGGTAGTGCTTGACGACGCCTTCGAGCTCGAGCATGCCTCAGGCGCTGGCCCGCCACCCCGCGGGGCGGCGCAGCGCCAGCACGGGCGCCAGCTGCTGCTGCGGCGGCCCGCGCAGCTCACCTTCGCTCAGCGTCAGCGTGCGATCCGCGCCAGCCAGGCCGGTCGCGTCGGTGGTGCTCGCGAGCACCGCGACGCCTTCCCCCGTCAGCGAGCGCAGCAGCGCGAGGATGCCGTCGCGCTCGAACAGGTCGACACCCTGGATCGGGTCGTCGATCACGACCAGCCGCGGGTCGTGCGCGAGCACGCGCGCGAGCGCCACGCGCACCGTCTCAGCGGTATCGAGCGACGCCGCGCGCAGCGTCGCACAGCCGGGCGCGCCGGCGCGCTCCAGCGCCTCGCAGGCGCGCGTGCGCGCGCACGCCGGCGACACGCCGGCCGCTAGCAGCGGCATCGTCACGACCTCCAACGCCAGCTGCGAGCCGCCGCGCAGGAGCTTCTGGCAGTAGCCGATGCCGGCGCCGAGCACGTCGCCCCCGTGGCCGGACAGCTCGCGCCCCTCGAACCGCACGACACCTTCGTCCGGGGCCTCGATGCCAGCCGCCACGCGCAGCAGCGTCGAGCGCCCGGCGCCGCGCACGCCCCAGACCATCGCCAGCTCGCCGGCGTCGATCCGCAGCGAGACCTCGCGCAGAACCACGCGCTCGAGCTGCCCCTCGCGGTAGCGCTTGGCGACCCCGTGCAGCTCGAGCAGCGTCATCGCGCCGCGACCCGCGCGCCCGGCAGCGCCATCAGCTCGCGCCGCGCATACTCCACCCAGGCGAGCTTCGCGCCGACCGCCAGGCGGCTCTCCTCAGCCGCCAGGCGCGCCGCCAGCTCCGGCGCGCCGCCCGCGCACACGCCCGTGTGCTGCGCCGTGCGCGGCGCTATCGGCGTGCCGCGCGCCTCTTCCAGACACGCCTGCTCATAGCGCGCCAGCAGCTCCAGCGCCGTCTGCGGGTCGCGCGTGAACGTCGCCAGCGACAGGATGAACAGACGCTGGCGGCGCAGGTCCTCGTCGAGCTGCGCAACCAGCCACTGGCCGTAGCCATCCAGGCCCTTCGCGGTCGCGCGATAGTGGGGCTTGGGCTGGCGGCCCTGCCTGGTGCCCGGCAGCTCTTCGATCAGCTCGCGCTCGCGCAGCGCCGCAAGCGCCGTGTAGGCGTGCGAGACGCTGCTCAGCGTCAGGACGCCCGCGTACGTGCGGTCGAAGCGCTGCGCCAGCTCATACGCGTAGCTCGGGCGCTCGATCACAAGACCGAGCAGAGCCCAGTTGACCTGCGACTGCATCGGAGCTGACTGCGGGTCCCTCTCCGCCCTCATGACCTTCTGATTGTAGACGATCCAACGGGCTAACCGAGCGTGAGCCACTCGCTGCTGATCCGCTTGTGCGGTCCGGCGCCGGTGATCAGCGTGAGCGCGTACCTGCCCGGTTGCAAGCGGCGAACCGGGAGCAGCCGCAGGCTGATCCGCCCGCGCGCGGCGCGGGCGCTTCCCGCTGCGTACACCACGCCGTGACGGGATAGCGTCGCGTGCGCGGCGGCGGCTGTGAACCTGGCCGTGCCCGAGACGAGCTTGGCCGTGCAGTGCTGCTTGCCCTTGACCGCTCTGCACGTCACGAGCTCGATCTTGCCTGCTGGGCCTTCGGGCCCCGCAGGCCCAGCAGCCCCCGCGGGGCCGGCCGCGCCCGCGGGGCCGGCCCCGCCCTGCTGGCCGTCGGAGCCGGTGCCGGCCGGACCCTGCGTACCCGCTTTCAAGAACACGGCGGTGACTTCAGTGCTCGCGGCCCGCTGCACTCTGCAGGTCGTCGCCGAAATGGGCCTGCAGCCGATCCAACCGGCGAATTCATAGCCCGCTCCGGCTCTCGCCGCCGTCAGGGTTACTTCGCCTTCGAATTCGTGCGTGCATTCCTCGACCGAGCAGGCCATTCCCGCAGGCGCCGAGATCACTTCGCCCTGGCCCGCGATGAACACGGTGAGTGGAAACCGAGCCGGCGCGCCCTGGAAGATGAAGATCTTTTCCTTGCCCGCGTCGGCCACATAGATCGCGCCGGTCCTTTCGTTCACCGCGATGTCTTCGATGGCTTCCGAGAACGTCCCCGCGCCGAATTCGCCGCCGGTCCTCACCGGGGTGGGCATCGCGAACCCTTCGACCACGCGACCGCCGATCGCCACATAGCCGATGTCGGTCGCGCGGTCGATTCCATCCGCGCCCGCACCCTCGACTTCGGGGACTTCCGTCACCTTTTCGGCACTCGTCGCCGTATCGGAGCCACGCCAGATCTCGGCCGGGGCTGCGCCGTCCGCGAGCGCACCGTTCGGATTGCCGTATACGAAGATGTCACCTCTGGAATCGACCACGACGCTCCGCTCTAGGCCTTTTACCGCGAACACGGCGATCTCGGCGCCCGCCGGCGAGAACTCGCGGAGCGCTTCGGCGCCGGGATCGCTCACATACACGTCGCCGTCCCCATCGGTGGCGACGCCCCCCGGTTCGACGAAGCCCGTGAGCTGGGATTCGTATTTGAATTCGCCCCCGCTCAGCTTGAAGCGATCGACAACCGCGTGTCCCCGGTCGGCCACGTAGATCGAACCTGCCGCGGAGCTGTGCGAGTTGTCCACGGCGATGCCAACCCAATCCCTGTCGAACGCGAAGCTTCCGGCGGGCGTGTGTTCGCCAGAGAACGTCTCCGGCGCACCGCCAGCAGGCATGCGCCCGCGTTCGCCGAGCACGTTGACGACGTCGAGGTCTTCGCCGCTTTCGGGGGCCAGCACGTTTCCGGTCGATTCTTCGACCGCCATGCCCGTCGGTGTTTCGAACGGCCCAAGGCTGTGGACGTACGTCGCGGCCGTGGCGGACGCGCTTCCAAGCGCCAGCACGGCCAGCGCTGTGCAAAACGACGCGAGCATGGCAAGGACAGGACGACGCGATACAACGCTTCCACTCGACACCGCAGACCTCCTCGGACGGGCCCCAGACAATGAGGCAAGACGCAGCCCACAAAGCCCCTCAATAACACCACCAAGGTATCAGATCCTTGCTCTGAATAAACACTGTCGCATTGCCTAAATGGGCAGACCTGTCGGGCTCGACCCCGGGGGGCGGATGACGGATAGAAACTAGAGATGTCGTGCCGTTAAGCCCATCAAGGCGGGCCGGGCGGGTGCCGATTCGGACTCGGATGCCGGCGAGCCGACTCACCACCGTCAGGCCCAGCGAGCTGAGCACGCTCGGTGCTGCCCTGAACGAACGTACAGCCGACGTCGTGGCTGCGATGATGCGCCGCACGCGAGAATCGGGCGTGCTTCTGGAGGACGCCGTAGAAGAGCGTTTTGCGCGTGTGGGGGCGGTTTCGACCACGGCTGTCGCGCGCTGGATGTCCGGGGAGAGCCCCGAGGTCGCACGCGAGGTCGGCCAGGAGTCCTGGCTGATCTTCGCCCAGCTCGCCGCCCAGCGATCCGCGCCATTGAACGAGGTGACCAAGCGGTGCCTGCGCTGGTGCGACGCCGCGTGCGAGGTCGTCGCCGACTGCGCCGGGTGCATGGGGCTCCCGCAACAAACGCTCGAGCAGGCATACGCGATGCTCAGACGCAGCCTCAACGTCACACTCGTGCGCATGTGCGAGTCCTTCGAGCAGGAGCGCAAACATGCCGAGTCAGAGCTCGAGAACCGCCAGCGAGAGCTCGCGTTCCTCGCCACCCACGACACCCTCACCGGACTGCCCAACCGCGCGCTGATCCTCGACCGCGTCGAGCAAATGCTCCACCGCGCCCGGCGCAACAAGACCGCCATCGCCGCCCTGTTCATCGACCTCGACAACTTCAAGAACGTCAACGACACGTTCGGTCACGAGATGGGCGACGAGCTGTTGCGGGGCGTCGCCGCGCGCCTCGGCGCCACCCTCAGGGGAAGCGACGCCGTCGGCAGGATCGGCGGCGACGAGTTCGTCGTGATCGCCGGCGACCAAGCGCTTCAGAACGGCCCAGAGTCGATCGCCGAGCGCCTGCTCGACGGCTTGAAGCAGCCCATCCGCCTCGGCGAGGACGAAACGCCGTTCAACGTCACCGCCAGCATCGGCATCGCCTGCGGCGCGCGCGAGAGCGCCGGCGAGCTCCTGCGCGACGCCGACATCGCCATGTACCACGCCAAGGCACAGGGCCCCAACCGCTACGCGGTCTTCCAGCCGGGGATGCACGCCGTCATCCAGACACGCACGGAGCTCGAGCTCGATCTGCGCAGCGCGCTCGCCAACGAGCAGTTCTTCCTCGTCTACCAGCCCACGTTCAGCCTCCTCAGCATGGCGCCCACCGGCATGGAGGCCCTGATCCGCTGGAACCGGCCCGGCGAGGGGACGCTGCAGCCGGAAGCGTTCATCGGGCTGCTCGAGGAAACCGGGATGATCATCGCGGTCGGGCGCTGGGTGCTCGAAACAGCCTGCAGCGAAGCGGTCCGCTGGCGCGAGGAGGGCCACCCCGCAGCGGTCGCCGTGAACGTCTCCGCGCGACAGCTCGACAGCCGCGACTTCGTCGGGCACGTCGAACGGGCGCTCGAACGCAGCGATCTCGACCCCTCGATGCTCACGCTCGAGATCACCGAGACCGCGCTCATGAGAAACGTCGAGGCCACAGCCCAGCGGCTGTGCACGATCAAGGAGCTCGGCGTCAAGATCGCGATCGACGACTTCGGGACCGGGTACTCCTCGATGGCGCACCTGCAGAATTTCCCCGTCGACGCGCTCAAGATCGACCGCTCGTTCGTCGCCCGCATGACCAGCAGCCCCGAGAGCGAGACGATCCTCCAGAGCCTCGTCGCGCTCGGGCGCGCGCTCTCGATCGAGACGCTCGCCGAGGGCATCGAGCAGTCGCACGAGCTCGCCGCGCTGCAGGACCAGAGCTGCGACAGCGGGCAGGGGTTCCTTTACGCCAGGCCGCTCGACGCCGCGGACACGAGCGCGTTCCTCGAACGGGCGCTCGCGCTCGCGCTGACGTCGAGCGCCGCGTCGTAGGGGGCGTGCCGTCCGGTCGTGGCTCTCGACCGGCAAGACAGGACAGCTCGCGCTACGCTCGGTACATGCGCGCAGTGGTCTTGGACCCCCCCACGGCGGGACTTGATGAGCTGCTCAAACGCAGGCGCCGCTCGGGCCTTGATCGGCTCGACGAGGTCTGGGAGGGTGTCCTGCACATGGTCCCTGCTCCTTCCGGCCCACACAGCACGGTTGAATGGCAGCTCGCCCATCTACTCAGGCCGCTCGCAGAGCGGGCTGGTCTGCACGCAGGCGGGCAGTTCAACCTCGGCGACGGCGAACACGACTTCCGCGTGCCAGACGGCGGATTGCATCGCGTCCCTCCGCTCGTCACGTGGTACTCGACAGCCGCCCTCGTGCTCGAGATCGTCTCCCCCGGCGATGAGAGCTGGGAGAAGCTGCCGTTCTATGCCGCCCACGACGTCGACGAGGTCCTGATCGTCGACCCCGAGAAGCACGCCGTCCACTGGCTCGGACTCGACCGTGGCGAGTACCGCCCGATCGAGCGCAGCGGCCTGATCGACCTCGGCCAGAATGAGCTGGCCGAACAGATCACGTGGCCACGCTGAACCATTAGGGGCGTGGCGCTCCCCTACCGAACGACGATGGTGCGCGTGCCGACGATGAGTCCCCTTCGGCAGTTCAGCATGTCCGACTGATCGCATTACGCAGGCTCACGTTCGCGAGCCGATGTGCCGATCTGACTGGTGATGCGCAGGAGGCCCCGATCCATGCGGCTGCGTCGCGACGGCGAGGACGGCTCGGCGTTCGCTTTCGGCATCCGCCTGCTCGCGACCGTCGCGCTCACGTTCGCGCTGACGGGCATCACCGGCTACGTGCTGCTGGAACGGAGCATGGCGCACCAGCTGATCGACGACTACGCCGAAGGCCAGCGGGCCGACGCGAGGGCCTTCGAGCTCGAGGGCGGCCGGGCGACGAGCACAGCCGACGGCATCGGCGACGTCCAGCGTCTGCTGGAAGGCGTCGAACAGCGCCCCGGCACACTGGCGGTCTCGCTGATCGACCAGCAGCACGTGATCAGGGCCGCGGGCGACCGGCTGCTCGTGGGCAGGACGGAAGCAGACGCCCGCATCGACGCCGCGTTGGAGCACGGCAGCTCATACGCCGGGCGCGAGGGCGGTCGCGGCAAGGACGCCAGCGACTTCGAGTTCATCGTCCCGGTTGACCTTCCCGGCGGCCGCTACGCCTACGAGGTCACCTATGACCACCACACCTACGACGCGCAGCTGAGCGAACTGCGAAAGGTGCTCGCGCTCATCGGCCTGTTCACCCTGATCGGCGGCGGCGCCGCCTTCTATCTCCTCGGCGGCCGACGACTGATGCGCGACCACCGCATGGTGCTGCAGCGAGCCACCCGCGACGGGCTGACCGATCTGCCCAACCAGCGCGCCTTCCAGGACGAGCTCCCGCAGGCCGTCGCTTCCGCCGCGCGCTACGAAGACCACTTCGCGCTGGCGCTGCTCGACGTCGACGACTTCAAGCTCATCAACGACCGCCACGGGCACCCGCACGGCGACGCGATCCTCCAGAGCGTCGCGCAGGTGCTGCGCGAGGCAAGGCCCGGCGACCGCCCCTACAGGATCGGCGGCGACGAGTTCGCGCTGGCGTTGACGCACACCGACGCCGAGGGCGCCCGCGCCGTCGCCCGACGACTGAGCCGTAGCCTCAAGGACGCCGGGATCAACGCCAGCGTGGGCGTCAGCGCGCTGCGGCCAGGGCAACAGGCCGACACGCTGCGCGCCGAGGCCGATGCCGCGCTGTACGAGGCCAAGCGCGAGGGCGGCAACCGCGCGACGCACTTCGATGACATCCGCGAGCACGTGGCCGTGATCACCTCCGAGAAGAAGGAGGCCGTCGTGCGGCTGATCGACGAGGGGCGGATCGACACGCTGTTCCAGCCGATCTGGAACCTCGACGCGCAGAGCCTGCTCGGCGTCGAGGCGCTGACCCGCCCCGACCCCTCCTACGGGCTGTCCGGCCCCGCCGAGGCGTTCGACGTCGCCGAGCAGATCGGACGCGTGCACCAGCTCGACGTGCTCTGCGTCGAGAACGCGCTGCGGCTCGCCCCGCAGCTGCACCCGGGCGTGCTGCTGTTCCTCAACCTGTCCCCGCTGACGCTCGACCTCGACGCCGAGGCGGACGCGTGGCTCGCGCCCGCCGTGGAACGCGCGGGACTGACGCCGCAGGCGGTCGTCGTGGAGGTCACCGAGCGCTCCGGAGGACGCACCGAGCGGGTCGTCAAGCGTCTGCAGCGGCTGCGAGCGCAGGGCTTCAAGCTCGCCGTCGACGACGTCGGAACGGGCAACTCGGGCTTGGAGATGCTGAGCAAGATCGACGCCGAGTTCGTCAAGCTCGACCGCAGCATCATCACCGCCGCCGCAACCGAGCCGGGGGCGCGGGCAGTGCTGATGGCGATGGCCACGTTCGCGCGCCAGACCGGAGCGTTCGTGATCGCGGAGGGCATCGAGGACGAGGACACTCTGCAGTTCCTGTGCGCCATCAACGACGAGCATGCTCTCGCCTCCGACGCGATCATCCAGGGCGGACAGGGCTTCGGGCTCGGCCGGCCATCGCACGAGCTCAGCTCAGAGTCACCCGCCATGCTGCACGACGGACATGGGCATGCTCATCCGGCGATTGGCGGTTGACGCGTTCCGCGCGCTGGGATGCTACGCCTTCACTCCCGCCACAAAGCATTGACAGTCGAGATAAACGCGCCGCTTGCCTTTCAAGAACGACAATGGCTCTGTTATCTTCGAGCGACGGTGAACCGCGTCCGAGCGCACACACCACCGCAGCCAGCGTCCGCGAGAGAGGACACGATGGGCGCGGTGCGTGAGCAGTTCGCCGCGAACCTCCTGCGTCTGCGCAAGCACGCCGGCATCTCCCAGGAGGCGCTCGCGAGCAGTTGCGATCTGCACCGCAGCGAGGTCAGCCTGCTTGAGCGCTGCAAGCGCGCGCCTCGACTGGAGACGATCGTGGTACTGGCGCGCGGGCTCGGACTCACCTGCGCGGGGGAGTTGCTCGAGGGGATCGGATAAGGCGCGCGCATCGAGCGCGCCTATCGCTAGCAGCTTGCCGGGCCGCTCAAGCGCTGGTTCGCCGGGGTAGTCTCGACACTCAGGCCGCGAGCAATGGCCGCCCCCGGTGGATCCACGCGCCCGGAGAGATTCGAACTCCCGACCTTCGGTTCCGTAGACCGACGCTCTATCCAGCTGAGCTACGGGCGCAGAGCGTCGTAGTCTACCGCCGCTCTCGCTCCTGCCCCCAGAGGGTGGCGACGAGCGAGCGCGGGCCGCCGCGGTCGCGGTGCTCGCACCAGCGTGCGTTGCAGCCACACGTCAGGGCAGCCTGCGCTGCAGCGCGGCGCGCGCGCGGGCGAACGCGCCCTCGTCCCCGAGCAGCCGCGAGCACGTGTTGGCGCCGAGGCCCAGCGAGTAGACCTCGAACGCGAGCGCGCCGGCGTCAGCCACTCCGGCGATCGCCGCCTGGCGCTCGAGCTCGCCCATCCAGCCCCTGACGGAGGCGCGCACGGCATCCTGCACGAGGCCGGGGCGGTCGTCGAACTCGGCGGCCGCCGCCGCCCAGAAGCAGCCGCCCGCGAACACCTTGCGCTCGAGGTAGTCGATGTAGGCCTCGCAGTATGCGCGCAGGCGCGCCGCGCCCTCGTGCTCGCGCTGCGCGGGCACGAGCACCTCGTTGAAGAAGCGCGCGCCGGCCGCTTCCACGATCGCCAGCTGCAGCTCCTCCTTGGAGCCGAAGTGCGCGAACAGGCCGCTCTTGCTCATGCCGAGCTCGCTCGCCAGGCCGCCGATCGTCAGCCCCTCCAGGCCGCTCACCGACGCGATGTCGACCGCGCGCTCGAGGATCGTCGCTCGGGTGGTGGCCGCCTTCGTCGCCGTGCGCACGCGCGCGTCTGTCGCCATGGACGCACATTGTAGACGCGCACCATCGTTGCAAGGCACGAACGTTCGTGCTATTAACTGCCTCCCCCAGCCGGTCGCGCCGACCGGCCACAACGACAGGAGACCAGATGCCCGACTTCACCATCAGCCCGATCGACGACATGGAGGCGGTCGTGTTCGGCTCGTTCAAGCGAGCGCGCGCCACGCTCGGCGTCGAGTCGTTCGGCATGCAGGTCATCGACCTGCCGCCGAACGCGGAGCAGTACCCCGAGCACGACCACGCGGAAAGCGGCCAGGAGGAGGTGTTCGTGGTGCTGCGCGGTTCGGGCGAGATCGAGGTCGACGGCGAGCGCCTCGCGCTCGATCCCGAGACGATGATCCGCGTCGGCCCGCAGCCCAAGCGCAAGATCTGGCCCGGCAGCGAGGGCATGCGCGTGCTCGCGCTGGGCGGCTGCCCCGGAGCGCCGTACGAGGCGCCTGAGGTGACCAAGCTGGGCGCGCCCGACCCGGGGCTGCCGCAGACGCCCGCGCTCTGAGCGCTCGTCCAGAGCCGGCGCACGGGCCTGACGGCGCAACTCGCGACCGGACGGCGTGTCTTTAGCTTTGGGGACTGACCGCAGCTCCATGCGGGTAGCTCGAAAGCCAGGCACGCCGACCGGTCTGCCGAAACGAGGAGGAATCCGATGCGCAGAGCATTCGCCTGTATCGCCACCATGAGCCTGGCCCTGCTGGCCCTGACAGGCGTGGCGTCGGCGCTTCCGACGGTCAAGTTCAAAGCCGTGGCAGTACCCATCGCCGGCTTTCCACACACGGGCAACATCCTCGGCGCGGGCGCCGCCGTCAAGGCCGAATACCAGATCACCGGCACCGAATACCTCGGCTCGCCGCCGCCCGTGATCGGCGTCAACTTCTACCTGCCAAAAGGCGCCAAGCTGCACACGAGCGGCTTTCCGACGTGCAGCGCGGCGACGCTCGAACAGTTCGGCCCGATCAAGTGCGCGAAGGGCTCTGCGGCGGGGCCGTTGGGCACCGTGCTCGGCTTCGTCACGTTCGGCGGCGAACGCGTGGAAGAGTCACTTGAACTGTCCTCCTTCTACGCGCCCGGCGGCGGCCTGCTGTTCTTCACCGACGGGCACACGCCTGTGTCGCTGGAAATCCTGTCCACCGGCAAATACATCAGCCTCGGCGGCGCCGGCGGCTACGGCCCGGAGCTCAAAACCAAGGTGCCGCTCGTGGCGAGCGTCCCCGGAGCGCCGTACGCGTCCGTCAAGTCAATCACCGTCAAGGCCGGCTCCGCGCGCAAGTCGCACGGCAAAGTCACCTACTACGGCCGCATGCCCACCAGGTGCCCCAAGGGCGGCTTCCCGATCAAGACCGAAGTGATCTTCGCCGAAAACGGCGAAGAATCGAAACCGGTGAGCGTCACGCAGACGTACAAGGCGCCGTGCCCCAGGAAGTAGCGCGCACGCGCGCTTGATCGGTCGCGGGGCGGAGCGAGAGGTGCGCTCCAGCCCCGCGTCGCGCAGCCCCGCCGGCACCATCGCGGGTGCTGCGCGCGGCCGCTGCGGCGTCGTCAGGAGCGCGCGTATGGGACCATTGCGGCGTGCCCGACCGGCTCAGACCCGCGATTGGGCTCGCCATGGCAGCCCTCGTCCTGCTGCTGACAGGCTGCGGCGGATCCGGCACGCCGACGAAGACCACCACCCAGTCGCCCGCCGAAGCATCAGCGGCAAAGGCGCGTTTTATCGCGCAGGCGAAGGTCATCTGCGGGACGCTGGGCACCCAGGAGAAGGCGCTGAGAGTGCGCCAGGAAGGGCTCAAAGGGCTCTCCTCGCAGTCCGCCGTCACGGAGTTCGTGTCGCTCGTGCACCAGCTGGTGGCCGACTCGCGCACCGCGGAAGGCAAGCTGCGGGCGCTGTTGCGACCAGCTGCTGACGCTCATCCGATCGAACGGCTGCTGAGCGCCATGGCGGAAGAGGCGGCGGCCGCCAGCGGCATCGCGAAGGCCGCCGGCAACCAGGAAAGCGCGCTCGGAGAAGTCGCCGCGCGCACGCTCAAGCGAACCGTCGCCAACAACAGCGCGCCCGCGGTCACGTACGGCATGGGCGCCTGCGTCGGGTCGGAATAGGCGGCGCGAGCCAAGCCGAACGAGGGCGCTCCGATGGCCATGAACCCCGGACCGGCGCAGCTCGGCGACTCCCTCGGCGTGGTCGCTGACGCAGCGGCACGCGCCGAGGAGACGCTGGCGCTGGCCACGCGCCACCTCGACCCGTCGCTGGTGGACGTGCTGAGCATCCTTGGGTTCGACAAGCAGTACGTGTCCGCGAAGGGCTCCTACGTGTATGACACGGACGGTCGCGCGTATCTGGACTTCCACACCGGCGAGGGCTTCGCGAGCCTCGGCCACAACCACCCGGACGTGCGCGAGGTCCTGCAGGCGACGCTCGCCGCCGACCTGGTGGACGGCGTGCAGATCCACTTCTCGCCACTGGCGGGCATGCTCGCGCAGGAGCTCGCGCGGCGCCTGCCGCCGGGGCTCGACGCGGTGTTCTTCGCGAGCGCCGGCGCGGAGGCGGTGGATGCGGCGATGAAGTTCGCGCGCGCCGCCACCGGCCGGCCGCGGCTGATCTCCTGCGACAGCAGCTTCCACGGCGTCACGCTGGGGCCGCTGTCGCTGGTCGGCGACGAGTTCTTCAAGGAGGGCTTCGGCCCGCTGCTGCCCGGCTGCGAGCGGGTCCCGTTCGGCGACCTCGCGCGCCTGGAGGCGCAGCTGCGCGAGAACGACGTGGCGGCGTTCATCGTCGAGCCGATCCAGGGGCGCATGGTGACGCTGCCGCCGCCCGACTACCTGCGCGGCGCGCAGGATCTGTGCCGGCGCCACGGCACGCTGTTCGTGGTCGACGAGATCCAGACGGGGCTGGGACGCACCGGCAGCTGGTTCGCGCTCGAGCAGTGGGCGCTGGAGCCGGACTTCGTGCTCGTCGGCAAGGCGCTCAGCGGCGGCTACATGCCGGTGGCGGCGATGGTCACCACGCGCGAGATCCACGATCGCGCGGTGGGCACGCTGGAGCGCTGCTACGTGCATCAGTCCACGTTCGGGCGCAACCGCCTGTCGATGGCTGCGGGGCTCGCAACGCTGCGCGTGATCGAGCGCGACGATCTCCTCGACAACGCCCAGCGCGTGGGCAAGGTGCTCCGCGACGGGCTGGCCGAGCTGCGCGAGCGCTACGAGCTGGTCAAGGAGATCCGCGCCAGCGGGCTGATGATCGGGATCGAGCTGGGCGCGCCCAGCAGCCGCCGCGCGCGCCTGAGCTGGAACCTCATCCACATGGCCAGCGAGGGCCTCTTCCCGCAGCTGATCGTGATCCCGCTGCACCGCGACCACGGTGTCATCACGATGGCCGCCGGCAAGAACGACGTGATCAAGCTGCTGCCGCCGCTCACGCTGGCCGAGAGCGAGGCGCAGAGCTTCCTCGACGCGCTCGACGCGGTGCTCGCCGACTGCCAGGGCAGCTCCAGCAGGAACCTCGCGATCGTGCGCGAGATCGCCACGACGACGCTCCGCCGGCGCGCGCGCACGAAGCTGCCGTGAGCGATCTCCCGCCGTCCGCGAGCGATCCCGACGCGCGCTCGCGCGACGAGCTGTGCCTGGTGACCGGCGCCACCGGGTTCATCGGCGGGAGACTGACCCAGCGCCTGGTGGAAGAGGGCCACGCGGTGCGCTGCCTGGTGCGCGCCGGCAGCGACACGTCGCAGCTCGACGGGCTTGGCGTGCAGTTGGCAGTGGGCGACCTCACGGACGCGGGATCGATCCCGCGCGCGGTGCAGGGCTGCAGCCATGTGTTCCACTGCGCCGCGCTGGTCTCCGACTGGGCGACGGTCGCGGAGATGCAGCGCGTCAACGTCGCCGGCACGCGCGACCTGGCCGCAGCGTGCGCCGGCGCGTCGGTGCGGCGCCTCGTTCACTTCAGCACGACCGACGTGTACGGACACCCTGCCGAAGCGGTGGATGAGAAGTACACGCCGACCGGGTTCAGCAACTGGTATGCGCAGACGAAGCTCGAAGCCGAGGAGGCGGTCCGGCGCGTGGAGCCGACGGGCGCGTTGGAGGCGGTGATCCTGCGTCCGGCCACGGTGTACGGACCGGGCTCGAAGGATGTGATCGGCGAGATAGCGCGCGCGATCCGGGGCGGGCACATGCTGCTGATCGACCGCGGTCGGGCGGTGGCGGGCCTGTGCTACGTCGACAACGTGGTCGACGCGGCGCTGCTCGCGCTCCGCCACGACGCGGCGCCGGGTCACGCGTTCAACGTGACCGACGGCCTGGCCGTAACCTGGCGGCGGCTCGCCGACGACCTTGCCGCGGGTCTGGGCTGCCCGCCGGTTCGCTGGAGCATCCCCTACCGGTTCGCCGCCGGCGTCGGCTTCGCGCTGGAGCACGGCTACCGGCTGGTGCGCCGAGCCACCGGCGTGAGCGTGCCGCCGCTGCTGTCACGACAGGCGGTGCAGGTGCTGGGACGCAGCCAGGACTTCAGCAATCGCAGGATCCGCGAGACGCTCGGCTGGGAGCCGCGGGTTGGGTATGCGGAAGGTCTCGCTGCGACGCTCGCGTGGCTGGGGCGCGACTCCACGATCCCCGCCGTCTGAGCTGGGACATCGCCCCATGGTACCGGCGCCCCGTGACCGACCCTCCCACCCCGACGAGCATCTTTCCTACCGTGGTAGGATCTGGGTCGTGGCGAGCCAAAAGCGATCGATTTCGTTCGATGAGTCCGTGCTGAGCGAGGCTGAGCAACGCATCGCCGGGTCCGGTGGGAGCCTGTCGGCCTTCGTCAACGCGGCAGTCCTGCGCGAGCTGAGAGTCGCGCGCGGCTTGGAGCTGCTGGCCGAGGACAACGCAAACCTCGGCGAGGTGGCGGCCGACGCGCGAACCCAGGTCGCGGCCGAGTGGCCGGCCTGACTCTCGATGCTGGCGCGCTGATCGCTTACGAGCGAGGCGAGGAGCGTGTGCGTGAGATCCTCGCAGTGGCGTATGCGCGCGGCCTCGTACCGACGATTCCAGCGGTTGCGCTCGCCGAGGTGTGGCGGGGCGATGCCAAAGACGCGCGCGTCGCCCGCCTACTCAAGGCGTGCTCAATCGAGACATTGGACGAGCGATTGGCGCGAGCCGCGGGGCGCCTGCGCAGAACAACTCCTGGGGCCAGCACAATCGACGCGTGTATCGCTGCCGGCGTGCGCCAGCGGGTCGATGCCATCGCGACCTCCGATCCAGACGACCTACGGAAGCTGCTCGGGCCAAGATTCACGATCCTCACGGTTTAGCCACACTGAGGATCAGCCCGAGTAGACCTTCCAAACTTCGATCGCTTGGGCCGGTATCCGACCTCGTCGCCGAGCAGCGCCGCTGAACGCCTACTTCGACATCATGATCTCCCCAACATCTTACGCTCGGCAGGCGTGGATTCCCACCCTGTGATGAGGAGCCACGTAGTCGGCTCGACCGTCTCCTCGATCACGAGCGTCAGGACTCGATTGGCATCGCTCTGGCCGATCACGAGCCTGCGCGTGCTGGGCTGATGCCGCTTCGGGCTACCGCGCCGGTTCCGGCCAAAAACGGGGATCGAGAGACGATGTTCGAACTCCGACCCCGTATGGCAACGCATCCGAACGCTGCATGCTCGGTGCTCGATTAGAGAGGCCGGAGATCCTCGACCTGGCAAGGACAGTCCGCGAGATCGATGATCTCCGGATCTCCGGTGAGGAGCGTGAGATTGTGAGCCGCGGCGGTCGTAACCGCGAAGCAGTCCCCCAACGCGATTGGCGCGCGAGCCTTCAGGCGCGCGACCTCGATCATCCGGGCCGTCCCCGGAAGATCCAGCGCGAGCGCGGCACGAAGATCTCCCAGCGTCTCGTCAGCGGCTCCCTGGCCCTGGTCACGCGCAACCCGGTAGTAGACCTCCACGAGGTTGACCCAGCTCACCACCGGGCGATCCACAAGGGACTCGTCAATCGTCGAGAGCGCAGGTTCCTCGCCGTCCAGCCAAGCAAGGACTGCCCAGGAATCCAGGCAGAAGCTCACCGAGGCTCGCGCGCTCGATCCTCAAGCAGACGAGCCGCCATCCTCGTCTTCGCGAACCGACCGCCGAGCTGCAGAGGTGATCGCCGCGCGACGAGCACGATCTCCTCGTCGCGCAACTCGAAGTCGACCTCATCGCCTGGCTGCAAGCGAGCGCGGTCCCGCAACGCCTTCGGAATTACCACCTGCCCCTTAGCTCCGATCCGCCCAATCATACTTGGCGAGTATAACAAGCTTCAGTAGCGGGGGTGACTGTCGTCCGTGACGACGATGAGCCCAATTCCGCGAATGTCGCGGACCTTGAAGAGCTATTCCCGCCTGCTTCTTTCTTTGCGGCTCGCGGAACACTGCCGACGCTGCGCCAGGCGATCGTGGCTGACCTACGCGAGCACCCGATGATTCCCTTCCCTATAGCGGCCATCACACAGGGCTTGGTGGTTCGAGGCTGGATGTCCGACCGGGCAGACACCCACATAGCCCCCCAGGCGAGAGGTTGATCGCCTCTCCCCTGGGGGCGCGCGTTACTTGCTCCGCCGGCTGCTAGCCACATCTGCATCCGCGACTCGCCCTAATGGTGCGGGTCGGCCCGAAGGAGACCAGCAGATAGCTCATCCGATCGGCGGCACGTAGGTTCGCTGCGTCCTTCGATCGGATGTCGACAGTAACCGCAGTCCTGAGGATGCTTGGTCGATGAGCAACCCAGAGCAGATGATGCAGCTCGCCCGCGACCTGGCCGAAGAGGTCGTGGGCGTTGCGGGCGAGTTGCTCCTGTCTGACGCTGACGTCGAGCATGTGCAGAGGCGGTACACGATGCCCGTGATCGAGCTGCTGAGCGAGGCCGAGGCGCTCGGGATACTAGCCGGCACTGGCGACCGATACGCGCTTGCGGCACTACACCGGGTCACGAGCAGACTTGCCGGCTTGAAGGATGAAGCGCTAGCGGAGAGGACCGATCAGGCGGATGAGGACAATGAGCGCTGAGCCGCTCGTCCCTCGAAGCGACGCGCCATCGCCTCGGCGACCGCGCGCTGTTGTCCGTCCGCCAGTCGCGGCATAACTTCGCGCAGCAGCTCGGCAGCCTTTAGATGAGCCTCGGGAGTCATCGCCGCAAGCCTACGGTTGCTCTCCTCGGCAAGCCGACACGGCTCCTTGCTGACCGTCATAGGACAAGCATACGGCCCGATTTCGAACGATGGCCCACTACAGGCCAAAACGGAGATCGAGAGACGACGTTTGAACTCTGACCCCGCCTGGGATCGCCTCAGTCAGCTGCACCGCGAGCGCTTCGGCGGTGCATGACGGCAGAGCGCCGCGCCCTGTCCGAGCGGCGCGGCGCTGTTGCGACCGGGTACGCGCGGCGGTCAGGTGGTGCCGACCTCGATTTCAGCTGCCCTGCCCGCGGTGCGCGTGGGGAATACGAACTCCCCGAACTGATGCAGCAGACCGCTGGCCGCGAGACGGCCAACTGCATCTTCGGCCCCAGCATCGCTGCGCATCTCACGGCCGATCTCGCTCACGGTCCACGGCCACGGGTGCTCCGTGAACATGAGGTCGAGCACGTTGCGGTCGAACTGGGCCTCCTCTTGGCCCGCGCTCAGGTTAGGCTGGTCTGGCATGGGAGCTACTACCTCCTGTGTCAGCCCCCGGGGCAGTTTGCGCTGTCGCCGGGGGCACTTTTGCAGGGTCGCCTGCCAGCCTACTATAGAATCTACGTCAAGTCGAAGTGTGGCTACTCGGCCAATGCCTCGGCACGGGCAGCCAGCTCCGAGACGCTGACGCCAAGACCCTCGGCCAAGCGGACGACGTTGCTCCAGGCCAGATTGCGCCGGCCATGCTCGACGTTGCTGATCCAGCTCTGCATCAGCCCCGTGTCTTCGGAGAGCTGTATTTGGCTGATGCCCTTCTCAGCCCGAATGGCTTGAACGGCCCGCCCCACGGCGGCGGCATCGGGAGTAGCGGGCATAGCTACGCTCGGGATTCGTCGTCCGGCGGCCGTAGTCCTTGCACCAGCTCGCCCGGATCGACGCCCAGGCCAGCAGCCAGCTTGAGCAGGTTGTGGAGGTTGAGGTTGCGTCGGCCCCGCTCGACCTGCCCCAGGAACGTCCAGTGGACGCCACTGCGGGCCGCCAAGGCTTCCTGACTGAGGCCCAAGGCTTCGCGGCGGGCACGGACACGTTCGCCAAAGGCGCGGGTGGCTGGCGAGATTGGCTCTGGCATCGCAGCCCCAACCCCATATGTCCCGACTATCTATGTCCAGAGTGCTTACGTCCCATGCGTTTGCGTCCCATGCGCCCATATCTTGATACTGTGCCGCTTGCAACTCGACCACGGGGGCACGGCATGACGACACGACGAGTGGCAGCAGACCAATGGGGCAAGTAGTCACGGCCGAGAGGGCACTCGTCGTCTCCGGAGCAGCCGGCCAGTGGTAGCCGTAATTGCCTGGGTCTTCCTGAGCTTGGTCCTGGCTGTGCCAGCGGCCCTGATCGCGCTCGCCAGCAAGCCCGGCATCGCCCTGCGACGGTCCTATGCAGCGAGGCAGCCACCGTCTCGCAAAGGGTGGCTGCCCGGCCCCGGCGTCGCGCCAAGTCATCGACCAACAGGAGAGCACTCAACAATGCCTGCGGCCCCGACCCAAAGACTGTCATCGCCCGCCAAGCGCCGCCAAGCCACCGCCGCCAGCGGCGGCGGCCTCGGCCTCGGCCTGCTGCTCCTGATCGGCGGCCTGGTGCTTCACGGCCATTACGAGCCGGTCAAGCAAGCCTGTGACTCCGGCCTCGGAGCCCTCGGGCAAGCCCTCGAACCGGGCGCCCAATCGCATTGCAGCCTGGACAGCGCCCTGGCAGAAGCGGGCACGGTGGCGACCGTCATCGGCGGCATCATCCTGGCCGGTGTCCTGCTGACAGTCATCGGCCTGTTGCTGGAGGCTCGCGTAGAAGCCGGGAAGCGCGCTGCTCCCGCGCGCAAGGCTGCGGCCGTGAGCCGCCCGAAGCCGGCGGCTCCGGCAGGCCGGTCTGACGTGGACGCTCGCGGCCAGACAGCGAGCAAGTTCAAGATCGTGAGTACCGGCGATGGCCTTTCTGTGAGCGCCCAGCAGCCGGACGTTTCCAAGGACGGCGGTAGCAGCAGCGCGGTCCAGGGCGTTGACGCAGGCGTCAGCGCCAAACGAACATGAGCCGTGAAGCCGCTTGCTGGCCCGCCTGCTGATTGCCGTCCTGCTGCTGGCAGGCGGCGCGGTTATCGTCGTCCGTCACTTCGACAATGGCCGCTCGGTAGCAGCTGTCTGCCGGGTTTGGGACACCGACGGCGCAGCGCTCCATGCCCGGCTTGAACAGACCGGCTCCACGGCGTCAGGCGAACCGTTCAACGCCCTCGCCAACCTAGCCGGAGCGCCCGGCCAGATCGGTCAGCTGATGGGCAAGATGGCCGCTGTCGCGCCCTCGAGCATCGAGCCTGACTTTCAGAGCTTGGCCCAAGCCTTTGAGCAGATCGGCAGCAACGAGGGCAGCGGCCTGAGCAATCCAATCGGGGCGCTTGGCAGCAGCCTGGCGCTTGGCTTCAACGAGGAAACCGCCGCCAACAACGTCAACGCCTTTCTGGCGAGCAATTGCGGCATACCGGGGGAGGGTCGGAGCTGAGCATGTCTAGCTCAGTCACGACTGAACATATTGCCAAGTACGCACACCCGGTCGCCTATACCCGACCACCGTTAACCCGTGCCGCTTAATCCAAGAAGGTCAAATAGCGCATTTGTGAGACGACCGCAAGCCTCTCCTAATACAGCACTTGCCCCTAGGGCCTCTGTGCTCGTTTGTGGTACTCCATGGCCATCCATCCACAGCCACTCATGCCAGCGCTCGAATAGCGTCGCGTCTTGGACGGCGCTCTCATCGTGGAAAAGAGTATTTCCGGTCGCTAATTCCTCGCCGCGTAGTGCGATGCGTTCTGTTATCGTGAACGGCACAATGGCGGTCACAGTACGTATGCCAGCCTGGAGTTCGTATCGCGTCCGCGTATCAGTCGCTCCGGGCAACAACAGCACGCTTCGTCTCAGGTCTAGCGCCTTTCCGCAATCTTCATCTAGTGCAACCGTATGCCATAGTGCCGCACGTTCGATACGCCTGTTGTGCCGCTTCGGCCGCTTCCAGCTCTCATCGAGAAACTCGGCCGCACCACATGCGTAGAACGCCATACGCGAGTAAAAATTATACGCGTCAGACGGCATGCCATCGGGACCGCCTTCAAGCGGCCCCTTACGCGCGCCCGACGGGACCATCCGTACAGTTCATAGTTCACTAGTATGACATGCTAGGGCACTATCTGTCAATGCAATACTCTCCGAGTCAAAATATGCGTCAAGTCTGTACCGGAGCGGCTTGTCACCTATAATCGGCGCCCACTCGTCAAACTTATAGCGCGTAGCCAGCGCCTTGTGAGCCATGAGGCGCGCTTCACTGTGTACGGGCTCTTCCAAGCCAACATGTCGAGCAACAATAAAAGAGAATGCCCCGCTGTTCGCGGCAAGGGGTTTAACGGCAGCCACGAGATCCGCCCGCGTCTTTCTCAAAAAGTTGACACGTTTTCCCGTGGTTGCTACGTCGCTCGGGGTTTCAATGACACCTCGCCCCTTACACCACTCCAACCATCTTTCATATGTCTCAAGTGGTAGGAACTTCTGAGCCTCCTCCGCCATCGTCCAGAATTCGAGGCCCTTACGTTGCTCTGGAGTTACCTTACTCGGCCCGACCGGGCTCGCCTCTGCCACCTCAGACCATAGCGTGTGTAGCACGGCCGCCACGCCTTCCGAGATGCTGTCGGAGGTCATTTCGAGTGGCCATGCTGCACAGTACACAAATTCGATATAAGTTTTAAATAGATAGTCACTGAGCGTCGTCCGGGGCAGGAGATTATCCCTGGCTTCCGTAGTAATTACGACATTATGTGCCATAAGTTCGTCGTCAAAATCGTACGCAAACAGCGTGCCCAGACCGGCGAAGTGTAGCTGGGCGGCATACTTAGCGAGCTTTTGAAGCTGGCGCTTATCCAAGTCGGGGGCCGATGACTTAGAGTGGAAGTGATTTTGGGGTACGGCGAGATTTACCGATGGGGCAGGTACTTCTCTTGTCAGAAAGCCAATTATCCGGTGGAGCGCAATTTGCCGCTGATACTTAAACACATTTTCGTTGATTCCATCTAGCTTGCGAATACGTCCCTTAATTTGAAGTCCAACGAAGTCGGGGGTGGCACAAAGCGCCGCCTCTGCTATCCGCCGATTTGCTGGCGAGACGATAGAGGCGATTGCTGCTTGCAGTGCTTCACTCGCGCATCCTGCAAGCACTGCCCGACCGGCACTCTGCCCGGCACGCCGTCGCACCTCGGCACAGTTGAGCAGACTGTCGTAATTCATAAGGAATTCGGGGCGGATGGACTTCTCTTTGCGCCCTATAGCGAGTAGCTCGCTATACAGATCATGCTCGGTAGTTCGGCGCATCTCGAAAATTGCTCCGGTTTTCTCGGCTTTTCGGCTGCATCCCCAAGTTGCCAGACACAGAATGCGATCCAGTGCAGACCAGCTTACTAACCGCAAGCTCCGGCCCTCGAATATCGCCTAAGAAAGGACGCTTCCATGTCTAACGTCGCCCCTCGCCGCACCTCCCAGCCGTTCCAGCCCGAAAGAAGCCTGAACGGCGAAGTCGCCGACGCTGAGCGGGTCGGGATTACGGCGGTTGCCCGTATCCAAGCCGGGGCCTTTGCTGGGTCAGTCGCCATGCAGAACGCCTGCATGTTGTCTCGGGCGGCCAACGCCGCTTTCAAGGCCAGCCCAATGGGCGAGGAGGTCTACCAGGCGATCTTTACGGCCTACGGCACGCTAGCGACCACCGAGATTCAGCGCCTCAGCTTCACGAGAGGCGGTGATTCCTGATGGCGGTCGTTGAGACGTTCCCGACCGTATGCGGCGTGGTCGTGTTCGTCGTCATTGTGCTTGCCGCCCTGGTTCGGTCACTGACCGATCCCCCTCGTGAAGATCGGGTGACACCGTATCGGGAAGGGCTCGATGCGGCCAACCGTATGCAGCGAGCCGCCCAAAACCTGGAGCAGCAGATTTACGCCGAGGCCGCACGCCATACCGAAAGCGGCCCAAAAGATGAACCAAAGTAGAGAGCCGACGCCAGGTTTTCGGCACGAGCGCTCGCGGGGAGCCTCGGTGGAGTGGTACACCCCACCCGAGGTCTTTCAGGCGCTCGGCATCTCGTTTGACCTCGACCCGGCAGCGCCGGCTGGTGGTTTGTCATGGGTGCCAGCCAAGCGTTTCCTCAGCCGGGCTGACGATGGCCTCGCCCAACCCTGGCAAGGGCGGGTTTGGCTCAACCCGCCGTATGGCCGGGAAGTGAATCGCTGGCTCGACCGTTTGGCACTGCATGGCGACGGCATGGCCTTGGTATTCGCGCGCACTGACACCCGCTGGTATCAGGCGATTGTGCAGGAGGCCACCGCGATCTGTTTCATTGCTGGCCGTCTGTCGTTCGTTGGTCCGAACGGGTCGCCGGTCGGCAGCGCAGGCGCGCCGTCGGTTTTGCTGGCCTTCGGGCTGCCCTGTGCGCTGGCAATCAGTGAGTCACGGCTCGGACAAACCCTGGTCTTGCCGCGTGCCATGCGGCGGGACAAGCCGGGCGGTGAGTCCTAATGCACGACAACCACAAGCAGATAGAGCGCGTCGTGATTGGCCTGGTGGCCGCTGCCATCAGCATCAATGTCTTGGCAACCGAGCTGCCGCGCGTCATGCCGTACCTCATCGTCCTGGCCGTGATCTACGTCATCGTCCGGCTTGTTCTGTTTCACACGCGGGATTGGTGAATTGTCAGGGGTGAATCTTCTTGTGGTTAGGGGCGTCGTGTCGGTGTTGTGAAATGAACACACAGTATTGACTAAAACGTAAATCCATTATTTACTAGTCGTTCTCCCGGTATTGCCATAAGCAAGACACGGTTTCGGTTGCGGTGGCGGGCTTGCCCGTCAAGTAGAAGATTAGCCCCTAGCGGGGTGTGGCTTCTGCATGCCAAAAATCCGGCCCGGCAGGGAGAGAAAGGAGGTTCACTTATGAGTAGAACCTATCATCACGGCGAACGCCGTATCCGGGTGCGGGGGGTACGCCGGCCAACTGACTTGCAGCGTTTGGCGCGGGCCTTGATCGAGCTGGAGTACAGCCAAGCGCAGGCCGAGGCCGAAGCCGAGGCGCAGCACCAAACGCAACCGAAAGCCAAGCGTGCCCAGCGGCGCGGCAGCGGCGGCGCGGCCGGTACTGAGCGGGGTGCCGCGTGAAGCGGCCCGGTTTGGCGTGGTATCAACTGCGCTGGCCGCGCGAGGTCGAGCCGGAGCAGGTAGCCCAAGCCTTCCGGCTGCTGGCGACGGCCGCCGGTAGCCCGGTCGTCATTGAAGCGGTCGGTACGCCCGGTGCAGTTGAGCATCGCTTGGCCCTGCCGGTTAGCCGGGCCGAGAGCGTGGTTGACCAGCTCCGAGCGGCCATCCCCGGCCTAGCGGTCGAAGCCGTCGGCACGCGACCGGCACTGAGCGTCACGCGAGCGGTGGAGCTGCGGACAACGACCAAGCGCCGGCCGCTGCGCACCGATGACATAGCCGGCGTCAGCCGGGCGCTGCTGACGGCGCTGGCGCACTTGCGCCGGGGTGAGCGGCTGAGCCTCCAGTGGGCGCTAGGCCGGCCGCTGGCGCCGATGGCCGTGCCGAACCACCTAGACAGCTTGTCGAGCGAGTCGTGGCTGTCGGCGCTGCTGCTGGCTCCGTTCGCGCCGCCACAAGCGGCTGATGTCGAGGTACGTAACGCCCTCCGGGCCAAGCAGGCCGAGCCGGGCTGGCAGGCCGTGGGACGGGTGGCCGTCAAGGCCAAATCAGTTAGCCGTGAACGGCAGTTGATCCGGCAGGTGGTAGGAGCGCTGCGCAGCGCCGAAGCGCCCGGTGTTGGCTTTCGGGTCCGCTCGACCAGTGCCAGCCGGGTGATCGGCGTGAGCCTGCCGCGTTGGCGGTGGCGGCTACGCTTGAACGCCAGCGAGCTGGCGACCGTCGCGGCTTGGCCGGTCGGCTTGACCGGCGAGTTGCCGGTAGACATGAGCCCGAGCCGGCTGGTGGCGCCTTCGGCCGCCATCCCTAGAGCTGGGCGGGTGGTTGCGACAGCGACCTTTCCCGGCCGAGAGCGTCCGCTGGCGCTGGCGCCCGCCGATTCGCTGCGGCATCTGCACGCCCTCGGGCCAACCGGCTCCGGTAAGTCAACGCTGCTGCTCAACCTGATTGCGCAGGACATAGCGGCTGGCCGGGCGGTCGTCGTCATTGAGCCGAAAGGCGACCTGATCGCCGACGTGCTGGCGCGCATCCCGCCCGAGCGTCTCGCCGACGTGGTGTTGCTCGACCCGACTGATACCGAGCGGCCGGTCGGACTCAATCCGCTGGCGCTCGGCGGCCGGTCGCCGGAGCTGGCAGCCGACCAATTGCTCGGGCTGTTCCACTCGCTGTACGTGGCGCATTGGGGGCCGAGGACGCACGACATTCTCGGCGCTTCCCTGCTGACCCTGGCCCGGCTGCCCGGCATGACCTTGGCGGCGCTGCCGCTCTTGCTGACGGATGCCGGTTTCCGGCGGCGGGTCTTGCCGGGGGTGGTCGATCCGATTGGCCTGGGGCCGTTCTGGAGCGCCTATGAGGCGTGGAGCGAGGCCGAGCGGGCGGCGGCCATCGCGCCGGTTATGAACAAGTTGCGCCCGTTGCTGTTGCGTCCCGAACTGCGGGCCATCATCGGCCAGAGTCGGCGGAGCTTTGACCTGCGGCGGGTCTTCACCGAGCGCAAGATACTGCTGGTCAACCTCAGCAAGGGGCTGCTCGGGCCGGAGACTTCGGGGCTGCTGGGAAGCCTGGTTGTGTCGCAGCTCTGGCAGGCGATTCTCGGGCGGGCGGCCATCGCACCGGAGCGCCGCCATCCGGCCTTTGTCTACGTCGATGAGTTTCAGGACTACCTGCACTTGCCGCTCGACCTGGCCGACGCGCTGGCGCAGGCGCGGGGCTTGGGCGTCGGCTTCGTCGTGGCCCACCAGTACCTGCACCAGCTTGGGCCCGACATGCGTTCGGCCGTGCTCGCCAACGCGCAGAGTCGCGTGGCTTTCCGGCTGCCGGGTGAGGACGCGCGGGTGATCGCGGCCGACAGCGCCATGACGCCGGAGGACTTCCAGAGCCTGGGGGCCTTTCAGTGTTACGCGCAGCTCGTCGCCAAGGCGGCCGTCCAGCCGTGGTGCAGCGCCGCCACCGTGCTGCCCGGTGCGCCGTTCAGTGATCCGGCAGTGGTTCGCAGGGCCTCGCGCGGCGCTTACGGCGTCGGGCGGGCCGAGATTGAGGCCGACCTGCATGAGCTGTTCTTTGGCCGCCGCCAGCCAGCCGGCGATGACCTCGCGCCACGGCGGCGAGACAGCGGGGGCGCGGTATGAGTGCCTGTCGCATCGCCCGTCGTATCGCGTGGACAGCGCGGCCTGTCAACGGCTGTACGGGAGCTGTAAGCGCCCGGACTTGGGCGACGAAAGTCTTTGACTGTTGTTGCCAGCCTTTCCCGTCCCGGTGCGGCGGGCGGCCGGCTGATGGGCGGCGCGGGTCGCTGTCAACAGGGGTGAGCCAGCACCTGGGGCATGGGGGAGCCTGTCGCTTCGGGTGGCGGGGGCGACGCATCACAACACCTGTCGTGACTTCCTGTTTGGTGACGAAAGGAAGAAAGAATGGAGGCGTGGAGTGAGGGGGGAGTTGCGAGCACGCCCCTATATGTCGGCGAGGGGGGTGGCGCAGGTGCGCGAACGGCTGTCGGAGCGGGACTTGGGCGTAATCCGGCAGGTGGCCGAGCTGCGGTTGATGAGTGCCCGCCAGATCCAGGCCGTCCACTTCCCGGCCGCCGAGCACGACAACGAGCCGGCCGCCACGCGTGCCCGCCAGCGAGTGCTGGAGCGCCTGACCCGCGAGCGCTTGCTGATCCGGCTGGAGCGCCGGATCGGTGGCGTCCGGGCGGGTTCGGCCGGGTTCGTGCTGGCGCTCGGGCCAGTCGGTCAACGTGTCTTGGCGGGCGGCGGCCCGCGCCGCCGCTCATACGAGCCGACGCTGCGCTTTGTCGATCACACGCTCGCCATAGCCCAGCTCGTCGTAGATGTAACGGTGGCCTCGCGCCAAGGGTTGCTGGATGTGCTGGACACCCAAGCCGAGCCGCGAAGCTGGCGGGAGTTTTCGGGGATCGGCGGCCGGCATTGGCTGCGGCCCGATGCGTTCTTGGCGCTTGGCAGCGGCGGGTACGAGCTGCGCTGGTTCATCGAGGTAGATAGGAGTAGTGAGAGCTTGCCGGTCGTCGTGCGCAAGTGCCGCCTGTATGCCGACTATTACCAGTCCGGCAAGGAGCAAGCAGCGCATGGCGGGGTATTTCCGCGTGTCTGTTGGATCGTGCCGGATGAACAGCGGGCCGGGCGGCTACGTCAAGTCATCGCGCGTGATCGGCAGCTGCCGGAGCAGTTGTTTGTGGTGACGACCAGCGAGCGCGCACTACTGAGCCTCACCACTATCGGCCGTAACGATCAAAGGAGGTTGCCCATATGAGAAAGCGTCCATCACGAAAACGCTTGCAGCGAGTCTCTATCCGTACCGAACACAGACCCGAACCGGATTGGGATCGCTTCGCCTGGGCGCTCCTGCAACACGCTCGACTTGTCGCCAAGCAGACCAAAAAGCCAGGAAAGCGAGCAAGCAACGAGTAACGGTGACATGGTATATTGTTAACTTAACAACGCTTCACAGAAAGGAGGTACACATTGCCCATAGACATGACAGATCCACCGGTGAACGATCGTGCAACAGCGGTCGGCAGTAAGCGGGCGTTTGCCTACCTGCGAGTGTCGAGTGAAGGCCAAGTCAATACCGGCTACAGCCGGGACGGCCTGTCGATCGACGCTCAGCACGACCACGCCAAGGACAAGGCGCGTAGCCTCGACGCTCGCCTGATGCGCGTGTTTGTCGATCCCGGCCGCAGCGCATTCGTTGACCTGCACAAGCGCGTGGAGTTCTTGGAAATGCTGGACGAGCTGAAGCGCTGCAACCAGCAGGAGTCCACCCGTATTCACTACGTCATCATCTGGGCCAGCAGCCGCTGGGCGCGTAACACGCAAGACCACTTCCGCACCCACGATCTCGTCAAGGCGGCCGGTGCGCGCCTGGTGTCGATCACCGAGCCGATGATCGGCGAGGACACCCCGGAGTCCTTCTACTTTGAGGGTATGCAGGCCGTCAACAACCAGTACGAGTCGATGAAGACCAGTCGCGGGGTACGCCAGGGCCTGCACCGTAAGGCGATGACCGGCGGCAGCTATGGCGGGCGTCGCCTGGGCTACATCAAGCGCATCGAGCAGCTACCCGATGGCCGGCAGGTCAGCGCACCCGCGCTTGATCCCGACCGCCATCATTTCGTGACGCTGGCTTTCGAGCTGTACGCCAGCGGCGAATACTCCATTTCGCGGCTCGTCAACGAGCTGTACCGCTTGGGCTTGCGCAGCTACCCCACGCGCCGCTATCCCGAAGGCAAGGTCGGCACCGCCGCCTTGCAGCGTCTGCTGCGTAACCCCTACTACGCCGGCCAGCTCATTTACAAGCGCGGCACACCCGACCAAGAGGTCTACGAGGGCCGCCATCCCCGCCTGATCGACCCGGAGACGTTCGCGCGGGTACAAGCCCGGCTCGATGAAAAGCGCGTGGCTGGCGAGCGGCCGCAAACGCGCCACCACTACCTCCGTGGCAGCGTCTTCTGCGGCGACTGCGGCCACCGGCTTGTCTACGGCCTGAGCCGAGGCAAGAGCGGCCAGCGCTACCCGTACTTCTTTTGCGTCAGTCGCGCGCGAGGCAGTAGCTGCACCATGCACACCAGCATCAACCCTAAGCTCATCGAGCAGGCCATCCAGCGCTACTACGTCGAGCGACCCGTCCAACTCACGGCCGAGCAGGTGCGCAAGCGCACCGAAGCGATAGAGGCGCTGGTGGCCGTCAGCCAAGAGGCGGCCAGCCAGGTACGGGACGCCAAGACCCGGCTCATCCGCAGCCTGGAAGCCAAGCAAGACAACTTGGTCGATATGCGCTTTGAGGAGCAGTCAATCTCGCCGAGCGTGTTCAAGCGCAAGCAGGCGCAGCTGCAAGCCGAACTGGACGCCGCCCATGACTCGCTTGCCGAGACGGAGGGCGCGCTCCAGCTTGACGCCGAGCACCTGCGCATCGCCTTGGAGCTAGCCGAGGACGTGGCCGGCGTCTACTGCGCCGGTTCCGAGCAGCTCAGGCGCAGCTACAACCTGGCGTTTTTCAAGCGGCTGCTCATCCTGCCCGAATGGGACGACGAGCAAGGCCAGATGGTGGTGCGGGTGGTTGGCGCTGAGCTGAGCGAGCCCTACGCCCTGCTACTGGCCGACAACCTGGCCGAGGACATGCTGGCCGAGGCTGAGGCCATCAAGGCCCAGGCCACGGCCAGGGCTCCAGAGAGCCAAACCGGCTCCCCGAAGCTCCTGGCCGCCGGGTGTTCAAACATCGTGAAGATGGCGGAGAGGGAGGGATTCGAACCCTCGAACGAGGTTTCCCCCGTTACGCGATTTCCAGTCGCGCCCGTTCAACCGCTCCGGCACCTCTCCATGGGGCTGCTCTCCGATCTGCGATCGGCGGCGGCCACCCAAGGCTACGACACCGGCGCCCATCTCGTTGCTAGGCTCCCGGCATGGTCATCGCAGCCAGCGAAGCATTCGCCAAGACGTTCGGCCTCGCCGTGACGTTCGGCGGCATCGGCGTGATCGTCAACCTGATCGTGGTCTACATAGCGATCCAGGTCCGCGGCGAGCGCCGCCAGAACCAGGAATACCTGGAGTCGCGCCGCCCGCCCGGCGCCTGAGTCGCGCCGCCTGACGCCTGGGTCGCGCCGCCTGACGCCTGGGTCGCGCCACCCGGAGCCTGAGTCACGGTCACGTCTCGCAGTCCATCGTGGGTTTGTTGCGCGTGTCGACGTCTCCATGCTTGACACGCAATGCCATTCGTGTAAAACTGGTGGACGCAGAAGGTCGCCACGACAACCACGGAGGTCCGATCGCATGTCAGCCGCCCCCATCGCCGCCCCCGCGCAACCGTGGCGCGACCCCAAGCGCTACGCGTGGCTGCTGGGGCTGCTCATCCCGACGCTGCCTTTCCTCGCGTGGGGGCTCGTGCAGCTGACGGGTCTGGGCGTGTTCTGGTTCTACGGCCCGATCCTCGTATTCGGCATCTTCCCGCCGCTGGACCTGTGGCTGGGCATGGACGCGCGCAACCCGCCGGAGGAGGTCATCAAGTGGCTGGAGCAGGATCGCTACTACCGCTGGTGCACGTACCTGTACCTGCCGATCCAGTACGCGGGGCTGGTGTTCGCGTGCTGGCTGTGGGCGCGCGGGCACCTGTCGGAGGTGGACAAGCTGGGCCTGGCGCTGACGGTGGCGATGGTCAGCGGCATCGCGATCAACACCGCGCACGAGCTGGGGCACAAGCGCGCGTCGCTGGAGCGCTGGCTGAGCCGCGTGGCGCTCGCGCAGAGCGGCTACGGGCACTTCTTCATCGAGCACAACCGCGGCCATCACGTGCGCGTGGCCACGCCCGAGGACCCCGCCAGCGCGCGCCTGGGCGAGAGCTTCTACGCGTTCCTGCCGCGCACCGTGCTCGGCAGCCTGCGCTCGGCGTGGGAGCTCGAGGGCGTGCGCCTGCGCCGCCTGGAGCGCTCGCGGTGGAGCCCGCGCAACGACATCCTCGGCGCGTGGGCGATGACCGTGGTGCTGTTCGCGGCGCTGGTCGCCGGCTTCGGCATCGTCGTCCTGCCCTACCTGCTGATCCAGGCGGTGATCGGCTTCTCGCTGCTGGAGGTGGTCAACTACCTGGAGCACTACGGCCTGCTGCGCCAGAAGACCGACGACGGCCGCTACGAGCGCACGCGCCCGGAGCACAGCTGGAACAGCAACAGCGCGGCGTCCAACGTGCTGCTGTATCACCTGCAGCGCCACTCCGACCATCACGCAAACCCGATCCGCCGCTACCAGGCGCTGCGCCACTTCGACGAGGCGCCGCAGCTGCCGACGGGCTATGCCGGCATGATCCTGCTCGCGGTGATCCCGCCGCTGTGGCGGCGCGTGATGGACCACCGCGTGCTCGAGCACTACGGCGGGCAGGTGAAGCGCGCCAACCTCAAGCCGCGCCTGCGCCGCGGCGCGCTCGAGCGCTACCGCGCCGCGGCATCCGCGCAAGGCACACCGTGATCCGCTACCGCCGGCCCGCGGTCGCTGCAGACGCATGACGCCGAGCGCCCGCGCACGCGTGCCGTACGCGGTGGCCGCGCGCGAGCTGCTGCGAAGCACGCTGCTGGACGGCGCATGCGAGCGGCTGCAGAGTCGCCGCTGGGCGGACGTGACGATGGCTGACATCGCGGTGGCGGCCGGCGTCAGCCGCCAGACGCTGTACAAGGAGTTCGGCTCGCGCGAGGAGTTCGCGCAGGTTCTGGTGATGCGCGAGGCGGACCGCTTCCTGATCGACGTGGAGGCGGCGGTCGCCGCCAACCTGGAGGACCCCGCCGCCGCGCTGGCGGCGGCGTTCGACGTGTTCCTGCACGCGGCCGCGGATAACCCGCTGGTGCGCGCGACCGTTCACGGCGACGGCGCGGAGGAGCTGCTGGCGCTGTTCACCACCCACGGCCAGCCGCTGCTGGAGCGCGCCACGGAGCGCCTCACCGACGTGATGCTCGCTGGCTGGCCGATGGTGGAGCGCGACGACGCGCGGCTGCTCGGCGAATGCCTGGTGCGTCTCGCGATCAGCTACGCGGCGCTGCCCTCGGGGCCGGCCGGCATGACGGCCTCGTCGATCGCCTCGCTGCTGGGGCCGTATGTCGAGCAACTGGTAGCTCGCGCCGGCGCAACGGTCGGCGACGGCCGCTAGGAAGCCGGCGGAGCGCCGGCTTCGGCGGCGTGCGTGGCTTCGCGCGCGCGGCGGTACTCGTTGACGACGATGTCGGTGAGCTCCTCGACGGACGTCTCGGCGGTGGGCTTGTCGAGCGCGATGACGCCGTCCTGGATCATGGTGACGCGATCGCACGCTTCAAGCACGTGCACGTAGTTGTGCAGGATCATGATGATCGACACGCGGCCCTCCTCCTTGAGGCGCGCGACGAGGTCGAGGATCTGCGCTCCCTCTTTGGCGCCCATCGCGGCGAGCGGCTCGTCGAGCAGGATGATGTCGGCGTCGGAGCCAACGGTGCGCGCGACGGCGATCGCCTGGCGCTGGCCGCCGGACAGGCGCGCGACGGCGACGTCGATGCGCGGGATGTTGATGCCGATCTCGTCCAGCGCGGTGCGCGCTTCGCGCTTCATCTGGCGGTTGGCCAGCAGCGGCAACGGGTGGTGGACGCGCTCCTTGCGCAGGAACAGGTTGTGGTAGACGGACAGTTCGTCGATCAGCGCGAGGTCCTGGTAGACGGTCTCGATGCCCTTCGCACGCGCGTCGTCCACGCTTTTCGGCTCGTACGGCTGGCCGTGCAGGAACATCTTGCCGGAGTCCTGCTTCTGGAAGCCGCAGATGATCTTGATCAGCGTGGACTTGCCGGCGCCGTTGTCGCCGAGGATGCAGGTCACCTCGCCCTGGCGGACCGCGAGGCTGACATCCTTCAGCGCGCTGATGTTGCCGTAGCTCTTCCCGACATTGCTGAGCTGGATGATGGGGTTGGCTGAACTGTCCATATCACTTGCTCCGGCTGCTGGCACGGAGGCGGAGCCAGCCGTTGAAGACGGTCGCCAGCAGCAGCATGGCGCCCACGAAGAACATGAACCAGTCGGGGTCCCAGTCGGCGTAGATCACGCCCTCCGTCGTCATGCCAAAAATAAAGGCGCCCAAAGCCGAGCCAATCGCTGAACCGTAGCCGCCGGTCAATAGGCAACCTCCGACCACCGCCGACGCAATGTATAGAAGTTCGTTGCCGATACCGGCGCCCGATTGCACGGTGTCATAGGCAAAGAGCATGTGCATGCCGGTGAACCAGACCGCAAGACCAACCAGCATGAACAGGCCGATCTTGACCTTCTTTACCGGGATACCGA
>DATHPU010000006.1:0-244828 GCA_035483595.1 Solirubrobacteraceae bacterium
CCCCGTGCAGCGCGTGGTACAGCGTCGCCTCGCGGTGGCGCCCCGCCTTGACTGCCACGCCACCGGTTCCCGGCTTGACGGCCATGCCGCCGGCGCCCGTCGAGGTGTCGCCTACGCCCGCCTGTGCGCCGTTCGCACCGACCGTCGGCTCGGCCGACTCTTCGCCCGCCATCACTGGCTCCCGGCGGCGGCCGGCTCGGCGCCGAACTCGCGGCGGATCTCGTCGTAGCCCTCGCGCTCCAGGCGCTCAACGAGCTCCACGCCGCCCTCCAGCACGATCCGGCCGTCGAGCATGATGTGCACGAACTGCGGCTTGATGTAGTGCAGGATGCGCTGGTAGTGCGTGATGATCAGCGCCCCCAGGCCCTGCTCGGTGTGCAGCCTGTCCACGCCCTCCGCCACCGTCCGCAGCGCGTCGATGTCGAGGCCCGAGTCTGTCTCGTCGAGGATCGCGATGTCGGGTTTGAGCATCGCCATCTGCAGGATCTCGGCGCGCTTCTTCTCGCCGCCCGAGAAGCCGTCGTTGAGGTGGCGCGACGTGAACGCTTTGTCCACGTCCAGCAGCTCGATCGCGTGCTGCAGCTGCGTGCGGAACTCCTTCACGTTGATTGGATCCCCACCCGCCCCGTCGCGCTTCGCGTTGATCGCCATGCGCAGGAAGTTCGCCACCGACACGCCCGGGATCGACACCGGGTACTGGAACGCCAGGAACAGGCCCGCCTTCGCGCGGTCGTGCGGCTCGGCCTCCGTCAGGTCCTCGCCCTTGAACACGATCGAGCCCTGCGTCACCTCGTATGCGGGATGGCCCAGCAGCGTGTTCGCCAGCGTCGACTTGCCCGAGCCGTTCGGTCCCATCAGCGCGTGTATCTCGCCGCGGTTGATCTCCAGGTCGACGCCTCGGAGGATCTCGCGCTCCTCGATGCGCACGTGCAGGTCTTTGATCTCTAGGTCGGCCATGTCGTCTTGTCAGGCTCCGGTCGTCAGGGGTTGAATTTGCAGTGGCGGCGCAAGCGCCGCAGCCGGCATCGCCGGCGCCAGCAGGTCCGCCAGCGTCGTCTCGCGCAGCGTGTTCACGATCGAGAAGCGCACGCGGGTCCACAACAGCTTCGTGGGGCACACGTGGGGCTCGGCTCCGTCCTGCTTGGCCTCGCGCGAGCACACGATCGAGCCGTCCGCCGCCTGTGAGATGCACTCGATCGGCGCGATCGAGCCCTCCAGCGCCTCCACCACCTCCGCCATCGTGATCTCGCTCGACGCGCGCGCCAGCATATAGCCGCCTCGCGAGCCCCGGCGCGAATCCACCAGGCCCGCCTTGCGCAGGCGCGCCACCAGATGCTCCAAGTACGCCAGCGGCAGGCCGTCGTGCGCCGCGATCTCCGCCAGCGGTATCGGCTCGCCGCCGGCGCGCCGCGCCAGCTCCACCATCACGCGTACGCCGTACTCGGCCTTGGTTGAGAACATCATCGCAAGATTTCCTACCTCGCCGCTAGGGTATCAGGGGCCGGCGGGGTCTCCGTAGAGCTTGCCCACGTCGTGGCTCAGCGCTTCCGGCGTCAGCTCTTCGGACTCGAACAGCACCCGCTCCTCGCCCGCACCGTCGATCAGCAGCACCGACGCGTACTCGGCGAACAGCCGCGCGCCCGCGCTCGCCGGCTTCACCCTGTACGCGCGCCACACCGCGCGCAGCTGCGCCGGCGTGCCCGTCAGGAACTGCGCGCGCCCCGTCAGCGACGCTTCCGACAGGAAGGCGCGTACCCGCGGCGCCGTGTCCGCCGCCGGGTCCGCGCTCACCATCAGCACCGCCGGCGCGCGCGCGTGCTCGGACTGCAGTTCGTCCAGCGCGCCGCGGATCTGCTGCGCGATCACCGCGCAAGTGTCCCCGCACGTCGAGTACAGGAACGTCAGCGCCACCACGCGGCCGCGATAGTCCGACAGAGACACCGCGCGGCCATCCTGGTCGCTCAGCGTGAAGCCCGGCGCGTGGATCCCCGCGGGGAACGGCGCGCCCTCGAACGCCGATTTCGCGCCCGCCTGGGCGGTCGAGGAGGAGGTGTGCGTCGAGCCGCCGCCGCAGCCGGACAGCGGCGCCGACGCGCACACCGCCAGCGCTGCGAGGGCCGACGCCGCGCACGCCCGCGCCGGCCGGCCGTCAAGTGGGCTCTCGCGCATGGCCGTGAGGGTAGGGGAGGGGCGCGTCCGCCGTCCGCGAGGGCGGCGTCCGTCGTTCCGCGTATCTTGCGGCGATGCCCCCACGCAGGCCCCTGTCGGCACCCACCGCGCGCAAGCTCGCCGGCGCGCTCGTGCTGGCGCTTGCCGTCGCGATGTTGCTTGCCGTCGGCGCGTACGGCGAAGGCGCCCTCACGGCCCCGCCCGCGCCCGCCAACGACTCGCTCGCGAATGCGCAGACGATCCACTCGCTGCCCGCGTCCATCAACGGCACCACCGTCAGCGCCACCACCGAAGCGAGTGAACCCACGTCTGCGTGCGGCGGGCCCACCGGCCCGTCGGTGTGGTACAGCCTGCGCCTCACCGGCGCGCAGCGCGTGGGGATCGACCTGGCCGCCTCGGGCACGCTCGACGCCGTCGTCGACGTCTACCACGCCGTGCGCTCGCAGCTCACCTCCGTGGGCTGCCAGCAGACCGACTCCGAAGGCAAGGCGTCGCTCTCGTTCAAGGCCGCCAAGAACGGCCTGTACGAGATCAAGGTCGCCGCGCTGCAGAACTCGCAGCTGGCGCCGTTCACGCTCGAAGTGTTCCAGCCCACGCCCGCCGTGCAGCCGCCCGGCGCGCCGCTGCCGTCCGCCGGCGTCAGCGGGAGGGTCGACCGCGTGCAGAACGTCAACGCCGCGTACTCCGTCACGCTGCACGCCGGCGTCAGCTACCTGATCAGCCTCGCCAACGAGACCGAACACGCCTGCGTCAGCGGCTCGCTGTTCGCTCCCGGCACGAGCTCCTTCGGCGAAGAAGAAGGCGAAGGCGAAGGCGGCGGCAATGGCGCGCTGGTGCACATCCAGTGTGGCGGCTACCGGTTGTTCACCCCCGGAGCCGGGCAGGGCGGGCGCTACAGCTTCGAGATCACACCGCGGTTCTCCCACCGCGGCATCCAGCGCTTCCACCTGCAGATCGCGTCCGCCGGACCCGCCGAAACGGCGCCCGGCCTGGCGCTGCCCAACGATGCCGTCGCGCACGGATACCTCAGCGGGCGCAGCGTGCGCGTGCTGCGCCTGTACCGCATGGAAGTCACCAGCCACTCCAACCTCACGCTCAAGCTCAGGGCCCCCGACTCCGCCGAATTCAAGCTGCAGCTGCGCAGCCAGAGCGGCCACGTGATCGAATGCGACTGCGAAGGCAGCGGCTCGCAGACGCTCACGCATCAGCTGCGCCCCGGCACCTACTACGCGATCGTCGCAGTGCGCAACGGCAGCTCCGGCAGCTTCTCGCTGGAGCGCGAGTCGCGCACCATCACCGCCACCAGCATCTCCTTCTCCAACGCCAAAGCGGCGGCCGGCGAATCGCTCTCGATCGACGTCAAGGTCACGCCCGCCCAATCGGGTCCCGTCAGCGTCGACATCGAACGCTTCGACCCCGTCTTCGGCTGGCAGTTCTACCGCGAGGTGCGCGCGTCCGTCAGCGGCGGTCTCGCCAGCGTTCCGTTCACGCCGCCCGCCGTCGGCAGCTGGCGCGCCAAGGCCTCCTACGAAGGCTCGCGCACCGCCAGCCCAAGCGCCGTCGGCTTCACGTACCTGCTCGTGTCCTGAGCGCTTGCCCGCGCCCGCTCGCGAGCCCGCGCCCGCGGCGGCAACGGCGCTCGCGCGAGATCCAGGTCGGGACTATTTGTGACGTCGCGAGTGGTGTATAGCCATGGCTATACACCTGTGCCGAGGGGAGGCGCAGGCGTGCGAAGCCTCCGGCAAGTTCCGCAAGTCTCGCTACACTTTTTGAAGTCCCTGAATCCCGACCCTGGTTTAGGAGTTTTGATCATGAGCCCGTCAGGCGCGGAGCTTCTCCGCCAAGTCAAGAGCCAGATACAACAGGTCGACCCCTCCGAGGTCAACGAGCTGATCAGGGAGGGCGTCGCCGTCATCGACGTGCGCGAGACCGAGGAGTTCGCCGCGGGCCACCTGCCGGGCGCCAAGCACGTGTCCCGCAGCTTCCTGGAGACGCGCATCGAGGGCGTCGTTCCCGACCGCGCCACGCAGGTGATCCTCTACTGCCAGTCCGGCAACCGCTCCGCGTACGCCACGCGCACGCTCGTCGAGGACCTGGGCTACGAGAACGTCCGCTCGATGACCGGCGGCTTCACGCTGTGGAAGGACCGCGGCTACGAGGTCGAGATCCCGCGCGCGCTCAGCGCCGAACAGCGCGAGCGCTACTCGCGCCACATGCTCGTACCCGAGATCGGCGCCGACGGCCAGCAGAAGCTGCTCGACGCCAAGGTGCTGCTGCTCGGCGCCGGCGGCCTCGGCTCGCCCACCGCCCTATATCTGGCGGCCGCCGGCGTGGGCACGCTCGGGATCGTCGACGACGACGTCGTCGACCTGTCCAACCTGCAGCGCCAGGTGATCCACACCACCGACGGCGTGGGCACGCCCAAGGTCGACTCCGCCGAGGCGGCCATCCGCGCGCTCAACCCCGACGTCAACGTCGTCAAGTACCAGACGCGCATCGACGCGTCCAACATCATGGAGATCATCGACGGCTACGACGTGATCGTCGACGGCGTCGACAACTTCCCCACGCGCTACCTGCTCAACGACGCCACCGTGCGCCTGCGCATTCCCGTCGTGTCCGCGTCGATCCTCGGCTTCGACGGCCAGCTGTCCGTGTTCAAGCCGTACGACGGGCCGTGCTACCGCTGCCTGTTCCGCGAGCCGCCGCCGGCGGAGCTCGCGCCCTCGTGCGGCGCCAACGGCGTGCTCGGCGTGCTCCCCGGCACCATGGGACTGCTGCAGGCCACCGAGGTCGTCAAGCTGATCCTCGACATCGGCGACCCCGCCATCGGGCGGCTGCTGCTGTACGACGCGCTCGGCGCCACGCTCACCGAGGTCAAGGTCCACCGCGACCCCGAGTGCCCCATCTGCTCGCGCGATCCCGACCAGATAACAGACGACGAGATGGGCGTGTTCCCCGATTACGAGGCGTTCTGCGCGGCTGCAGGGTAGGCTGCGCGCCACAGTCATGGCAACGATCAAGATCCCACCGGTCCTGCGCGCCTCCGTCGGCGGCGAGAAGGAGGTCGACGCGTCCGGCGAGAACGTCGGCGACGTGCTGCGCGACCTCGCCTCCAGCCACCCCGCCACCGAGAGCCAGCTGTTCTCCCCCGACGGCGAGCTCAACCGCTACGTCAACGTGTACCTCAACGACGAGGACGTGCGCGTGCTCAATGGGCTGGACACCGCTGTGGAGGACTCCGACACGCTCGTGATCCTGCCGGCCATGGCCGGCGGCTGCTGCTAGACGGTCGCGCGTCTTTTTCCGCCGCGCGCCGACCTACGCTTTGCGTCCAGGCTCGAAGGTCGAGCCTAAGTGTTCGTCCGTCGCCGAACGATTGGGGTCGCGTCCCATGAGAACCAGCAGCTTTCCCACGCGCGCATTCGCAGCGATTCTTAGTCGATGTCGCCTATGCGTTGGCGCCATGTTGTGCACGCTTGCGGTGCCGGTGGCGGCGCAAGCGTCCTCGCCGCCCGTCTACACGCTGAAGATCGTCGAGGGGGAGACGACCCTCCCCGAAAACCCGATCGTGTACACCAGCGGCGAAGTGAATCCCCACGCCCCGATCGCCGTCTCGATCGTCCGTGGAGGCATCGTCGTCGCCAAAACTCCGCCGAGCAGCAACGGCAGTGCTGGGATGTCACTGGTTCCGCAGGCAGGCGATCTCGTCAGGTTGGAATCTCCCGTTGGAACCGTCATCGAATCGGTCACCTACGATGGGCTGCCGTCAATCGACCCCACGGTCTGCGCCGGCTCCACCAACTTCTCCGGCCAGAACACGCTCGGGATGACCGTCAAAGGCCACGCGGTCGCACTAGCGGTGCAGATCGAAAAGTACGGCTCAAGCATCCAGCAATCGAGCTTCCAGCATGCACAGGTGACGATGCTGTCTGGGACGACCTTCGGCGGCAGCTTTCTCACCCAGCTTGCACTCGGGCAGACCGTTACCGCGGAGGAGTCGCTCGAAACGCAGCTGGCTTACGGCGTCGTCTTCAACTACATCAGCGAAACCGCACGTCCAGTCGCTGGATGTCCGCCTGTCGTGCCGCCTCCGCCTCCGCCTCCTCCGCCGGCCCTGCAGGGCACCATCATGAAACTCCCGCACGTCACGATCCTGACGCTGCTGAAAACAGGGCTGCGCGACCTCGTCACGATCAATCAGCCAGGCTCGGTCACCCAGGATCTCTATCTGGAGGACGGCACATTGCCGGCGCTCGCGGCCACCAGCAAACACAAGCACCACAGGAAACCTCCCCCGGCGCTGCTGCTCGCCCGCGGCGCCACGGCGGCGAGTGGTGCGGGCACCGTGACCGTGTCGCTCAAACTCACGTCCAAGGGGCGAGCGAAGCTCAGGTCCGCAAGGAATCTCCGGGCAGTGCTGGTCACGACGCTTCGCACCAGCTCCGGCGCGAAACTCAACCTGGCACGGCGCGTCATCTCTCTCCACCGCTAGGGGCGCCAGCGATCACCTCGCAGCTCCTGGGAGTGGCGCTGTCCGCACTTGTGTGGCTGCAGCCCCCGCCGGTGTTGCCGACACCGTCCAGCGGTGGCCCCGAAGGGCCGCCGCGTTCATACGGCGTCGAACCGGCCACCGGAGCACCGGCGCCGCCCACGAGCAGGCGATTGGAGCAGGCTCAGAACCGGGCGATGCTGTACGGCCCATTCCCCGCCGGAGGGCTCACCCGTGCCGTCTCCGAAGGGGCGCTGCTTATGGACGAAGACGCGCAAGTCCGCGCGCTTGCGGTCGAGCGCATCCGCGAAGCCGGCGCCACGGTCGTCCGCATCCCGGTCGACTGGCGCAGCGTGGTGGCCGAAGACCCGCCGCCGGGATTCGATGCGACCGATCCCGCCAGTGTCTACTACCGGTTCGCATCGATCGACGCCGCCGTCATCAGTGCCGTCTCTGCCGGGCTCGCGCCGCTGCTCGTGGTTTCCCACGCGCCCGCCTTCGCGGAAGCTTCGCCGCGCTGGCCGTACGCCTACCCCGGCAGCTGGGCGCCCAGCCCGAGCGCGCTCGCGGAATTCGCCGCGGCGCTCGCGCGCCGCTACGACGGCGCCTTCGCCGATCCCGTCGCGCCGGGCGGTGTGCTGCCTCGAGTGAAGCTGTTCCAGGCGTGGAACGAGCCCAACCTGACGCGCTACCTGGAGCCGCAGTGGGTCATCGCGGAAGGGCGCTGGAGCGCGTTCGCGCCACTGCTCTACCGGCAGATGCTCAATGGCTTTTACGCCGGCGTCAAGTCGGTCGAGCCGGGAGATGCCGTCGTCGCGGCCGGCGTGGCGCCCAACGGCGACCCGGAAGGAGTGGGGCGCATGCAGCCGGTGCGCTTTCTACGAGAACTACTGTGCCTGAGCCGTCGCGGCCGCCCGTTCTCTTCGCGTGGACGCGCCGTCGTGTGTCCCGATCCGCCGCACTTCGACGTGCTCGCATTTCATCCATTGTCCGTGGGAGATCCCGATCGGCGCGCCGCCTCATCGTTTGACGTGGCAATCGCGGACGCTGCCAAGGTGACCGGATTGCTGCGCCAGGCGGAGCGCTCGCGCACGGCGCTACCCGGTGGTGCCAAGCCGGTCTGGGTGACGGAGCTCAACTGGGAAAGCACTCCCCAGACGGCGGACGGAGTGCCGCCCCGATTGCAGGCGCAGTGGATCTCGCGGGCGCTGCACAGGCTGTGGGTTGCAGGTGTGAGCCTGGTCGCGTGGCAGTTCCTGGTCGATCCGTTTCCCGGTGTGCGCGCAGAGACGCCGACTGGCGTCGGCCTCGTCGAATATTCGCGGCCCGCCGGGCTCTATAGCGCTGGCGTCGACGGTGTTCTCGAGAGCGCGCAGCCCAAGCAGTTCCTCGTTGGTTTCAGCCTGCCGTTCGACCCGTTGCGAGTGGACGCCAAGCATGTTCGGGTTTGGGCGCTGCTCGATCGGCCGGGCCAGCCGGCGATGCTCCTGCGACAGTCGCGTCCCGGAGGTGCGTGGCACACCGTCGCGCGCCTTCACGCTGATCGCGGTGGCGTGCTAAATACACTCGTTGCACTGCGCGGAGCCGCGCGCTTGCGGCTGCGGAGCGGGATGCTTAGCTCGGCGGTGTCGCATGTACAGGCGATGCGGAGTCGGTTGTAGGGGGCGGCGCACCCCTCACCCTCGGCGTCGATATACTTTCATATATCATGACGACCCCAGGAGGTCTGATCCGAGAGCGTCGCGAGCAGCAAGGGCTGAGCCAGCGTGCTCTCGCGCGCCGCGCGGGCATCACGCAGGCGGCGGTCAGCCACATCGAGCGTGGTCTCACGGCGCCGAACTGGGAAACCGTGCGCGCGCTCCTGCTGGCAATGGGCTACGAGCCGGATCTTCGTGCCCGCCGGCTGCGTGGCCGGTGGGATCCCGTCCATCTCGCGTCCTCGCGCAGGCACTCGCCAGCGGAGAGACTGCAACTCGCGATCTCCGCGAACCGGCTGGCTGGGCGCCTGCGACGAGCCGGGGCGGAAGCTCGACGTGACAACTGACACGCCACTCGACGCCGAGCGGATACTCGACGTTCTGGCGCACCATTCGGTCGACTATGTGATCGTCGGGGGGCTTGCTGTTCAGACCCACGGACACGTGCGCACCACGGTCGACATCGACATCTACCCGGCGCCCGATCCGGCCAACCTGGCGCGTTTGGCGGATGCCCTGAATGCGCTCGACGCCCAGATCCTCAATCCCGGAAGCGAGCACGTGACGATCGATGCGAAGACCCTGCCCCGCGCGGCCCTGTGGCAGTTCGGGACCCGGCACGGGGCAATCGACGTCCTGCACGAGGCTCCCGGCGCGCCGCCATATGCCGAGCTTCGCGCCCGCGCGATGGAGATACAACTTGGAGATCTGCGGCTGGCGGTGACAGGCCTCGACGACCTGATCAGTATGAAGCGTGCAAGTGCTCGTCCGGTGGACCTCGAAGACCTCGCCGCGCTCACCGAGCCAGACGCCGACGCATCGGTCTAGCGCTCGAGCTACGCCGCGCTGGTGCTCTGCGCCGGCTCGGCAGCGGTGCCGGGAGCACCCGCCGCCGGCACATGGCTCATCGCATGCTCCGCCAGCGCCGTGATCGTCAGCGACGGATTGACGCCGACATTGGCCGGCACCGCCGACCCATCGCACACGAGCAGGTTCTCGTACCCGAACACGCGCTGGTGCGCATCCACCACGCCGCGCTCAGGGTCGGGCGCGATCACCGCGCCGCCGAGGATGTGCGCGGTCGTTGGGATGTTCAGCACCGCCTCCGTGACGGAGCTCTGGGCGATGCCGCCGGTGCGCTTGGCGAACCATTCGGCGGCCTTGTTGGCGATCGGGATGAACGTCGGGATCGGGCGCTCGGGGTCCTGCTCGGTCTTCAGCCAGAACGTGCCAAATGGCCCTTTGCGGGGCCGCAGCGCGATCGCGTTGTCGAGCGTCTGCATCACCAGGATGATGATCGTGCGCCGTGACCAGTGTTTGGGGAACAGCACCTGCGCCACGCGCTTGGGGTGCAGGATGCTCTGCGCGATCAGCTTCAGCGGCCGCGTCACGCGCGTGCCGTCGCCCACCAGCAGCGTGTTCAGGCGGTGCATCGAGTCGCCGTCGTTGCCGTATGTGACCGTCTCGATGTGCGTGTGCGGGTCGGGATAGATGGAGGACGTGATCGCGACGCGTTTGATCAGGTCGTCCGGGTAGTCCTCTGGCACGGTCACCGCGAGGATCGACTCCGAGTTGGTGCGCACCAGCTCGCCCAGGCGCGAGGAGATGCACGGCAGCGAGCCGTTCGTGCGGCACAGCTGCAGCAGCCGGTTGGTTCCCAGCGGTCCCGCCGAGACGACCACGCCGCGCGCGCGCTGCACGCGCCGTTCCTTGCGCAGCCACGCGCCCGAGCGCACGCTTTCGACCTCATAGCCCTCGCTGCCGTCTGCCGGGCCCAGGGGCCGGATGTCGACGACGGTGCGTTCCGGCATCACGCGCGCGCCGAGCTTCTCCGCGAAGTACAGGTAGTTCTTGACCAGTGTGTTCTTGGCGCCGTGCGGGCAGCCCACCATGCAGCGACCGCACAGCAGGCAGCCGGTGCGGTCGGGCCCCGCGCCGTCGAAGAACGGATCCGGCACGGTGATGCCTGCCCCGCCCTCCCCGCCGAAGAAGATCCCCACGGGGGTGCGCTGGTAGGTGTCGCCCACGCCCAGCTCCTCGCCGAGCTCGCGCAGCAGCTGGTCGGCGGGGTCCTCGTGCGGGTTTTCGACGACGCCAAGCATGCGCTGCGCTTCGGCGTAGTGGGGCGAGAGCGCGCTCTCCCAGTCGGTCATGCCCGCCCACTGGCGGTCTTCGAAGAACGCCTTCGGCGGCACGTAGAGCGTGTTCGCGTAGCCGAGGCTGCCGCCGCCCACGCCGCAGCCGGAGACAACCGACACGTCCTTGAACGTCGTCAGGCGGAAGATGCCCTTCATGCCCAGCCGCGGGTTCCAGAAGTAGCGCTTCAGATCCGACGTGGCGCGCGGAAACTCGTGATCGGCGAAGCGCCTGCCGCACTCCAGCACCCCCACCGAGTAGCCCTTCTCCGACAGGCGCAGCGCCGAGACGCTGCCGCCGAAGCCGGAGCCGACGACCAGCCAGTCGTAGTCGAAGCTGTCGTGTGCCGCGGCCATCGTCGACGAATACTATCCCGCTACTGGCTGTGTAGCCAGAGACACCGTTCGCGGCGCGCGCTCGGCTCGGCGCGGCTTCCGGCCGGACTCGCGCGCGATCGTCTCGGCGTCGCTGTCATACCTCGCTATATTCCGTGAAGTAATGGCGGCGGAGAGGCTGACGAACAGGCCCTGCGGAGGCCGGTACGCGGACATCGTGCAGTCGATCGGGCACACGCCGCTGGTCGAGCTGCGGCGATTGTCGCCCAAGCCGGGCGTGCACATCTGGGCGAAGCTCGAGTCGCACAACCCGACCGGGTCGGTCAAGGACCGGGTGGCGCGCGCGCTGATCGAGGACGCCGAGGAGAAGGGCGCGATCTCTCCCGGACAGACGATCCTGGAACCCACCTCCGGCAACACCGGCATCTCGCTGGCGATGATCTGCCGGCGCAAGGGCTATCGCCTGAAGGTCGTGATGCCGGAGAACGTGACGCCCGAGCGTACGCAGCTGCTGCGCATGTACGGCGCCGAGATCGTCTACTCGGCTGGCGACCAGGGCTCCAACGGCGCCGTCGCCAAGGCCCTGGAGATGGCCGCCGAAGACTCCTCCTACTACATGCCCTACCAGTACGGCAACGAGGCCAACCCGAACGCGCACTACAACGGCACGGCGCTCGAGATCCTCGAAGAGCTCGACGAGGTGACCGCGTTCGTGGCCGGTCTCGGCACCGGCGGCACGCTGATGGGCAACGGCCGGCGCCTGAAGGAGACGCTCGGCGATGCCGTCAAGATCGTCGCCGCCGAGCCGATGCAGGGCGAGCCCGTGCAGGGGCTGCGCTCGCTCGACGACGGCTTCATTCCGCCGATCATCGACATCTCGCTGCTCGACCGCAAGATCTTCGTGACCAACCGCGACGCGATCGTGTGGACGCGGCGGCTGCTCGACGAGGAGGGCGTGTTCGCGGGTGTCTCCAGCGGCGCGATCGCGAGCATCGCCGTGCGCATCGCCGGCGAGCTGGACGAGGGCAACGTCGTGTTCGTCGTCGCGGACGATGGCTGGAAGTACCTCTCGAGCGGCATCTACACGCTGCCCGTGGACGAGATCGAGAATCTCGAGTCCACCGTCTGGTGGTAGGCGCGCCCACAACCGTGCGCGCGGGCGGCGAGCGCGCATGAGGATCTCCCGCGAGCTGCTCGACGCGCTGGTCGCGCACGCGCTCGAGGACCCCGGCAACGAGGTCTGCGGCGTGGTGGCGACGGACGCCGAGGAGGCGGAGCCCGACGGGGGGCAGCCGGCGGCGGGCGATCAGCGCACGCGTGCCGTGCGCGTGCTGCGCGCCACGAACGTCCACGCGAGCCCGCTCAGGTTCGAGATCGATCCGAGAGAGCTGCTGGGGCTGTATCTGGGGATCGAGGCCGACGGGCACGCGCTCGGTGCGATCTACCACTCGCACGTGCGCAGCCGCCCCTACCCGTCGCAGACTGACATCAACTTCGCGGCCAACTGGCCCGGCGTGGAGTGGATCATCGTCGGGCTCGCCGCCGGCAAGGACCCCGAGGTCCGCTCCTACCTGATCGACGCCGGCGAGGTTCGGGAGGTAGCGCTCGAGGTGGCGTGATGGCGGAGGACTCGATCGTCTGCCCGACCTGCGCGCGGGTGCACCCGGCCAGCGAGCGCTTCTGCGAGGCGTGCGGGATGCCGCTCGTGCACGCGGCCGCCGATGTCGAGCAAGAGACCAGCGAGCGCCAGCGCTGGGCGCGCAAGATCAAGCCGCAGTACGCCGAGGGCAAGCTGGTCAAAGTCGCCCACGCGAAGGACAAGCTCGAGGCCGAGCTCATCGCCGGGTTGCTGCTCGAGGAGGGCATCCCCTGCCTGATGCGCAGCTCGATCGGCGGCTACACGCCGATGGTCGACCCCCGCGAGATCATGGTCCCGGAATCGGGAGCCGAGGCCGCGCGGGAAGCGCTCGCCTTCCAGCGGGACTGACGCGGCGGCGGGCGGGTCGACTAGACGAGGACCGGCTGGCCGGCTTCCGCGGTGATCGAGCGGATCTCCTCGGAGGCGCGCTCGAACTCGGCGTCGGACAGCACCGGCGTGCCCTCGAACGGGAGTTCGCGCTGCAGCTCGATCCACGCGTTGGCGCCCATGTACTCGGCTTTGACTTTGACCGTCACCGGACGCGGGATGCGGTACGTGCGCAGCAGCAGCACGTGCAGCGGCTGGCGCCCGCGCCAGCCGAGCCGCTTTTCGGCGTAGTCGGGCGTCCACACGTAGAACGGCGACAGCGCGTCCACGCAGCGCGGGTCGACGATCGTGAAGTGGTCTGTGACCTCAGCCCACGCGCGGATGCGAACGCGGTCGGGCTGCTGCAGCGGCGCGCCGGAGACGAACGTGTGCAGCGGCGGCTCGCCCTCGCTCCACACCCCCTCCTCGAGCGCGCGACGCAGCTCCGGCTGGTGGGACTCGCGCACGAGGTCGCCGGGCTGGTGGTCGAACGTGGGGTACAGGAAGAAGCGCTCGTGGGCGAGCTTGAAGGGCTTGCCGTTCTGCGGCAGGCCCTTGCGGAGGGTCAGGAGCTGCTCACCTTCGGCCAGCGCGCGGACGGTGACAGCCCATTCTTTGAAAGCAATTGGCATGGGGAAAAAAACGAGATGGGACAGAAACGTCGGAACTGAAATACGTGCGCCGCCACTAGCGGAGGGCTGCACAAGCATTAAAGATACGAAACCTGAGCTGAAATCCCAAATCGCCTGCAAATAGCGGGTTTTTTTGGCTGCCTGGCCAGTACGAGCGGTCCGCCGCGAGCTAGATCCGGCGATCCGCGAACCCCTCCGCGGCCTCGATCATCGCCGCGTAGTCGCGCTCGGCGTGCCCGCGTGCAATAGTCGCCGCCAGCATGTCGCGCGCATGGGCGGCCGTGGGGAACGGAACGCCCGCGCTCTCAGCCTCCTGCAGGCACAGACGCACGTCCTTGAGCATGTGCGCCGTCTTGAACAGCGGCGTGTAGTCGTGCGCGCGCATCGGGCCCGACTTGAGCGCCAGCTGCGCCGACGCGCCCGAGCCCGCCGACGTGACCTGCACGAGCGCATCGAGGTCGACCCCGGTGGCCCGAGCGAGCACCAGCGCCTCGGCCACCGCCGCGGCGTTGGCCGCGCCGACGGAGTTGTTGATCAGCTTCAGCATCTGCCCCTGGCCGAGCTCGCCCACGTGCACGATCAGCTCGCCCATTACCTCCAGCAGCGGGAGCACGCGCAGGAACTGCCAGTGCTCGCCTCCGACCATGATCGTCAGCGTGCCCGCCTCCGCGCGCGGCGAGGAGCCCGTCACCGGGGCGTCCAGCATCGCCACCCCGCGCTCCTCCAGCGCGGCGGCGATCCGGCGCGCGTCCACGGGTCCGACCGTCGACATGTCCACGCACAGCAGGCCATCTCGCGCCGCCTGGATGGCCCCCTGCTCGCCGAGCAGCACCGACGCGACCTGCTCGCCGTCGACGACCATGCTCACCACGACATCGCTGCTTGCCGCGACCTCCGCCGGCGTGGCGTAGGCGGTGGCGCCGTGCTCGGAGGCCCAGCGCTCGGCCTTGCCGGCGGTGTGCGTCCACACCGACAGCGGGAAGCCCGCACGGGCGAGGTTGGCGGCCATACGCGAGCCCATGATCCCGAGGCCCAGGAAACCGATCGACTCCCGCTCGGCCGGCGCATTGCGCTCGTGCTCAGACATGCCCGAATCCTCCTCCACCTGGCGTTTCGATGCGCAGCCGCTGGCCGGGCGCCAGCACGCCGGTGCTCTTGGCGGCCAGCGGACGGCCGTCGAGTGTGTCGCGCCCGCATGCCCCCGGCTCGCCGCCGCCGGCGCCGCGGGGCGCGTGACGGCGGCGCTCGGCGATCAGCGAGAACGTCATCTCGGAGAGGGCTTCCAGCTCGCGCACGACGCCGTCGCCGCCCCGCTGCAGGCCGTCGCCGCCAGAGCCGCGGCGCAGCGCGTACTCGACCACCCGCAGCGGGAACTCGCGCTCGAGCGCCTCGATCGGCGTGTTGAGCGTGTTGCTCATCGCCACGTGCACCGCGCTCGGGCCGTCGGCGTGCGCGCATGCGCCCTGGCCGCCGCCGAGCGTCTCGTAGTATGAGAACGCGTCGCTGCCGAGCGTGAGGTTGTTCATCGTGCCCTGCCCCTGCGCGCGGCCGAACGCGCTCAGCACGAGGTCGGCCACACGCGAGGAGGTCTCCACATTGCCCGCCGCCACCGCCGCTCCCGGATGCGCGTTCAGCAGCGTGCCCGCGGGCGCCAGCACCTCGATCGGCCGGTGGGCGCCGGCCGTCGGCGGGATGTCCGGGTCGGTGATCACGCGCAGCGCGAACAGGCACGCCGAGCGCGTGACCGCGAGCGGGCAGTTGAGGTTGCCCGCGTGCTGCGGCGCGCTGGCGGAGAAGTCCAGCAGCAGCCGCTCGCCTTCGACGAGCGCGCGCAGGCGCAGCACGACGTCGCCCTCCGGCGCCTCCAGCACGTCCTCGGCGTGCAGCGCGCCGTCGGGGAGCGCCGCCAGGCATGCGCGCGTACGCCGCTCGGAGTAGTCTAGCACCGCGTCGGTGGCCTCGCGCAGGCGCTCCGCGCCGACCCGCCCCGCCAGCTCGACCAGGCGCTGCGCGCCCGCCCTGTTGGCAGCGAGCTGCGCGCGCAGGTCCGCGCGGCGCTCCTGCGGCTGGCGCATGCGCGCGACCAGCTCCTCGATCGTGCTCGCGTCGAGCGGGCGGGGGGAGATCACGACGCCCTCGTCCTGCAGCCGGCGGCTGTCGGCCGGCATCGAGCCCGGCACCCGCGCCCCGACGTCCGCGTGATGGGCGCGGCTTGCCGCGAAGCCGAGCAGGCCCTCATCGCCGGGCGCGAACACGGGCGTGATCACGGTGATGTCGGGCAGGTGCGTGCCGCCCGCGAACGGGTCGTTGAGGATCCACGAGCGCCCCGGCGCGTGGTCCTCGCCGAGCACCGCCGCCACCGCGGCGGGCATCGCGCCGAGATGCACCGGGATGTGCTCCGCCTGCATCACCATCTGCCCGTCGGCGTCGAACAGCGCGGTCGACGCGTCGCGGCGCTCCTTGATGTTCGAGGAGTGCGCCGAGCGGATCAGCACCACGCCCATCTCTTCGCACGCCGCACGCAGCGCGCCGGACACCACCTGCAGCTCGATCGGATCCAGGGCGCTCACCTCGCGGCGCTCGCCAGGTGGACGGTCCCGTACTCGTCGACATCTCCCGACCAGCCCGGCGGCACGAGCAGCGTCGCCTGCGGCAGCGCGCACAGCGCCGGCCCCGACAGGCGCGTACCGGGCGCCGGCTCGCCGCGTATCACGCTCGCCTCGATCGGCTCGCCGTCGAACACGATCGGGCGCGTGTCGATCGCCGGCTCGCGCTTCGCGTCGATCCGCGGTTCGAGCTTGGGGGCCGCGCCCCATACGGAGGCGCGCATGTTGACCAGCTCCACCGCCGCGAGCTCGTCGCGATAGCCGTAACGCAGCTCGTGCGCCTGTGCGAAAGCCGCGCGCAGCGCGGCCGGATCGAGCCACGCCGGCTCGCCGTCGGGATGCTCGCCGTCACGGCGCGACTCGCCGAGGATCTCGCTGTCGAGGAGCTCGTCGACGGGCAGCTCGAAGGACTGGCCGCGGTAGCGCAGCTCGTGGCGGACGCGTATGCGGCTGGGGCTGCCAGGGAGCCCCGCGCCGGCCTCGGCCACGAGCGCTAGGCGTTCGCGCGACAGGCGCTCTGGCGAGAGCGAGCCGGCGTCGAGCATGACCGTGCGCGCAGCGTCGCGCCGCGGCGCCGCTGCGGCGAGTCCGAGCGCGCACAGGACGCCGGAGGCGCGCGGGCACAGCACGCGCTCGATGCCGAGCTCGCGCGCGAGCGCGATCGCGTGCAGCGGGCCGGCGCCGCCGAATGGCATCAGCGCGAAGCCGCGCGGGTCGATGCCGCGCTCGACGCTCATCACGCGCAACGCGCCCAGCATCTGCGCCTCGGCGACGCGCACGATCCCGAGCGCGCACTCGACCGGCTCGAGGCCCAGCTCGCGCGCCAGCCGCGAGACTGCGCGCTCGGCGGCGCCGCGGTCGAGCGACAGCCCGCCGGCGAGCGGCGCGTCCTGCAGCAGGCGCCCCAGCAGCAGGCTCGCGTCGGTGACCGTCGCCTCGCGACCGCCGCGTCCGTAGCACGCCGGCCCGGGGTCGGCGCCCGCGGAGGCGGGCCCCACGCGCAGCGCGCCGCCGGCGTCGCGCCACGCGATCGAGCCGCCGCCGGCGCCCACCGTGTGGATGTCGAGCGCGGGCAGCGCCAGCGGTCGGCCGGCGACCGTGCGCTCCGCCGTCTCCGGCACCCGCGACCGCTCGATCACGCACACGTCGCACGAGGTTCCGCCCATGTCGAAGCACAGCACGTCGGGCTCGCCCGCGAGCTCGGCCAGCGCCAGCGCGCCGCCGACGCCGCCGGCGGGTCCGGAGAGGACGGTGAGCGCCGCATGCGCGGAGGCGTGGCAGGCGTCGGTGAGGCCGCCCGAGGACTGCATGATCTGCGGCTCGCGCAGGCCGAGCGCGCGCGACTCCTGTGCGAGCCGATCGAGGTAGGAGGCGAGCAGAGGCGAGAGCGCGGCATCGAGCACGGTCGTGGCGGTGCGCTCGTACTCGCGGAACGTGCCCACGAGCTCCGAGGAGAGCGACACGTGGGCATCGGGCGCGAGCTCCGCCAGCAGGCTCGCGAGCAGCCGCTCGTGCGCGGGGTCGGCGTAGGAGTGAAGCAGCGACACGGCCACCGCCTGCGGCTCGCTCGCGGCAAGCTCCTCCACGAGCGTGCGCGCCGCGGCCGGGTCGAGCGCCAGCAGCGGACCGTCGGGTCCCATGCGCTCGGGGGCCGCGAAGCGCAGCTCCGCTGCCACCAGCGGCGTCGGCGCCGCGCGACACAGGTCGTACAGGTGCGCGCGGTTCTGGCGGGCGAGCTCGATCACGTCGGTGAAGCCCGCCGTGGCGAGCAGCGCGGTGCGCGCCGTGCGCCCCTCCAGCAGCGCGTTCGTGGCGACCGTCATGCCGTGCGCGAAGCGCTCCACGTCCTGCGCCCGCGCGCCGGCGAGCGCGAGCACGGCGCGGACCGCCTCGAACACGGCCGTCGACTCGCGCGAGGGCGTCGAGGGGACCTTGGCGGTGTGGACGGTCGCGTCGTCGTCGAGCAGCACCGCATCGGTGAAGGTGCCGCCGACATCGACGCCCAGGAGCATGCCCGGGAGCCTACGCGAGCTCTACGCTGCTGCGAGCTCGCGATTCTCCGTGTCGGCGAGGTGCTGGTGGGAGGGGCAGTAGCCGTTGTGCGGCAGCGGCGTGCGCTGGCAGGCGGAGCCCTTGCGGGTGGTGGCACGGCACTGCGGCGGCGCGTCGCTGACGGCCGTGTAGCCCTCGTGCGGGTGTGCGGCCAGGAACACCTGCGCGTAGCGCATGTAGCGGCTGATGACCCGATACACGTGGCTCTGCGCCGACATCGGGAAGTAGTTGCGGACGTCGAGGAACAGCGTGCGCGCCGGCCGCGCGAAGTAGTGGCGGTCGGTCGCCAGGCGCGTGATCACCTGCTCGCATGCGCTGAGGACGGCCGTGTGATTGCTGCTCGCGGGCGCGTCAGGGGGTGGAGCCAGGATCTGGGGCGCGAGCTCCCTGTAGATGGCCCTGCTGAACTGATACATGGTGTCTGCTCCTCGCCCTCATTCGCTCTATCTGATTGTCAGAGAGCACACCCGCCGTTCCTAGAGACTCCGCTGCCTCACGGAACTTCCAACTTCCATCACCACCAACACATTTACGCCTGAAACGGATCGCGACACGATGGATCCGGCTACAACTTCTCAGGTTCTTATGAAGCGCCGATTAAGCGCCACCCGCCGCGTGCGCTTCGGCGCGGCGGCGCCTCAGCGCCAGGTCTGCCAGGAAATCTCGTCCTCGCCGGTGACGAGGACGTGGCGCAGGTCGAGCCGCGGGTCGCGCTCGGGGTGGTCGGCGCGCACCTGCGCGCCGCGGCTCTCGGTGCGCGCGAGCGCACAGCGGGCGATCAGCCGCGCCAGCGGATGCGGGTCGGCGAGCAGTCTTTCGAGCCCCTCCGGCGTGCGCACCACGCCGGCGTCGCGCCACAGGGCGTCGCGTGTCGCGGGCGTGGCTGTCACGGGCGCCGGCAGCTCGCGCAGGCGCGTCAGCTCCTCCTCGCTCGCGGCGGCTCGCCCCCGCGGCGCCGTCGACAGCGCGTCGAGCACGGCGCGACGCGCGAACACGAAGCACTCGCTCAGGGAGTTGGATGCCAGCCGGTTGGCGCCGTGCAGGCCCGTGCACGAGGACTCGCCCACGGCATACAGCCCCGGGAGCGTGGAGCGTGCGTGCAGGTCGGTGACGATGCCGCCCATCATGTAGTGGGCCGCCGGCGCCACCGGGACCAGCTCGCGCGCTGGGTCCAGGCCGGACTCGCGCAGGGCCGCGACGATGTTGGGGAAGTGCGCCGGATCGATCGCGCGCATGTCGAGGCCCACCGCCCGCTCGCCCGTGCGCTCCAGCAGCTCGTGGATCGCGCGCGAGACCTCGTCGCGGGGCGCGAGCTCGTCCACGAAGCGCTCGCCGTTCGCGTCGTGCAGCGTCGCCCCCTCGCCTCGGATCGCCTCCGTCACGAGAAAGCCCTCCCGCCCGGGAACGCCGGTCACCGCGGTGGGGTGGAACTGCAGCAGCTCCATATCGGCCAGCGCGGCGCCGGCGGCGTGGGCAAGCATCAGGCCGACGCCCTGGGAGCCGGGCGGGTTGGTCGTTCGCGCCCACAATGCCGCGGCGCCGCCTGTGGCGATCACGACCGCGCGCGCGCTGATCACGCGGCCGTCGTCGCAGACCAGGCCGCGGCAGGTTCGCTCCCCGTCGTCGTCCGTCCACAGCGCGTTCGCGCGTGCGCCCTCCAGGACCCGGATTCGCGGCTCCTCGGCGGCGAGCGCCGACAGCTGGCGCACGACGCGCCGGCCGGTGGCGCTGCCGCCCGCGTGCACCACGCGGCGCACCGAGTGGCCGCCCTCGAGGCCCAGCGCCAGGTGCCCGAAGCGGTCGGCGTCGAAGCGCACGCCTAGCCCCTGCAGGTCGCGGACGCGCTCGGGGGCCTCGCGCACGAGCGTTTCCGCGGCCGTGCGGCGCACCAGCGCGCGGCCCGCGATCTCGGTGTCGCGCAGGTGCAGCTCGAAGCTGTCGTCGGCGGCCAGCGCCGCCGCCAGCCCGCCCTGCGCCCAGTAGCTGGCCGTCTGCGCCAGCGGCGTCGCCGATACGAGCGCGACGTCAGCGTGCTCGCGCGCGGCGCACAGCGCCGCGTACAGCCCGGCCGCGCCCGCGCCCACGACCGCGATGTCGGCCTCGTGGGTCCCTGCCGGGGGGAGCGCGGGCATCGCGGGAACCGTAGCGGCATGCGACGGGGAAGCCTCCCCTCGGCCGTCTGCCGCAGTCGCCATCCGCGTGCCGCAGGTGCCCCGCGCCTGCGCTCTGACGCGTGCGCGTCAGTTCGTGCCCGTGGACGGAGTGACTCGACCGAATCCGATTTTCTTCAGGTCTTCTTTGACCTTCTTCGCGAGTTCCCGGCGGCCCTGGGGGGTGAGCTTCTGGCTCGTGGAGGTGGGCGTCGAGGCGGTCGTGGTGCCGGTCTGGCCGGTGGCCGGGGTGGTCGTCGTGGCCGCCGGGGCGGTGCTCGCCGTGGTGCCGCTCGTGGGGGCGCTCGTGGCCGGCGTGCCGGTGTTCGCTGCCGCGCCGCCCGGCGCGGCGGTTGCAGGGGCGGTGCTAGCCGCGGTCGTGGTTGGGGTGAGCGCCGCAGCCGCTGTGGTGACGGTCCGCGTTGTCGCCGGGGCGCTCGCGGAGCCGCTGGCAAGGCTCACGAGTGCCGCCGCGAGCACGCCCAGCGACAGCGCGATCACGGTCGCGAGCGTCGCCGTGAGCCCCTTCCAACGGGGTGATGCGGCAAGGCGTGTGCGCGCAGCCGCGCCGCAGCGCAGGCACCACTCCTGGTCGGGGTGCAGCGAGGCGCCGCACAGCGGACACGTGTCGCCGCTGCGTGTCTGCGGCGACACAGACGCGGGCGCGGCCTCGGTGGCATCGGTGGGTGGCGGTGCGGTGACGCTCACTGGCCGGGCACAGGTGGGCGCAGGATTTCCGTGGGCCCGTCCTCCACGGCGGTCCTCGTGCCGGTGGGCGGGGGGCCGTCCGGCGGGCTCGGCGAGCGGCCGCCGGACGGAGCTGCGGCCACCGGAGCACGCGCCGGATCCGCGGGCGTCGTCGCGACGGGCGCGGCCGGCGTCACAGGCGCGGCCGGCTCCTGGGACGGGGCAGGCCCGCCCGGCGCGGATGGCGCCGCGGTCGTGGGAGCGGGGGAGGGAGTCGCAGCTGGCTGCGCGGCCGGTGCCTGTGGCACGGACGGTGGTTGGGGAGCTGGCGCTGCGGCGGCTCCCGCGATCGGCAGATCGGCGTGGCGGTCCATCGCAAGCCCGCAGCTGGGGCAGAAGTTGTCTTCGCTGCTGTGGATGGCGGCGCAGCGAGGGCACGCGGTGATGCCGGCCTCGCGCAGCACCGTGATCGCCTGGCGCTCGCTCAAGGCGCGTTCGATCGTGCGCAGCTCGCCGTCGATGTGGCCGAGCGTCGTCAGCTTGGCGAGCACGAGCGCGTCGTTGCGTTGCCCGAAGCGGTGCAGGTTGAAGACGAGCCCGCCGAGATCGCGGTACGCGAGCTCGCGCGCCTTGCGCAGGAAGCGCAGGCGGCGGCGTGCCTGACCGCGCGACTGGAAGCCAGCCGGCTCGGACGCAGCAAGGGGCTCCCCTGAAACGACGGTCTCCGGCGCGGCGACGGGCTCCGGCGCGGCAACCGGCTCGGTTGCAGCCGCTTGGCCTACGGAGGCGACTTGTCCCTGCGCGTGCTGCGAAGGGTCTGTGGGGGTCATGCCAGTTTGCTCCACCTGCGATTCATGCTACCCAGACAGTTGCGGGACCGTGCAGGCAGCTCGTCACGCCGGCCGCGTCGACGCGGGATGTACCGCGGCCTGTGACAGCGACGCGCGCCACGCGTCGGCGACGCGTGCGGCCATCTCGTGGGCGGAGAAGCGGCTTGCGCTCGCGCGTCCCTCGATGCGCGGGTCGGCTTCGCTGAGATGCGGCGCGAGCGCGGTGTGCCAGCGCGCCAGCTCGAACGGCGCGCACAGCGTGCCGGCGACGTGCGCGAGCGCCTCGCCGTGGATGCCGACGGGGGTGGCCAGGACGGGCACGTCGCAGGCGAGCGCCTCCAGCACCGCCAGTCCGAAGCCCTCGCGCTCGGACGGCACGAGCACGGCGTTCGCGGCGTTCACCCACAGCGGCACGCGCTCCGGCTCCACGGCGCCGAGCGTGAGCAGCTGCGCGCCGGCGGCGCCGGCGAGCGCAAGCGCGCGGTCATGGCGCTTCTCGGGGCGCGCGGGATCGGCCGCGAACAGGACGTACGGTCCGTCGGCGGCCAGCCCCAGCTCGCTGCGCGCATAAGCGCGGGGGATGGGGTGGAAGCGCTCGACGTCCACGCCGCACGGCAGCACCTGCGCGCGCCGGCGCGCGGCGCGGGTGGGCAGTTCGGCCGCCAGCGACGCGGAGACGGCCGCCAGCAGGTCGACGAACGGCAGCGCCGCCGCGGTGGCCAGACGCGTGCGCGGATGGCGCACGTCGGTGCCGTGCACGGTCAGCGCGCGCACGCGCGCGGGCACGGCGAGCGCGGGCCACGCGGTGAGACCGAAGTGCGCGTGCACGACGTCGAAGCCCGGCGGGTTGCGCCGGCGCAGCGTCGCCTCCGGGGCGAACCGCCGGCGCAGGTCGCGCGCGGCGCCCGCCAGCGCCCGCGCGCCGGGCGCGAACTCGTACAGCTCCACCTCCAACCCGTCGAGCCCGCACAGGGCCGCGACCTGGTCGCGCACGAAGCGCCCGCGCTCTGGATGGGCGGCGTCGGGGAGCATGTTGGAGACCACCAGCGCACGCAAGATCCCCCGACCGTAGCGCTCTGGAATGATGGCCCGCGTGAACGCCACGTCAACCGAGCGCAGCTACGGTCGCGCCCCCGACGAGCTGCGCCCGACGACGATCGAGCCGGGGTTCGTGCGCACGGCCACCGGCTCGGCGCTGATCTCGGTGGGCGAGACGCGCGTGATCTGCACCGCCTCCGCACAGGAGGGCGTGCCGCGCTGGATGAACGGCAAGGGCCGCGGTTGGCTTACGGCGGAGTACGGGATGCTGCCGGCGTCCACGGGCGAACGCAAGCAGCGCGACGCCACGCGCGGGCGCCAGGACGGGCGCACGATCGAGATCCAGCGCCTGATCGGGCGCTCGCTGCGCGTGGTCGTCGACTTCCAGGCGCTGGGAGAACGGACCGTGTACCTGGACTGCGACGTGCTGCAGGCCGACGGGGGCACGCGCTGCGCGTCGATCACCGGCGCCCATGTCGCGCTCGCGCTCGCGTGCGCGCGACTGCAGGCTGACGGCCGCCTGGAGAGCTCGCCGCTGAAGGGATCCGTCGCGGCGGTCTCGTGCGGGATGATCGGCGGCGCGGCGCTGCTCGACCTGGACTACCCCGAGGACTCGAGCGCCGAGGTCGACGCGAACGTGGTCATGACCGACGGCGGCGGCCTGGTCGAGGTGCAGGCCACGGCCGAGCGCACGCCGCTGTCACGGGCGCATCTGGATGAGCTGCTGGCGCTGGCCGCCGCGGGCATCGAGCGCCTGCGCGGCGCCCAGGAGCAGGCGATCGCCGCGGCGTCTTGAAGCTGCTGCTGGCCACTCGCAACGAGCACAAGCGCAGGGAGTTCGCGCGGCTGCTCGAGCGCCCCGCGACCGAGCGCCCCGCAACCGCCGACGAGCCGCAGGACGACCTCGAGCTGGAGATCGAGACGCTGCCGGACGGCGTGACGATGCCGCCGGAGGACGGCGACACATTCGCGGCGAACGCGCTCGGCAAGGCGCGCGCGGCCGCGCAGGCGACCGGGCGCGTGAGCATCGCCGACGACTCGGGCATCGCCGCCGCCGCGCTCGGCGGCGCCCCGGGCGTGCGCTCGGCGCGCTACGCGGGCGAGCATGCCAGCGACGAACAGAACCTGCAGAAGCTGCTGCGCGAGGCGCCGGCCGGCAGCCGGCTGGAATACGTGTGCGTGATCGCCCACGTCGATCCTGCAAGCAGCGCGGAGCACCTGTTCGAGGGCCGCTGCGCGGGGCGGCTCGCGGCGGAGCCCAAGGGGCACGGAGGCTTCGGCTACGACCCAGCCTTCCTCCCCGACGACGGCCCACCGGGCCTGACCATGGCTGAGCTCAGCGACGAGCAGAAGGACGCGATCAGCCACAGGGGTCGCGCTGCGCGGGCGCTGCGCGACTGGCTGGCTGGCGCTAAAGCAGGTTGATCGCGGCTGAGATTGCCACCGCGACGCCGAGCCCGGCGTAGCCGACATATCCGGACAGGAGCAGCAGCAACGCGGTGATCAGGGCCACGATCACCGTCACCAGCCATGCCACGCGGGCGATCGCCATTTACGTATTCTTGCCGATACGCCGGGCGGCAGGCGGATGCGCATGTCCGCACGCGGTGTTAGCTTCGCTACAAAGGTTTCACGAACGAGGAGGGCGAAGTGACAAAGTCCGAGCTGGTCGACCAGGTGGCCGATCGCGCCGATCTGACCAAGCAGGATGCCTCGCGAGCGGTGGACGCGGTACTCGCGACGGTGGAGGACGCGCTGCGCCGCGGCAGCGAGGTGTCGGTTTCGGGGTTCGGCAAGTTCCACGTGAGCGAGCGCGGCGCGCGCGTAGGCGTGAACCCGCGCACGGGCGAGCGCATCCAGATCGCTGCGTCGCGGGTGCCGCGTTTCACCGCTGGGAGCGGGCTGAAGAGCGCTGTGAAGGGTCGCTGAGACCGGCGCGCTCCTTCGGCGACACCCTGGCGGCCAGGGTCGCCGAGCGCGAGTCGCAGCTCGTGCTCGGCCTCGACCCAGATCCTGGCGCGTTGTGGCCGACCGGCGGTGCGCCGGCGGCTGCGGACTGCTCGCCAGCGCAGGCCGCGGCTGGGGCAGTGCTCGAGCACTGCCGCGCGCTGCTCGAGGCGACCGCGCACGCGTGCGTGGCCGTGAAGCCGCAGCTGGCGCGCTTCGAGCTGCTCGGCGCCGCCGGGTGGGCGGTGCTGGAAACACTCGTTGCCGACGCGCACCGCCTCGGGCTGCTGGTGATCGCCGATGGCAAGCGCGGTGACATCGACGTGACGGCAGGCGCTTACGCCGGCGCGCTGCTTGGCGGCAGCGACAGCCCGTTCGGCCACATCGCGGGGCTGGGCGCGGATCTGGTGACGGTCAACCCGCTGATGGGCGCGGATGCGCTCGAGCCGTTCGTGACGGCGGCGCGTCAGGCCGGCGGCGGCGTGCTGGTGCTCGTGCGCACGTCCAACCGGGGCGCCGCGGACGTCGAGGACCTGAGGCTGGCCGACTCGGGCACGGTGTGGGAGCGGATCGCGACGCTGGTGGACGACCTGGGCGCCCCCGGCGTGGGCGAGGCGGGCATCAGCGACGTCGGCGCGGTCGTCGGCGCGACCGAGCCCGGTCATCTGGCGCGGGCGCGCGAGCTGATGCCCGCGGCGACGTTCCTGCTTCCGGGCGTGGGCGCCCAGGGCGGGCGCGTGGAGGAGCTTGCGGCGGCGTTCGCGCCGGGTCGCGCCGGCGGCCTCGTGTCGGCCTCGCGCAGCATCGCGAACGCCCATCGCGCGGCCGGCGGCGAACCCGCGGCGGCCGCGGGCGCGGAGGCGGAGCGGCTGCGCGAGAGTGCGTGGGAGCTCTCCGGGTTCCGCTAGCCTTGCGTCGTGCACGCTGAGGCAGGTTTTGACGCTCGGGTGCATCGGAAGGGTGGTACTGAGCCAGGATGATCATCACGGTCACGCTCAATGCGGCGATCGACAAGTCGCTCGCCGTGCCGAACTTCAGGCTGGGGCGGCGCCATCGTACGGTTGACCAGCGCACCGCCGCCGGCGGCAAGGGCGTGAACATCGCGCGCACGCTGAAGGCGCTCGGCCAGCCGGTGATCGCGACGGGCTTCGCGGGCGGCGCCACGGGCACGCACATCGTCGAGCAGCTCACGGAGGAGTCGATCCTCAACGACTTCGTGCGCATCCGCGAGGAGTCGCGCACGAACACGTCGGTGCTCGATCCGACGACCGGCGATCAGACGGAGATCAACGAACGCGGGCCGTCGGTGTCGACGCGCGAGGTCGAGCTGTTCCGCGACAAGCTGCTGTATCTCGCGCGGGGGGCCGCGATCGTGGTGTTTGCGGGCTCGCTGCCGCGCGGGGTCGAGCCGGACGTGTACGCGTCGCTGATCAGGGATCTGGAGCGTCTGGACGTGCTCACCGTGGTGGACGCGGACGGCGAGCCGCTGCGCCAGGCGGTGCGCGCGGAGCCGGACGTGGTCTCGCCGAACGTGCTCGAGGCTGAGGAGCTCGTCGGCCACGAGTTCTCCGGCGAGGACGAGCGCTCTCTGGCCGTGACCGAGATCACCGCGCTGGGGCCGCGCGAAGCGATCATGACGCTGCCCGACGGCTGCTTCGCGCAGGTGCTCGTCGACGGCCAGCGCCTGCTCAAGCGCGCGACCATCGAGCAGCGCGAGCCGGTCGCCAGAAGCGGCTCCGGCGACGCCTTCCTGGCGGGCTATCTCGCGGCTCGCTACGAAGGCCGCGCGCCCGACCAGTGCCTGCGCTTCGGGGTGGCGTGCGGCGCGGAGTCCACGGCGCGACTGGGTGCAGGCCTGATCGACTCGCGCGAGGCACGGCGGCTGATGGGCGACGTGGAGCTGACGGTGATCGACCTTCCGGCCGAGGTCGCTTAGCAGCGCGAGCGGTTCGCTGCGAGCTCAGCCGCCGGCCACGTCTCGCCGCAGGAACACCAGGTAGCCGGCGATCAGTGAGGGGATGGCATACAGCGCGCACAGCCAGGCCGAATGCGCGATCGGGGCCCAGTTGGTGGGGGTGCGCAGCAGGCCCTGCCAGGCCTGGAACTGTTCGGTCAGCAGGTAGGGCTGAATCGCTTCCAGGCCGGGTATCTGGGCGATGATGAACAGCAGGATCACGAGGCCGATCGTGCCCACGACCGCGGCGGCGCTGTTGCGCGTGGCGGCGGACAGCAGCAGGCCGATGCTCGCGACGGCGAACAACGGGATCAGGTAGGCGAGGTTGGCGCCGAGCACGAGCAGCAGCGCTTCGGGTGCGGACACGAGCGTGCCGGAGTAGGTCCTGACCGAGTGAAAGCCCCACGAGGCGAGGCCCGCGATCGTGGCCACGCTCGCGGCGACGAGCACCGCCAGCACCGCATAGGTCAGCGCTGCGAGCGTCTTGGCGGCGAACACCTGGCCCCGGTCGACCGAGCGCGTGAGGATCGTCTTGAGCGTGCCGTTGCCGTCCTCGTTGGAGAAGATGTCGCCGGCCACGAGCGACGCGACGACGGGCAGGAAGAAGCCGGACATGAACAGCAGCATCAGCACCGGCGTGGCGAGGCCGGACTGGGTGATCTGCGCAGCGAAGGGATTCTCCCGGTGGTCGTGCTGATGGTGCAGGCTCTCGAACACGACGAAGATCAGCGGCAGCAGCGCGAGCAGGCCCAGTCCGAGGTAGGTGCGCACCTGCGCGACGAGCTTGCGCAGCTCCCAGCGGTAGACGGTGAGCGTGGATGGGCGCCGTCTGTGGGCGCGCGCGACCGCCGGCGTGGCTGCGGGCGGGGAGGCGGCGGGCGGCGTTACGGCGGCGCTACTCATACGGCGACCTCAACGGCCTGCGGCTTGGCTCCGTTGCCGCCCTCGGTGAGCCTGAAGAACAGGTCCTCCAGCGTTGCGAGCTCGGGGGTCAGCGCGAGGATGCCGATGCCCGCGCCGGCAAGGGCGAGCGACAGCTCGCCGACGTCATGCTCCTGCGCTTCGAACGAGAGTCCCTGCTCGCCGGGGCGGGCGGTGCTCGCGTGCTCCACGCCGGCGTGCGCGCGCAGCAGTTCCAGCGCGCGCGGATCGTCGGTGGTGCGCAGGCGGTAGCTGGCGCCGCCCTGGCGGCGCAGGTCGGCGAGCGCGCCCTCGTACACGACGCGGCCGGTGTCGACGATCGCGACGCGGTCGCACAGTTCCTGGACCTCCGGCAGCTGGTGGCTGGAGAGCAGCACGGTCATTCCCTCCCCGGCCAGGCGCCGGATCAGCTCGCGCATGTCGCGCATGCCGGCGGGGTCCAGGCCGGTGGCGGGCTCGTCGAGGATCAACAGGCGCGGGCGGCGCAGCAGCGCGGCGGCGATGCCCAGACGCTGGCGCATGCCGTGCGAGTAGCCGCCCACTTTGTGCTTGGCGCGCGGCGCGAGCTCGACGACGTCCAGCACCTCGTCGATGCGCGCGGCGGCGCTATCGCCGTCGAGCGCCGCGAGCAGTTCGAGGTTCCTGCGGGCGCTCAGGTACGGGTAGAAGCGCGGCGCCTCGACGAAGCCGGCGACGCCCTCCAGGGCGCGGGCGCCATGGCGCATGGGGTTGCGCCCGAACAGCTCGACGACGCCCTCGCTGGGCGTGATCAAGCCGAGCGCCATGCGCAGCGTGGTGGTCTTGCCGGCTCCGTTGGGTCCGAGGAAGCCGTACACGTCGCCGGCGTGCACGTTGAGATCGACGTGGTCGACCGCGAGTACGTCGTCGTAGCGCTTGACCAGCCCGCGCGCCCGTACGGGCTGGGCCTGCTCGCTCACGCTAGAGGCCCTTTGCGACTTCTTCCACGGCGGCGGGGGAGACGGCGCCGGCGACGAGGTAGCGCACGCCGGAGCGCTCGAATGTGAGCAGCGTGCCGAGCTCGGTGCGCAGCTCACTGGCGCTCGCGCCGTTGATCGTGACCTTCGGCAGCCCTTCGAGTGATCCGCTCGTGCCCTTGCCGCTCTTGGTCTTGCTAGTGAGCACGGCGATCGTCGACGGTCCGTGGCCGTGGGTGGTGACGTTGGGCTGTTCGCCGCCGCTGGAGCCCGTGTCGGCGCCCTGGTGCGGTTCGTGTTCGAGGACGATTTCCTTGACGGTGGCGTTGACGGGCGGTGTGATCGCGAAAACGGAGCTTTCGACGGGGCCGAAGGAGATGCTGGTGGCGGCCAGTTCGATCACGGGCGCGCTGCTGGTCGACGAGTAGATGGCGGCGCGCAGCGGCGCACCGTTTTCGGCGTCCCATGACAGCTCGGCGCCGCCGAGCAGGCTGCCGCCTTCCTTGGGCGAGACGCGCACGGTGTAGGCGGGCTGGCCGGCCACGTCGGTGGGCGTCGCGCCGGAGACGTCGGCGTGCTGGTTGGCGTGCGCGATCGCTTCTTCGATCTTCGTCACGGACGGCGTTTCGTGCGCACGCGCGGGCGTTTCGTCCTGGGCCGCTGGTTCTTCATGTGCGGGCGGCGTGTAGCGGTAGACGGTGTTGGTGGCGGCGTCGAAGAGCGTGACGGTGTGCCCGTCGTAGACGAGCTGCGTGTCGCCCTGGTCGGACTGCAGCTCCAGGCGCACGCGCCCGTCCTTGGCGATCCACAGCCGCCCCGACCCGCCGGTGATGAGCGGGTTGGAGGTCAGTTCCCCGCCGTGGCCGGCGCCGCTGGCGAGGTTGGCGCCTTCCAGCAGCTGGTTGGTCAGCTGGATGTCGGCGCTGACGCCTTCGAACTGGGAGCTCTGCGCTTTGGCGAGCGTGTTGTGGATCGCCTGTGCGAGCGGCTTGGCCGGCGGCGTGGGGCCGGCGCCGAGCGCGAACGCGATCGCGGTGGCCGACACGCCGATCGCGGTTACGAGGCCGCAGAGCAGCAGCAGCCTGGATAGGGGGAGGCGACGGAGGATGTTCAAGGTCTGGCTTCCAGTTGATTCGGTCGACGAACCACCTCCAGGGTAGCGCTCCGGCTTTGCCGCTCATAAAGGTGGGAGGGCTCTCATGAGCGCGTCCAGCGGCGCCACCCGATATCTTCTCGCGCGCATGTTGCTCGTGTTCATCATCTTCTGGATCGTCGTCGGGATCGTGGTGTTCCTCCTGGCGATGCGCGGCGGCTCCCGCAAGGCGGGGGAGGCCGGCGCGGAATCGGGCTGGGGCCAGCGCGGCATCACGTTCGTGATCGTCTTGATGTTCGTGTTCGCGCTGGTGGTGCCGACGATCGTGCTGGCGTTCAACGCGGAACACAAGGCCAGCGTGGCGGTCGGCGGTGTGGTCTTGAACAACGAACAGCAGAAGGGCCGCGAGCTCTTCGCGCGCGCATGCGCCGTGTGCCATACGCTGGCGGCGGTGAAGTCGGTGGGCCGCATCGGGCCCAACCTGGACGTGCGCGTGGGCGACGACGTCTCGACGGCCACAGGGCGCCGGGCGCTCGTGCTGAGCACGATCATGGAAGGTCGCGCGATCGGGCGCGGAGACATGCCGGCGCAGCTGTACGTGGGCAAGGAAGCCGAACAGGTAGCCGACTTCGTCGCGGCGGTCGCAGGCCACTGACTCGCGTTGCCGGACCCCCGGCCGCGAGCGGTTTGGCCATTAGTCGATAGCGGCAGGCGCCGGCCATCGGCTAGGGTCCCGGCGAGATGGCAGATCAGCCAAAGACAGCGGAGGATGTGAAGGCGTTCGTCTCCGAACGCGACATCCGCTTCATCCGCTTCTGGTTCACGGACATCCTGGGGCAGCTGAAGTCGTTCTCGATCAACGCGGCGGAGCTGGACGACGCGTTCGAGGCGGGGATGGGCTTCGACGGCTCGTCGATCACGGGCTTCAACGCGATCGAGGAGTCGGACATGATCGCGATGCCCGACCCGAGCACGTTCAGGGTGCTGCCGTGGCGCCCGGAGGAGCAGGGCGTGGGGCGCATGTTCTGCGACGTGATCACGCCGGAGAGAACGCCGTACGAGGGCGATCCGCGCCACGTGCTGCGCCGCGCGGTGCAGCGCGCGAAGGACATGGGCTTCGATACGTTCAACGTGGGCCCGGAGCTGGAGTACTTCCTGTTCAAAGACTCGAAGTCGACGGAAGTGCTCGACGAAGGCGGCTACTTCGACTTGACGACCCTGGATGCGGGCTCGGACGTGCGCCGCGAGACGGTGCTGGCGCTGGAGCAGCTGGGGATCCACGTCGAGTACACGCACCACGAGGTGGGCCCGTCGCAGCACGAGATCGACATGCGCTATGCGGACGCGATGAAGATGGCGGACGACTGCATGACGTACCGCATCACGGTTAAGGAGTACGCGATGAAGTACGGCTGGCACGCGACGTTCATGCCAAAGCCGCTGTTCGGCGAGAACGGCTCGGGCATGCACACGCACCAGTCGCTGTTCACGGGAGGCAAGAACGCGTTCTACGACCCCGACGACCAGTACTTCCTGTCGGACGTGGGCAAGGCGTTCATCGCGGGCCAGCTCAAGCACGCGCGCGAGATCTGCTCGATCTTCGCGCAGTGGGTGAACTCGTACAAGCGCCTCGTACCCGGTTTTGAGGCGCCGGTGTACGTGGCGTGGTCGCGGCGCAACCGCTCGGCGCTGGTGCGCGTGCCGCTGTATCACCCGGGCAATGAGAAGGCGACGCGCATGGAGCTGCGCTGCCCGGACCCCGCGTGCAACCCGTACCTGACGTTCGCGGCGCTGTTGCAGGCGGGCCTGGAGGGCATCGAGAAGGGGTACGAGCTGCCGGAGCCGATGGAGAAGAACCTCTACCACCTGCCCGGCGAGGAACGCCGGCGCCTGGGCGTGGAGCAGCTGCCGGAGAGTCTCGGCGAGGCGATCGAGCTGACGGCGGAGTCGGAGCTGGTGCTGCGCACGCTGGGCGAGCACATGTTCAACCGCTACGTGGAGATCAAGCGCCAGGAGTGGGACGACTACCGCGTCAACGTCACGCAGTGGGAGCTCGACCGCTACCTGGCGATCCTGTAGGCACGGCGCACGCGATCGGGCGCGCGGGCGCGATGTGCCAGTGCAGCGCCTGCAGCATGTGCCCGAACGCGCTGGGGTGGCGTGGGGCGATCTCGGCGACGAGCGCTAGCGCGCCGAGCGCTTGGCGCTCGTACTCGTGGCTGCCGCTGAGCTGGGCGAGGCGCAGCAGCCCGACTGCGGCGCTCGAGGAGCCGGAGGGGATGGGCGAGTCCTCGAGGTCCTTGCGCCGCGCGACCAGCGGTTCGCCGTCTGAGGCGGTCGAGAAGAAGCCGCCCATCTCCGGGTCGGCGAAGCGCTGGATCATCTCGTCGGCGAGCGCGACGGCCTGGTGGAACCAGCGCTCCTCGCACGTGGCTTGGAACAGCGCGATCAACGCCTCCAGCAAGAAGGCGTGATCCTCGAGGTACGCGTCGATCTTGGCGTGGCCGTGGTTGTAAGTACGCAGCAGGCGTCCGCGAGGGTCGCGCATCTGCGTCTGCAGGAACTCGGCGCAGCCGATGGCCGCGTCGAGGTAGCGCTGCTCGCCGAGTGCCGCGCCGGCGTCGGCGAGCGCGCAGATCGTCAGCGCGTTCCAGCTGGTGAGGCGCTTGTCGTCGAGGGCGGGGCGCGTGCGCTGTTCGCGCGCCTCCAGCAGTCGCGCGCGGATGCGCTCGCGGGTCTCCTCGTCGGGCGCGGGCGCGTTGCCGCGATCCGTCAGCACGTTGAGCCCGGGCTGCGGATGATGAGGATCCTGGAAGTTGCCCTGCTCGGTCGCGCCGAGCCACGCGATCGCCTCGTCGGCGTCCTCGCCGAGGTTGTCCCTGAGCTCCGCGACGCTCCACACGTAGAAGCGTCCCTCGACGCCCTCGGAGTCGGCGTCGAGCGCGCTGTAGAAGCCGCCCTCGGGGCCGCGCATCTCGCGCAGCGCCCACTCGAGCGTGTCGACGCAGACCTCGCGCAGGCGGGCGTCCTGCGAGCGCTGCCAGCCGTGCAGGTAGGCGCGGGCGAGCAGCGCGTTGTCGTAGAGCATCTTCTCGAAGTGCGGCACGGTCCAGGAGGCGTCGACGCTGTAGCGCGCGAAGCCGCCGCCGAGCTGGTCGTGGATGCCGCCGCCGGCCATCGCGTGCAGCGTCGTGAGCGCCATCGTGCGCCCTGAGTCGCGCAGCAGCAGCAGCTCGAGCACCGGGGCCTGCGGGAACTTCGGGGCGGCGCCGAAGCCGCCATTGCGCGCATCGAAGCTGTCGGCCAGCGTCGAGATGGCCTCGTCGAGCTTGCGCTCGTGCAGCGGCTCGCCGGAGGGCGAGAGCCGCGCGCCGCCGGACAGGCGCCCGCGCAGGCGCTCGCCGCCGCCGCGGATCTCCTCGCGGTTGTGCTCCCAGGACTCGGCGATCGCCTGCAGCACCTGCGTCCACGCGGGCATGCCGTGGCGGGCGTCGGGCGGGAAGTAGGTGCCGCCGTAGAACGGCAGCTGCTCGGGCGTGAGGAACACGTTGAGCGGCCAGCCGCCGTGGCCGGTCATGCTCTGCACGGCCTCCATGTACAGCGCGTCGACGTCGGGGCGCTCCTCGCGGTCGACCTTGACGCACACGAAGGATTCGTTCATCAGCCGCGCGGTCGCGGGATCCTCGAAGGACTCGCGCTCCATCACGTGGCACCAGTGGCACGCGGAGTAGCCGATCGACACCAGCAGCGGCCGGTCCTCGGCGCGGGCGCGGGCGAGCGCCTCAGGGCCCCACGGCAGCCAGTCGACGGGGTTCTCGGCATGCTGGCGCAGGTATGGCGAGGTCTCCTGCGCGAGGGCGTTGGGCACCCGTTCAGGGTAGTCGCGGCGAGCGCGGCGAGCGCGGCGAGCGCGGCGGGCCGGCCGCCGCGGTCGCGGCCCGGCGTTGTCCGAGCAGCGCATCGACGGCCGCGTATGACGGCCATTCGCCTTCCCCCGTACCGGGACCTTGTGCGGACGACGCGCCCGGCTCGACGCGAGACAGCCTCACCTTGGCGAGACTCACGTCGAAGCGCTCGCCGGCGAGCGTGCCGGTGACGTGCGTGGTGCTGGCTCCGAAGCGTACGGTGCCGGCGGATGCTTCCGAGCCGCTGACGCTGATGTTGGCCGCCTGCAGCTTGCCGGCGCGCACGGGGAACGTGGCGCTGAGCTGGACGCCGGGCACGAACGACAGCTTCTTGAGGACAGCTGCGGTGGAGGTGAGTCGCGCGTAGCCACCGTGCAGACCGCCGAAGCTCGAGCCGTTGGGGAGCTGCTGGTTGGCCTGCAACGTGGCTGCGATCAGCTGGCGGTTGAGGTCCACGAGCGTGTCGAGCACGGCCACGAGCGTGCGCCCGCGCCTGCCGCCGAGCCCGGCCGGCGGGATCACGCGGGAGAGCCTGGTGGGGGTTACAGGGGTCGGGGCGAAGGGGTCGACGCCGGCGGCGCATGGCTGCACCGGCTGGCCCGCAAAGAACGCCTTGAGCGCGAGCGCGGCGCAGCCGCTGAGGTCGCTGCCGATGACCGAGTGCCCGGTGTATGGGACGACGAGCAGCTGGGCGCCGGGGATCATCGCGGCGACGCGCTGCGCGTCTTCGGTAGGCGTCCTGAGATCCTGCGCGCCGGAGAAGATCAGGGTGGGCACGTTCGGCAGCGTGCCGGTGGGGGCCGGCGCTGTCGAGGCGTCGGGCCAGCCGGCGCAGCCTGGGATCAGGCTGTTGGCATACGCGGTCTGGGCGTCGAACGGATAGAAGGAGCTGGCGGGCTGGGCGTGCAGGAAGCCGAGCGCTTCCGTGAGCCGGGTCGCGGCGGGCGCGGCGCGCTGCCACGGGAACGGGCCCTCCTCGCAGCTGGTGGTGATGAACAGCGCTTCGTCGACCTCAGGCGAGCCCACTTCGCCGCCCTGGCCTTCGATCGGCACGTTTGGGATCAGCCCCTCGGAGAGCAGGTGCAGGCGCAGCAGCGGGTCGGGGTCGTGATCGAGCGCGGAGCGCACCGACGCCGGCAGCAGCGCCCGCAGAGCGGGGTTCAGGTCGCCGCCCTCGAGGATGTCGAGCAGGCCCTGCTCGTCGAGCGTGCTCGCGTGGCGCCGGCCCGCGCCGTCGTACACGGAGCCGGTGAGCGGGCGCGTGCGCAGTTGCGCGGCCAGGCGCGCGACGTCGGCGACGGGGTTGGAGGTGATACCGGTGCAGGCGCCGCCCGCGCACAGCTCGGTGAGCACGCCGGGAATCGCCTTGAACGTGGGGATCGCGAGCGGTTCCTGACCTTCGGGGGGCACGACCGAGTCGAGCACGAGCGCTTCCACGTTCTGGGGGTAGCGCTCAGCGTAGTCGAGCGCTACCTTGGTGCCGTACGAGGTCCCGTATAGCACGAGCTTTTCGTAGCCGGCGGCCTGGCGCAGGGCCTCGATGTCTTCGACCGATTCAGCGGACGTGAAGGCGCCCCTGGCGGAGCCCAGCTGCGACGCGCACTGTTCGAAGATCTGCAGCGCGGGCTTCAGGCTGAACGTTTCGAACGCGGCGCAGCTGAGCGGATCCGATGCGCCGGTGCCGCGCTGATCGTACACGAGCAGGTCGCGTGAGCCGAGCGCGGGGGCGATCGCCTGGGCGATGAATTCCGCGAGCGGAATCGCCGCCTGGCCGGGGCCGCCGGCGAGCGCCAGCACGGCCGTGTGGGTGGGGCTGGCGCCGGCGAGCTTGCGCTCGACGCTCAGCGAGATCGTGCCCGGCGCCGTCCCGGCGCGGGCGAGCGGCACCGCCAGCGACGTGCACTCGAAGGCGGTGGCGGTTGCGCAGGGGATGAAGCTAAGGCTGGACGCCGCCGATGAGCTCGGCCAGGCGACGAGCAGCGCTGCGGGCAGTAGCGCGATCAGAGCCAGTGCGCGACCTCGTGCGGGCATCCTCGCCGACAATAGCTGTCGTCGCGATTGCGTTCGCAAGCACGCTGGCAGTGAGGACGACGTGCGCGCCGCCGAGCGTGCCGACGAGCGAGCGGTGCGGTCCTCTGCGCAGGCTTCCATGCGCGGCCTTCTGCCCGCCGATCAGCAAACTCATGGCTTCACTGTCGCTCGACCCGGAGACCGTCACGCCGGGGACGTAGGAGTAGTCGTGCAGGGTCAGCTTGCCGTGCGCGAACCGCAGCCAGCCGGCGCGCAGGCCGCCGAAGCGCAGCGTCGGCAGCGTCAGGCTTTCCAGCGAGCCGCTGATGCTCAGCTGGAAGAGCAGCTGGCGGACGTAGTCGCCGAGCGTCAGCGCGACCGCATGCAGCGTGCGTCCCGGCAGTCCGGCGTAGCCGTGCTCGGGCGAGACGAGCGACAGGCGCAGCGGCGCCAGCGCCGGCGGTCGCAGGCTCGCCGGGGCGGGCGCGGGGGCGCAGGGCTTGATCGGGGTTGCCGCAAACAGCGCCTTGAGCGCGTCGCTCGCGCACGAGGTCTGCTCCTCGGTGAGCACCGAATGGCCCGTGTAGGGCACCACCAGCAGATGCGAGTCGGGGATCTGGGCGGCGACTTCGCGCGCGTTCGCGGTGGGCGTGCGCAGGTCGTCGGCGCCGCTGATGATCAGCGCGGGCACGTTCGGCAGCGGCGCTTCGTCGCGGACGGGCGCCGGTGTGGTGTACGGCCAGTAGGCGCATGCGGGGATGTCGCTGATGGCGAACGCGTCGCTTGCGGTGAACGGCGCGAAGGCGCTCGCGGGTAGCGCCTTCATGGCCGCGATCGCCTGGGCGATGCGTGCTTTCGGTGTGGCGGCGCGGCTGAACGGGAAGTCCTGCTCTTCGCACGTGGTGGCGAAGTACAGCGGCGAGTCGAAGTCTTCGCTTTCGCCTTCGGCGCTCCCGGCGTCGACGATCAGGCGCGCGAGCGGTGCCGTGTCGCCGCGCGCGGCGGACGCCACCGTGGTCACGAATTCGGAGCGCAGCGAGGAGGAGAAGTCGCCGGCGAGCAGCAGCCCGACGAGCTCGCCGGAGAACAGCGGGATCGTGTGCGCGTTTCCCTCGCCGTCGATCACGCGTCCGCGCACCTCTCCGCGTTCCATCCTCGCGACGACGCGGGTCAGGTCGGCGACGGGGCTCGACGTGAGGTGCGCGCATGCGCCGGCGGCGCAGATCTGGCGCAGGATGCGCGGTATCGCGGCGAACGTGGAGCGCTCGAGCGGGTCGGGTCCGTTGGGTGGCACGACCGAGTCGAGCACGAGCGCTTCGACGTGGCTGGGGTACTCCTGCGCGTACTGCTCGGCGACCTTGGTGCCGTAGCTGGTGCCGTAGAGCACGAGCTTTTCGTAGCCGCCCGCCTGGCGGATCGCCTCGATGTCGGCGACGGTGTCGGCGGTCGTGTAGAAGGTGCGCGTGGGGCCCAGCTGATCGCCGCACGCTTCGAGCTCGGCCCCGAACGTGTGGTACAGGTCGGGGCGTTCGAACGCGTGGCAGGACAGCGGCGCGGAGAGCCCGATCCCGCGCTGGTCGAACGCGATCAGATCGCGCGTGGAGGCGATCGGGCCGAGCAGTTCGGCGAACTCTTCCGCGAACGGCAGCGCCGGCTGCCCAGGTCCCCCGGCGAGTGCGATGATCGCGCTGTGCGCTTCGCCGACGGGCGCGCGGTGGCGGCGCATGGCGAGCGTGATCGTGCCCGCTGTGGCGCCGCTCGGGTCGAGCGGCACGGTGAGGTGGCCGCAGGCGAAGTTGTTGCTGTCGCCGCACGGCGTGTACGCGATCTGGGCCTGCGCTGACGCGGCCAGCGGCGACGCCGCGAGCACACACGCACAGGCGCAGGAGCCGGCCAGCACGGTGAGGAGCCTTCGCGCGCGGTCGTTCATCCATCGGAATCTATTGACTTCGGCGGCGTCGTGGGCGGTCCGCGCTCGCCTGACGACGAGGCGCGGTGCTCGCGCTAGGGTCTGCGACAGTGGCTCACGAGCGTGAGATAGTCCGGGCATCCGGGGCGCCGCCCGCGATCGGCCCCTACAGCCACGCTGTGCGCGCGGGCGAGCTGCTGTTCTGCTCGGGACAGATCCCGCTCGACCCCGGCATAGGCGAGATCGTCGGCGCCACGGCGGCTGAGCAGGCCCACCGCTGCCTGGAGAACCTGCAGGCGGTGTGCGAGGCGGCCGGCACGTCGCTCGCGCGGGCGGTGCGCATGACCGTGTATATGACCGATCTGGCGGCGTTCGCGGAGGTCAACGAGGTGTACGGCTCGTTCTTCGCCGAGGACCCGCCGGCGCGTGTGGCGGTGGGGGTGGCGGCGCTGCCGCGCGGCGCCTACGTCGAGATCGACGCGATCGTCGCGCTGTAGGCGCCCGCGTCGGTCGGCTCGACGCTGCGCAGGGCGCGGTTGAGCAGCTCGCGCAGGGTTCTGCGCTCGTCGGCGTCGAGCGCCGCCAGCACGTCGTCCTCGATCGCCAGCTGAGCGCGTTCGGCGACGCTCAGGGCGTCGCGCCCGGCGGGGGTGATCTGGACGATGTGCCGCCGACGGTCGCTGGGGTCGCGCACGCGCGTCGCGTAGCTGAGCTGCTCGAGCTCGTTGAGCAGCAGCACGACGTTGTTGGCGTCCATGCAGAAGGCGTCCGCGAGGTCCTGCTGGGGGCAGCCGTCGTGGTCTGAGACGTAGCTGAGCGCGACAAGGTGGCGCAGGTGCATGCCCAGCTGCTTCTCGTTGGAGCGCCGGTAGACCTGCTTGGCCAGGCGGCTCAGCAGCACCGCCGAGCCGGGGGCACAGTCACGCTCAGCCATGTCGGGAAGTCTATACGTCATCAAAGCACCAATCATCACATTACCAACGATCGTTAATTTTTCGTAGATCATCCTTGTCATATGGATGATAATTGCTATGGTGTGCTCTCCGCAACCTTGGAGGATCCCATGACAGCTCTGCTCAGCAAGACGAAGACCCAAGCCCAAGCCCAGCCGGCGGCATCGGAGCGCCGACGCTGGATCGCGCTCGCGATCCTGTGCCTCGGCCAGCTGATGATGGTGCTCGACGCGACGATCGTGAATGTCGCGCTGCCGTCGATCCAGCACGACCTGCACTTCTCGCAGAGCAGCCTCACGTGGGTGATCAACGGCTACCTGGTCACGTTCGGCGGCTTCCTGCTGCTCGCGGGCAGGATGGGCGACCTGGTCGGGCGCAAGAAAGTGTTCCTGACGGGCCTCGTGATGTTCACGGCGGCGTCGGTGCTGTGCGGGCTGGCGCAGGACCAGACGATGCTGATCGCGGCACGCATCATCCAGGGGGTCGGCGGTGCGGTCGCGTCGAGCGTGATCCTCGCGATCATCGTCACGGAGTTCCAGGGCGCTGCCGAGCAGGCGAAGGCGATGGGCGTGTACGCGTTCGTGTCCGCGGGCGGTGGCTCGGTCGGGCTGCTCGCCGGCGGGGTGCTGACGCAGTCGCTCGACTGGCACTGGATCTTCTTCGTCAACGTGCCGATCGGCGTGTTCGCGTTCGTGTTCGGCTGGATGCTGATCGATGAGAACGAGGGCATCGGTCTCTCCGGCGGCGTCGACGTACTGGGCTCGATCCTGATCACGCTGGCGACGATGCTGGGCGCGTTCGCGATCGTGAAGTCGAGCGAATATGGCCTCTTCTCGGCGCGCACGCTGGGTGTCGGCGGTGCCTCGCTGGCGCTGCTGGCGGGCTTCCTCACGCTCGAGTCGCGGCTTGCCAACCCGATCATGCCGCTGCGGGTGCTGCGCCTGCGGATGCTGATGGGCTCGAGCCTCGTGCGCGGGCTGCTCGTCACGGGCATGTTCTCGGCCTTCTTCCTCGGTGCGCTGTACCTGGAGCGCGTGCTCGGCTACGACGCGATCGACACGGGGCTCGCGTTCCTGCCGCTGACGTTCTCGATCGCGGTGATGTCGATGGGCGTCTCGGCTAGGGCGGTGGAGCGGTTTGGCGCGCTGCGCACGCTCGCCGTGGGGCTGGTCGGGATCGTCATCGGTCTGCTGCTGCTCGCCAGCGACGGCGTGCACGCGGGTTACTTCCCGGGCCTGTTCTTCGCGTTCCTGACGCTGGGGCTGGGCGCGGGGGCGTCGTTCCTGCCGCTACTGACGATGGGCATGTCCGACACGCCGGCGCGCGACGCGGGGCTGGCTTCGGGCATCATCAACGTGTCGGTGCAGCTGTTCGGCGCCATCGGCCTGGCGAGCCTCGGCACGATCGCCACCGACCACACCAACTCGCTGAGCGCCGCCGGGGACTCGCTCGCGAGCGCACTGACCGGCGGCTACCACCTCGCCTACCTGGTTGGCGCGGCCGCCGTGAGCATCGGCGTGCTCGCGGCGTTCCTCGTGCTGCGCCCGCCGGCCGCCATCGCACAGGAGGCCGACCTGGACATCGAGCTCGAGCGCGTCGAGCGGATGGCGGCGCGCCAGTCCTCGGCGCAGGCCGCGTAGGCGCGGCACTCCTGCCCGCCCGCCTGCGCCTAGTGCCGCGGGCGGGCGGGGCAGGGGACGGCGCTGCGAGCGCTCGTTTTGCTTCCGTCGAGGAAGGCGAACGTCGCGCTGAACGCGAACCCCGAGCGAGGGCAGCGGCTCGGCAGGAGGATGCCCTGGGGGCGGTATGCCACGAGATGGCCGTTCGTGCGTTCGAAGTAGGTGAGGCCCTGGGGGCCGAGATCGGCGCTCAGAGTCACCACGGCCACATCGGGGGCTCCGGGCAGGCTCGGTACGAGCGGCACTTTGAGCAGGATGCTTTCGTCGCTGTTCAGCGGGTTCGACAACAGCACGCCGGGGAACACGATCTGGGTTTCGACGGGGTTTTCGCTGTCGGCGTAGAAGAGCAGTGCGAGGTGTCCTTCCTGTTCGGGGGCGCGGACGATCGCGATCGATGCACGCTCCTGGACGATCTCGGGCCCGATCGGAATCTCGGTGAGCGCGCTGCCCCGACCCATGCGAGAGTCGGCGGGGCAGCCTTTCGGGCCGAGCAGCTCCAGCTTCGAGGGCGTGCACGTGCTCAGCCCGAGGCCGCTGGCCGCTATGCCGAGATCGCCCGGATAGCGCAACTCCAGACTCGTCAGTGGGGACGGCACGCGACCTCCGGGCGCGTGAATCTGGACCATGAACTGGACCGTCGTGCCGTGGCCGAGCCGCTCCGGCGTGAACTCGACGTGCAGCTGCGCCGATTGGGTGGCGGCGGCGTTCGCTGGCAGGCACGCGAATGCCATGAGCAACAGGGCGAGGAGGTTGCGGGCTGGACGCACCGCCTTGTCTGCCTTCATGGTGCGCTGTCTTTTAGTACGTGAGCGTTCCGGTTGTCTGGATGACGACTGAATCCGTCCTGCGATCGAACACGCCATACATACCGGCGTGGCCGCTGACGTGCGCGTAACGGCCGCTTCCTCCAGTGACCAGCAGCGAGCCGCTGAAGCTCTGAAACCGCCCGGAGCCGTGTGGCACGGCTTTGCCGTGGCCGTCGATCGAGCCCCCGCCCGTGTGGATCGTGAAGGTGCCTGTGAAAACCGCTCCGGTGTGGAGATCGGCGTGCATCGAGCCGGCGAGGGCGCCCGTGGCCGGTCCTTCCTCGATCAGCATGGATCCTTCTGGCCTGACGAGATGCAGGTGCGCCGTGGCGGAGCCGTTCAGCGAGCGGGCGGCACGCGCTCTCGTCTGGCTGTAGGCCGCCTCGGACCGCGCAGTGCCCTGCGACGCAGCGCCTGCGACGAGCAGGACGGCCAGCGCCACGACGCCGAGCGCGCGATCGCGCGCGACCCCCTGTCTTGCCTCGATTGCAGACCATCTACTCATGGCGCAGGCACCCTCAAGCCCAAATCCTGGAGAAGTTCACCACAACGATACCGCCGATCACGCCTGAATGGCGTCCGTGGGGTCCGGGGCCGATCACGGGCGCTTCCTCGGCGGTTCGTCACTGCGCCTGCGCAGGCGGTTCTCGGCGATCAGCAGGCGCCTGCGCCAAGCCGTCACCTCCGTGCGGCCCGGACTGCGTCCGTAGCCGTCGCGTTCGATCTGACGCAGGATCTCACGGTATAGAGTCGCAGACAGGCTCATCGCGCGGCGACCCTCGCGGAGGAGCGCAATCGCCTGCAACCCCTCTTCGTACAGCGCGTCGGCACCGGCGATCTGATCGCGCAGCAGCGCTTCTCGCGCCCCGGGCAGCGGCTGGCCGAAACGCTCGAGCGTCGTCCGCGGCAGATACACGCGCTGGTGGGCAAGATCCTCGTCGATATCCCGGAGTATGTTCGTCCACTGCATCGCCCTGCCGAGCGTGGCCATCAGCGTCTCCCCCTCCGGTCGAGTGGTCCCGAGGATCTGGGCGAGCATGATCCCTACGGAGCCGCCCGCCTGCTGGCAGTAGCGGTCGAAGTCGTCCGTGCTGTCGATCGGAGCCCGCGCGATGTCGTGCCGCATGCCCGCGCAGAACATGGCCATGGCCTCGGGCGACAGCGGGTATCGTCCGCGGAGATCCGTGAGCGTGCGCGTCTCGGGCGTGTCTGCGGGCTCCGCTCGTGCCCACCGCTCGACCGCATCCACGCGCGACGGTGCCCGCGGGTCGTCCTCGTCGACGAGGTCATCGAGCGTTCGCAGCACCCGATACAGGCTGTCGACGTCGGCTCTGAGGTGCGCTGGCAGCAGGCGCAGCGCGGGCGCGAAGGTGCTGCGGTCGGCGGCCAGCGCCGCGCGGGCGCGGCTGTGCGCCAGCGTCGGTGCGGACGTCGTGGGCTCGTCCCGGTTTGCCGTTGGTAGTCGATTGGCCATGCTCTCTGTCATTCGACTGCGAAGGCTGCTCTCGGTTGAACCCTGGCGGTGGGCAGCACGGCGACCATCGACGCCAGCACCGAGATACCCACGGCGATCACGATCGTGCGCACTCCCAGTTGCCACGCCGGCGTGAACTGCACCGGCGAGCCCGTGGTCTGGTGCAGCCAGCCGTCGATCAGACGCTGGCCGACCAGGCCCGCGCCGATTCCGAGCACGCAGCCCGAGAGCAGGATCATGCCCGTCTCGTAGAAGATCAGCCTGACGAACTGGCCGAAGCTCATGCCGATCGACATCAATGCGTTGAGCCGGCCGCGTCCCTGCCACACGGCGGCGACCATCAGGGCGATGACCGATGCGACCGTCGCCACGAGCACGACGAAGGTGGTGTCGTTCAATCTCGACAGCGTGCTGCCGAGCACCGCGCTCACTTCCGAGCGCCGTTCGCTGTTGGTGCTGACGGTGAGCGCCGAGTCGGTCGGCAGCGCTCGTGCGATCGCGTACTTCCCCTGTTCGGTCGGGATGCCAGGCTTGAGCGTGACCGACAGCTGGGTTGCCGCGCTGTCGCGCCACAGCCGCGCGTGTTCGTCTCCATTCATCACGATCGCCCCCGGCAGCCAACCATAGTTCGCGATCGTGGCAGCAAGCCGCAGGCGCGCGCCGCCGGCGGGGGTGGGGAGGGTGAAGCGCTCGCCCAGGTGCAGGTGGTCTTCGCGTGCGATCGGCTGGCTGATCGCTGCCCACCCGCCTTCGCGCAGGTGTGCGTCGGCGGTACTCAAGGAACCTTCCACGAGCTGGCTGGGCGCGATCTGGGCGGAGACCTGGGGCGGCGCGCCGAGCACCCAGACTCGCCTGCCGCGGATGTCCAGGAACGAATCTCGCCAGGGCAGCACGGAGCTCACGAGGTCGAGCTTCTCCAGCCGGCGCTGGGTTTCGGCATAGGCGAAAGGCTCGGTCGTGTACACGTTCTCCGAGCCGCCGGGCTTGATCCAGATGCTGGCGCTGGACAGGAGATCGGTGGCTCCCCGGCGCACAGCGGCCTGAACGTCTGTGACGGACCCGCCGATCACGACCATCAGGAAGGCAGCGATCGTCCCTGTGGCGAGCAGCGCGACAGAGCGCGTCGGCGATCCGCGGAGCTCGGCCACCGAGAGACGCGCGGACGGGTCGCCCGAGCGCCCCGCGGCGGTGTGCGCCAGCCGCAGCAGGTGATGCGCGGTCGTCGGCAGGCAGACCACGATGCCGACCGCGATCCCCACGAGCGCGATGACGGTCGTTGCCGGGTCCAGCGCGGATGCCGTCACGGAGATGACGACGAGCAGTGCCCCGCAGACGAACACGAGCGTGTCCGAGAAGCGAAGCCTGCGTGCGAGGGACAGCGTGCGGCCGACCGCTTCGGGCTCGGCCGCGGCACCACCCCGAAGCAGCCCCAACGCCGGCAGGGTCGCTGCCGCGAACGCTGCGATCATGCCGCCGAGGAACGCGATCAGGATCGTCTGCGGCTCGACGATGCGCTGACTTCCGATGGCAAAGGCGGCAGCTATGTACCCAGGCACCGCCCGATACGCGATCAGCGAGATCGCGTCGCCGGCAAGCAGGCCGAGCGCTGAGCCGGCGACGCCGAGGACGAGGGCGTCGAAGGCGAGTGAGGAGACGATCATCGAGTCGGGTGTGCCGCTCTCGATCAGATAGACGATGAACCGCCGGCGCTCGTCGCTGGCGAGCAGCAGCGCGTTGTAGGCGAGGATCACGCCAGCGACCAGGCTGATCGCGCTGAACAGCAGTGTCACCTGCTTTTCGGGTGCGGCGGCATTCCCGAGGAGCGTCGCTTCGGTGCTGATCGAGCGGGCGTTAAGAGTCGCGCCGAAGCGGTTCGTGAGGGCGCTGAGCAGCGCCGCTTCTCGACCCGCCCGGGGCTCGATCAGGATGCGCGTGATGCGTCCAGGCTGCCCCGCGAGGCTCTGCACGATCGGCAGCGGAGCCGCGGCGATCGGGCTTGCGGCGACCGATCCCAGCTTGTCGCTGGGCACGATCGCGTCGAGTGACAGGTGTTCGGTGTGAGCGCCCACCAGGATCGTCACCTCGCGGCCAGGCCGCACACCGATCGCGTCGGCGATCGGCTCGGTCAGCACCAGCAGCCCCTTGCTGGCGGATTCTCCCGCGCGCTGGAACGCGAGCGAGAGACGTCCGTCGAGTGGGTCGATCTGTTCGGTGGCGCCGACCAACGCGAGCGCGCGGCGGCCCTTCGGCCCCACTGCGACGATCGACTGCTGGAAGATCGGCGCGGCGGCCTTGACGTCGGGCATGCGTTCGACCGCTTCGGCGACGCCGGCGTCGAAGCCCTCAGGCTCGCGTGCGGCCAGTTCGAGTGTCGCCTTGCCGGCGACCCCGTGCGCGATGTCCTGGAACGATCCCGTGATGCTGCTGTGCGCGACCTGCACCGCGAACAGCAGCGCCACGCCGGCGGCGACGCCCACGACGGCCATCAGCTCGCGCAGCGGCTGCACGCGCAGGTTGCGCTTGTAGAAGAGGAGCAGCGTCCGCAGGTATCCGATCACTCGCTGAGCACCGCCTGCTCCTCGCGATCGAGTTCCTTCAGACGGCCGTCGCGCATGCTCATCACTCGATCTGCATAGCGGGTCACACGCACGTCGTGGGTGACCAGAACGATCGCTGCGCCGCGCTCTCGCGGCAGGGCGCTCATCAGTCCCAGCACGGTGTCGCCGGTCTCCGTGTCGAGGTTCCCGGTCGGCTCATCCGCCAGGACCAGCTTCGGCCCGCCCACCAGCGCGCGAGCGATCGCCACGCGCTGCTGCTCTCCGCCGGAGAGCTCGCCCGGGGTGTGGCCCGCACGCCGCTGCAGCCCGACCTCCTCGAGCGCGAACAGGGCTCGCTCCCTCGCGTCACGATGACCGACTCCTCGCAACAGCAGCGGAATCGCGACGTTCTCCTCGGCTGTGAGGCCGGCGGTCAGGTTGAAGCCCTGGAACACGAACCCCAGCTTGGTGCGTCGATAGGCGAGCACGTCTCGCTTGGGGAGGGTGGCAAGGTCGGTGCTCTCGAAGCGCACGCTGCCCGTGTCTACCCGCAGCAGGCCAGCGGCAAGCAACAGCAGCGTGGTCTTGCCGGACCCGCTTGGACCGAGGATGGCAACGAACTCCTGCGGGAGTACGCGCATGCTCACGTTGTCGACGGCGTGCACCTCCTCGCCGGGACTCGCGTAGTACTTGCGCGCGTGCTCCAGCTCAAGCATCGACCGCGGCCCGGCGTGACCGAGCCGACGGGAAGCTGTAGAGCTTGCCGCGCTCGCCTATGGGCTCGGGATTGACGAGCTTGCCATCCAGCAGGTAGAGGATCGGATCCGCCCGCAGCAGCGCCTCGGCGTCGCTGTCGGTGATGAGCACCGCGACCTTGGCCTCGCGCGCCAGCGATGAGAGCAGCACCATGATCCCTTCCTGCTCGACCAGCGAAAGGCTCGAGGCTGGACCGTCCGCCAGCAGCAGCCGTGGTTCGGTTACGAGTGCGCGGGCGATCGCGACGCGCTGACGCTCGCCGTCGGAAAGCTCGTGCAGCTCCATGCAGGCGCACTGCTCCGCCTCGCAGACCAGCAGCGCCTCGCGCGCTCGGCGCTCGGCGCTGCGACGATCACGGCGGTCCACGAGCAGAGGCAGGGCGACATGGTCGATCGCGCTGAGCCGCTCCTGCCAGGGCTGTGCAGCCCATATGCACGCGATCGCCCGTCGGCGGAAGCGCATCCGCTCGCTCGCCGACATCTCGTCGAGGCGCTCACCGTCGTAGAGGATCCTGCCGCTGTCCGGCGCCTGCATGCCAGCCGCGATCCGCAGGAGGGTCGTCTTGCCCGAGCCGCTCGGGCCGAAGATGCCGGTGATCTGACCGCGCTCGAGCTCGAGTGAAACCCGCTCCAGCGCCACCTTGTAGCCGCCCGCGCGAGGGTAGCGCTTGGATATGTTCTCGAGCAGGAGGGTCAACTCGCCGTATCTCCTGATCCTGGGCGCGGGCTTCGTTTCGCCGGCTCGTGCGGCTCGTCGACCGGCACCTGCTGCCCGTCGACGGGCAGCAGGTGCCTGGCGGCCATCCTGCCGAACAGCTCTTCGCGTGCGTCCTGTCGGTCGCGCGCCTTCTCGCTCTGCGCATCGGCGCGCTCCGGCGCCGACGGCCAGATCGCCTCCCGCTGCAGCAGCCACGAGATCATCTCGTGAGCATGCCTGGCCCAGCGAAGCTCACCCTCCAGCTGGAAGATGTCGGCGCTGAGGCTCAGGCGCAGCAGCACGTGGTCGGCGCGCACCTGGGGCCCGCCCACCGGTATCGCTTCCTGGGTCTGAGAGAGCTCAGTCAAGCGTCTGGCGCAGTCGAGCTCGTAGACGTCTATCTGCTTCAGCGCATCTCGCAGACGGTCTGGGCCGGCGAGCGTGATCTTGACCAGCAGCGGTCGACGCGACAGGCGCGTCTCTTTGGTCTCGTCTTCGAACCAGCGTTCGAACTCCGCCCTGCCGCTGTCGGTGATCGCAAACACATGGCGATCGTCGCGCGGCTCGCTGCGCCCGTCCACCTGCTCGATCAGTCCCTCCTGCGCCAAGCGGCTGATCGTCTGATACAGCTGTCCGGAGTTGATCGCCCATGCCGGCCCCAGACGGGCCTGCAGACGGTCGGCGAGCTCGTACGGATACGCCGATCTATTGAGCAGCAGCCCCAAGAGAGCATGCTTGGCTGACATTCAACCTCCTCCTCGATCCAAGACTTTCGTCTCCTCCATCAATGCGTCCCCATGTGTAGGAGCTTTCGCCACCGCGGAACATTACACCCGGCACCCCGCAGACGTTTAGCTGCTACTCAGCCTCCTCCCAAATACCTACTTAAAGGGTGCTCTGGAGCATGCCGAAGCCGTGGGTCCGACAAGAGCTTGGCAGGTCAGGTCGTTTCCAATATCCGCAACAGGCTGGCCTGACAGCCAAATCCCCTGCCAACCCTCCGACTGCGCGGCTCGCACCGCGTGCTTGGCGCGAGGCCTGGGATCGAGTACTTAAAGGTATTGACGTTGGCAGGCGCGGGCGCGATCCTCGATAGGGCGTGGTCACGAAGAGAGACATCGAGGCGAGTAGGAGCCGGCCCGGCGGAGAGCGGAGAGGGTTGTGCAGCGGGCGGTGTCTGGTGCGCCTTTGGTCGCGATGTCCAGGTCAGTGACAGCGGCAGCCGGGCGTTTCCCACTTCGCCCGGCTGCTGTCGCTGAAGAGGACCGGCGAGCGGACAAGGTCGTGATCGCGCTGGACCGCGCGCAGGTCGATCAGGTGGTCTGCGCCGCCTCCGAGCGGAGCGCCATCTCGGTGCTACTCGGTGGGCTCGGTGACTTCAGGGAGACGTTGGCTGGCGACGCGGGCGCGGTACGGCCGTCGCAGATGGACGACCGCCGTCTGTCCCGCTCGCTGCTCGCCGGGCTGCTCGTGCTGGCGGCGCTGCCTGCGGACGGCTCCTATGTGCGGCTCGTCGACGTGGCGCGGATCACGGGGATGAACAACAGCATGATCCATCGCTACGTGAGCACGCTGATGTCGGTGGGACTCGTCGAGCGCAACCCCAGGACGCGTAGGTACAGGCTTGCGAACGCGGAGCGCTCGGTGGGACCTCGGGATGCGGCATGAGCTCTGGTGATGAGCACAAGAGCTCGCGACGCGGGCGCTTTGGGTTCGTGGACCCTGCGCTCCGAGGGCAGGGGGGGCCGATGGAGGACGCGATCGTCGTGCCCGCCGGGCTTGTGCGCAGTCTGCGCAGAGGTCTCCTGCTCGACCTCGGCGATGCGGCCGAGCACCTGTCGGTGCTCGCATTGCAGGGCGATGGAGTGATCTGCGACCCGGTCGCATATCGCGCTGCCACGTGGGCGCTGGATGCGACCCGCGCGATGCTGGAGAAGGTGGGCGTGGTGGATACGGGGTCGCAGTCGGACGTCGAGCTCGAACGCGATGACTTCCCGTTCCTGGTGTTCAAGGTTCTGGAGCGCCAGCACTTGACCGAAAAGGTGCGTCTGCAGGACGCCGAGCTGGACGGGTTCGCGCCCCCCACCGAGAGGGTGGAATCGCTCGAGCGGTTCGTGAATCTCCTCGGACGCCGGATCGCGCGCTCGGCAACGCTGACACGAGAAGCGCGGCTGCTCGACGGCGCGCATGCCTGGGGCGCTCCCGACAGGGAGCCGTTCTCGCGCGCCCGAGCCCAGGCCCGCCGGCCGGTACGCTAGCCGCGCAGCTCCGCTCGCCTGATCTTGCCGCTGGCGGTCTTGGGCAGCTCCTCGGCGAACTCGACTATGCGCGGGTACTTGTACGGCGCCGTCTCGCGCTTGACGTGCTCCTGCAGCTCGCGCGCGAGCTCGGGCGAGGGGGCGTAGCCGCTATCGCGCAGCACCACCACGGCACGCACCACCGAGCCGCGCTCCTCGTCGGGAGCCGCCACCGCGGCGGCCTCGGCGACGGCGGGGTGCGCGACCAGCGCCGACTCGACCTCGAACGGGCCGATGCGGTATCCGGCGGAGACGATCACGTCGTCGCTGCGCCCCTCGAAGTAGAGCCAGCCGTCGTCGTCTTCGGCGACCCTGTCGCCCGTTTGCCACGGGTGTGCCGAACCGGACCGTTGCCGGTCATCGATGTGCCACGCCCCGTCCTCCATGCGCCGGACGTGCTCGCCGAGGTAGCCCAGGAAGAACGTCGGCACGCTCGGCGGATCGATCGTCAGCTCTCCGTCCACGACCGCGAGCCTGATCCCCGGAAGCGCACGGCCCATGGAACCGGGGCGCGCCGCTTCTCCCGGCGGCGTCCCGGTCGTCTGCCCGGTCTCCGTCTGGCCGTAGCCGTCGCGAATCTCCAGGCTGGTCGCCTCGTGCCAGGCGCGCAGGACCTCCGGGTTGAGCGCCTCGCCGGCGGCGACCATGCCGCGCAGCTGTGCGAACGGGCGCAGCGCAGCGCGCTTGGCGATCACGCGATACTCGGTGGGCGCCATGCACAGCACGTTCACGCGCTCGCGCTCGAGCAGCTCCAGGCGCTCGTGCGGGTCGAAGCGCGCGTCGTGCAGCAGCGCCGCGGCGCCGGACAGCCATGGCGCGATGAACACGTTGCGCGCGGACTTCGACCAGCCGCTGGCGGCGGTGCACCACACCAGCTCTCCCTCGCGCGCCCCCAGCCAATGCTCCGCCTGCACGTGCTGCCCGCGGAGATAGCGCTGTGCGTGCACGACCGCCTTGGGCTCGCCGGCGGTGCCGCTGGTGAACGTCAGCAGACACGGGTCGTCGTCGTCCAGATCCACCGCGGGCGCCGGCTCGCAGGAGAACATGCTCTCGTCGGGCACGTACGCGACGGTCACGGCCGCGCGGGCTCCAGTCAGTGCGGCCTGCAGCTCCTCGCGGTTGCGCTCGTCGGCGAGGATCAGGGCCGGGCTGACGGCGTCGATGCGCAGTCGCAGGTCCTTCGCGCGCAGTTGCTCGGTGCACGGCAGCACGACGGCGCCGATGCGAAAGCACGCGAGCATGCTCAGCACCCACTCAGGGCGGTTGCCGATCAGCGTCATCACGACGTCGCCGCGACCCACGCCCAGCCGTCGCAGCGTGCCCGCCAGGCGCGCCGAGCGCTCGGCGACCTCGCCGAAGCGCCACTCCCGTCGCGTGCCGTCGCGCGCGAGCTCGACCAGGGCCAGGCGCTCGGGAACGCTGGTGTCGACGATCTCGCGCGCGAAGTTCACGCCGGTATTCTCCCCTCTGGAGGGTGGCGCGGTCGGCCGCGAGCCGACGCACCGATCCCTCCGCAGCTCATCAGCCGCCAAAACGACCTTTGGAGCATTGATCAGATGGCCGTAGCCGCCTCGCAGCACAGCGACATGAACGACGAGCAGAAGGCGATCACCGAGATGGTGCATCAGTTCGCCGACGAGCAGATCCTGCCGAACGCCGAGCACTACGACCACGAGGACGAGTTCCCGGCGCCAATCGTCGAGCAGATGAAGGAGCTGGGGCTGTTCGGCGTGACGATCCCCGAGGAGTACGGCGGCATGGGGCTCGACCTGACCACATACGCGATGATCGTCGAGGAGCTCTCGCGCGGTTGGATCTCGATCTCGGGCGTGATCAACACGCACTTCATCGGCTCGTATCTGCTGATGAAGTTCGGCAGCGACGAGCAGAAGCAGAAGTACCTGCCGCGCATGGCCACCGGCGAGATCCGTGCGGCGTTCTCGCTGTCGGAGCCGGAGCTGGGCTCCGACGTGCAGGCGATCAAAACCTCTGCCAAGAAGGTCGAGGACGGCAGCTATGAGATCAACGGCCAGAAGATGTGGGTCACCAACGGCCTGCGCTCGGACCTCGTGTTCGTGCTCGTCAAGACCGACCCCGACGCCGCCAAGGCCCACCAGGGCATGACGTGCTTCATCGCGGAGAAGGATGGTGGCGTCCACGAGAACACGGGCGCGTACGCCGGCCTGAACGTCCCGCCGCAGCTGCGCAAGATGGGCTACAAGGGCGTCGAGTCGACCGAGCTGGTGTTCGACGGCTACCGCTGCCCCGCCGAGAACGTCCTCGGCGGCGAGGACGCCGGCCTGAACAAGGGCTTCCCGCAGATGATGGACGCGCTGGAGGTCGGGCGCGTGAACGTCGCCGCGCGCGGTGTCGGCATCGCCCAGCGCGCGCTCGAGCTGGCCCTGCGCTACTCCCAGGAGCGAAAGACGTTCGGCAAGCCGATCTCAGAGCACCAGGCGATCCAGTTCAAGCTCGCCGACATGGCCACGCAGGTGGAAGCCGCGCGGCTGTTGACGCTACGTGCCGCGCGCCTGAAGGACGCGGGCGTGCGCTCGGACCTGGAGGCGGGCATGGCCAAGCTGTTCGCCTCGGAGGCGGGCCGCTTCTGCGTGGAGGAGTCCTTCCGGATCCACGGCGGCTACGGCTACTCCAAGGAGTACGAGATCGAGCGCCTGTACCGCGACGCGCCGCTGCTGCTGATCGGCGAGGGCACCTCGGAGATCCAGCGCATGGTGATCGGACGCAAGCTGCTGCAGCGCCATAAGATCTGACACGACGCCACGGACCGTCACGGTCCAGGAGGAGGAAAGCCACATGGCCGAGGACGCCAAGGGCCTGATCGAGGTTGCCACCCGCCGCTTCATCGGCGAAGTGCCGGCGCTCGAGCCGATCAAGCTGGTCGTGGGTGTCGAACTGCGCGGCCGCGGCGACGTGCAGCAGTTCCGCCTGGAGATGCCCGGGGTGAAGGTCACCAAGGGGCCCGCCGCCGACGCGCGGCTGCGCGTGGACATGCGCCGCGAGTTCTTCAACGTGATGGCCAAGGAAGGCAAGATCGCCGACTGGGTCGAGGCGTTCATGTACGGACAGGCGAAGGCGTCCGGCCCCGAGCAGATCGTGCGGCTGATCGTCAACGTCGTCGAGCGCCAGCAGGAGCGCGAACGCACGCCCAAGGCGCGCAAGCACGCCTGACGGGGCGTCAGTGGTAGGACGTGAGCTGCTCGGCCAGGAACGCCAGCGAGGCGAGCAGGAAGATGCACATGACGACCAGGGAGAAGTTTTCGTTCATGGGCTCCTCACCAAGATAGTGGACCCGGCGGCCTGCAGGGCGCGCCGACTCGCTACAGCTCGGCGCCGTCCTCGTAGAGCTTGATCACGTGCACCGGGTGAGCGGGATCCGACTCGACGACGTCGAGGCACAGCCGGCAGAGCACGCACTCGTCGAGGTTCTTCTCGACCAGCTCGAGCGTGCCGTCGGTCTGCTGCGCGTAGATGTCGACGGGGCACGCGTCGGTGAGCTTCTTGGCGAGCTCGGTGTCGGCCGCGACGGCGTCGTCGACTTCGACCGCGATGAAGAGGCCGTCCTTCCTCACGCTCGGCTCCGCTCTCCGTCGGGGGACGATCCCGCGAGCTTGGCCTTGACGAGGTCGGGGATCTCGTCGATCCGCTGCACGACTGGGATCCCGGCCGCCTCGAGCCGCGCGATCTTCTCGGTCGCGCTGTCCTGGATGCCCTCGACGATCGTGCCGGCGTGCCCGAAGGACATGCCCTGCATCTCCTCGTCGTCCATGAACTTGCCCGCCATGAAGGCGATGATCGGCAGGCGCGAGTTGTTGTCCTTGACCCACTGCGCCAGTTGCGCCTCCATGCGGCCACCGGGCTCCGTGTAGATCACGATCGCCTGCGTCTGCTCGTCGGCCTCGAAGTACGGCATCAGCTCGGCGTAGGTCGAGCCGATGATCGCGTCGCCGCCGATCGAGACGGCCGTCGAGACCCCGAGTCCGGCAGCCGTCAGCGTCGAGGAGATCTCCGTCGTCATGCCGCCGGAGCGGCTCATAACGCCGACCGCGCCGGGCTGGTAGGCGACGGCGGCGTTGCGCGCCGGGCCGCCGATGCCGCCCATCTTGGCGACGCCGGGGACGATCACGCCGAGGCAGTTCGGGCCGATGATGCGTGCGCCCTTGGCGTCGGCGAGCTCGACCATCATCGCGACGTCGCGGCGCGGGATGCGCTCGGTGACGATCACGATCGTCTTGATGCCGGCGTGCAGCGCCTCGAATACGGCGTCTCGCGTGCCCGCCGGCGGGACGGTCACCACCGAGCCGTCCGGCACGACGCCGCCGTTGTGCGCGACGACCTGCTCGACGGTGTCGAAGACCGGAACGCCATGGACCTCACGACCCTTGCGGCCGGGCGTCACGCCGCCGACTATCTTCGAGCCGTAGTCGAGGCACTCGCGCGTGAGGTTGACGGCCTCGCGTCCGGTGATGCCCTGGATGATGAAGGTCGTGTTCTCGTCGATCAGGATGGACATCGCTAAACCGCCGTTGGGGGTTGGGATTCGATCCTCGCGACCGCGCGACCGGCTGCCTCCCACAAGGACACGGACCGGTCGCAATACTCGACCCCGTACTTGTCGAGGATCTTGAAGCCCTCCTCCTCCCACGCGCCGGGGATGCGGAAGATCGCGATCGTCTCGCCCGGATCCTTGCCGAGCTCCAGGCACGCCTTGATCACGCCGCGCGCGACGATGTCCACGCGCGTGTTGGAGACGATCGACATCATCACGGCGATCTTCTCGACGCCGTCTTTCTGCAGAACCTGCTTGGCCAGGCCGCAGGCCTTGGCGACGGACGGGTTGCCGCCGATCTCGGAGTAGTTGGCGGGCTTTCCGCCCTGTTGGCGCACGGCGTCGGTCAGCGTCAGCGAGCCGCCGCCGGCTCCGATCACGAGGCCGATGTTGCCGCTGAAGCCGGTGTCCTTGCCCTGGATGACGCCGCGATGATCGGCGGCGTCGATCGCCTTGACGGCCTCTTCGAACGGGGTCGGCGTGTGGTCCTCGCGGGTGCCCTCGTCCGCGCCGATCCCGAGCGCCTTCAGCAGGCCCTTCTGGCGCGGCATGCCCTCGTTCTCCATCTCCATGTGCGCGTCGAGTGCGACGAACGAGCCGTCCTTCAGTTCCGCCAGCGGGTTGATCTCGGCGAGCGTCATGTCGTTGTCGAGGAACAGCCGCGCCAGCCGCGCGAGCATCGGGGTGGCGCGCTGCAGGGCCCTGCCGGTGACGCCGGCCGCGGCGATGACCTGCTTTGCCTGGAAGTCCGAGAACGGCTCGAGCGTGGAGAAGTGGCCGCGGCCGACGTGGTCGGGGTGCTCCTCGGCGACCTGCTCGATGTCGATGCCGCCCATGTCGCTGAAGAGCATCAGCGGCTTCTTGGCGGTGCCGTCCCAGACGACGCCCGCGTAGTACTCCTGCGCGACCTCCGCCTTCGGGTCGACGAGCACGCCGCGCGGCGTGTGGCCGTTGATCTCCAGCGCCAGAATGTCCTTCGCGTAGGACTCGGCTTCGGCTGGCGTGTCGGCGAACTTGACGCCGCCCGCCTTCATGCGCCCGCCGGTGAGCACCTGCGACTTGATCACAGTGGGTCCTCCGATCCGCTCGGCGATCTGCGCCGCCTCAACGGGATCGGTCGTAAAGCCGTAGTCGGTGACCGGGATGCCGGCGCGCTTGACGATCTCGCGGGCCTCGAACTCGAAGAATCTCATGCGGCGCGGAAGCCTATACGCAGAAAGGGCTTGTGCGCGGACAGCTCCTCGTGGTGATCGCTCAACAGTCCGCCAGCGCCCGCAGCGTCTCGCAGATCTCCTCGCGCCTGGCGCCAAGCGTGCCGGTCCTCTCGGTCAGCGCGGACCTCAGGATCGGCTGAAGGTTGTCGAACGAGGCGGCACAGTCGCTGTCGAGGCCCTCGTCGGGCCCGAGCCCGATCTCGGTCGGGATGTTCCGCACCGTGCGAGTGACCGGGGCCACCACGACGCGTTTCAACACCGGGATCGCCTGAGATCGCGTGATCACCAGCACAGGCCGGCGCTTGTCCTCACTCTCGGCCCACCAGATGTCTCCCTGCTGGGGGAGGTTCACCAAGGCTCCTCTTCGATCAGCGCGCGGGTTGCTTTCTCCGCTTGCGCCAACTCCTCATCGGTCTCGGGATGACGTGCGTACCCATCGACGATTTCTGCTCCGATGCGGCGCCGTCGATGCTCCTCCACGAGCCGCTCGAGTCCCATGCGCATGGCCTCGGAGCGATTGCCGACCACGCCGCTGTCCACGAGCTCGTCAACCGCGGCTACGAGCTTGTCGTCAAGCCTGGTTACCAGTTGTGCCATGCGTTGAGCATAGCGTTTTGCAATGCATTCATGTGTACCCGGTCCTCTTCAAGAATCGCTCGAGCTTCGCGACGAAGGCTTGCCCGGCAGCGCTTTGACCCTCTGCGCTGCGCAGGTTGTGGAGGCGCGCTTCCCGGTTGAGGGTCTGCGTCACGAGGACGCCACGGCCGAGCAGATCCTCATCTGCCGCCCACGCCGCGAGCGCGCCGAGCCCTTCGCCGTGGCGGCGGCCCTCACGGAAGCCCCTGAACAGGGTTGCGGCCTGGGCTGCGACCTGCTTGGGAAAGGACCTCGTCACGTTCACGAAGCGTCCCTGCTGAAAGCCCAAGACCTCGAGCGGAAAGGCCGAGTCGGCGTAGGATCCGAACTCGTACGCAAAGCGGTCGTCGCCCGATTCGAACACCGGGTGCGGGTCGCCTTCGATCGTCTTCAGCAGCGCACCCGGGTCGCCGAAGTCGTGTTCGGCGAGCAGGTAGGCCATCGTGCCGGGGTCATACGTGAGGACCTGCACTACGGCGCAGCAGTGAGCGCCGCCGGTGCTCAGCTCTAGCACCACGTTCGCGTGCCCGTTGCCTTCCAGGTCCGTCACGGCCACGGGGCTACGCTTGGACTGCGCGATCTCGAGCGTCCCGGGCTCGCACCCGGACGGGCAGCGATGGGAGGACACCGGCTGTTCGTAGGCGGGGGTGCCGGAGCTCGTGATCGCGAGCTTCAGATCGAAGTAGGGGAGCGGCCCGCCGAGCCCTTCGCGGTAGGTGAGGACGGCGCGCACGCCGCCTTCCTGAGCGCTCGCTTCGGCGCTCACCGCGGCGTCCCCGGAGGGGGACGACGGTTCGGCGGCGCCCGCCGCGGCCGGGCCGCAGCCGAGCGACAGCGCCAGCGCGAGGACGACGGCGGGCCGAGCCACGATCGCTGCTCCTGGCCGCGCTCGGCGCATCGCGGTCGGGCTAGAGCCCGTAGGCCTCCGCCAGCTCCGGGTCCTTCTTGGCGAGCATTTCCGCGAGATTGACCATCACCTTGCACTGCTTCCATGTGGCGTCGTCCTGCATCTTGCCGTCGATCATGTGCACGCCGCGCCCGTCGGGGATCGCCGCGATCACCTTTTTCGCGAACGCCACCTCGTCGGGGTCGGGGGAGTAGACCTTCTTGGCGATCGCGATCTGGACAGGATGCAGCGACCAGGCGCCGACGCAGCCGAGCAGGAACGACGCGCGGAACTGCGTCTCGCAGCCCTCGACGTCCTTGATGTCGCCGTAGGGGCCGTAGAACGGCAGCGCGCCGACCGACGTGCACGCGTCGACCATGCGCGCGATCGAGTAGTGCCAAGGGTCCTGCTGGTAGCTGGGACGCGGCGCCTCGGGGTTCTCCGGGTCGGGGTCGGCGATCGTGCGGTATCCGGGGTGCCCGCCGCCGACGCGCGTGGTCTTCATGCGTCGCGAGGCGGCAAGGTCGGCGGGGCCGAAGCTCATGCCCTGGATGCGCGGCGACGCGCACGCGATCTCCTCCAGGTTGGCCACGCCCTGCGCGGTCTCGAGGATCGCGTGGATCAGCAGCGGGCGCTCCAGCCCGGCCTTGGCCTCGAGCTGCGCCAGCAGGCGGTCGACGTAGTGGATGTCCCACGGGCCCTCGACCTTGGGGACCATGATCACCTCGAGCTTGTGGCCGATCTCCATCACCAGTTCGGTGAGGTCGTCCAGCACCCACGGCGAGGCCAGCTCGTTGACGCGCGTCCACAGCGCCGTGTCACCCAGCTCGATCTCGCGTCCCACCTTGATCAGGCCGGCGCGCGCCGCCAGCTTGCGGTCGACGGGCACCGCGTCCTCGAGGTTGCCCAGCAGGATGTCGACCGTGGGCGCGATGTCCGGCACCTTGGCGACCATCTTCTCGTTGGAGAAGTCCAGGAAGTGGATCATCCGGGACGGCTTGAAGGGGATCTCGCGCAAGGGCTCGGGCGCGTCGATGGCAAGTGGCTTGAAGAAGTCGCGGGGGTTGCGCAAGTGCTCTCCTGGGTCTGTTCGGGTTGCGTCGCTACGATCGCTTGAGGGAAGTATCGACGATGCGCCGTCCTCTGACCAAGCTGACGGCTGACATCATCTACGGCTGAAGCCTCAACCAGTTCCCCGAACAGGAGACCCATCACCCGCATGAGCGCTACAGATATCGCCCAGACCGTCGAGACCGACCAGGCCGCGCGCGAGGCCAGCGGCGCGCATCCGTATGGCCGCTACCTGGAGGAGTTCGAGGTCGGCGCCGTCTACAAGCACTGGCCCGCGAAGACCGTGACCGAGTCCGACGACCACCTGTTCTGTCTGATCACGATGAACCACCACCCGCTGCACCTCAACGACGTGTACGCGGCCAAATCACAGCAGGGCCGCAACGTCGTGGTGGGGCCGCTGGTGTACTCGCTGGCGCTCGGCATGTCCGTGAGCGACGTCAGCGGCAAGGCGATCGCCAACCTCGCGACCGAAGAGCTCAAGCACCCGGCGCCTGTGTTCCACGGCGACACGCTGTACTGCGAGTCCGAGGTGCTGGAGAAGAAGGAGTCGCAGTCCAAGCCCGACCGCGGCACCGTCAAGGTGCACACGCGCGTGCTCAACCAGGACGGCGTGCTCGTGGCGGAGTTCAAGCGCCTCGTGCTGGTGCCGCGCAAGAACCCCGGAGGCGGCGCGCCCGAGGGCGGCGTGGAGTAGCCGCGCCGCCCGACTTGCGGGGCACTTGAGGCGTGCGGTACGCTTTTCTCCTCGCCCAGGGATGGGCGTTTTCTGTTTCCCGGAGCCAGTCCTGGCCCGGCAGCAGCGCCGCACGGCGCGTGCCCACCTTGCCCGCCAACCGAGGAGCCGCTTGGACCCCATGAACACCACCGTCCCCGCACCCACGAAGAACGAGCGTCTGCTGGCCTGGGTCGACGAGGTCGCCGCCCTCACCGAGCCCGACGCGATCTACTGGTGCGACGGGTCGGCGGAGGAGTACGACCGCCTTTGCCAGGAGCTCGTCGAGGCGGGCACGTTCGAGCGCCTGTCCGACGCCAAGCGGCCGAGCTCCTACCTGGCGCTGTCCGATCCGGGCGACGTGGCCCGTGTCGAGGACCGCACGTTCATCTGCTCCCCCACCGAGGCGGAAGCCGGCCCGACCAACAACTGGCGCGAGCCCGGCGAGATGCGCACGATGCTGCGCGGCCTGTTCAGCGGCTCGATGCGCGGCCGCACGATGTACGTGGTGCCGTTCTCGATGGGCCCGCTGGGCTCGGACAAGAGCCACGTGGGCGTGCAGCTCACCGACTCGATCTACGTGGCGGTGAACATGCGGATCATGACGCGCATGGGCCAGGGCGCCCTGGACGCGCTCGGCGACGGCGAGTTCGTGCCCTGCCTGCACTCGGTCGGCATGCCGCTGGAGGACGGCGCGGAGGACGTGCCGTGGCCGTGCAACGCGGAGAACAAGTACATCGTGCACTTCCCCGAGTCGCGCGAGATCTGGTCCTACGGCTCGGGCTACGGCGGCAACGCGCTGCTCGGCAAGAAGTGCTTCGCGCTGCGCATCGCCTCGGTGATGGCGCGCGACGAGGGCTGGATGGCCGAGCACATGCTGATCCTCAAGCTCACCTCTCCGGAGGGCGACGTCAAGTACATCACCGGCGCCTTCCCGAGCGCGTGCGGCAAGACCAACCTCGCGATGCTGATCCCGACGCTCGAGGGCTGGGAGGTGGAGACAATCGGTGACGACATCGCGTGGATGAAGTTCGGCGACGACGGCCGCCTCTACGCGATCAACCCAGAGGCCGGCTTCTTCGGCGTGGCGCCGGGGACCGGCGAGGAGACAAACCCGAACGCGATCCGCACGATCGAGCGCAACTCGATCTTCACCAACTGCGCGAAGACGGACGACGGCGACATCTGGTGGGAGGGGCTGACGAAGGAGCCGCCCGCGCACCTGATCGACTGGCACGGCAACGACTGGACGCCCGAGTCTGGAACGCCGTCGGCGCACCCGAACGCGCGCTTCACCACGCCGGCGTCGCAGGACCCGGCGATCGCGCCCGAGTGGGAGGATCCGGCGGGCGTTCCGATCGACGCGATGCTGTTCGGCGGGCGCCGCTCGACGGTCGTGCCGCTGGTGACAGAGGCGCTGGACTGGGAGCACGGCGTGTTCCTGGGAGCGGTGATGAGCTCGGAGAAGACCGCGGCCGCCGCCGGCACCGTGGGCGAGCTGCGCTTCGATCCGTTCGCGATGCTGCCGTTCTGCGGCTACAACATGGCCGACTACTTCGCGCACTGGCTCGAGATCGGGCGCCGCTCCGGCGCCAAGCTGCCGAAGATCTTCTACGTCAACTGGTTCCGCAAGGACGAGAACGGCCGCTTCCTGTGGCCCGGGTACGGCGAGAACTCGCGCGTGCTCTCGTGGGTGTTCGCGCGCTGCGCCGGCCACGGCGCAGCGACCGAGACGCCAATTGGCTGGATGCCGCCGGTGGGTCCCGACGGCATCGACACCCGCGGCGTCGACGTGACCGAAGCGGCGATGGCGCAGCTGCTGCGCGTCGACGTCGAGGAGTGGAAGGAGCAGCTGCCGCAGTTCCGCGAGTACCTCGCGAAATTCGAGAACCTGCCGGCGGAGCTGACCGCCCAGCTGGACGCGCTCGAGCAGCGGCTTGGCTGAGCCGATGGCAGGGGCGATCCCACGGGTCGACCCGCAGGTCTCGCACTCACGCTTCAAGCGCGCGCTCACCGCGTTCGCGCTGACGAAGACAGGCACCTGGTACTCGTCGCAGCTCGGCGCGCGCATCGATCCGTGGCTCGTGCGCATCTCGCGCGGGCGCTTGGACTCCGCCTTCGGCCAGATCCCGATCGTGGTCGTCACCGTGCGCGGCGCGCGCAGCGGCGTCGAGCGCAAGGTGCCGCTGCTCTACTTCAGCGACGACGGCGACGTGATTCTGATCGCCTCCAGCTACGGCAAAGCGAAGTTCCCCGCCTGGTACTACAACATCAAGGCCAACCCCGACGTTCGCCTCGAATCGATGGGCCGCGCCGGCTCCTACATCGCGCGCGAGGTCGACGGCGCGGACCGCGACCGCCTGTTCGAGCTCGCAAAGCGCGTCTACAGCGGCTACAGCGACTACGAACAGCGCACCGCCGGCATCAGGCGCATCCCCGTGATGCGCCTATCGCCGGCTTAGTCGTGGCCGTGGTTCTCGCCGCCGGCTGCGGGGGGGCGTGACTCCTCGGCGAGCGAGGTGATCGTCAGCGCGCCGCGCGCGGATGACTCGAGCACGTCGGTGGCCTCCTCCAGCGAGCGGGCGTACAGCTCGACGAGCAGGTGCACGATGATGCGCGCGTCGTCTTCGTGCTTGTGGAAGCGCACGTGCGTGAAGAACTCGCGCACGCCGTGCTCGCCGAAGGCGGCGTAGGACAGCGCGTCGCCGGCCTCGGGGCCGGAGCAGCTCTCGACGTCTTCGGAGTCGACCGTCACCGTGCACGAGGCGACCCACGGCGTGCCCGCGATCATCCGTTCCCAGCGATCCTCGATCGGCTCCACGCGGCCGTTGTTGAAGCCGAGGTGCGGCTGGTCGTGCATGCAGTCCAGGCACTGCACGACCGCCTCCTGCAGCTCGTCGACGACTTCCGCGCGCTCGCCCGAATCAGGGTCGATCTTGTGGATCCCCTCGTAGTGGACCTGGACCTCCAGGTCCTGGGACCAGCAGCGGTAGCACCGCAGCCAGCTGCGTGCGCTCGTCTCGGCCATCGAGCCCTCCATCGACGTCCATTGTAGGCGCCGCACGCGTCTGACCTGGGCTCGTGCCCCGGGCGGTCTCGATTGGCCGAGCTGCCATCGACGGGGCGCCCGGCTGGGGCACCCCGTCGCGGCATCTGGCAGCGTGGCTGTACGACTAGTGTTTTTTCTTGTGCGGCTTGATTGTGAAGTGCAGGATCTGGACGGTGGGCGTGCCGCCGAGCGCTGACTTGTAGGTCAGCGTCGCCGTCAGCACCACCGTCTTGCCTTTCTTCAGCGCCTTGGTGATCTTGCTCGAGGGTTTCACGCTGAGCGTCAAGGGCACGCCGGCGATCCCGGTGGCCGAGAGCTTGCCCGACAGTGTCGTCTTCGGACGGCACTTGCCTTTGATCTTGATCTGGCCCTTCTTGCACTTCTTGGCCTTGGCCGCGAGCGCCTCCCTGCGGGCGATCGAGCCCGTCGGAACGGTCACTTCGACCGTCGCCGTCCCCGACTGCGTGGGCACGAAGACGATCGTGACCGTGCCGTTGGAGTTGGCTTTGATGCTCTGGATTTTGTAGGTGCTGTTGGGCACCGGTGGCGGTTTGGGCAGGAACGTCACCGTCGCTGTTGCCGACGGGTCGGTCGGCAGCTGCGTGCCCGAGCCGCCCAGGTCGAGATACATCTGGATCGTGTCGATGCCCACGTTGTTGCCGACGTAGCCGATCTGCCCCTGGCCAGCCGAGTTCAGCGTCACGGTGCCCGCCTGGGGGTTGGCGCCGCCGATCGAGTAGCGCAGCGTGGCGCCCGCGTACGGTTTGTCCGCTGTGTTCACCGCCGTCACGGTGACGGCCGCGGCCAGTCCCTGCGTGAGCGTCTGGCTGGCGGGGCTCACCGACAGGCCGGCCGGCGCCTCGGTGTGGTTGATGACGGTGAAGCTGGCGACCGCTTTCGGCGCGAGCCCGCTCGTCAGGTCTTCGTCCCACTCGACGCCGGTGGCGTTGTCGATCTGCGCCGGATCGGCTTCGTCGTTGAAGACCGCGCCGGTTTCGGTCGTTGCGCTTTCGCGCACCGTGCGCCAGATGCCCTTGTCGCCGGCCGCGGCGCCGGCGCAGCGGCCGCCTTCGGTTGCTTCAAAGGATGAATCGTTCCAGCAGCCCTCCTCCCACGCAGACCACGGCGTCGATTCGATGAACCCGCCGAGGATGCCCTCGGCGGTGTTCTCGCCACCGATGAAGCGCGGCGGACCGCCCAGGAACGAGCCGATCCCGAAATCGTCGCCGGCGACGTACAGGTCGCCCGCGTACAGCGCGCGGAAGTACAGGGTTTTGCTCGCTTCTTCGTTTTTGACGGAGAACGTCTGGGTGAACTGCGGAGCGCCGGTGATGTAGGTCGTGGTGTCGGTGACCTGCGCGACCGGGGTTCCCTTGACTTTGCCTTCTTCTTCTTCGGCCACGTCGTACACGGTCGTCTGCGTGTAGGGACTCGCACCGGTGCCTTCGCCGCTCACGGCCGTCTGCGAGACCGGAACGTAGAGATTGCTCAGCCCCGGTCCGGCGCTGCCGGTGAAGCCAAAGACCTTTTCCTGCACGAACGTCGGCTGTTTTTTGGCTTCGTCCTTCGGGAACGAGAGGAAGAACCCGCAGTCGCCTTTTTCGGCGAGGAAGTAGTTGACGCCGGTGATCGGATAGCTCGACTGGCATTCCCCGCGCAGGCCGACGAACACGCTCAGCGGCGAGCCCGGAAACGCGACCACGCCTTCTTCGGTCGCGGCGGCGCCGGCCGGCATCAGCGCCAGCGCGGTGAGCGCCGCTGCGGCGAGGCTCAGGGCCAGGGCGGCCCTCGCCGAGCGCCTTGTGCGTGCGCCTTGCCGTCGTTGGGACTTCGATGTGCCGCGTTCGGGCGAGCTGTGCCCGCCGCTCGCATGGCCGTACATAAGATGAACCTCCTGGCACCCTCGTCAGAGGGTCCCCGCCGATATCAAGGATGGGCTGACAGGCTATCTACTCCAAATGGAGGAAGTACGCCAGCGGACAACTCTTCGAGTATGCGGTGGCGCTGGCAGCGGCCGCGGTGGGCGTGATGCTCTCCTATCCGAACGTGAAGTCGTAGCCGGTCACGCCGTCGGCGAACCGCAGCGACAGGCGATGCTGCTGGTCGCCCGTCAAGGACACGAGCGAGTAGAGGCGCTGGCGGCGCACCGTCACGACGCCGTCGTGCACGTCGGCGCCCGCGTCCGCCGCCGAGATCTGGCGGCCGTCGAGGGACACGTGCACCGAGAGCGGGCGTTCGCCGGGCGAGCTCAGCACGAGGTACACGTTCTTGGCCTTGAACTCCAGGTCCACGCCCGCTCCCGAGATCGCTTCGGCCGGCTGGGCGGTGACGTCCCACGTGCCGCTGTAGGCGAAGTCGTTGAGGGGGAGCGCTCCGCTCGGCGGCGGGCCGTAGTCGTGCGTGCCCGTCTTGGGGCCGTTGATCCAGCCCTGCGCGCGCAGCGTCCCCATGTACGTCTCCGGGGTCGCGATCTCCGAGGGCGCGATCACGTCGGTGGGGTGGCTCTTGCCACCGACCTGGTGGCCCGCTTCCGCCAGCAGCGCCCTGATCGCCGTTTCGGTCTTGTCGTAGTCGCCCTCGCCGAACGTCGCGTAGCGCACCTGGCCCTTCGCGTCGATCAGGTAGTCGGCCGGCCAGTACTGGTTGCCGTACGCGTTCCAGGTGCCCAGGTCGTTGTCCTGCACCACCGGGTAGCGCAGGCCGAACTGCCCGATCGCGTCGGCGACGTTGCCGGCGTTCTTCTCGAAGTCGAACTCCGGCGCCTCGACGCCCACGACCGTCAGGCCGTCTTTGCGGTAGGCGGCGTCCCACGCCTTCAGATACGGCAGCGTGCGGATGCAGTTGATGCACGTGTACGTCCAGAAGTCGATCAGCGCCACATGGCCGCGCAACGACGCGAGCGTCAGCGGGCGATCACCGGGCGTGTTGAACCAGTCCTGCGTTTCCGTGAATCCGGGCGCCGTGCCGAGGTCCGGCAGCGAGCGGGCCGCCGCGAGCAGCGTCGCCTGGCTGGCGTCGCGCGCGACCGCGTGAACATTGCTCGTGCCCGAGCCTTCGCAGTCGGAGGAGCCGTTGGCGGCGACGAACTTCGCCTTGCGGCCCGTGATCTGGTCGAGGCGACCGGTCACCGTCTTGGAGCACTCCAGCGACGCCGTGAGGTTGACGTCGGGGATCTTTTCGGCGACGAACTGGTCGAACCTCACGTCGAGGTTGGTGATGATCGCGACCGCCGTCAGCAGCATGATCGTGCCGAGCGCGCGCTGCAGCAGCGGCCCGCGTCCGGCCCTGCGCACGCGATCGAACACGCGCCTGCCGCCGAGCGCCAATGCGAGCAGCACGACCGCGGAGCCCGCGGCGTAGGCGAGTCCGATCGCGATCGTCCTGCCGGACGCGGCGCTGACCGAGATCACCGCCGCGAGGATCGGGCTCGCGCACGGGGTGTAGACGAAGCCGAGCGCGCCGCCGACGAGCAGCCCCGAGGCGAAGCCGTCGCCGGTCGTGCGCGGCCCGAACCGCGCCAGCCGCGACAGCGGCGCCTCCAGGCGCGCTGCCACGTCGGGCAGCAGCAGCGCGAGCCCGAACGCCAGCAGCACCACGACCGCCACGTCGCGCAGCGGGTCGTTGCCCAGGCCGACGCCGTCGACCACGCTCGCGAGCCCGACGACCGTGACCGTGAACGTGATCGACAGGCCGAGCACGATGCCCAGGGGGCGGCGTCGCCCGCCGACGCCGCCCGCCGACAACAGCGCCGGAAGCACCGGCAGCGCGCACGGCGACAGCGCCGTGCCGGCCCCGGCGAGCACCGCGAAGGTCAGTAGAACCAGCATCGTCTTCTCCTACAGTCTCGCTGGTGCGAGCTCCGTTACACGCCGGTTCGCAGCGTCGCCTCGAAGTCGGTGCCAGGGATCGGGCCGATGCATGGGGAGCCCGCGCCGGCGGCGCGGTAGCGCTCGATGCCTGCGGTCAGCGCCGAGGCGTCGCCCACGGCCGTCAGCTCGTCGAGGAACTCGTCGGAGATCGCCGCCTGCATGGCGTCGAGGTCGCCGGCGGCGGCGTCGTAGCCGGCGATGTCCGCGCCGAAGCCTGTGCGCTCGATCATCGCGCGGTAAAACGGCAGCCCGAAGTACGGGATCAGGTCTTTGCGCATCGCCGCGTAGGCGCTGTCGCGGTCCTGGCTCAGCGCCGCCGGCACGGCCGCCACGACGTCGAAGCCGTCGAGCGTCAGCCCCGCGCGCTCGCGCCCGGCGCGCACCTCGGGGATCACCACGTCGCGGATGTAGCTGGGGTTGCACAGCCACAGGATCACGCCGTCGGCGACCTCGCCGGCGAGGCGCAGCATCGCGGGGGACAGGGCCGCCACGTAGATCGGCAGCGCCGGGCGCGGGTCCAGGCCGAACAGGCGAAAGCCCGTCTGCCACTTCTCGCCGCGCGGAGGGTCCTCGCCGCGCAGGATCGCGCGCACGATCGCCACGTACTCGCGCATCTCCGCCACCGGGCGGTCGATCGTCTGCCCGTGCCAGCCCTCCACCACCGGCCGGTGCGACACGCCGAGCCCGAGCGTCAGGCGCCCGCCCGCGAGCTCGTCGAGGGTCGCGGCGGTCTGCGCCATCGTCGCGGGCGTGCGCGTGTAGATCGGCACGACGCCCGTGCCGAGCCGGATGCGGCTCGTGGCCAGCGCGTACGCGGTCAGCACCGTCAGCGACTCGCGCCCCGCGATGTGCGTCACGTACACCGACTCGTAGCCGAGCGACTCCGCCAGCTTCACGCGCTCGACCGCGCTCTCGATCGAGCGTCCCGTCGATATGAAGCACCCAGTTCCCACGCGCCGCAGCATATGGGAGCGAGCGCCCGGGCAGGGCCAGCGCCCCAGAGGGCTCAGCGCCTGAGGATCACGTACACGGTCGTCGCCGCGAACGCCATCTGGCCGAAGGCCAGCGCGGTGCCGAGGTTGACCGCGCCGAGCGCGCCCGCGAGCGCGCTGGCGAGCACGAACGCGGCGAACATCACCAGCAGGCTGCGCGTCATCCGCGCTACCGCTCCGCCGCCGCGAGGCTGCGCTCGAGCGTCGCCACGAGCGCTGGGACGTCCAGGCCAGGATCCTGCCCGGCTAGCAGCGCCTCGGCGCCGCGGCGGTCGCCCAGCGCGCGCAGGCCCCGCTGGCCGTGCTCGACGGTGAAGTCCGTCAATGCCGCTGCACGTCGCGCACGCAGGCGCCGCCTGATGAGCTCGCGTTGGCCGTCCCTGGTCAGCTCGAGCCAGTGCTGATCGAAGCCTTGCATCAGCTCATCGATGCCCGTCGGGGGCGGTAGCGAAGAGACGGCGACCGTCCATGTGGAGCGCTTGCCGAGCGAGCGCAGCGAGGCGTTGACGTCGCGCAACGCGCTCACCGCCACCTGGCCGAGGTCGGCCTTTGTCACGACCAGCACATCCGGGATTTCCATGATTCCCGACTTGAGGAACTGGAGCACGTCGCCGCTGCCGGGCTGCACGACGACCGCGACCGTGTCCGCCACCTCGGCGATCTCGGTCTCGGCCTGGCCCACGCCGACCGTCTCGATCACCACGACGTCAAACGCCACCGCCAATGCCTGCGCCGCCGATCGTGTCGCCGAGGACAGGCCGCCAAGCCGATCGCCGGCGGCGGTCGAGCGAATGAAGACCTCCCGATCGGCGGGATCGAACTCGATGCGCGCGCGATCCCCCAGCAAAGAGCCGCCCGAATGCCGCGAGCTGGGGTCCACGGCGAGCATGGCGACAGATCGCTGCTGCTCGCGCCACGAGTGCAGCAGGACCGACAGCAGCGTCGACTTGCCCACCCCGGGGGGGCCGGTGACGCCGATCACGTGGCCGGAGGGCTCGTGGCCGAGGCTCGCAGGGGAGACCTCGCGCAGCAACGCCGCCGCCTGTTCGCGGTGGGATGGAGCGGTGCTCTCCAACAGGTTCAGCGCTGCCGGCGCCGCGCTCAGGTCGCGCGCGCGCAGGCGCGCACCGAGGCCGGCTCCGCCGGCGCTCACGCGGCGCCGTTGGCGGAGGCGCCGGCCGCCGTGGCGGTCGCCCGCTCGGCGTCCTCTCCCACGATCGCCACGATGTCGCGCATGATGCGGGTGATGTCGAAGTCCTTGGGCGTGTAGACAGCCGCGACGCCAGCCTCGCGCAGCGGCGCCACGTCCTGCTCGGGGATGATCCCGCCGACGACCACCGGGGCGTTCACGCCGGCCTCGCGCAGCGCCTCGATCACCGCCGGGATCAGCTCGCGGTGCGAGCCCGACAGGATCGACAGGCCGATCACGTGCACGCCCTCCTGCAGCGCCGACGCGGCGATCTGCGCGGGCGTCAGGCGGATGCCCTCGTACACCACGTCCATGCCCGCGTCGCGCGCGCGCACCGCGATCTGCTCGGCGCCGTTGGAGTGCCCGTCCAGGCCCGGCTTGCCGACGAGGATCTTTGGCCGGCGCCCGAGGCGCTCCTGCAGCCGCGCCACTTCGTCGCGCAGCTCGCCGAGTTCGCCCGTCGAAAGGCTCGCGGCGGCCTCGCCGACGCCCGTGGGGGCGCGGTAGCTGCCGAACACCTCGCGCAGCGTCCGCGACCACTCCCCGGTCGTCGCGCCCGCCCGTGCGGCCGCGATCGTCGCGACCATCAGGTTCTCCTCCGCGTCGGCGTCACCGGCAGCGTCGGCCAGCCGTGCGAGCGCGTCATCTACAGCAGTCTGGTCGCGCTCGGAGCGCCAGCGGCGCAGATTCTCGACCTGCTGCGCTTCCAGCGCCGGATCGACCACCAGGATGCCGCCCTCCGCGTCGGCGGTCAGCGGCGAGACCTCCGTCTCGGTGAAGCGGTTCTGGCCCACCACCACCTGCTCGCCCGCCTCGATCCGGCGGATCCGCTCGCGGTGGCTGTCGACGAGCGCCGCCTTCATGTACGGGACCGCCTCGACTGCGCCGCCGTGCTCGGCCACGACCGCCATCTCCGCGCGCGCACCCTCCAGCAGCTCCGCCACGAGCGCGTCCATCACCTTCGAGCCCTCGAAGATGTCCGGGTACTCGAGAATGTCCGTTTCGTAGGCCAGCACCTGCTGGATGCGCAGCGACCACTGCTGGTCCCACGGACGCGGCAGCCCCAGCGCCTCGTTCCACGCCGGCAGCTGGATCGCGCGCGCCCGCGCGCCCCGTCCCAGCGTCACCGCCAGCGCCTCCAGCACGATCCGCTGCACGTTGTTCTCCGGCTGCGCCTCCGTCAGGCCCAGCGAGTTGACCTGCACGCCGTAGCGGAAGCGCAGGTGGCGCGGGTCCTCGACGCCGTAGCGCTCGCGGCCCAGCTCCTCCCACAGGATCGACATCGCGCGCAGCTTCGCGTGCTCCTCGATGAAGCGCACGCCCGCGTTGACGAAGAACGAGATGCGCCCGAAGACCTGTTCCATGATCTTCGGATCCCGCCCGCCACCCCCGCCGCCCACGCGCTCGCGCGCCGCGTCGAGCACCGCGATCGCGTTGCTCATCGCGTAGGCGATCTCCTGCACAGGCGTCGCGCCGGCCTCCTGCAGGTGATACGAGCAGATGTTGATCGGGTTCCACTTCGGCACGTGCTCGACCGTGTAGGCGATCATGTCCGCAATCAGGCGCATCGACGGCGCCGGCGGGAACGCGTACGTGCCGCGCGCCAGGAACTCCTTGATGATGTCGTTCTGGGTCGTGCCCTGGAGCTTGTCCGCGGGGACGCCCTGCTCCTCCGCCGCGACGATGTAGAGGGCCAGCAGCCACGCCGCGGTCGCGTTGATCGTCATCGACGTGTTCATCTCGCCCAGCGGGATGCCGTCCATCAGCGCCGCCATGTCGCCGCGGTGGGAGACCGGCACGCCGACCTTGCCCACCTCGCCGCGCGCCAGCTCGTCGTCGGGGTCGTAGCCCGTCTGCGTCGGCAGGTCGAACGCCACCGACAGGCCCGTCTGGCCCTTTTCCAGGTTGCGCCGGTACAGCTCGTTCGAGGCCTTGGCCGTCGAGTGGCCGGCGTACGTGCGCATCATCCACGGCCGGTCGCGCTCGGGCAGTCGGACTGGGTGCTCGCCGCTCATGCGGTAATTGTACGGTCGCGCCGCGAGCTTTATCCTGCCGCCGATGGATCAAACGCTTGAGAAGCCACGAACGGACGGGCCGGGAACCGGCCTGGGGGGCGCCTGGAGGGTGATCGTCTGCAACGACGACCACAACACCTTCGACCACGTCGCGCGCACGCTCGCGCGCTTCATCCCCGGGATCACGCTCAAGCGCGGCATGGAGATCGCCAACGTGATCCACTCCTCCGGCCGCGCTGTCGTCTACAGCGGCCACCAGGAGGCCGCCGAGCACTACTGGGAGCAGCTCAAGGGCGCCGGGCTGACGATGGCCCCGCTCGAGCAGGGCTGAGACCGAGGCCGCCCGCCCGGGCGGGCGCTCAGGCGGTGCGGATGCCGTTGCCGTGGCCGTTGCCGGCCACGAGCGCCTCGTCGGCCACCGCGCCGTGCGCGGTGCGGTCCCACCAGCCGTACAGCACCGGCACCTGGTACCAGCTGGAGTGGCTGGCTCTGAAGAACGTCATCTCCGGCCCCTCCCAGAAGCGTTCCCAGTCCAGGTACTCCTCGAACGCGGCGAGCTGCTGGAAGCGGTAGCGGTCGTCGCGCTGGCGGTAGACGGCGTAGGAACTCGCGCCATAGCGCAGCGCGCTCGCCGCCGCCTCGTTCAGGTCCTGCTCGAACTGATCCCCGCGGAAGCCCGTCGCGTACCACGGGACGATCACCGTGCCGGCCATCAGGCGCCCACCTCCGCGTGGATCGCTCCGGGGCCGTCCGCGGTCTTGCCCTGGCCCTCGGAGTCGGCGCCCACGAGGATCGAGATCTTGCCGAGGTGCTTGTTTTCGAGCATCAGCTGGTGCGCTTCGGCGACGCCCTCGAAGCCCAGCGTGCGCCACAGCACCGGGCGGATCTGCCCCGACTCGATCAGCTCGTTGGCCTTCATGCACTCATACGCGTTGGCGAAGTGCGAGCCCAGGATCTCCTTCTGCTTCATCCACAGGTAGCGCACGTCGAAGTCGAGGTTGAAGCCGGTCGTGCCCGCGCAGATCACGACCTTGCCGAACGGCTTGACCGTGTAGACGGAGGTCGGGAACGTCGCCTGGCCGACGTGCTCGAAGACGATGTCGGGAGCGTCGCCGAGGATCTCCTTGACGCGCTTGGAGAATTCGCGCGAGACGCCGAAGCGCGCCTTGTCCTCCTCGGGGGTCTCCTTGCCGGTGCGCATCATCCCGGCGAACTCCGCCCGGTCGATGTAGTCCACCGCGCCCAGGCGCTTGACCAGCTCGCCCTTCTCCGCCGAGGAGACCACGCCGACGCAGTGCGCGCCCGCGGCGGCGCACAGCTGTGTGGCGAACACGCCGAGGCCGCCCGCGGCGCCCCAGATCAGCACGTTCGCGCCCGCCTGCATCTTGCAGCGAGTGATCAGCATGCGGTACGCGGTGAAGTACACGAGGCCGTAGGACGCCGCCTCCTCCCACGTCAGCGCCTGGGGCTTCGGCAGCAGCTGCTGCGCCTGCACCTTTGTGAACTGCGCGAACGAGCCCCACGTCGTCTCATAGCCCCAGATCTTCTGCGAGGGCGCCGCCATCGGGTCGAGACCGTGCACCTCCGGGTCCTCGTAGGAGGCCTGGTTGCAGTGCACCACGACCTCGTCGCCCGGCTTCCAGCGCGTCACGCCCGCGCCCACCTTCCACACGACGCCCGACGCGTCCGAGCCGCCGATGTGGTGGCCGTACTCGGGGTGGTCGCCGTACTTCATCACCGACACCGGCTTGCCCAGCGCGGCCCACACGTTGTTGTAGTTCACGCCCGCCGACATCACGCGTACGATCACCTCGAACGCGCCCGGCTCCGGCACTTCGATCTCCTCGACCTGGAAGGCGTCCTTGGGTTCCCCGAAGCGCTCCTCGCGGATGACCCATGCGGCCATCGTCGCGGGCAGCTCGCCCGGCTCGACGTCTACGGCTGACACTTGTTGCAGATCGATCGCCACGTGCTCTGGAACCTCGTCGGTCGGGATCAGGGTTGTGCGCCGAATCCTACCCGGTGTCGTCGAACAGCCGGCCATCCGCTTGCGGACGGACGGTGGCGTGCGGTACGTTGCCGCCCATGCGCACCACGCGCAGAGTGCTCGTCGGAGCCATCGCGGCGTTCGCGCTGCTGACGACACCGGCGGCCGCCACGAGCGTCACGGTGGGATGCACCGAACTACAGGGCACGCTCAACGCGGCCACCGAAGGCGAGGTGATCACGCTCGACCAGCTCTGCTCGTCCGGCTTTCCCTACAGGCTGCCGAAAGTCGCGGTGACGCTCACCGGCGCCGCAGGCGCGGGCTTCGACGGCGGCAGCACCGTGCAGCTCGAAGGCGGCGAATCCGCGGCGACGATCGAACATCTGAACTTCGAGAACGCGAAAAGCGCCGGCATCGCGGGCGGCGCGCTGGACCTCGACACACACGGCAAAGCGATCGACTTCGCGCTGTCCGACGACGTGTTCCAGAACGACGAGGTCGCGGGCAGCGAAGGCGGTGGCGGCGGCGCGTTCATCGACACCGAAGGCCAGGTGACCGTCACAGGCTCCACGTTCACCGGTGACAGCGCGTACGCCTCCGAAGCGTCGGGCGGCGGGCTCGCCGTCTACGCCACGAGCGCGGACCTCAGCGGCGACAGCTTCAGCGCGGACGACGCCGGCGACAACGGCTTCGGCGGAGGGCTCTCGGAGTCGCTCACGGGCACGGGCAGCACGCTGTCGGACTCGGTGTTCACCAGCGACACCGCGACCGACGAGGGCGGCGGCGCGGTCGTCTTCTCGCAGGCGCCAGCCGGTGTCGCGCTGACGTTGAGCGGCGACACCTTCAGCCACGACGCCGTCGCCGATCCGGCCGGCACGAGCGTCAGCTTCAACGGCTACTCCGGTGGCGGGCTCGCGTTCGCCTCGAACAAGGCCGTGACGCTCGCGCAGAGCGACGACGTTTTTGAAGCGAACACCGTGAGCTTCAAGCCGGCCGCGACGGATTCGGCGGGCGGCGGCGAGAGCGTCAGCGACGCCGAACTGCTGAGCACCGGCGACCGCTTCACCGACAACGCCCTGCAGTCGCCGGACGAAGCCATGAACAAAAGCAAAGAAACCGTGTGGGGCTGGGGCGCGGGCCTGTCGATCGTCGCGTGCGGCGACGTGCACGCCCTGCCGCCGGGCGTGCCCAACGTCTCCTCGACGCTCTCGGACGCGGTCGTCGCCGGGAACACGCTGCTCAGCGGGCCGACAGCCAACGGCGCCGGCATCTACGTGGGCGTGCTGCTGTGCGAGACCGGCTACACGGTCCTGCACGTGAACGACTCGACCGTGGCCGGCAACACGATCTCGGGCGCCGCCGGGCCGGTCGCGGGGATCAGCGGCGGCCCGAGCGACGTGCTCTCGCTCGCCAACACGATCGTCTACGGAGACAGCGGCGGCAGCGAGCTCGGCGGCTTCGGCGGCCTCGCCAGCGTCAGCGCCGCCTACAGCGACGTGTGCTCCGGCGCCTCGCCGTTCGCGGGCACGGGGAACATCTGCGCGGACCCGCGGCTCGTGGGACCCGGTCCCGGCAGTGCCGACGTGCACGAGACGAGTGCGAGCCCGACGCTCAATGCCGGCTCGAACGCACTCGTGCCGACCGGCCTGACCACGGACGTGTTCGGCGATCCACGCTTCGTTGGGGCGCCCGTCTGCAGTGGCAGCCCTGCCGCGATCGTGGACATCGGCGCCGCCGAGTTCGGCGGTCCCTTCCTGCCCATCTCCTGCCCGCCGCCCTCCCACGGTGGACCGGAAATCCTCATCCCGCCCGCTCTGTCCGGTCTGCACGAGACGGCCACGATATGGCGCGAGGGCAGCGCGCTCGCGCGGCTCAGCACTGCGCGCGCAGGCAAGGGCAAGCACCGGCCCCCCGTCGGCACGGCGTTCTCGTTCGCCCTCAACGAGACGGCCCAGCTCACGTTCACGTTCGACAGGTCCGTCTCGGGACGGCGGGCAGGCAGGAAGTGCGTCGCGCGAACCCGCGCCAACAGGAACGCGCGCCGCTGCACGCGCACCGACACGGCGGGCGCGATGCATCTCTCGGCGCCGGCCGGAGGTCACGAGCTGCGCTTCGACGGCCTGCTCGCCAGGCACGACAGGCTCCCGCCCGGCAGCTACACGCTGCTCGTCACCGCGGCGAACGCGGGCGGGCGCTCGGCCGCGGGCGTGCTGCGCTTCACGATCGTCGCCTGAACGCACCGCGCCGCCGGCCCGCGTGCGCGCTACGCTCGACGAGCAGTGTCCGACTCAGAGCCTCCCGAGGATCCAGACCAGAGCCCCGCCGACCAGGGGCCGAACATCATGATGCCGTCGGAGGAGTTCGCCGGCAAATGGGCCAACGCCGCGTCGATCGCGCGCACCCCGCACGAGTTCACGCTCGACTTCATGCGCATCGGCCCGCAGGGCCAGCAGGGGATGGTGGTCTCGCGCGTTTCGTTCTCGCCGCTGCTCGCAAGCCAGCTGCTGGACCTGTTGGGCGAACAGTGGCAGGCGTACACTGAGGAGTCGGGCATACCTCCCGAAAGCGATGGCGATCGATGAGTGAAGAGCAGCCGTTCAAAGGTGGGGAGCGGGACGAGCCGACGATGGTCCCGCCGAAGGGGCCGAACGTGATCAGCACGCTCGACACGCCGCCGCGCCCCGACGCGGTCAAGGCGCACGACGCGGCGATCCGCAAGCACCTGCAGGACCGCAGGGCGCAGCAGGACCCGCCAGCGGAGTAGTCACCAGGGCGCTCAGCTCGAGGCGGGCGCGAACGGCAGCTGGAGCACCTCTGCGCTCGCGCCCTGCTCGCCGACTGCGACGACGCTGCCCGGCTGCGCCTCACGGCGCACGAGCGCGAGCGCGATCGGGCCGAGTCTGGGGGAGACGGCGCTGCTGCCCAGATGTCCCACCGTCCGCTCGCCCAGCGACAGCTGCTCGCCGGTGCTCGCCGGCTCGGACAGGAGCAGCCCGCGCAGGTGGCGATTGGGCTTGCCCTTGTAGTGCAGGCGCGCGACCGTCTCCTGGCCCACGTAGCAGCCCTTGGTGAAGCTCACCGCGCACTCGTTCAGCCCGGCCTCCTGGGGGATGACGGAGTCGTCCAGGTCGATTCCGTAGCGGGGGCGCCCGTGCTCGATGCGCACGCATTCGGCGGCCTGTTCGGAGACCGACATCGCGCCGCGCGCGCACAGCGCGGCGCTCAGCGGCTGCGTCGCGGCGGCCGCGCACAGCAGGTCGACGCCGACGTCCGTGCGCACGGCGAGCGCGTCAACGCCCTCGATCGCGAGCAGGGCGTGGGCATGCTCGGCATCGGGCAGGCGCCCGACTCCCGCGATCGCCGCGGCTTCGGGGCCGATCAGCGACAGCAGCCCGCGCTCGAGCGTGCGTTTGTGCAGCTCCACCTGGTAGCCGACCTTGAAGCGGCGGATCATGTCGAACAGCGTCTGCAGCGCCACGCGCTCGGTGTCGAGCAGCAGCTGCGACGGCGCGGCGTCCGCGTCCTCGCCCACCGCGAGGATGCGCAGATCGCCGAGCATCTTGCCCTTGTGCGTGAGGAACGCCGCGTAGCAGCCTTCGCCGGGGTGCAGCGTCGTCAGCTCGTTCGTGACCTGCCCATTGAGGAACTCGACGGCGTCCGGCCCCGTCAGCGCGAGCTTGCCTCGATCCGAGCGGTCGAACAGGCCGCAGCGCTCGACGAGCGCCCGGTACTCGCGCTCGGGCACGGCCGTCCGCGCGTCCGCGCCGGCGCCCGCGCGCTCACTCGCGCCGGTGGTCTCGGTCGTGTTTGTGGGCGTGCTTGCCACTGGTTCGAGAATAGCCGCGCTAGGCTTCCGGCCAATGGCTCTCGCCGAGTACTTCCAGCAGGTCGTCGACTCGCTGCCCGAGGACTGGACTGACCTCGAGCTCGATCTGAGGATCGTCGACGAGTCGCGCTACGTCGATGCGGCCCTGTACCTGGCCACGTGCAACGCGCGGCCATACTCGCACCACGACTGGCACTGGCGCCTGCTGGTGGCCCACCACTTCGGCCACGCCGCCGCGGCGCCGACCGTGCACGGCGCGCTGGGCCTGCTCGACGAAGCCGGCATCGCCGGCGAGCTGGCTCTGCGCGAGGCGCGCAGCGGGCGCGTGGAGGTCACGCAGATGTGGGGCCGCCCGCAGTCGGCGCGCGAAGAGTTCCGCCGCGTGCGCGCGCAGTAGCCGATGGCGCGGGTGCTGGTGCTGAGCCGCGACCTGCTGTTCGGCTCGCAGGTGCAGGGCGCGCTCACGCTCGCCGGGCACGAGGTCGAGCTGGTCGGCGACGAGGGGCGGCTGCGAACGCGGTTCGCGGACAGCTCGGATCCGGGGCGCCCGGCCGATCTGCTGATCGTGGATCTCACCGACGGTGATCTCGACGCGGCAGCGATGGTGCAGGCGCTCGTCGGAGACGGTGAGCTTGGCCACGCCCGCACACTGGGCTTCTTCTCGCACGTGGACGCCGCCGCCCGCGTGGGCGCTGAGCGCGCGGGCGTCGAGCTCGTGGTGCCGCGCTCGCGCATGGCGCGCGAAGGCGCCGAGCTGGTGGCGGGGCTGCTTGGAACGCCTCATCCGTCTATCTGACGTGGCCCTTGGAGGGGCTGCGGGCGCAGCAAGCGCAAAGACGGCCACGGCCCTTGGCGGACTATACGGATAACTACGCATTCCAGCGGAGGGGAACCCCTGCGCGGGTGTCACCCAGGAGCGTCGATCGGAACCTCGTGCGCTTCCTGCCGCGTCCAACCATTGTGCAAGCATCCAATCCTCTGCTGCCGGGGCGCTGGCTTGCGGCGCTCGCCCGGCGTCCGTGGTGGCTGGCGCTGGTCTTGGTTGCCGCCTTTGCCGTGCTCACGAGCCTGTTTGAAGGGAACTCCCTGCTGTGGACCGCGTTTGACAACATCGGCGAGGCGCTGGTCGCCGTGCTCGCGACGATCGCCTGCGCGGTCCGCGCCCGCAGGGAGCAGTCGCTGCAGCGCTCGCTACGTGAGCTCCACAAGCACGGCACGGTGGACCGCTTCGACCTGGAGCTACAGCGGCAAACCCGACTGTCTTGGTCGCTGCTGACGGTCGGCGTCGGTCTCTGGGCCGCCGGTCAGGTCGGCTGGAGCATCCTCGAAATCGGCCTTCGTGAAGTGCCGTCCACGCCATCGTTTCTGGACGCGCTGTTCTTGAGCTCCTCGATACTGATCGTCGCCGGACTGCTGTGGATGGTGCGCACCCCGGCGGGCCATCTGTCTCATATCCGCGGCGGGGTCGAAGCGCTGTTCCTGGCAAGCGGCTGCGTGCTTCTCAGCTGGGGTCTGATCGGCCCCACGCTCATCTCGAGCCACGTCCCGGCTCTTGCCCAGGGGATCGAACTCGCCTACCCGGTGCTCGACGCCATGGCGCTCGCCGCGGTGCTGTTCGTCGTGATCCACCGCGCCGCAGACCCACCGGCTGGTCTGGCCCTGCTCGCGCTTGGCATTGCCTGCATGGCGGTTTCAGACTCCGCCTTTTGGTACATGAACGACACCGCGGCGGGCGTTCCGGGAGCCTCGCCGCTTGACAGCGGATGGGTGGCGGGACTGTTGCTGATCGCGCTGGCCGCGCTGCGACACCGCCCAGCAGGCCACGCCGGTCGAGCGCTCGCGCACAGTCGTCTGATGCTCGGGCTGCCCGCCGTGCCCACGGTGGTCGGCATGCTGATCTTGGCTACCAGCTGGCTGGGAAGCCGCCGCTCGGCCCCGGACGCGACGCTGTTTGGAATAGTCTTGGTGGTGGTGCTGCTGAGCGTGGCGCTGCTGCTGACGATCTCATACGAGAACCGTGCGTTGACGGACAACTTGGAGCGGCGTGTGGATGAACGCACCGCCGCGCTGTACGCGAGCGAGAACGAGCTTCGCGACCGTGCTCTGCACGATTCGCTGACGGGGCTGGCCAATCGTTCGCTGCTCGCCGACAGAGCCACTCAGGCGCTGCTGCGCTCGCAGCGAAGCAGCTCGCTGGTCGCGATCATGGTGCTCGATCTCGATCGCTTCAAGCTCGCCAACGATACGCTCGGCCACGCTGCCGGCGATGAGCTGCTGTGCCTGGTCGCGCAACGGCTGCAAGCCGCGGTGCGCCCGCAGGACACGGTCGCGCGCATCGGCGGTGACGAGTTCGTGGTGCTGGTGGAGGCGATCGAGAGGCCACACGACGCGTTCATGCTCGGCGAGCGCATCGTCGAAGCGATGAAACCACCATTCGACCTGGGCGGCTACCAATACACCACCACGGTCAGCATCGGCGTCGCCGCCGACTCCGAGCCGCACAGCGATTTCGAGCAGCTGCTCTCGGACGCCGACGTGGCGATGTACGCGGTCAAGGCCGGCGGTCGCGACGCCGTTGAGCTGTTCCAGTCCAGCATGCACGAGCAGGCACGCGAGCGCTTCCAGTTGCAGACCGAGCTTCGTGACGGGCTCACGCGCGGCGAGTTCTGGCTCCTGTATCAGCCCGAGTTCGACTGTACGGGCAAGCGGCTCGTCGGCTTTGAGGCGCTCGTGCGCTGGAACCACGCGACGCGCGGCCTGATTCCGCCGGAGCGCTTCATCCCGCTGGCGGAGGAAACCGGGCTAATCGTGCCGCTGGGTCGCTGGGTGCTCGAAGAATCCCTGCGGCGCGCGGCAACATGGGAGCCCGTCGACGGCAGCCAGCAAGCTCCGTCGATCTCCGTGAACGTCTCAACCGTGCAGCTGAACTCACCCAGTCTGGTAACCGACGTGCACGCCGCGCTGATTCGCTCGGGTATCGAGCCGGGCCGCGTGGTGCTCGAGATCACAGAGAGCGCGTTGATCGACGACTCCCGGCGTACCGGTGAGGTGCTGCACGCCCTCAAGGCGCTTGGAGTTCGTCTGGCGATCGACGACTTCGGCACCGGATATGCGTCGATCTCCTACCTGCAAACCGTCCCCGTGGACATCCTCAAGATCGACCGAAGCTTCATCACCGGTAGCGAGCACGACACGCGCGGGCGCGAACTGCTCGAGGCGATCGTCAACATCGGACGCGTGCTCTCGCTCGTGACGGTCGCCGAGGGAGTCGAGCAGCTCAACCAGCTTGCGACGGTCCAGCAGATGGGATGCGACTTGGTACAGGGATACATCTTTGGCCGCCCGCTGCCCGAGGAGGAAGCGCTGCGCGTGATCGCCGAACACGCCACCAGCCGACCGGGCCGCGTTGCGCACGCTATGTCCTCCTAGCGCCGGCGAACGCCGCCAGTGCGCCGGCCAGCGCTGCTGGCTGATCCTCGGGCGTGAAGCTGTACGCATCGGCGATCAGCTCCAGGCGACCGTCGGGCAGCGCGTCTGCGTAGCGGCGGGCATGCTCCGGTGCGAACACCTGGTCCTTGGGGCTCCACGCGAGCAGGACCGGTCCGCCGAAGCTCTCGATCAGGCGAGCCCCGGCTCGGTGCACGGGCGCTGCCTCGGCGGAGGACATGACCTTTGCCGTGTCCCGCAGGATGTCGGCATCGTGCAGGCAGGGCAACGCGTAGCTGTCTGACACGTGAGCTTCGACGGGGTGCTTGACGAGCAGGCCGTAGGCCGCCGGAAGCCTGCGCACCTCCGGGTCGCGCAGGGCCCCCGGCAGCGCTCCAAGCGTCTCCGGGTCGCGTGCGGTCGCGGGCAGCCCGTCGAAGGGCGGTGGAGGAAACTCGTCGTAGGGGATCTCGCACGAGTTGAGCACCAGGCGCGCCACTCGCCCGGAACGCGCGGCGACGGCTATCTGCGAGTACGCGCCGCCGAAATGGCCTCGCGCTGTTGTTGCCGCCGTCGCCGGAACGGCTGCGGTCGGAGTTGTCGCTGCATTGAGTGGCATGGGCGCTTCGGGCTCTTTGCTCGCCATCGCTATCTCGCTCGTCATCCTGTTGCCTTGGTCGGCTTACGAGTTGCTGCCGTCGCAGGCCTTGAAACCCGGGTTCACGCTCGCACTGATGATGAGCGTCGTCGTCGCGTTGATCGCCCTCAGTGGGAAGACACGCTGCAGGGTGGGCGGTTGCTTGGGCCGATGGAGCGTCTGATCGTCGGTCCTTGACTCAGGTCGCGAGCGTGGCCTCGCCGCCACCGAGATCGGCGACCGCCGCCTCGGCCGGATCCAAGGGCACGATCGCCGCGTTTGGAACCCGCCGGAACCGCAGTTGCCCATCCTTGGCGCGGGTGTGGAGCGCCGCCCTGATGACCATCCCGTGGCAGACGACGAGCGCTGGCAGCGCCCCTGCCTGGACGCGCTCGAGGGCCGCGTTGACGCGCACCTCCTGCTCGGCGAAGGACTCGCCGCCGGGAAACGCAAAGCCGGGCTGGGCGGCGGCGAAGGCGTCGAACAGCTGCGGCGCTTCGGCTCTGACGTGGGTGAAGAAGCGGCCGGTCCAATCGCCTGCGTCGGTCTCCATCAGCCGGGGGTCCTCGACGGGCTGCAGACCGATGCGAGCGGCGACTCTGTCCGCGGTTTCACGCGCCCGCAGCAGCGGGCTGCACCACAGCGCGCGGAAGCCGTACACGACTGCGCGCTCGGCCAGCTCCGCCGCCTGCGCGCGCCCGGTGTCGTTCAGCGGAATCGCCTGCTGGCCCTGGAAGCGGCCCTCGTGGTTGTAGGCGGTCTCGCCGTGGCGGGCGAGGTAGACAAGTGCGGGGGTCATGCCCGCCCAGGTTACGCGGCTGCGGGCTCTGGCTGGGGCTTGAACAGGTAGTGGTAGAGCAGCGCCGCGACCGTGGCGCCGAGCACGGGGCCCGCGTACCAGACCCAGCCGTTGGACCAGTGGTTGCCGACGAGCTGCGGCCCAAACGCGCGCGAGGGGTTCATGGCGGCGCCCGTGAACGGGCCGCCGAACAGCACGTCGATCGAGATCGTCAGGCCGATCGCCAAGCCGGCGACCGCGTTGAAAGGGCCGCGCTGGTCGACCGCGGCACCGAACACGACGAGCACGAGGAAGAACGTGAGGACGGCCTCGAGCAGGAAACCCGAGGTCGCGTTCACGCCGTGGCCGAGCGCGGGCACGCCCAGGTTGACCGCTTCGGTGACGGAGCCCGGAAGCAGCTCCTTGACGAACAGCGCCGCGAGCGCCGCGCCGCCGAGCTGCGCGACCCAGTAGACGACCGCGAGCGCCGGCTTGATCCGGCGTGTGACGAGGAAGCCGAACGTGACCGCCGGGTTGAAGTGGCCGCCGGAGATGGGGCCGAGCGCGCACACCATCACGCCGATCGCGAGCCCGTTGGCGATCGCCGCGCCGATCAGGGTGGGGTCGTGCGTGACGCCCGCCGCCGCGGCGGCGCCGGCACCGACGAACGTCAGCGTGAACGCACCGATCGTCTCGGCGACGGCACGCCGCAGGGTGTCCTGTGACATGACCGGAAAGCTAGGGTCACGGTCGGACGGACTCGCGTACGCGGACGCGGTCGTGCAGGCGCCGCAGCGGCGATGGCGCCCACCAGTTCCAGTCGCCCATCAGCGCCATCAGGGCCGGCACGAGCAGTGCCCTGATGACGCTGGCGTCGACCGCGACCGTCAGCGCGGCGCCCACGCCGAGCTGTTTGGTGAAGAACAGGTCGGAGCTGACGAGCGCGCCGATCGCCACGCAGAACAGCAGCGCCGCGGCGGTGATGATCCGCCCGGTGCGCTCGATTCCGACGGCTATCGCCTCGCGGTTGGGCAGCCCCTGGTCGTAGGCCTCCTTGATGCGCGCGAGCACGAACACCTCGTAGTCGGTCGCCAGCGCGAAGGCGACGATCAGCATCAGCACGAGCGTCGACTCTTCCAGTCCGCCGATCGGCGTGAAGCCGAGCAGGCCCGACAGGTAGCCGTCCTGGAAGATCAGCACGAGCAGCCCGGCGCCGACGCCGACGCTCAGCAGGTTCATGACGAGCGCCTTGATCGGGATCGTCACCGAGCCGGTCATCAGGAACAGGAAGATGGCGGTCACGGGCATCAGGATCAGGAGCGCCAGCGGGATGTGTTCGGCGATCACCGTCCGCAGATCGATCAGGAAGGCGCTGCTGCCGCCCACCAGCGCGCCGTATGGGTGGGCGATCGAACGCAGCCTTTCGGTCAGCCGCAGCTGCGCTTTCGAGCTGGGCGCGCCATGCGGGAGCGACGTGATCTTCCACGTGTCGCGGCCGATATACCGCGGCGGCGCGACGCTCCCCAGCGGGCCGGCCGCGGCGGCTGAAGCGGCGGCGAGCCGCCGCGCGGCGGCGTGCGAGCCGCGCAGCACGATTTCGGTGGCTTCGCCGGCGTCCTCGGCGAAGTTGTGCGCGAGCGCCGTTTCCACCTGGTGGCTGCCCGCGGAGCTCGGCAGCAGATCGGCGTTGGGCGAGCTGAAGCGCACGTGCAGCGCCGGTATGGCGGCGGCGATCAGGGCGGCCGCGCAGATCAGCGCGACCGGCGCCGGCCGGCGCACGACACCGTGCGCGAGCCGCCACCAGCCGCCCTGCGTGGCGAGCGTCGCCGAGCGCGCCGCCCGCCGCTGCAGCCACGCCGGCGAGAGCGCGTTGATCCGCCCTCCGAGCACGAGCAGCAGCGCGGGCAGCGCGAGCAGCGCGATGGCGCCGTCGCACAGCACGACGATCGTGCCGCCGATGCCCATCGACGACAGGAAGCGCAGCGGAAACACGAGCAGGCTTGTGAGCGCGGCGGCGACCGTCACGCAGCTGAACAGCACCGTGCGCCCGACCGTCCGCAGCGTGCGCTCGAGCGCGACGCGGCTGTCGAGCCCGCCGGCCAGCTCCTCGCGGTAGCGGTAGAGGATGAACAGGCTGTAGTCGATGCCCAGGCCGAGACCCATGCCGCTGACGAGGTTCAGCGCGAACACCGAGATCGGGGTGACCTGGTCGATCACACGCAGCGCGAGGAACGTGACGAGGATCGACAGGCCGCCGACCAGCAGCGGCAGCAGCGCAGCGATCACACCGCGGAAGAACCAGAACGACAGCGCCAGCAGGAGCGGCAGCGCGAGCGCCTCGGCGCGCGCCAGCTCGCTGGTCGTGCGTTCGTTGAGTTCCTGGTTGGTCAGCGCGTAGCCGCCGTAATGAACCGTCAGGCCGGCGAGCCGTGCGCGCGCGCCCGGCGCTCGGGCGAGGCTCCCGCGCACCTGCGCAAGCGCTGTGGTGGCGTCGGTTTCGCTCTTGAAGGCCGCCAGCACGAGCGTTTCGCGGCGGTCGCGCGAGAGCAGCGTCGCGGCGTGCGTCTGCGGGTAGTCGAGCGCCCGTTGGAAGCCGCGGTGGGCGGCGAGCATCCCCACGAGCCTCACGACCGCCCGCGACGCCGCCGGGTCCTCGCGCAGGTCGCTGCCACCGCGCGCCACCATCAGGATGTCGTAGCCGGCGCTCTGTCCGGTCGCGGCTTCGATCGCGCGGCTGGTGCGTTCGTACTCGGAGCTGGGGGACTGGAAGTCGTGCGGGGTGCTGGTCAACAGGCCGGTGATCGGTGCGCCCAGGACGGCCGCGATCGCGAACGTCAGCACAGCGGCGGCGAGCACGCTGCGCGGGCGTTCGAGCGGGAGTGTCACGAGCCGTCCGATCACGGTGGCCGCGCATTCTCGCCGTTGTTCGACGACCGTGCTGGAGAGCGGGTATCAAGACTCCCGCTCGCGGCCGTGTCGCGGGCCTGGTCACGGTCGTCCTAGACTCCAGCAATGCGCCGCCGCGTCACCTTCTCGCGCAATCTGACGCTGTCGCTGTCGCGCACGTGCCGCTGCTACTGCAAGTACTGCGCGTTCGCGACCCACCAGGCGCACCTGTACGCGCCCGAGGAGGTCGTGGCGATCCTCGACGGCGCGGCACGGCGCCAGGTCAAGGAGCTGCTGGTGCTGACGGGCGAGCGCCCGGAGGTCAACCCCGAGGTGGCCGCGCGGCTGCGCGACTACGGCCACGAGGACTTCACCGCGTACGTCGTGTGGACGTGCGAACGGGCGCTGGAGCGGGGCCTGCTGCCGCACACGAACCTCGGCGTGCTCTCGCGCGAGGACCTGGCGCGCCTGCGCGAGGTAACGGCCTCGCAGGGGCTGATGCTGGAGTCGATCGCCGAGCGGCTGATGGACACCGTGCACGCGGGCTCGCCGACCAAGCACCCGGCGCGGCGCCTGGAGACGATCCGCGCGGCGGGCGAGCTGCGGATCCCGTTCACGAGCGGCATCCTCGTCGGCATCGGCGAGACCGAGCAGGAGCGGGTGCAATCGCTGGAAGCGCTCGCGGCTGTGCACGCCGAGCACGGTCACATCCAGGAGGTGATCCTGCAGAACTTCGTCCCTCACCAGCGCTACTACGGCGAAGAGCCGGCGGAGATCGCCGATGCGGCCGCGCGCGAGTACTGGCGCACGGGCGTTGCCGACTCGCGCCCCGAGCTGCCGCTGCCCGATTGGGCGTGTCCGGTGAGCATCGGGGACATGAAGCGCCTGATCGCGGAAACGCGGCGGCTGCTGCCGGACGTGGGCATCCAGGTCCCGCCCAACCTGGCGGACTGGTGGGGCGAGCTGGTGGCGGCGGGCGCGACCGACCTGGGCGGGCTGTCAGCCAACGGCGATCACATCTCACCCGAGCACCCGTTCCCCTCGCCGCACCAGGTGCGCAAGCAGCTGCAGCAGGACGGCTACGCGCTGACGGAGCGGCTGTGCGTGTACCCCCGGTACATCGACCAGGACTGGGTGGCGCAGGGCGTGATGGACACGATCAAGGTCAAGTACTGGAGCTTCATCCCCCGGCGCGGCTCCGGTCGCACCGACCCGGCGGCGAGCGGAGCCCCGCCGATCCGCCCGGATCTGGTCGCGGGCGCGACCGAGCGTGCGCGCGACGGGCAGGCGCTGAGCGCGCAGGAGCTGACGGCGATGTTCGCGGAGACGCGCCCGCAGGCGATCGAGGACATGCGCGAGGCGGCGGATGAGCTGCGCGCGGAGCTGGCGGGCGAGCTGGTGACGTTCGTGGTCAACCGCAACATCAACATCTCCAACGTGTGCACCGTCGGCTGCGCGTTCTGCGGCTTCGGCCAGGGCAAGCGCTCCCCGGACGCGTACGAGCACGACGAGCGCGAGTTCGTGACGCGCATCCACGACGCGCTCGACTTCGGCGCCACGGAGCTGTGCATCCAGTCCGGCATCCACCCGGACTGGCAGCTAGAGGACTACCTGGGGTGGCTGCGCCTGGCGAAGATGACCGCCGCCGACGCGGGCGCGGAGCTGCACCTGCATGCGTACAGCCCGATGGAGATTGCCCACATGTGCGACATCTCCGCGCTCCCTCCGGCGGAGGTGTTCGCGCGGCTGCGCGACGCGGGCCTCGGCTCGACGCCGGGCACGGCCGCGGAGGTGCTGCACGACGGCGTGCGCGAACGTATCTCGCCGAACAAGCTGCCGGTGGCGCGCTGGGTGGAGATCATCGAGGCCTCCCACGCGGCCGGGCTGCGCTCGACGGCGACGGTGATGTTCGGGCACATCGAGGAGCCGTGGGAGCTGGCGGAGCACATGCGCGTGGTCCGCGAGCTGCAGCAGCGCACGGGTGGCATCACCGAGTTCGTGCCGCTGTCGTTCATCCCCTTCCAGACGCTGCTCGGGCGCACGCACGGGGTGGAGGAGATCTCGCGCGAGGAGAACCTCAAGCACACCGCCGTGTTCCGCTTGGCGCTCGGGCGGACCGTGCCGAGCCTGCAGGCGAGCTGGGTGAAGATGGGCCTGGACGCCGCCACCGAGGCGCTGCGCTGGGGCGTCAACGACCTCGGCGGCACGCTGATGGAGGAGTCGATCAGCCGTCTCGCGGGCAGCTACCACGGCACGCGCCTGGAGCCCGGACAGCTGGTCGCGGCTGCGCACGAGGCCGGCCGCCCGGCGGCGGAGCGCACGACGCTGTACGCGATCAGGCGCGAGTTCCCGCTGGCCTCGCCGCCCGCCGCGGACACGCTGCCGGTGGCCGTTTAAGCAGTCATCCCGACGACCGTTGGCGCTGGCGTCTCAACGACCTCTCGTTCGATCTCGTGCTCGCGCACGAGCAGCGCCGCGGCGATGCCTCCCAGCACGGCGAGGCTGCCGCCGAGCAGCAGGATCTCGTTGAGGCCTGAGAGGAAGCCCGCGCGCGCGGCGTGGGCGACGGCGCCGCGTACGCCGACGGGCAGCGCTGCGACGGCCTGGTGCAGCCGGCCGCCGGAGACCGCTTCGATCAGCTGGCGGCCGTGCCCGGCTGCGGCGGGCGCCTGCGCGACGGCCTTGGCGGCGCCGCGAGCGGTGAACAGCGCTCCCCACGCGGCCACGCCGACGGCGACGCCGACCTGGCGGAAGGTGTCGTTGATGCCGGCCGCCATGCCGCTGCGCTCCTTGGGAACGACGCTGAGCGCGACATCGGCGATGACGGTGTTGACGACGCCGACGCCGATGCCGGCGACGATCAGGCCGGGGAGCAGCGCGGTCCAGGTGTCGCCGGCGTGCAGGTCGGACATCAGGATCATGCCGAGCCCGGCGAGCACGAGCCCGGCGCCGAGCTGCGCGCGCGCGGCGACGCGCGAGACCCACCAGGCGGACAGGCCGGCGATCACGAACGTGACGACGCTCAGCGGCAGGTAGCGCTCGCCGGCGCCGAGGGGGGAGTTGCCGAGGTACTGCTGCAGGTACAGGGTGAGGTACAGGAACAGCGCGAACAGCGATGCGCTGATCGCGAACGCGGCGATCTGCACGCCGGTGAAGGCGCGGTTGCGAAACAGCTCGAGCGGCAGCATCGGGTTGGCCGCGGTGCGCTCGACGAGCACGAACGCGCCCAGCGTGGCGACGGCGCCGGCGAGCAGCGCGACGATCTGCGCGCTGCCCCAGCCGAGCGCGTTTCCGCGCAGCAGCGCGAACACGAGCATGAACAGCCCTGCGGTGAAAGTGGAGACGCCGGGCCAGTCGGCGCCGGCCGCGTTGGGGTCGCGCGACTCGGAGACCCTGGTGGCGGTGATCGCGATCGCGGCGAGCCCGATGGGGACGTTGAGGTAGAACACGGACTGCCAGCCGAGCGATTGTGTGAGCGCGCCGCCGACGAGCGGCCCGGTGGCGACGGCGACGCCGATGGTGGCGCCGTAGATGCTCATCGCGGTGCCGCGCTCGCGGCCGACGGGGAACTCCTGGGCGACGAGCGCGAGCGACAGCGCGAACATGATCGCGCCGCCGATGCCCTGCACGGCGCGCGCGCCGATCAGGAAGGCCGCGCTGGGCGCGAGCGCGCACGCGAGCGACGCCGCGGAGAACACGACGAGGCCTGCGAGGAACGAGCGCTTGCGCCCGAGCCGGTCGGCGAGCGAGCCAGCGGTCAGCACGACGGTGGCGAGCGCGAGCGAGTACACGTCGATCACCCACTGCAGGTCGGTGAAGCTGGCGTGCAGGCTGCCCTCGAGCTTTGGCAGCGCGGTGTTGACGACGGTGATGTCGAGCAGCAGCATGAACGTGGCGGTGACGACCGCTGCGAGGGTCCACCACCTGCGGTTGGTTGACGTGGTTGCTGGCATTGACGACCTCCGATCGTGCGTCTAAAATGGTCAAGCAGGCTTGTAAGGCTGATTGATCAAGCGACCTTATCAGATAGGATGACCAGATGCCGACGACGACTCTGCGCAGGGACTTCGTAGCGCTGCTGTACACGGCGGCGGACGCGTTCGTGGCCGAGCTGACGGCGCGCATGGAGCAGGCCGGCTACGGCGACGTGCGCCAGGCGCACGGCTGCGTGTTCGGCAACATGGTCCCCGACGGGATGCGCCTGACCGAGCTGGCGGAGCTGGCGGGCATGACCAAGCAGGGCGTGGGCGAGGCGGTCAGCGACCTCGAACGCCTCGGCTACGCAGAGCGCGTCGCGGACCCCAGCGACGGGCGCGCGAAGATCATCCGCCTGACGGCGCGCGGACGGGAGGCGCAGCGCGCGGCCTACGCGATCATCGGCGAGATTGAAGGCGAGTGGGCGCAGCGCTTCGGCGCGGAGCGCGTCGAGGGGATGCGCGCGCTGCTGGCCGACCTCACTGCGTCGGCGGTCGAGTCGCTGGCCGCCTGACGCCTCGGCGCGCCGGCGAGGTCTGAGCGCGACCCCGGACTCATCATCAAAAGAAGCGCAACGTGCGGCAAATTCTCACAACATGATCGAATGATCGCGGCTGGTTGATCTAGTCTTGCGGCCACGATGAGCCCGACAGGAGCTCCCTCCCCGCAGCAGCCGGCGGTCCCGATCCGCTACCGGCCGAGCGTCAGCGAGATGACGGAAGCGGAAGTGACGGAGCTGCGCGCGGCCTTCAAGGCGCTGCAGGAAATCGACGACGAGCGCGGGTACGAGTATCTGGCGGGCATCCACGGCCTGCCGCTGCCGTTCTACTGCGACCAGGCCCACGGACAGCCGGCGTTCCTGCCGTGGCATCGCGCCTACCTGTACCGCTTCGAGCTGGCCCTGCGCGCGACGGGCCACGACGTGATGCTGCCGTGGTGGGACTGGATCACGGTGCGCACGATCCCCGCGCCCTACGGCGCCGTCGGCGCGGACAACCCGCTGTACTCGGTCGCGATCAGCCCGCTCGCGCTACAGCAGGGCAAGCGCGGCGAAGGGGCCGAAGGCGACGAAGAAGAGAAGCGGCTCGCGGGCATACCGGACACCGTGCGCGAACTCGAACGTCCGGGGACCCACCTGCCGAGCGCGCCGCAGATCGAACGGGTGATGGCGTACATGGACTTCGCGAGCTTCACGTCCAACCTGGAGGACTACCACGGCGCCGTGCACGTGTGGGTGGGAGGGCACATGGGCGACATCCCGTTCGCCGCCTACGACCCGATCTTCTGGGCGCACCACACGATGATCGATCGGCTGTGGCGGATGTGGCAGTTGCGGCACCCGAGTGCGAGCTTCCCCGAAAACGTCGCGGGCGAAGTGATGGAGCCGTTCAACCTCACGGCGAAGGACGTGCTCGACCCGACCACGCTGGGCTACGACTACGCGACGACGTCCACCTCGATCGCGGTGGAGGGCTAGGGATGGATCGCTACCTGGTACGTGACATCGAGCTGTCGCCGAGCGCGATCGCGCGCGAGTTCACGCGCGCGGACCTCGTCTTCTACGGCGTCGACCACAGGGGCCCTTCGTACGAGGCGCTCGTGTTCCTGAACGCTCCCGACGCCACGCTAGACACGCCGCTCGACGTCGAGGCGGGGTTCGCCGGCTCGTTCGTGATCTTCGGGCACGGCGGCTGCTTCGGCGACGTCGGACACTGCGAGGTCCCTGCCGCTCCCCGCGATCCGTTCGACAGTCGCCCGCCTCACGGGCTCACGCCGCAGACGAAGATGGTGGACATAACGGAGGCCTTCAGGCACCCGCGCTGCGCGGGACAGGCCCTGACGGTGAATGTGGTGCCCCTCGTCCCGCACGCCGACGGCGCCAAACAGGACGACGTGCTGTTCTTCACCGGTCTGCGTCTGTTGACGTACCGCTGAGCCGCGCGAACTGCCCGTGGAAGCCGAACGGGATGTGGTGCGGCGCCTCGGCGCGCGCCAGCTCGCTGAGGTCGCGCGCGTCGAGCACGAGCAGGAACGAGCGGCCGGCGTCGGCGTCGAGCACGACCGACAGCAGCACGCCGTCGTCCTCGTCGCGAACCTTATCCTCGGGCGAAGCCGCGGGCCGCGCCACGAACACGGGCTCGCCGGGGTAGCAGCCGGGCTGTGACCACGACATGCTGGAGCGCTCGGCTGTATCGATCCTGACGATCCGCTCGAGCCACCCGCCGGGCCCGTTGCCGACGCCCCACACGTAGCGGTAGTGGCGCTCGTTGCAGCGCGCGTAGTTGATGCGCGGCAGCTCGAGGTCCTCGTCGGAGAGCTGCTCGCGCGTGACGGAGCGGTCGCCGAGGCTGAGGCGAAAGCGCGTGAGCTTGGCGACGGGCGCGGGCTTGCCGGCGCGCAGGCGCTCGAGGTACAGGTCCTGGACGATGCCGGCGTCCGGCAGCGCGCACAGGTCGACGACGACCTCGCCGTCGTCGTCGTAGGCGTTGACGTGGTGGAAGGCGAAGCACGCGTCGGTGTGGAAGCCGCCGACGGACTCGCCGCTGATGCGGTCGACCAGCGTGAAGCGCGTGCCGAGCTCGGGCTTCCAGCGGTAGTTCTCGATGTACGGGCGTCCGGACAGCGCGAGCGCGAGCGGGTTGACGACGTAGGGGAACTCGGCGAGCACGAGCCAGTTCTCGGTGAGCCCGAACGAGTGCATGTACGCGGGCTGCTTGACGGGCAGCGAGGCGATCAGGCGCGGCTCGGCCTGCTGCTGGGAGCCGTGCGGCGGCGCGAGCGAGAAGAAGCGGTAGCTGTTGCGCGCGCCGAGCTTGGCGGCGTAGTTGAGCATGTCGCCGTTTGCGCGGTCGAGGTGCGGGTGCGCGGTGGTGAGCTGCCCGGGGACGCTGAACGGCCGCACGTCGGCGGTCTGCAGCGTGTGCTCGTCGAACTGCAGCGGCAGCGGCGTCTCGGTCATCGCGACGAAGCGCTCGCCGAGGCGGGCGATGTTGACGTTGGCGTTGTCCGACAGGATCTCGCCGGGCGAGAACAGCGTCTGCACGCGCTTGAACAGCGAGCGGCAGGGGTCGGTGGCGAACTCGCTGTACGCGATCTTGCCCTGCTCGCGCACGGCGCGGTATGAGCGGCCTTCGAGGAAGCGGTTGCCGTAGGACACGCGGCCGTCATCGATCGTGAAGCGGTGCAGCATCGCCAGGCCGTCGAACCAGTGGCGCATGCGCTGTGCCCCGACCCCGACCTCGAACTTGGCGGGGCCGGTGCGCAGCAGCGAGCCGCGCAGCCACGTGGGCAGCTCGCCGCTGAGCGCCAGCTCGTCGACCGTCACCTCCCGCTCGAGCGTGGTGAAGCCGAGCGCGGGCCCGGTCGAGGTCGAGGGTGTGGCGGCGACAGACATGACAGTTCCTCCTGAATGGTTCGGATTGGACCATACGTACCGTAGGCTACTCTGGCTGGCATGTCAAGCTCACCTCCGAGCCCATCGTCTGGGGAACCACCGGCGGATGAGCGCCCCCGTCTGACGGAGGCCTCGTACATCGTGCTGGGCCTGTTGGAGCTGGCGGGGCAGGCGACGCCGTACGACCTGAAGCGCGTGGCGCAGCTGAGCACGGGCAGATTCTGGTCGATCCCGCATACGCAGCTGTACGCAGAGTGCTCGCGGCTGGCGCGCGAGGGCCTGCTGGACGAGCGCCAGGAGCAGACGGGTCGGCGCCGGCGCGTCTATCGGCTGACGGAGCGCGGCACGGAGCTGCTGGATCGCTGGCGCAACCGGCCGACGACGGAGCTGTACGAACTGCGCGACGAGAGCACGCTGAAGCTGTTCTTCGGCGGCGACCCGGCGGCGCTGGCGGCGAGCCAGCTGGCGGCGCACGAACGCCAGTTGGAGGAGTTCGAGCGCCTGCTGACGGGCCTTGCGGAGGCGCCCCTGGGTCAGCGTCTGGCGCTGGAATGCGGCATCGGCCACGAGCGCGAGTTCATCCGCTTCTGGTCTGCCATCAGCGAAACAGATCCTCCTGCAACGGACGCATGAGCGCGGCGGCGCCGGGGCCGTCGTCGTCGCAGCTGTAGCGCTCGAGCCCCTCGACGATCACGACCGGCTCGCGCGAGTCCTTGGCGCGCGCCAGGTCGGCGGCTGCGGCTGCGGCGTCGGCGACGGCGAGCCACGTGGCCCTGAGCTCCAGGCCGGTGGCATCGGTGCGTCCGCGCCAGTCGTCCAGCGGCTGCATGCCGGCGAGGCCGATGGCGACGTCCAGCTGGCCGTGGCGCCACGCGCGCCCGAAGCTGTCGCTGATCAGCACGCCGACGCGCGCGCCGCCCAGCTCACGCAGGCGCGCGCGGATTTGCCGCGCTGAGGCGTCGGGGTCGCGCGGCAGCAGCACGAGCGTCTCGCCGGAGTGTTGGCCGTCGGCGCCCGGCTCGCGCGCGTTGGAGGCGTCGACGCCGGCGTTGGCGCAGACGAAGCCGTGGCGGGTGCGGCAGATGAGCACGCCGCGCTCGGCGCGCAGCAGCTCGGCGGACTCGTCGAGCACGACCTGCACCGCGCGCGGGTCCTTCTCCTGCCCGTCGCCGGCTTCGGCTGCGAGCTCGAACGCGCGCGCGCTGGGTGTGACGTCGGCGAGGTGGACGAGCGCGCCCTCGGCCTTGGACACGGCCTTCTGGGCGATCGCCACGAGCTGTCCATCCTGGAGCGGCTCCTCGCCGAGCGCGGCGAGGATCAGCGCCGCAAGGTCGTCGCCGGGGCGCACCTCGGGGAGGCCGGGTAGGCCACGTGCGCTGAGGCTGGTCACGTGCTCGGCGTCTCAGGCGGGGGTTGAGACGTTTATGTCGTGCGTGCGTGCGGGCTGGCCGAGCACGGCGCGGGTGCGCAGGGCACGGGCGGGGTGGGCCGCGAGCCGGGTGCGCAGGACGTCGAGATCCTCGCCGGTGTCGATGTCGAGCAGCAGCGACGGCACCCGCTCGATCCGGCAGGCGACGCCGGCGGCGAGCGCGAGCGCGCGGTGGCGTTCGCAGCTGCCGGGCCCGAAGCTGGGGGGGACGGCGTCGGGCGGCGCGAGCAGCAGGCCATTGGTGCCGGTGCCGTGGCGGTCGGGCACGATCACGACCTCGGGCGCAGCGGGGTGCGCGTCCACTCGCAGCAGCGCGTCGAGCTCGGCGGGGTCGAGCGTGGGGCAGTCGCCGGGCACGCACAGCACGCGCTGGATGCCGGCGGCGAGCGCGTGCGCGACGCCGAGCGCGGCGGCGGCGGGCTGACCGTGCTCGTCGTCGTCCTCAATCACGACCGCGCCGCGCGCGCGGGCGGCGTCGGCGACGGCGCGCTCGCCGGTGACGAGGATCGTCTGCTCGATCGCGTCGGTGTGCGCAAGCGCGAGCAGCACGTCGGCGACCATCGCTTCGGCGAGCTCGCGTCGCAGCGGGTCGGCGACGCTTGCGCCGAGGCGCTGCTTGGCGCGAGCGAAGCGCTTGACGGGCAGGATCGCTGCGGTGCGCATCTGCTGGCAGACGATAGTGGCGCGGACGCCGCGGCCGGGATCCGATCGACCTGCGGCGGTGACCGTTGCAGGCCCGCGGGCATCGGTCGCCGGCCCCTGCGGACGGCTGCTACCAGCCGACGAGCATCAGCCCGACGGTGACGCCGGGGCCGATCGTGACGAGCAGCCCGCGCTCGCCGGGCTCGGGCCGGTGGCGCGCGATGGTGTCCCTGAGCACGTACAGGATCGACGGCGTGCCGATGTTGCCGTGGTCGGCGAGCGCGTCCCAGCTGGTGGCGACGTCCTCGCGGGAGAGCTCGAGCGCGCTCTGCACGTTCTCGATGATGCGCCTGCCGCCGGGATGCACGATCCAGTGGTCGATGTCCTCATGCTGCAGCTCGTTGCGCCTGAGGAAGCCGGCGACGACGGTGGGCAGCCCAGCGCCGGCGAGGTCGGGCAGCTCGCGCGCGAGGCGCAGATAGCTGCTCTGGTCCTGCACGTCGAGGCGCACGGCGCCGAGCGTGCCGCCGATCTGGTGGACCTGCGAGGCGAGGATCAGCGGCCCGTCGTCGCTTGGGTCGCTGGAGAGCAGCGCGGCGGCGCAGCCGTCGCCGAAGATCGCGGAGCCCACGGTTTTGGCCTTGGAGTCATCGGCCGCGGCGCTCATCAGCGTGCCGCTCATGCTGTCCGCGGCGACGATCAGCGCGTGCTTGTCGGGGTGCTCGCGCATCGCCTGGGAGGCGAGTCGCATCAGCGGCACGCCGCTCGCGCAGCCGACGCCGGTGATGTGGTACTTGTCGGTGGTCGGGTCCATCTGGAAGTGGTCGACGAGGCGGTGCGCGATCGTGGGACAGCCGAGCGAGTAGAGGCTGGCGGTGATGACGGTGCCGATCTGCAGCGGGTCGACGTCGAGCCGCTCGACGGCGCGGATCGAGTGCGCGAGCAGCTCCTGCTCGATCTGCGCGGTGCGTCCCTGCAGCGTGCGCGCGAGGAACTCGTCGCTCAGTTCGAGATGGCGTCGCTTGACGCCGCAGCGGGCGAAGATGCCCTCGGCGAACTCGTCGCCGGCGAGGCCCAGGCGCTCGAGCACCTGCGCCTGCGTGAGCAGCTGCTCGGAGTGGGACACCGCGAGCGCGGCGATGCGCGTGCCGGTCCGCCGGCGCGAGTGGCTGGTCGCGAGCGCCGCCCGCTCGACCACATCGACGTCGGGCTTCACGAGAAGCGATCCTCCAGAGGCGCCGTACAAGCCGTTCTGCACAGTTGGGACTCCTTCGTTGCGGGTGGGCGTCCGAGTCGAGCCGTGCGGCTTGACACCCGACGATACGAGCAATAACCCGGCATTCCCGGTGCCGATGCGCTGCTCTTATTGACTTCTTCGCGTGTTTGCAGGTCGATTGGCCCTCATACAACTGTCCCAGCAGCGCGAGCACGGTAGGTTACAGGCATTACAGGCGTCTTGGGAGAGAACGCGGATGAGCATCGAATTGATTGGCGCGGGTCTGCCGCGCACGGGCACGCTGACGCAGAAGCTGGCGCTGGAGGAGCTGGGGTTGACCCCCTGCTACCACTGGGTGAACCTGATCGCCGATCTCGACCAGGTGGCGCTGTGGGATCGGGCGATGGACGGAGAGTCGCTGTGGGAGGAGATCTTCGAGGATCACCGCTCGACGACTGACTGGCCGGGCGGCTTCTTCTACGAGCGGCTGATGGGCCACTACCCGGATGCGAAGGTGCTGCTGAGCGTGCGCGAGCCGGAGTCGTGGGAGCGCAGCTTCCGCGACACGATCTGGACGATGAGCCACGGCGAGTCGGTGATGCCGCTGCTGGCGCGCGCCCGCGCGCAGATCGACCCCCGCTGGGAGCGCTACATGACGCTCGTGGACCGCATGTTCTGGGGGCCCCAGGGCACGTTCTCGAAAGGGCACTCCGAGCCGGCGCAGCTGATCGAGCAGGCGATCGCGCACAACGAGGAAGTCAAGCGCGTGGTTCCCGCGGAGCGGCTGCTGGTGTGGGAGGTGACTGACGGCTGGGAGCCGCTGTGCGAGTTCCTCGGCGTGGACGTGCCAGACGGGCCGTTCCCGCACGCCAACGACCGCGACACGTTCCTGGAACGCGTCGTCGACGGCGCGCTGGGCGCAATGGGCGCGTGGCGCGAGAGCGGCGTGCCGGTCGCGAGCTGAGGGCGGCGAGCCGGAGCGGCCGGCCGGCCAGGCGGCCGCTCGGACCGCGGGCTCAGGCGGCGAGCTGGAGCGGGCGGCGGCTCGGACCGCCGGCTCAGGCGGCGAGCGCCTGCGCGAACGACAGCGTCTGCTCGGCGACGCGCGCGCGGCCGGCGGCGTCGTCCATGCGGGTGTCGGTGTTCAGCGTGGTCAGGCGCGCGACGTCTTCGTCGGCGACGATGCCGTCGAGCAGCTCGCCGTAGAAGTCGGCGACGCCGTCGGCGCTGCACTCGAGCGCGCCGAACGCCATGAACGCGGCGGTGGGCCCCTTGAGCACCTCGCGGCCGACGATCGGGCTGACGGCGACGATCGGCGCGCAGGCGGCCTGCAGCGCCTCGCGGATGCCCGGCACGGCGAGGATCGGCGCGATCGAGGCGAGCGGGTTGGACGGTCCGATCACGATCGCGCTCGCGCGGGCGATGGCGTCGAGCACCTGCTGGCTGGCGCGCGCCTGCTCGGCGCCGCGGTACTCCAGGCCGTCGATGATGCCGGCGGCGCGCTCGCGGATCATGAACTCCTGGAACGAGCACCAGCCGGCGGCGCCGGTACGCACCCACGTGCGCACGGGGTCGTCGCTCATCGGCAGCACGCGCGAGCGCACGCCGATGGCCTCGCCCAAGCGCGCGAGCGCGGCGGTGGGGGTGACGCCGTCGGCGAGCATGCGCGCGCGCTCGACGCACCACGCGAGGTCGCGGTCGCCGAGGTTGAACCACACCTCTACGCCGAGCTCGCGCAGCGCGTCCATCACGGCGAAGCTGTCGGCGCGCAGGCCCCAGCCGCGCTCGTCGATGACGTCGGCGAGCCAGAAGGACACGAGGTCGGGGTCGGGGGAGACGTGCGCGCCGTAGATCTCGATGTCGTCGCCGGTATTGACGACCGCGGCGACGCGCTCGGGGCCGGCGACGTCGGCGAGCCCGCGCGCGAGCTTGGCGCCGCCGGTGCCGCCGGTGAGGATCACGACGTCGGGCTGGGTCACTGCCACAGCTGCTCGGGCAGGTTCGTGAGGCGCACGCCCGCGTGCGCCTTGTAGCGCGCGTTGACGGAGATCAGAAGCGCGGTCAGCGCCTCGGTGGTGCGCGACATCTCGAGCTTGCCGCAGTCGACGCAGCGCAGGCCGTCGATGCGCTCGATCAGCTCCGCGGCGCGGCGCTTGTCGGGGCGCGCGTCGCCGCACACGAGCACGTCCTGCTCGAGCGGGTGCTCGAGGTCGGCGAGCGAGGCGGCGCTGACGGTGTGCAGCGCGGAGACCACGTGCACGCCGTCGGGCACCATCTCGAGCGCCTGCTGCGCGGCGGAGCCCTGCCACACGCCGAGCATGCGCGTGGCCTTGCCGCTGACGGCCGCGGCGAGCGGCACGGTGGCGTCGATCAGCAGCTGCCCGGAGGAGAGCGCGCCCTTGAGGTTGGCGAGGGTCTCGGACTGGTTGCGAAAGGGCACGCTGAGGATCACGATGCCCTCCTCGCCGGCGGCGCGCGCAGCCTCTGCGTTGTCGTGCGCGGTGAACGCCCCGTCGGGGACGAGCGCGTGCGCGCGCTCGGCGGTCTCGGCGGCGCGGGCGGCGTCGCGCGAGCCGATCGCGATCGGCACGCCGGTGCGCGCGAGGCGCAGCGCGAGGCCGAAGCCGAGCGCCCCTGAGGCGCCGATCACAGCGACCGGATCCACCTGCCCCGTACCGGGACGATGCGATGGGGACGCGGGGCTGGGCGACGGCACGGCGGCCGAGTATAGGCTGCGGAGGATGACGTCCGATCGCCGCATCGAGCCATGAGCACGCTGCCTCGGACGGCCAGCATTCGCGAGGTGGGTCCGCGCGACGGCTTCCAGAACGAGCCGGAGGTGATCCCCACGGAGCGCAAGGTCGAGCTGATCGACGCACTCGCGCGCACTGGCCTGCGGCGCCTGGAGGCGACGAGCTTCGTGCGCGCGGACGTGATCCCGCAGCTGGCGGACGCCGCGGAGGTGCTGGCGCGGATCGACGTGCCGCCGGAGGTGAGCGTGTCGGTGCTGATCCCCAACGAGCGCGGGTTGGACGCGGCGCTCGAGCTGCGCGATCGCGCGACCGGCGAGCGTGGCGCGGCGGGCGGCTCGGGCGCCGCCGGCGAACGCCCGGCGTTCGACGAGGTCAACGTGTTCATGTCGGCGTCGGAGACGCACAACCGCAAGAACGTGAACCGCTCGATCGCCGAGTCGCTCGCCGGCCTGGAGGCCGTCCTGGGCCGCGCGCGCGCGGCGGGCCTGCGCTGCGAGGCCGTGATCTCGACGTCGTTCGGCTGCCCTTACGAGGGCCACGTGCCGCCCGAGCGCGTGCTGGAGATCGCTGCGCGCCTGCGCGACGCGGGCGCGCAGGAGATCGGCTTCGGCGACACCACCGGCATGGCCAACCCGCGCCAGGTGCGCGAGTTCTTCGGCGGGGCTCGGCGGGAGCTGGGGGAGAGCTTGGAGCTGACGGCGCACTTCCACAACACGCGCGGGCAGGGCCTCGCGAACGTGCTGGCGGCGCTGGCGGCGGGCGTGTCGAGCTTCGAGTCGAGCTTCGGCGAGCTGGGCGGCTGTCCGGTGCCGGCGGGCGCCACCGGCAACATCGCCAGCGAGGATCTCGTGTCGATGCTCCACGAGATGGGGATCGAGACGGGCATCGACCTCGATGCGCTGCTCGCGTGCGCGCGACGCGCGCAGGAGATCCTCGGGCGCCCGCTCGGCAGCCACATGCTGGTGGCCGGGCCGGTGGACTGGCGGACCTAACCGGCGAGCTGCGGCTCGGGCTCCGGCTCGCGAGCGGCAGCCTCGGCGTCCTGGGCCTCGCGCGCGCTCTCGCGGGCTGCCGCCACGCAGTACTCCTGCACGGCGACCTCCATCTCCAGCGTCTGCGCGAGCGCGGGCCGCGCGGAGGCGTCGATCACGCGCTTGGCGCGCCCGACGGCGATGTGCGAGTTGGCGAGCAGTTCGTCCACCAGCGCTTGCGTCGCCTGCTCGAGCTCGTCGGGGGCGACGACGCGGTTGACTAGGCCGATGCGCTCGGCCTCGGCGGCGTCGATCGTGCGCGCGGTCATGATCAGCTCCTTGGCGCGACCGAGGCCGACGACGGCGGGCAGGCGCGTGGAGCCGCCGACGTCGGGGATGATTCCGAGCTTGACCTCCGGCAGGCCGAACTGACCGTCGCTGGAGGCGATGCGCAGGTCACAGCCGAGCGCCACCTCCAGCGCGCCGCCGACGCACGTGCGGTGGATCTGGCAGACGACCGGCTTGACCATCTCTTCGCAGAGGTTGGCGCAGTCCAGGAACACCTGGCGGAACGGGCGCAGCATGCCGGGCGTGCCAGCCGAGGCGCCCAGCTCGACGAGGTCCACGCCGGCTGAGAACACGGGCCCTTCGCCGCGCAGCACGACGCAGTGCACCGAGGTGTCGGCAGCGGCCTCGCGCAGGGCCTGGCCGAGCGCCAGCAGTAGCTCCTGGTTCATCGCGTTGCGCTTCTCCGGGCGGTTCAGCACCACATGCCGGACCTGGCCTCGGTCCTCGGATATGACAAAGCTCATCGCGTGGGTTCTCCTGTGTTGGGCGGGGGCCCCCGCGTGTCGTCTGGTTGACTACCCAGAGTACGCGAAGGCTGGCGCGCAACGTCTCAGGCGACTGTTCCGGGCTGCCGGGCCTTCGTAGGTCAGTGAAGTCAGCGGCCGACATGCTCCGGTACAGACCTGGCCTCAAGCTCGCATCGCCGGCCGCGCAACGTGATTCTGCTCGCGCGCGCGTCCAAACGCCCTATCGGTCACTCGTGGTACGCCGTTGGCCAACCGCTTCGCAAGCCGCGGTACGTCGGCGCGGGCGTCAAGCGCTCGCACGATCAATCCCTCGACGAGCGGGGCGCCGAATGTCGAAGGACCGATCAATGCGTCGATGGCGTCAAGGTCCGCGCCGTCGAACTCTCCGAGGGCGTGTGGAATAGCCACACCCGTTTGGCAGAGACGCTCATCGCGGGCATGAACAGGAAGCCAGCCGGTCTTTGGATCGAACAAGTCCAAGCCCACGAGCAGGTCCGGGAGGGAGTCATAACCAACCCCGTGACGGGTGAGAAGCCACTCACCGTAGAGAATCCACCCATCGGCGAGCAGTCCGCGGAGGTCGTCGGAGTGCTCGGCCGCCCATGAGCGTGCGCGGCCGAGGTGGCCGCCACGATCGATTGCTCCCAGCCCCCCGCGGGTAGCGACGTCTACGCGGCCGTCGCACAGGGCGAAGCTCAAGTTCGCACCGTCGAGCTTCTCCTCGATGTGGACTCTGCCACCAAGCAGTCGCTCGCGTGCATCCTTGGACAGCACGAGGTCGTCTCGTGTGATCCCCGGCCCTGGAGCCAGGTGCGGAACTCGCGGGTAAGCAGGTCGGGTCATGCCCAGGCTTTCAGCTGCTGGTCGTAGGTCCAGAGTTCGACCTTGTGTGTCATTACGCGCTTGGTGTAGCGGTCGCGCTCGATGAGGATCGTGAGGTCTCCGCCTCCCAGCGCTCCCTGGGTGGCGACATCGAGGAAGGCCGGTGTCGAGCCACCCTCACCGCCAACGCAGAACTGCTCGAGCAGTTCGCTGTTCCACTCCGTCTCGACGAGCACCCACGGACTGGTGCCTTCGGCTACGAGGCGAAGAATCTCTGTCAGGCTCTCGGCGCAACGTCGACGTTCGTCACCAAGCGATTCGGGGAGCTGCTCGATGTGGTTGCCGGTCTCGATGACCGCGGCCATCGGGAGCACGAACATATCTTTCGCGTTGCACCGGCGTTCATAGTCTGCATGTACGGCCTGCTTCTGCTGTGCCTTACCCGGGATGCCCAAGAAGTTGCACAACACCGACGTGTCGATGAACACGACGGTCATTGCCTACAGTTCCGCGAGCAGCCGATCGAGATCGTTTTCACCGGGGGCCGGCGGTTCGATCGCGAGGCGGTCCTTGGTCACGGCGTCGCCGAGCGATCCCTGGGCCAGAGCGCGGAGATATCCAGGTAGGTCGGTGAGCCTACGGAGGCGGCTGCCGCCGCCGTCCGGGTCTCGGTCGCAGACGATCACATAGGGATGGTCCTCCCGGTCCAAGGCCGTCAACATCGCCGGACTGTGGGTGGTGGCCAGCGCGCGGATTCGCCGCCGTGCCGCCTCCGCCTTGATGAGCCGCACGACTCGCGCGGCCTGCGACGGGTGCAGGCCGTTCTCGAGCTCCTCGATCACGAGCATCGTCTGCGCCTCGGCGGCGGCTGCATCGACGAGCGGCGCCTCCAGCAGTGCCGCCGCGAACGCGATGAACCGGAGCATCCCGTCGCTCATCAGGCGTGCCGAGACCGGGTAGCTGCCGCTGCCGAGGTGCTCGCGCAGCGCGATGATCACGTCATCGAGGGTCGACTTCTCGATCGTGATGTCGTCGATTGGCTGCTCCGGCAGCGACCGTATGAGGTCCTGGAGGCTTTCCCACACCACCTCGTCCTGGCGCAGCCGGGCGACAACCGCGGAGATGTTGTCCGCGTCCCGGCGCAGCACTGAGTCCTTGACGGGCACGTAACCGCGCATGAGGGTCGGGACTGGGTCCAGGACGAACACCGCACGCAACGCCGCGACTATTGCCTCGGCGTACCAATGCACCGCGCGCATCCATTTGGTCGCTGTCGGGACCCGTGCGCCGACCTGCGTTATGAGCAGCCGGCTGGCCCGAAAGGTCTCCGGCGGATTCTTCCCCTGTCGACCTGAGTTGTAGCGTGCTGTGATGTCCGCTCGATCGGGGTGTGGCGGGTCGGTGATGAGCAAATCCCGGAACCCGCGGTGTGCCTCGAGAACGAGACGCTCGGACAGGATCTGGACATCGGGCTCGGTCTGAATCTCAACGTCGAAGTGCAAGAACTCTTTGTCGAGCCGCACCGTGCAGCCGATCTCAAAGCTGGTCTCGCCGTATGGTGCGCAGCCGGAAACGCCGCCCCTGATCGCGGTGCCGGTGAGTCGGCTGCCGTCGATCGAATCGCGGATGTCCTCTCCCTGAGCGAGCAGCGCCAGCGTCTCCAACGCCTCCAGCGCGTTGGACTTGCCGCTGCCGTTACGTCCAATGAGCAGTGTCAGATCACCGAGCGGCAACACCGCGTCGCGAAACGACTTGAACCGCTTGAGACGCAGCTCCTCCAGGAACGCCGGGTTTGACGAGGCGCCGTCGGCACTATCCAGGTCGAATGTGCTCACGGCCGTTATCTTCGCGCATTCGCGGCGACGAACCCCTCAGCTCATGTCCAGCACCGTCGTCGGCGGTTCGATCATTTCGTCGTGGCCCTCGCGCGGGACGATCGCGGTGCCCACGGCGAAGAACTCGATCGTGTGGCTGCCCCAGCCGTGGCTGGTCTCCTGCAGCTGCACGCCGACGATGCCCTCGGCTTTGATCTCCTGCGCCTCCGACTGCATGCGCTCCATCGCCAGCTCGCGCGCGTCGTACAGCGCCTGCGTGAAGTTCGCGAGCTCCACGTTGCGCCCCGTCTGCGCCATCGACTGCAGCATCCCGCGGTGCGCCACGTGGTAGACGCAGCTGCCCATCACCATGCCCACCGGGCGGTGACCCGTGCGCAGCAGCGTCCAGAAGTCCTGGCCTGACAGGTCGCTCGTGAACGGCCTGCCGTTGGGCGCGCGGTGCAGCACGCCGTCGCGGTGCTTCACAGCGGTGCCGATCGCGATGAACTCCGCCATGTCCTGGCCCCACTCGTAGCGGCCGATGTCCAGGCGCACGCCCACCACGCCGTCCGCGCCCAGCTGGTCGGCCTCCTCCTCCATGCGCGTCATCGCCAGCTGGCGCGCGCCGTACATCGCCTCCGACAGGACAGTCATCTCCTGGCTTTTCTTCCAGCCCGACATCTGGATGCCGATGTGGTAGATCGAGCTGCCCACAACCAGGCCGAGCGGCTCGAAGCCCGCCTGCTTGACCAGCAGGAACTCGTTCACTGAAAGATCTGACGTGAAGAGTCCCTCACGATTCTGCTTGAGGCGGGCGCGGCCCGCCTCCGGGACGCCCTCCAGCGAGGACGGGTCGTATGCGGTCTCGTGCTCGCTCATCTACAGCTCCTTGTCAGCTCGTCAGGTCGATTGCCGTTTTCGGGGTCGCGATCGTGGCGTCCCCCTGCTGCTGAATCGCGGTGCCCACCGCGGTGAACGTCACCATCATCCCTCTCAGCTCGCGCCCGCCGGCCATGCCGCCGCCGAGCCCCATGCTCGTGCCGCCGCTGAGCGTGTGCGGACGCACCGTGTGCCCGATCTTCATGCCGACGATCCCCGACGCGCCGAGCTGCGACGCCTGCGCGGTGAGCTGCCCCATCACGGCCTCGCGCGCGGTGTAGATCGCCTGTGTGAACTCGCGCAGCTCGAAGTTGCGCACGCCCATCGTCAGCGGGCCCGCGAGCATGCCGCCGGTGGCCATCCCGCCGAACGTGTAGGCGGTGAAGAACACCGCGCTCCAGGCCACGATCCCCAGCGGCTCGAAGCCGCCCTGCAGCAGCATCGCGTACTCCGCCACCGACAGCTCCGTCAGCACCGGCTGCGCGGTACGCGCGCCGTCGCGGCGCACGGCGGTGCCCATCACCACGTGCTCCAGCGCGAGGGTGCCGGTGTCCAGCTGGCTCTCGCCCGCGCGCGTCTGCACGCCCACGACCGCGTCCGCGCCCACGTGGCGCGCCTCCTCGCCGAGTCGCGCGAGCGCGCGTCCGCGCACCTCGTTCAGCGCCTCGGAGAGCGTGTCCATCTCGATCAGGATGTTTTCGCCGTAGCCGGCGCCCCACGCGCCCTGGTATCCAAGCTGGTAGATCGAGCTGCCCATCACCTGCGACAGCGGCCGCAAGCCCAGCCGGTGGCACAGGGCGAAGCCGTCCACCGACAGGTCCGACGTGAACGCGCCGCCGCTGGCCGCCTCGCCCTGGCGCTGCGCGTCGCGCAGCCCGGTCAAGCGCCGCTCCGCGGAAATCGGGATGCCGCCCTGTTCGATGCGCGCGAGCGACTCCTCCTGCTCGCGATCCTGCTGCTGCTCCTGGTCGGGCATCAGCGCAACAGCTCCTCGAGCGCCGCGCGCGCGTACGCGCTGCGCTCGGCTTCCGCGCGCAGATCCGCGGTCAGCGAGGCGACCCAAACGTCTGGGTCGAGCGTCTCGCGCTTGATCGCAATGCCGCCCACCTGGCGCTCGCGGTAGCCCTCCAGCCGGCCGTTCTCCACGCCCAGCAGGTACGCAGCCGATCCCAGCTCCACACGGATCGCCCGCACGCGCTTCTCGCCACGGCCGAGCAGCCCGCCGCCGTGGCGCTCCACGCGCGCCTGGCTCGGCAGCGCCTGCTCGAGCTTGCTCGCCAGCACCTCGAACGAGATCGCCATCTCGGCGCCGTCGCCGCGCAGTCCCGCCGCCGCCAGGTCGAAGCTGTCGTCATCGCTCACTCGATGGAGAGTAATAGGCTGCGTCCCCACAATGGAGATTGAGAGGGAGGACTGATGGCGCAGCGGATCGAGAAGGTGGGAGTGCTCGGAGCAGGCCTCATGGGCCACGGCATCGCCCAGGTGGCGGCCACGGCCGGGTATCAGGTGGTGCTGCGCGAGGTCGACGACGCGACGCTGCAGAAGGGCCTCGGCAAGATCGACAAGCAGCTCGCGCGCGCCGTCGAGAAGGGTAAGTCCTCACAAGAGGACGCCGACGCGCTACGCGCGCGCATCGACGGCACGCTCGACTACGGCGAGCTGGCCGACTGCGACCTCGTGATCGAGGCGATTACCGAGAACCTCGCGCAGAAGCTCGAGATGTGGCGCGAGGTCGACCAGATCGTCAAGCCCGACGCGGTGTTCGCCACCAATACCTCCTCGCTCGCCGTGATCGACCAGGCCGCCGCCACCGGCCGCCCCGGCCAGTTCGTGGGGCTGCACTACTTCAACCCCGCGCAGGTCATGAAGCTGGTCGAGGTCGTGCGCTGCGTCACCACCACCGACGACGCGTTCGAGACCGCGCTCGAGTTCGCGCGCTCCGAGGGCAAGCTCGCGATCCCCACCAAGGACAAGGCCGGCTTCATCGTCAACCGCCTGCTCGTCCCCTACATGCTCGACGCGATCCGCGCCTACGAAGAGGGCGTCGGCTCCGTCGGCGAGATCGACGAGGCGATGAAGGCCGGCGCCGGGCACCCCATGGGCCCGCTCACGCTCGCCGACTTCGTCGGCCTGGACACGATGGGCTCGATCTGCGACGTGCTGTTCGACGAGTTCCGCGAGCGCCGCTTCGCGCGCCCGCCCACACTGCGCAAGATGCTCAGCGCCGGCTGGTTCGGGCGCAAGGCCGGGATCGGCTTCTACGACTACTCGGGCGAGCAGCCGGTCGAGAACCCGGGGCTGTAGCACGGTACATTCAAGGGCATGAACGACCCATCCCAGCTGCGTGTCGCCGACGCCGACCGCGAGCAGCTGGTCGAGGAGCTGCGCGAGCACGCGCTCGCCGGGCGGCTGTCGTCGGAGGAGATGGAGGAGCGCATCGGCAGCGCCTATCGCGCGACGACGCGCGCCGACCTCGACGCGCTCAGGGCCGACCTGCCCGTCAGCTCCACCTCGGTCGCGCTCGCGCTGCGCAAGCGCAAGGGGCAGCTGCGCCGCCGGCTCGTGCAGGAGTCCGGGGGCAGCCTCGGCGTCTCCGCGATCTGCGTCGGCGTGTGGGTCGCCGTCGGCGCGCACACGCCGTTCTGGCCCGGCTGGGTCATCGGCGTGACGCTGCTGCCCGTCGTGCGCGACGCGTGGGCGCTGCTCGGACCAGGCTCCGACCTCGACGTGGTGCACGCGCGGCTGCAGGCGCGCCACGAACGCCGGCTCGCGCGCGGCGGCCGCGGCCGTCACCACCGGTATCGCGGGCTGCCGCGACCGTGAGCCGAGGGCTGCCACGACCGTGAGCAGGCTTAGCGACGCCACCGAGCGCGCGCTCGGTGGCGGCCCCGAGCGCCACCGGGAGAAGGCGCTGGAGCAGGGCAAGCTGCCCGTGCGCGAGCGCGTCGCGCTGCTGCTCGACAACGACTCGTTTGCCGAGGAGGCGCTGCTCGCCAACTGGGATGGCGATGGCCTCGGCGCCGACGGCGTCGTCACCGGCGTGGGGGAGATCGACGGGCGCCCCGTCGCGCTGATGGCCAATGACCCCACCGTCAAGGCCGGCTCGTGGGGGCCAAAGACGGTCGAGAAGATCCTGCGCATCCAGGAGCGCGCAATGTCGCTGCGCATCCCTATGGTCTACCTCGTCGACTCCGCCGGCGCGCGCATCACCGAGCAGGTGCAGATGTTCCCCGGCCGCCGCGGCGCCGGGCGCATCTTCCACAACCAGGTCAAGCTCTCAGGCGTCGTGCCGCAGGTGTGCGTGCTGTTCGGCCCCTCCGCCGCCGGCGGCGCCTACATCCCCGCGTTCTGCGACATCGTGATCATGCGCGAGGGCAACGCTTCCATGTACCTCGGCTCGCCGCGCATGGCCGAGATGGTTATCGGCGAGAAGGTCACCCTGGAGCAGATGGGCGGCGCGCGCATGCACACCGGCGTCTCCGGCTGCGCGCACCAGCTGGTCTCGAGCGACGCCGACGGCATCCACTTCGCACGCCTCTATCTCTCATATCTTCCAACCAACTGGGAGGCTCAGACCCCGCCCGCCCCGCCCGCGCCGCCGAGCCCCGACCCCGATCGGCCCGCCATCGCGGAGCTGATCCCCGCCGACGAGAACAAGCCGTTCGACATCAAGACGCTCGTCGACGCGCTCGTCGATGACGGCTCGTTCCTGGAGATCCAGCCGCGCTGGGCCAAGGAGCTCGTCGTCGGCTTCGCGCGCCTGCACGGCCGCGCGCTCGGCATCGTCGCCAACCAGCCCAAGCACAAGGGCGGCGTGCTGTTCGGCGACTCCGCCGACAAGGCCGCGCGCTTCATCTGGACGTGCAACGCCTTCAACGTGCCGCTGCTGTTCCTCGCCGACGTGCCCGGCTTCATGATCGGCACGCAGGTCGAGCGCGAAGGCATCATCCGCCACGGCGCCAAGATGATCAGCGCCGTCAGCGAGGCCACCGTGCCCAAGATCTCCGTCGTCGTGCGCAAGGCCTATGGCGCCGGGCTGTACGCCATGGCGGGCCCCGCGTTCGAGCCCGACTGCTGCATCGCGCTGCCCAGCGCCTCGATCGCCGTCATGGGGCCGCAGGCCGCCATCAACGCCGTCTACTACAACCAGCTGCAGGCCATCGACGACGACGACGAGCGCGCCGCCAAGACCGAGCAGCTGCGCGAGGAGTACGCGCAGGACATCGACATCCTGCACCTCGCCTCAGAGCTCGTCATCGACGCCGTCATCGAGCCCCAGCAGCTGCGCTCCGAGCTCGTGCGCCGCTTCGCCCACGCAGCAGGAAAGCGGCGCGACTGGCCCGCCAAGCGCAACGCCGTCACGCCCGTCTAGCGCCCGCTCCGCCGCTTCGTCCTCCTGGCTCGGTCAGTCGGCCGCCGCGCCCGTCCCCGCCGCGCGTGTCGTGTCGTCCTGGAACGGCGGGTACGTCTCCGTCAGCAGGAACAGGTACGCGTCCGAGCGCGCCATGTAGGAGTTCGCGAGCACCATCACGTCGAACAGGCCGCGCGGCAGCTTGCCCGTGATCACGATCACCACCCACGCCGCGAACGCGCCGATCTCCAGCAGGATGTTCATCACGTAGCGCAGGATCACGATCGGGATCGCTAGCAGCGGCCGAAACAACGTCTTCAGGCGGCTGTAGCGCTCGAGCCGCGCGAAGTCCATGCGCACCGGGTACGCGCCGCCGCCCCCGCCGCCGAACGGCGGGTACGGATCGCACAGCAGCGCCGCGTACGCCGTCACACGCGCCAGCATCCGCGTGAAGCTCGCCACGAAGTCGTACAGCGGCCGCGGGAAACGGCCCGTGATGACGATCGCGAACCACGCGATCACGATCACGATGTACGCCAGGATCCCGAACACGTACAGCACGATCGCCAGCGGAATCACGAGGATCAGCCTGAACAACACCGTCAGCCGGCTGCGCCGCTCCACGTAGTCGACCTCGAACGTCACCGGATAGGTCATCGAATGCTCCCCCTCTGCTCGCGCGCCATTGCCTCCCTCCGGCGGGTAGCGTAGATCGCCCGGCGGCGGCTCGGCGAGCCGTGCACTAGATTGCTCCTCGATGGACGCCGTGGAGCTCGCCTACGCAGGAATCGCCCGCCAGGCGGAGCTGCTCGCCGCCGGCGAGATGTCGTCGCGCGAGCTCGTCGACGTGTATCTCGAGCGCATCGCGCGCCTGGACCCGCAGCTGAATGCCTTCCGCATCGTGTTCGCCGAGCGCGTGCGCATGGAAGCCGACCAGGCCGACGCGCGACGCGGCGCCGGCGGCGAACGGCCGCTCCTGGGGGTGCCGATCGCCGTCAAGGACGACATCGACGTAGCGGGCGAGGTCACCACGTACGGCACCAACGCCTACGGCGAGCCCGCAGCAGCCGACGCCGAGGTCGTGCGCCGCCTGCGCGAGGCCGGCGCACTGATCATCGGCAAGACCAACGTGCCCGAGCTGACCATGTTCCCGTTCACCGAGACCGCCACGTTCGGCGCCACGCGCAACCCCTGGGACGTGCAGCGCGCGCCCGGCGGCTCAAGCGGCGGCAGCGCCTGCGCCGTCGCCGCCGGCCTCGTCGGCGCCGCGCTCGGCTCCGACGGCGCCGGCTCCATTCGCATCCCCGCCGCCTGGTGCGGGCTGTTCGGGCTGAAGCCCCAGCGCGGGCGCGTGTCCATGGCGCCAAAGGCGCGCGGCTGGCACGGGCTGTCCGTCAAGGGCCTGCTCGCCCGCAGCGTCGCCGACACCGCGCTGTTCCACGACGTCGCCTCCGGCGCCATCGACGTCGACGCCGACCGCGTGCCGCCGCCCGATGTTCCCTTCTCCACCTCCGCCACCACCACGCCCGGGAAGCTGCGCATCGCGTACTCCGCCAGCCTGCCCGTCGGCGTGCTCGCCAAGCTCGACCCCGACGTCCGTCGCGCGTTCGAGCAGACCGTCGAGCTGCTGCGCTCGCTAGGGCACCAGCTCACCGAGCGCGCCCCCGACTACGGCGCCGGCGCCATGCCCGCCGTCACCGTGCGCTACCTGCGCGGCATCCACGACGAGGGCGTCAAGCTCGCGCACCCCGAGCGCCTCGAACGGCGCACGCGCGCCATGGTGCGCCTCGGCGGGCTGATCCCGCCCTCCTTGCTCGAGCGCTCGCTTGCCGGCGAGGCCGAGCTGACACGGCGCCTGAACACCGTGCTCGAGGATCACGACGTGCTGCTCACGCCCGCCACCGCAGCGCCGCCGCCGCGCATCGGCCAGCTGCAGGGCCGCGGCGCGCTATGGACGCTCAACACCGTCGTCGGCTGGGTCCCCTACAACGGCATCTGGAACGTCACCGGTCAGCCCGCCGCCTCCGTGCCCGCCGGCTTCGGCGCCGACGGGCTGCCGCGCGCCGTGCAGATCGTCGGGCGGCCCCGCGACGAGTCCACGCTGCTGTCGCTCGCCGGGCAGATCGAGCGCGAGCGGCCCTGGGCGCAGCAGCGCCCGCCCGGCTTCTCGTGAGGGAGGGCGACGCGCTGCTCGCGCTGGCCGTCGAGGCGGCCGCCATGGCCGGCGCGCTGCTGCTCGAGCGCGCGCATCACGGCGCCGAGCGCCAGGTCAGCGCCAAGAGCACGCCCACCGACCTCGTCAGCGAGGCCGACCTCGCCTCAGAGCGCGCCATCCGGGAGCTGCTCGCCGAGCGGCGCCCCGACGACGGGTTCATCGGCGAGGAGGGCGACGATGACGACAGCACCAGCGGGCTCACCTGGGTCGTAGACCCGCTCGACGGCACCGTCAACTTCCTGTTCGGCATCCCGCAATGGTCCGTCAGCGTCGCCGTGCGCGACGCCGACGGCACCGTCGCCGGCGCCGTGTACGACCCCAACCGCGATGAGCTGTTCAGCGCGCGTAGGGGAGGGGTCGCGACGCTCGCGACGGCGCGCGGGGAGGTCGAGCTGGGGGGGAGCGATCGCAAGGTCGAGCTTGCCACCGCCATGGTCGCCACCGGGTTCGCGTACGACGCCCAGGTGCGCGCCGCGCAGGCGCGCGTGCTCGAGCGCGTGATCCCGCGCGTGCGCGACGTGCGCCGCTTCGGCAGCGCCGCGCTCGACCTCTGCTGGACGGCCGCCGGGCGCTACGACGCGTACTTCGAGCGCACCGTCAAGCAGTGGGACATCGCCGCTGGTGCGCTCGTGTGCCAATGCGCGGGGTTGCGGGTGCTGGAGCTGCCCGTGCACCAGGATCTGCCCTGGGGGATTCTCGTCGCGGGGCCCGCCATCGCCGAGGAGATGCTGGAGCTGGTGGGCGGGGCGTAGGGGAGCTTCGATGCGGCGGGTGGGAGTCGAACCCACACGCCCTTTCGGACAGAGCCTTTTGAGGGCTCCGCGTCTACCGTTCCGCCACCGCCGCAATTGTGGTCGAGCAAGCGAGGATATCTGCGCCGGGCCGGCCGCGCCAGTGCCTCGGTCGGCCGCCGGCGGCGCTTCAGGCGGGCTGCGGCGGCGCGTCGCTGTAGACGTCCGTCCCCGCGGCCGGCTCGCGGCGCTCGAGCTCGACGTTCCAGCCCTGCTGGAAGCCGCGCATCGTGAACGTCACCAGCAGGATCTGCACGGGCACGATCAGCAGCGTGAGGATGCCCAGCAGACTTGCGTCGATCGTCGGCTGGGAGAAGCCCGACTTGTCGCGCGAGAACCAGCCGGGGCCAGCGACAGCGGCGAAGATCATCAGCAGTACCGCCAGCGCCGCCGAGATCGGCAGCACGCCGCGGTTCCAGCGAGCTGCGAAGAACGCGAACGTCAGATACACGAGGATGTAGCCGAGCTGGACCGGGATCGCGCCCTCCAGCAGGTTCCAGCCGCCGATCGTCACGATCAGGACCAGCGCTGCGCTCACGAGCAGCAGCACGACCACCATCGCGCGGGTGGCCTGCACGACCGGCTTGTCGCGGTTGGGGTGCGTGACGATCACGCGCTGCTCTCTATCCGGGCCGAGTGGGGAGGACATCGCGTGTCTGACGATACAAGCTCGCGCGGTTGCTCGCATGTGCCGGGAGGGGGTTGCCGGCGTGGCCCACCAGCGCGGGGGGCGCCCGTCTGAGCGCGCGCTGAGCGCCGGCCGCCCAGCCACGGCGTTGCTGATGCCGGGTAGGCTGGAGCAACCGCGCGGGCGTGGTGGAACTGGTAGACACGCCAGCCTTAGGAGCTGGTGGCCTCACGGCCTTGGAGGTTCGAGTCCTCTCGCCCGCATTCGTGCACACGGCCCGGCGGCCATGCCTCGCCGCCGAGTACCGCCGCGAGCTACGGGTTGGACGCCAGCGTCTCGCGCTGGATCTGCCACGCGGCGCGGATCGGGTTGAGGAAGTGCGGGGGCTCCTCGGCCTGCAGGCGGCGGTCGTATTTAAGGTTGTACGCGTAGCCGTGTTCGAGTTTGACTTTGCCGCCGCTTTCGCTGAAGATCCCCGTCGAGCCGTTGCTGAACAGGCCGGCGATCGCGCCCCAGACGTTGAGCGTGCCGAGGTTGGCTTCGCCGCAGTTGAAGTTGTCGACCATGATCGACTGTCTGAGCGCCAGGATCGCGGCGTAGACGGTCGGTTCTTTGAGGTCCGCCGCGGTGTTGTTGCAGCCCCCCGAGACGGGGTGGTAGACGCGCACGAAGTTGTTCGCGATCAGCCCCAGCATCGTGGTGCCGGTGGGGACGCCTTCGGCGTTGTGGGGGCCTTCGATGTTGCCCTTGATGACCACGTCGTTCTGGGCGGCGATCGTCAGCGATTCTTCATATTTGCCTTCGACGTACACGTTGCCGCAGCCGGAGTCGCCGGAGTAGCTGGGGACGGGGCCGAAAGGCGAGTACGCGGAGCAGCCGCCCGACACGAAGATGAGGTGGTTTGCCGGGAATTTGACTTTTTTCGTGGTGCCTTCGTTCGTCACCGACATTTCGGTGCCTTCGAGCTTGATTTCTGTCTTGTTTTTGAATTCATAGTTGCTTTCGACGACGTGCTGCAGTTCTTCGTCTCCCGGCGGCGGTTCGAGCTGCGGCACGACTGGCACGGGGATGTGGGTGCCGACGAACGTCGGTGTGGCGCTGCCGCACAGGCTCTCCGTGCCGTACCCCTGTTCACCGTTGTATGGTTTGTCACCGCGGCTGGCGAATTCTATCTTCTGCGACGCTTCGCCGCCGAACGTGGGCGACCCGCAGATGCTCACCGTATCTTCGGTGTGCATCGGCCCGTCGATCGTTTCGCCGGTGACCACCGAGTTGTTCTGATTGCATTCGCCCGGCCGTTTGTTGTACCACACGGCGCACTGTGTTTTGTAGGGTGAGCCGTACACGACCGGATCGAAGGTTTCGTAGGTGGTGAACCACACGAAGCTCACGAAGTTGACGTTCTTGAACGTGGCGATGATTTCGCGTTTTTCCGGACCCGCGTAGCCGATCGACTTGATGCGGAAGCTCCCCGTGCCGGCGCCGGTCTGTTCGATCATCGTTTCGATCAGGTTGTTGGGGTTGCATTTTTTTTCGGGCGAGCCGGTGCGGGTCAGCAGCACGATCGCGTACTTCTCCGGGGTTGCTTCCGTTTCGGTGCCGGGAATCGTCGCCTTATGCACGGGTCCTTCGGCTTCCTGGTTGAGCGATGCGTTGGCCGGCGTGGGCGAGGCGCAGTAGGTCAGGTAGTTGCTGTCCTCGGTGAGGTGCTGGAGGTAGTTGTTGACGCCGGCCTCGGCCGCGTAGTATGCCTTCTTGGCGTCCGTGTCGAGTCCCGTCACGCGGATCTCGCCCTGGGTCGCCGTGAACGCGCCGGCGATCATCAGCGAGGTGATGAACATCACCGACATCACAAGGATCATCGACAGGCCATCCTCGCCACGGAGAGCGATGCGGGTGCGTATCCGGTCCAGTAGGCGCATGATCATCCTCCGCATGGAGTGTTGGAGATCGAGGAGGATTCCGAGGCCGGCGTCAGGCGAATGACCGCGGAGTCTTCGAAGGGGGTGGGGCGATCGCTGTTGAAGGTGCCGGGTTCGTGGCCTTCGGGCGTGACGGTGTAGGTCACGGCCACCTTGACGACCAGCGCCGCTTCGGCTTCCGTGAGCGGCGCGGCGACTTCTTTGGGGTTGATCGCGCCGTAGACCGGGCTGGCGTCGGCTGTGTCGTAGTAGCGGTAGTAGCGGAACACGGGGATCGCTTTCGGGGACGCTTCTTCGGTCACCGATTCCTTGACGCCGGTCACCAGTTTCAGCTGGGATTCTTTCGCGGCGTTCCACGTGTAGGTGGGCGGCGGCCCCGCCGCGAAGCTTGAGCTCGGCCAGGTCTTCTCGAGCAGCGTCCCCGCCACGCCCGCCGTCGGTTTGGTGAAGATGACTTCGTGCTCTTCGATCTGGGAGTAGCTGTTTTCGGTGCCCGCCTTGCCGATGAATTTGAGGTCTGAGCCGGTGCTGCCGGTGAGGATCGGGGCGATCTTCGGCGTGACGCACGCGGAGCGCAGTTCGAGGATCAGCCGTTCCATCGACAGCCGGCCCGCCTGATCAACGTGGACGCGTTCGGTGATGCGGGAGACGTCGTTGGTCGTGAAGTCGAGGACCGCGAACGCGGCGAGTGTTACGACCAGCGCGAGAATCATCGAGATCAGGACCTCGAGCAGGGTGAGACCCGCGGTGTCGCGGGGGTCGGGGAGGCGCGAGAGGTCGCGCTGGCAGGTGCTCAACATTCTTTGTTGGTGGGGCCTTCGAGTTTCCCGGGCGAGGTGGCGGCGCCGGATTTCATGTATATGACCCCGTAGCCGCTGTGTTCGCCGCCGTTGGTGATCGTGCTCAGTTTGCTGGGACCGGCGACCGTGTCGTTGTTGAATTCTTCGGTCGTGAACTTGCGTTCTTTCGCCAGGGCCAACGCGCCGCCGAACACGCAGATCTTGTACGTGCCGAACGGCAGGTTCGGGCGTTCGAGCTTGCCTTCGGCGTTGGTTTTCTGCGTTCTGATCGTTTTGCACTTCGTGTCTTCGACCTTGACCGCGGCGCCGCTGACGGCACTGCCTTCTTCAGCGGGGGTTCCGGCTTTGGTGCCGCTCATGACTTTGAGGTTGACCGGCGGCTGGGTGAGGGTGACTTTTGTCGCCGGCGGGCCGGGCGTGACGACCACTTTGGGCGCGATCACCGAGCCGACAGCTTCAGGGCTGTCAGAGCTGCACGTGCCGGCGTAGACGCTGTATTCCTCGCTGGCGGGGAACGGGAACACGTTTTTTCCGGTGAAGATTTCTTTTTTGAACGTGCCGACGGTCGGAGGCGAGGGGAATTCGCGCGCGGAGGAGAACATCGCGGCGTTGGAGGCTTCGAACGAGTCGCCTTCCGCCGGCGCGCCCGTGAATTTGGCTTCGATTTCTCCGGCGGGCGCGAACTGCACCTGGAGCGTGCCGGTGGTCTCGGCGACGAGGTATTTGGTGCTCGAGTGTTCGTACTGCGGGTCTTCTTTGGAGTTCGGGTCGCCGTCCGGGGTCACGTAGCCGGCGCGGCTGACGTTGACCGTGTATTCGCCTGGGCTGAGAGCGAAGATCGCACATCCGCCGGCAGAGGTTTCGAGCGTGTGTTCCACTGGCGCGGTCGCGGGCCCGTTGGCCGCGACGGTCATCCCGGCGACCGGTTCGGTGCCGTCCGCGACCTGTACCAGCAGCGTCGTGTCGGGTGGCGGGCTGATGATGCCAGACTCGACGACGGCCTTGGCGTTGGACTCCCCCGCCCAGGTCACTTTGGAGCTCGTTTCGATGTATTCGGCTGCGGCGGTGGAGGTGCAGCTGGTGGTGGCGGTCGCGTCCGGCCGGTACGTGGCGGTGGTCGTGATCGTGAACTTGGTCTTGTTCTGGGTCACGACTTCCACGCGGGGGTGCGATTCCAGTTCGGACAGCTTCGCCACCGGTTCGGTGCGCAGCCGCGCCTGTTCCTGCTGGGCCAGCACGTCCGCCTCGGAGCGGGCGCGCGCGAGCGCGCTGGCCTTGTTGCTGCCGTCGAGGCCGTTGAACGTGGCGACCACGATCAGCGCCACGAGCAGCGCGCTGATGATCACCTCGATCAGCGTGTCGCCCGCCTCGCCGCCCAGGCCATGCCGCGCATCGGCAGCGCGTCGGCGTCGCCGAGCATTGAGGCCGGGAGGCATGGCAGAGAAAGTGCGCATCGTCACAAGGTGGGCCTTTGGAAGCTACGAGCCCCTTCGGCACGCCCGCAGGGGTGCTTTAGCGCTCGCGGCGGCTGTAAACACCTGAAAGACGGCAAGAAATCCGTCGATCCGGGGGGTTTCGCGGTCAGCGCCTACAATTCGGGGCCCTCGGGAGACTGGTGTAACGGCAACATGGGGGTCTCCAAAACCCTTGCTCGAGGTTCGACTCCTCGGTCTCCCGCTCCAGCCTGACCCCGGACCTCCGGGGTTTTTGGCTTTGTAGAGGCTGTCGCACAACCCCTTTACGCGACAGCCTCTGTAGGGCCGAACGTGGGGTGATGTGGGTGCATGCCGGCCTCGTGGGAGGTCGAGCACTGTGCTATTCTCCATAAACTGGATCAGAAATCTGATGAAGACCGACGTACACCAGCACATATGGACCGAGCCGCTCGTGCAGGCGCTCTCGGCGCGCGGCGAGCTGCCGTTCGTACGCGGCGAGAATGGGCTCACGGTGCTGTACCTGGCAGGCGAGCGGCCGTACGTGATCGACCTGCCCAGCGAGGCTCCGGCGCAGCGCGCGTCGCTGGTCGAGCTCGACGGCCTCGACCGCGCGCTGATCTGCCTGTCCAGCCCGCTGGGCATCGAGTGGCTCCCGCGCGAGCAGGCGCTGGTGCTGATCGACGCCTACCTGGAGGGAGCGCTGGCGCTGGATGAGCCGTTCGGCGTGTGGGGCGCGATCGCGCTGGACGGCGCCCATCCGGAGGACGTCGACGACGCCCTGGCACGCGGCTGCGTAGGCCTGTCGCTGCCCGCCGGCGCGCTCGGCAGCGTCGACGCGCTGGTCGGCCTGTATCCGGTGCTGTCGCGGCTGGAGGAGCATGACGCCCCGCTGCTCGTGCACCCTGGTCCGCAGCTCGGCGGCGGCGCGCTTCGCGCCACCGGCGGGGCGCCGCTGGGCGACCCGCTGTGGTGGCCGGCGCTCACTGGATACGTCGCCGGCATGCAGGCCGCGTGGCTCGCGTTTGCGGCGGTGGGGCGCGCACGGCATCCGCGGCTGCGTGTGATCTTCTCGATGCTCGCGGGGCTGGCGCCGCTGCACGCCGAGCGGCTTCGCTCGCGCGGTGGCCCCTGCCGGCCGCAGCCAGATCCGCTGGTGTTCTACGAGACCTCCTCCTACGGACCGGCGACGGTGCGCGTGCTCGAGCATCTCGTCGGCGCGCAGCAGCTGCTGTACGGATCTGATCGGCCTGTTGTCGAGCCGCTCGAGCTGGGCATGCCGGAGGGGGTCGCATGGGAGTCGATCGCGGAGTCCACGCACCGCGCCCTCGGCGCGCGAGGCGCGGCGGTGCCAGCATGAGCGCAACGTCGCCCCACGCCGTCACGGTGCCACCGGCCTCCGGCGCGCCCACGCAGCCCTTGCAGCACGCGCCGGGCGCGCTCGACCCGCGCGCCGTCGCCGCGATCGTGCGTCCGCGCGGTCGCGACCTGTCGGGAGCGGAGCTGCAGGCGTTCGTCACCGAGCTGGCCGACCGTCCGGAGCTGTGGATTCACCTGGTCAAGCACGACACCACGCAGCGCGTGTACGAGGAGCTGCTCAGCGACGAGCACGTGACCGCGTGGTTGATCTGCTGGATGGACGAGCACGACACCGGCTTTCACGACCACGACGTCTCGTGCGGGGCCGTGGCGGTGGTCAGCGGCGCTGTGCGCGAGGAGCGCCTGGCGATCGACGGCCCGACGCGCAACGGCGTGTTCAAGGCGGGCGCGAGCTTCCACTTCTCAGCCTCGGACATCCATCGAGTGAGCCACTCGGGGGCAGACCCCGCGGTGACCCTGCACGTGTACTCCCCGCCGCTGTTGCGCATGGGCGCGTATGAGATCGGCGACGACGGCGTGCTGGCGCGCCACACCATGTCCTACGAGCAGGAGCTGCGCCCGCTCAGCCAGCACGGCGGCGGTGAGGCCGGCACTGGCGAGGCCGGCGGCGGCCAGCGAGCCGGGGGAGGGGCGGCTGGCTAGCTTCCGGGCCTGGCGCAGGTACGGCGCTCGATCCCGCCCTGGTTCGCGATCAGGATCAGGCTGACGAGCTCCGGTGCGAACAGCCCGTGCTCGACCACACCGGGCGTCCCGCTCAGCCTCGCGGCGAGTTCGCGAGGATCGCCGACCGGGCCGAGATAGTCGGCGATCACGCCCCCGTCGGGGCTTCGCTCGACGTCGCGCAGGCGTGCGGGGGCGAGACTCAGCAGCGTGCGCTCGATGCCGAACGGCACGAGCTCCAACGGCACCGGCGCCGTGAGCGCGGGCACTGCCTTCTCGGCCGAGGCGATCACGACGAAGCGCCGCGCTGAGCACGCCACGATCTTCTCGCGGGTGTGCGCGCCGCCGCCGCCCTTGACGAGCCAGCCGCTGTCGTCGATCTGGTCGGCGCCGTCGATCGCGATGTCCAGCTCGCCGACGTCGTCGAGCGACTCCACGGTCAGGCCGAGTGCGCGCGCGGCGCTGTCGGTCGCGGGCGAGGTGGCCACGCAGCGCACGCCCGTGCAGCCGCGCGCGGCGATCGCGGACAGCAGGTACGCGACCGTGGAGCCCGTTCCCAGACCCACGCGCATGCCGCTCTCGACCAGCTCCGCGGCGGCGGTCGCGGCGGCCCGCTTCTGCGCGGAGACGGCGGACTCGTCGCTCAGTTGCTGCTGCCCCGCAGTCGCACGAGAGGACGCCATGGGGCGGACGTTACCGACCCGGCTGGCGCCCTGAGGCGCACGCGATCGGGCGACGCGGGACCGTGCAGCAGGAATCCCTGGCCCACCGCGCAGTCGAGCTCGCGCGCCAGCGCCAGCTGGCGGTTGGTCTCGATGCCCACCGCCACCGCCGTCAGGCCGGCCTCCTTGGCGAGCGCGATCGTCGCCGCGAACATGGCGCGCCGTTCCTTGTCCTGGTGGAAGCTGCCCGTGAGCGCGCGGTCGAGCTTGACGACGTCCAGCGGCAGGTTGCTGGGGAGCCCCAGCGACAGCTGCCCGAAGCCGAATTTGTCGAGTGCGATCAGCACGCCCAGGCGCTTGAGGTCCTTCAGCGCGGAGCGCGCGCGCTCGGGGTCGCGCAGCACGGCCTCCTCGCTGATCTCCAGGCACAGCGCGCGACCGGGCAGGCGGAAGTGCGCGAGCTCCTCGCGCACGCGCTCGGCGAGATCGAGCTCCGTCAGCTCGCGCGCGGAGATGTTGACCGACAGCGGGATCGTGATGCCCGCGCGACGCCAGATCGCGGCCTGCGCGCACGCCTCGTGCAGGACCCAGCTGCCGATCTGAACGATCAGCTCGCTGTCCTCCGCGGGCGGCAGGAACATCGACGCGAGCACCGTCGTGTTGGCGGTGTGCCCGGCGCCCGTGGGTCGCCAGCGGACAAGGGCCTCCACGCCGAGCGCCTGGCCGCCGGCCAGTCGCAGGATCGGCTGGTAGGCGAGCAGCAGCTCGTGTTGGGGGAGCGCGTCGCGCAGGCGGCCCTCGAGCTCCATGTGCGCGTCGAGCTCTCGTCGCAGGCTCTCGTCGAACAGCTCCAGGCGCCGGCCGCCGGCGCCCTTTGCGCGATACATCGCGACGTCGGCCTCGCGCAGCATCGCATCGGGATCCACGTCGGGACGGCGGGCGACCGAGATGCCCACGCTCGCCAGGATCGCGACCTCCGCGGAGCCCAGCGGGAAGGGGTGCTCGAGCGCGTCGAGCACCCGCTCGGCGAGCGCCACCGCCTCGCCGTCGCCGTCGATGTCCTCCGCCAGGATCACGAACTCGTCGCCGCCCATGCGCGCCACCGTGTCGCTGTCGCGCATCAGCTCACCGAGTCGTTCCGACACGGACAGCAGCAGGCGGTCGCCGACCTCGTGGCCGAGGTTGTCGTTGACCGCCTTGAACTTGTCCAGGTCGATGAACAGCATCGCCACGACGCCGTTGCTGCGGTGCAGGCGCGCGAGCGCCTGGCGGGCGCGGTCCATCAGCAGCAGCCGATTGGGCAGTCCGGTGAGCGGGTCGTGCAGCGCCTGGCGCTCGAGCCACACGCGGTCGGTGACGTCCTTGGCGGCCGCGTACCAGCTATCGCCGTCGCGGCGGGCGCTCCACAGCAGCCATCGCCACGAGCCGTCGCGATGCTGGTAGCGCGTGGTTATGTTCTCGAGCTCGCTCGCCGCCGATGCATCTCTATCGAGCAGCGGCCCCAGCGCCTGCTCGACGTCGTCGGGGTGCACGAACTGGCGGATCGGCCGCTCGCGCAGCTCGTCGCGCGTCCAGCCCAACAGGTGCTCCCACGCGGGGTTCAGCAGCGTGAAGCGCCCGTCGAGCGAGATCGTCGCCAGCAGGTCGCTGGTCAGCTCGAACAGGCGCGCGATGCGCGCCTTGCCGTCAACCGCCGACTCGATGTTCGCATGGCCCTGCGTGCTGGTCGCGTGCGATCCCATCGTTGCTGGTCACGTCGGCTCGCCAGCCGCCGTGACCTGGGCGAGCCGGGCGTCATTGGACGGATAGGCCAGGAGCCGGGGGCGTCTCGAGCCGGCTCAGGAGGTGCTGCCGAGCGGCGCGGCTGAGTCGGCCGCGGTGCTCTGCGCAGCCCCCGATGCCGAGCGCAGCGCGCCCGTGCCCGCGTCGCCCCGCAGGAACTGCCATATCGACAGGCACATCAGCACCGTGAGGATGCCGGCGCTCGTCGCGCACTCCTCGCAGATCGCGTGGATCGAGAACAGCTCGCGGTAGGTCAGGTACATGCTGAAACCGAAGCCGACGAGCGTCAGCGCCATCGTCGCGAACCGGCTGTTCTCGCTCTGCGGGATCAGCAGCGAGCCGAGGATCCCGATGTAGCCGATCAGCCCCATCAGCGCCACCGGCACGCCGGCGAGCTTCGAGTACACCGAGCTCTGCACCTTGATGCAGCTGTTTCCAGCGGTGCACAGCGGCTTGATTTCGGCGTAGTGGATGTACGTCAGGTAGCTGGCCAGGGCGACGCCCAGGACCGTGATGGCGATCAGCACGATTCTCAGGGCCCGGGCGCTCATCGCGAAGCTATTCCTTGAGCAGCTTTTCGACGGCTTCGTTGACGAACGACGCTTCTTCCGGGTTGTTGTAGTCGAGCTTGGTGAGCGCGCCGCCGCTGTGGCCGATCAGGAACGACGGAGTGCCGTTGAAGCCGTTGTTGCTTGCGGCCTGGGCGTCCGTGACGGTGACCTGGTTGGCCAGCGCCTGTTCGCCGCGGTCGGTCGTCCACGTCGCGAGGTTCAGGCCGGGGACCTGGCTGGCTATGTTCTGAATGTATTTTTCGGTGACGTAGCCCGAGTCCTCTTCTCCCTGCTCGTGGTAGAAGGTCTCGATGAAGTTCCACGCCTTGTTCTGCTTGCCGGCGGCGTAGGCGGCGACCTGCTGAGCCTTGAACACTTCGGGTTCGCGCGTCGCTGTCTCCAACGAGCGGTATTCGATCTTCAGCTTCCCCGTGCGCACCCATTTGGAGATGACGGCGGGCAGCGCGCTGAGCGTGAATTTCTGGCAGATCGGGCACTCGAGGTCGCCGAAGTACTCCAGCGTCAGCGGCGCAGTGGACGAGCCCAGGACGTTGCCCTTCTGGGGGATGCCACCAACCAGCGCGGTGACTTCGTGGACGACCGAGTTCTGTTCGTGTCTGGTCGGGATGCCTTTTTTGGAGCCGCCGCCGGTGGCGACGAGGATGACGATGATCGCCACCACCACGACCGACACCACGATGCCGAGCTGCGTCAGTCGCGTGCGCCGCATCGCGCTCGCGACCGCGGCCTCCTCCATCGCCTTGCGTTGCGAGCGCGCCTGCTCGCGGCGCTCCTTGCGGGTCAGGTCTGTTTCGTCGCTCTCCACTGGGCTCATGGGGAGAACTTTTACAGATTTTTGCTCAAGCGTGTCTAAGTACCATGCGAGGGGACCTGCTCCGCGAGCCCCCGTAGCTCAGCTGGATAGAGCATCGGACTTCTAATCCGAGGGTCGCTGGTTCGAATCCAGCCGGGGGCATTGGCCGGCGGCGTCGCCGCCGTGAGCGTCGCGGCTGTCTAGCATCCGCGCGGATGTTCGTGGCCACGGTGCTGCTGTATCCATGCGCGCTCGTGGCGTTGAGCGTCGGCGCGGGCCTGGCGGTGGATCGCTGCAGCGGCGGCTCGGTGCCGGCGCCGCTGCTGTTGAGCGTCGGCGCGGCCGCGCTGATCGGGCTGTCGCAGCTGAGCACCGCGGTGCCCGCGCTCGCCCCGGCGACGCCCTACCTGATGGCGGCGCTGGCGCTCGCGGGCCTCGCGCTCGGCGGGCGCAGGGCGCTGGCGCTGGCGCGGCGCGCGCTCAGGCGGGGCTGGCTGCCGGCCGTGTCCGTGAGCGCGTACGCGCTCGCGCTCGCGCCCGTGCTTGCCGCGGGGCGCCCGAGCTTCTCCTCCTATATGGCGCTCGCGGACTCCGCCGTGCATCTGATCGGCGCGGACTTCCTGATCGGTCACAGCCGGGACTTCGCGCACCTGGACCTGCACAACTCCTACGGCCAGTTCCTGCGCGACTACTACGGCACCAGCTACCCGTCGGGGGCGGACACGCTGTTCGGCGGCAGCGCCTCGCTGCTCGGGCTGCCGCTGATCTGGGCCTTCCAGCCGTTCAACGCATTCATGCTCGCGGCCGCCGCGGGACCGTGCTGGCTGCTCGCGGGGCGCATGCGGCTGCGCGGAGCCTGGGCGGCGCTGGCCACGCTGACGGCGGTCCTGCCGGCGCTCGTATACGCGTACGAGCTGTTCGGCTCGATCAAGGAAGTGACGGCGCTGCCGATGCTGCTGACGCTCGGCGCGCTCGTGGCTGCGCACCGGAGCTGGCTCGGCCGCGCGCCCGTGCGCGCGATCCCGTTCGCGCTGGTGTTCGCCGCGGGCGTCTCCGCGCTGGGGCTCGCGTTTGGCGCGTGGGCGCTCGCCGCCGTGCTCGTGCTGGCGGTCGTGCTGGGGGAGCGTGTGCGAGCCGGGGCCGTGTCGGCGCGTCGCGCCACCGTTGCGGTGGCGCTCGCGGGCGCCACGCTGCTGGTCGTCGCGCTGCCGACGTGGCTGGAACTTCACGCGGCGCTGCAGGTCGCGCAGGCGATCGCCTCGACGGGCAACTCGGGCAATCTGCACGCGCCCCTGCGCGCCACCCGGCTGTTCGGCGTGTGGCTGAACGGCAGCTACAAGCTGAGCCCTGCGGGCGCCCCGCTGCTGGCCACCCACGTCCTGGTCGTCGTTGCGCTCGGCTCGACGCTGCTCGGTGCGGCGCACGTGCTGCGCATCCGTGCGCATGCGCTGGCCGGCTGGCTTGCGCTGACGCTGCTGGCGTCGCTCGTGGTCACCGAGTCCGTGACCACGTGGGCGGATGCGAAGACGCTGGTGCTCACCTCGCCGGTGGTGGTGCTGATCGCGTGGGGGGGAGTCGCGGCGTTGTTGGCCGGCCCGCGCCGGCGGGCGCTGCTGCCGGTGGCGGGGCTGCTCGCGCTGGCGCTGGCCGGTGGCGTGCTGGCGTCGGACGCGCTGCAGTACCACAGCTCGGATCTCGCGCCGACGGCGCGCTACAGCGAGCTGGCGTCGCTCGACGGGCGCTTCGCGGGGAAGGGTCCGACGCTGTTCACGGACTTCGACGAATACTCGATGTACGAGCTGCGCGACCTGGACGTGGGCGGCCCCGACTTCGTCTACCCGCCGCTCGCGGTTGCGCTCGCGGCGGGCGGCCACGGCGACCCCGTCAACCTCGACCGCATCGCGCCTGATGCGCTGCTCGCCTACCCGCTGATCGTCACCCGCCGCGACCCTTCGCTCAGCCGCCCGCCGGCGGCGTATCGACTGCTGTGGCAGCGCGCCTACTACCAGGTGTGGGGCCGCCGCGCGGGAGCGCCCGCGGCCGAGCTGCACGTTGCGCTGAGCGGTCCGTCGTCGGCGCAGTGCGAGCAGATCGGCAGCGTCGCGCGGCACGCGGGCGCCGCCGGCGAGCGCCTGATCGCGGCGCAGGCGCCCGAGCTGGTCCAGGTTCCGCTGGCGCGCGCTTCGCATCCGGCGCGCTGGGGCCGCCAGCGCACGGGCGGCGCGCGCGAGGGCCTCGTGATGAGCGTGCCGGGAACGCTGTCGGCGAGCTTCACGCTGCCTTCGCCAGGCGTCTGGCAGGTGTGGGTGCAGGGTCAGATCATGCCCACGGTCACGCTCAACGTGGATGGCCGGCGCGTCGCCTCGATCGCGGGCCAGCTCGACGGCAACTCGCTCGTGCCCAACACCGTCCCGCCGGTCGCGATCAAGCTGGCCGCCGGCCGCCACCGCGTCTCGCTCACGCGCTCCGGTTTCAGCTTGGCCCCCGGCAACGGCGGCCAAGCGGTACTGGACGCGATCTTCCTCACGCCTGCCGACACCGACCCGCAGGGCCCGCTGCGCAGTGTCACGCCGTCGCGGTGGCGTGCGCTGTGCGGGCGTAGCTACCAGTGGGCCGAGCTGAGCCGCTCCATCGGGACTTGAACATAGTCTCTGTCTCCATGAGCCGTCCGGCCAAGGCCTCGGGGATCGACCAGATCCTGCTGGGCGACAACCTGCAACTGCTGCCGGCGTTCGCCTCGGAGTCGTTTCAGCTGGTGTACGTCGATCCGCCGTTCAACACCGGCAAGGTGCAGGCGCGCAGGACGTTGCAAGCGGCGCGCGACGCCGACGGCGAGCGCACTGGCTTTCAGGGCCGGCGCTACACGACGAGGCTGCTGTCGGAGTCCAGCTACAGCGACTGCTTCGAGGACTACCTCGCGTTTCTGGCGCCGCGCCTGGAGCAGGCTCACCGGCTGCTGACGCGCGAGGGCACGCTGTACTTCCACATCGATTACCGCGAGGCGCACCACTGCAAGCTGCTACTCGATGAGATCTTCGGGCGCGAGTGCTTTCTCAACGAGATCATCTGGGCGTACGACTACGGCGGCCGCAGCAAGCGCCGTTGGCCGGCCAAGCACGACACGATCCTTGTGTACGTCAAGGACGCGGGCGCGTACTTCTTCGACTCCGAGGAGGTCGATCGCGAGCCGTACATGGCGCCCGGCCTGGTCACGCCCGAGAAGGTCGCCAGGGGCAAGCTGCCGACGGACGTGTGGTGGCACACGATCGTGCCCACCAGCGGGCGTGAGAAGACCGGCTACCCGACGCAGAAGCCCGAGGGGATCGTGCGCCGCATGGTGTGCGCGTCGACGCGCCCAGGCGACTGGTGCCTGGACTTCTTCGCCGGCAGCGGCACGCTCGGCGCGGTCGCCGCGCAGCTCGGCCGGCGCTACGTGCTGATCGACTCCAACCCGGAGGCAGTGGAGATCATGCGCGCGCGCCTGGGCGAGCCCTCGTCCGCGCCGGGCGCGCGCAGCGCCGGCGCGTCGCCGCGCTAGCCGGAGCTTCGGGAGCGCGGCGTCACGCGCGCCGACGTGCGAGCCTTTTGCGCATGTACCACGTGGAGCTGCGCCAGTTCCCCCACAACATGTGCCGCTTCAACCTCGCCGACGCGGAGCTGCGCGCGATCGTCGAGCCGTGGGCGCGGGAAAAGGTGGTGGACTTCGGCGAACGCAAGTGGAGCTCGCAGACGGCCACGCTCACGATCCTGCAGGGCCCGCGCATCCCGCTCGAGCAGCTGACGATGGGACGCGGCTGGCGCGCCGCCGAGCGCCACAGCGAGGACGTCACCGAGCGGCTGCTCGCGTCAGCCCGGCAGTCGCTCGCCGCTGCGCCTTCGTCCTTCGTCGCTTCGCCCTGCGCGCCTCCTGCGGTCGACCCGCGGCAGTCGTCCGGGCTCGCACAGCCGCCGCCGCTCGCAGACGCGTTGGCGCTCGGCGTCGAGCTGGCGTCGCTTCTGGGCGAGGACCCCGGCCGCCTGCTGTCGGCGTGGCGGGAGGTCGCCGCGTGCTCGAGCGGGCTGTCCCCGAGCGAGAGCCTCGCGCTCGCCGAACGGCAGCTGCGCTCGTGAGCGGCGGCCGCCGGCGGTCACGAGCCGCCGGGCCGCCCGCTCGCTAAACTGCGGTCCTGAATCCGTGGTGGGCGTAGCTCAGTTGGTAGAGCTCCTGGTTGTGGTCCAGGCGGTCGGGGGTTCGAGTCCCCTCGCTCACCCCTCACGAAGTGCCTGCAAATCTTGTGGTTTTGGATTTGAGGGCAGGCGGCGGAGGATTGGACTGGGTCCAATTGGGGTCCAATTTCCTTTTTGGACCGTCCGGCCGCGCGCCGACAACGACAGACGCGGACGCATCGTCGGATAGCCGTCCTGTACTGGTCTGTCTGGAGCGACTGATCTCATTCCTAGTACGTGTCAGGTCTTTCAGGTGATTTGAACCGTTACTCACTCGGCGATCCACTGGGGACGCCGGGCGGGTATGGCGCCGCGTTTCGCGCCGAACGCGACGACGGCGAGGCGTGTGTCGTGAAGCTCATTAATGGTTTTCGCAACCCGAGCCCGGAAGTGCTGCGGCGCCTGGAAGTCGTCCTTGCGCGTCTAGCCCATGTGCAGTCCGATCACGTCGTCCCCATCATCGACGCCGGCATCGATGACGGCCAGATCGGTGGGCGGCTGCCTTGGCTGGCGATGCCTGAGCTGCCCGACGCGAGGTCACTGCAGGATCTGATCGCCGTTGGCCCCCTCGATCCACCGGCCGCGAAACGCCGATCCTTGAGCATGGACGTGCTGGAGGCGATGTTCGCCGCGCGGTTCTCGCGTCGCACCTGATCCCGGCGGGTCTGCCTGAGGGCTGGCGCGAACTCGTCTCGGTGCTCCTGCGTAAGCTCCCTGCGGCGCGTCCCTCAGATGCTCGCGAGCTCGCCCACTGGATCAAGGCGCCGCAGGGTCCGCCGCCCGCGCCGGCCGAGGTAAGCAGATCCTCGCCATTTCGTCGCAGCGCGACTCTTCGAGAAGGCCGTGTAGGAGTGCCTCGGACGGACCCCCGGAGGCGTCGAGTAGCCGTATGAGCGTGGTGAGCCGGATCTCGCGCTTGCCGCGACGCCACCGACACGCTGCGAGCCTTCGAGGCAGGAGCGGACGACGTGATCCGCGCACCGTTTGTCTATGCGGAGCTTTTTTCTTGGCCGCTCCGCCATCCGTCTCGTCAGTCGCCCAAGCTCGCAGAGGCGGGTGCGATCGGCTGGGCGCCGTCAACGTGGGGCGTCGGCTAATGCCTCGCGCCACTCACAAGAGATCCATGAACACGCGAGCTGACCCGGTCCGTTTCGCAGAGACGTTCCGGCAGGCACGTGAGCAGCAGCGAGTTACCGTCGCTGACCTCGCCGCCCGGACCGGCATCGACGCGCAGCAGATCAGCGCCCTCGAAGCTGGGCGGCTTGATCCCGCGTTTGACGTGATGATCGCGCTGGCCGACGGGATCGGAGTCCGCCTATCTGCACTGGTCCGCAACGACTGAGACGGCATTGGAGCCGCCGCGGTTGCCTACCCTCGACCGGGGCGTTGGAGCACCGCTGGCATGCAATGATGCCGTGCCGTCGTCTACGCCGCTACGCGCTCAAGGTTTTCAGCGCGCGCATTGAAGTGCCGACCTTCGTCCTCGTCGCCTACGCGGATCACGAAGATCTCGCTGCCGTCGACACCGAGCGGACCAAGATCCTCGACGATGACGCCCCTCCAGTTGAAGGCTGGGAGCTTCGATGTCACGTGGTCGCCGACCTTCAGCGAGCCGGCAGAGGATGTCCCATTGCGTGCCATGATCTTGAAGGTATCACCAAGGACGGGGAAGTCCGAGCGCTTGGCAGCGGTCGGCTGCGACCATATCGAGTGATGTGGCCAGGATGTTGAGTGCGCTGCGCCAGCCGCGGCACGTGGCGAGGCTGATCGTCGAGGGTTCCAAGGCGCTTCTCTTGAGCTTGGCGTCGATGTCGTCGTGCGCGATCGCGTTGCGCCACGTGATGAGCGCCCAGAGCTTCTTGCGGCGCTCGTCGTTGCCGCTGCGCTCCCTATCGACCTCGGCCCAGATGTCGAGCCCGAAGCGTTCGAAGTCGTCGGCGATCGAGTTGGGTTGCGCGTTGTGCCGTTCGAGCGTCGTGTTGTTCGTCAGGTTCCCGTACAGGAGTTCTGCGTAGTTCGCGTCGTGTGCCCCGAGCGCGATGGCGTCTGCGGTCTGGGCGTGTAGTGCGCGAGCAAACCCTTGGAAGCGACTTCGAAGCCACGCGGCGACGCTACCGCAGCGTCCCGACGCAACGCTGCGGCCGGTCAACAGCACTCCCGGCGCACAGTGCCGAACTACCAAACAGACCTGATGCACGGATGTGCCATCGCTGTGCGGACCTCGCCCGCGGCTTTGAGGACGCGCTCCCCCCTTCTGCGTCGCCTCATACACGACGGTGCCGTGCCGCTTGAACCCCGCGATGAGACCCGTGGTCTCCGTCTCGCGGAAACGGGATTGAGTTGGACCCGTGCCTGGCCCCATCACGAGGTGCCGGGGTCCAATTTGGGGTCCAATCTGAGGAAAACTCAGAGGCATCCAGGAGCAATAGAACCAATGAATCCGGGGCCTGGGCACCCACCGCTACCCCGTCCGTCGGGTTGTGGTCCAGGCGGTCGGGGGTTCGAGTCCCCTCGCTCACCCTCACGACATGCCTTCGGGGTCGGGGTCGGGGTCGGCTCAGTGGGCGACCTGGCCCAGCTGCTGGAGGAGGTCGATCGTGGGCTGCTGCTGGAGGTCCACGCCGAGGCTTGCGATTCAGGGGTCGCCGATCCGGTGAAGCTCGCCGCGTGGATGGTGCGCTTTGGCTGCGAGGACCAAGACTTCTTCTAGGTCGATCCCGTTCGATACGCCGGTGCGCTCGGCGAGCGCGGGCTACTGGCCTATCGCCGCGCGATCGAAGAACGCGACGACGGGGAGCAGCTCTTTGCGGTGCGCTGGGCACGCGAGCGCCTCGCGGTCGGCACTATCGGAGGGCGAGCTTGACGGGCTCACTGGCTACCTCGACGGCAACCCACGACTTCCGTTCCGCTACCTGAGCATCCACGGACCGTCCAAGGGCCGCACCATGCCCGAGGCAAAGCTCGCGAGCTCTCTTGCCCGGCTGGCCGACCGGGCGCAAGCGATCGTGATGCATCCCGACACGATCGAAGACCCGGAGAACTACCGCATCCTTGGCCGCAAGCTGGTTCTCGAGAACATGGATGCCCGCAAGAGCACCGGTCGAACCCCCGACGAGCTCGCTCCGTGGTTCTCGGCGCTTCCCGACGCGGGGTTCTGCTTCGACATCGCCCACGCCTGGTCGCTTGACGCGACGATGACATTGGGTGGTGAGCTACTGGACGCGTTTCGAACGCGCCTACGACACGTTCACGTCAGCTCGATGGGGCCGTCGTTGCACCACGTTTCTCTCACCGACGCCGACGAAGAGCTGTTCATGCCGATCCTGTACCGCTGCCTTGACGTTCCCTGGGATCCTCACGACGCCAATGCGGCAAGACTGACGGGCGGTCTCGGAATGAGCGCGCCGTTGCAGCAGCTTTCGCACCGGCTCGGCAAGGAGCTCGAGCACGGTCTGCGCGCGATGCTCTTCGAAACCGACTCGCTCCCCAAGCTGGTACGTGAGTTCGGGATCTTCTGACAGCGGAAACCTCCCGCGGGTCCCCGCCGATCGGTCCCGCGGGTCCCCGCCGATCGGCAAAACCCGCCTGACCTCAAGCACCTATCAAGCCCATAACTGGCAAGAGCGCCCGGAGACAGCCAGTCTAAAGGGCGAGAAGCAAGCCGGAAAGCCCAGATACCGGGCAACTAAATACGTTCTGCAGCAACTTTAACGCGTGTGCGTGACAAACGCGTTGTTTCCAGCTATGCTGCGCGGCTCGCGTTACGGGAATGGCCTAACGCGAGGGCAGTTCGCGGTCTGACCAGGACGGTCGGGTTGCGGCCGCCCGCAACACATTCCTGTTACTCCAAGGGGGCATCCTGATGCACGGAAGATTCCGAGTTCTACGCCGCATGCTTTTTGCGGCGATGGCGCTTGTGGCACTGGCGATTCCAGCGACGGCCGCGTTCGCGCCGGGCCTGGCGCAGGCCACGAGCACCGCCAAAACCGCGTTGATCGACGAAGAATCGGTCACGACCGAGGATGGGATCACCAAGGAAGGCACCACTCCCATCAGCCTCGAGCAGTTTGCGGCCGAAAACGCGGGCTTTGCGGTCACTGTGCGAACTGGCGAAGAATGGGAAAAAATGACTGCGGAAGAATTCGCGCAGTATCAGGTCCTGATCGTCGGCGACCCGATCTGCAGCTCCACGGCGGTCTCCGCGGTCGAATCCGCCAAGACGTGGACGCCGGTGGTGATGGGCGCGGGGCCGAACCCCCTCAAGGGCAACCGCGTTCTCGTCGGGACGGACCCTGAGGACCACTACCTGTACGGAGCCGGCGGCGCCCAGCCCACGGAAGCTGGCAACCCGTTGAGCGCCGGCGCCGAGCACCTCGTTGAGGACGGGATCATCTACGCGGGCGGCGTCGAAGGCGCGACGGGCGTCTATTTCGACACCAGCTGCGCGGACCTCGAAGAAGAGCCGGCGGACATCAGCCGCGCGGACATCAGCCGCGCGAACGTAAAGCCTGCGACCTCGTCACGGCAGCAGGAACTCGAAGGTCCGGACGGCAGGGACAAGACCGAAGTGCTCGACCACCTCACCACGTCGACGGCGCCTGAACCGTGGACCGAGGACTCCCATCCTCCGTGCGGCGGCTCGGTGCAGCAGATCGCGCTCAACCCCGCGTTCGACTCCGGCGCCACGAAGCTGGAAGACAGCAACATCCAGGGTTGGGGATGCTCTGACCACGTGACGTTCCCGACGTTCCCGGAAGACTGGCACGCGCTCGCGGTCGCGACGGACACGGAAACCCATCCAACGTGCGGTATCGACCCGGATACGGGAGAAACGGCTTGTGGCGAGTCGTACGTGTTGTTCGCCGGCCGCGGGATCGTTGCCAGCTCCGAGCACCTGTCGCTCTCGCCGACGACGGGCGAACAGGAAGCGGGCGCTACGCACACGCACACGGTCACGGCGACCGTGACGGAACCGGAACCGGTGGTGTTCGCAGTGCGTCCGGCCGTTTCCGGGGGCAACGTCCCCGCGGTTGGCGCGAAGGTGAAGTTCCTGGTCACCGAACAGAACGATGGTGTGGTTGGCACCTGCACGACACTGGAAGGGGCGGCTGACCCCGAATGCGAAACCAACGCCGAAGGCAAGGTCAACTTCACCTACGCCGATGTGAAGGGCGCTGGTGTCGACACGATCAACGCGAGCGTCAAGCTCGGCGAAACGACCGAACAGGCGACTGCGTCGATGACGTGGACGCCCGTCGCGGTGGTCGTGGCCACGCCGGCCAAAACGGCGGCGGTCGTGCCTGCGCCTACGCCGAAATCCGGCGTGCTGGCGTTCGGCGCGGCGCACCTGGCAAGCAACTCGCACGCGTGCGTGGCGAGCACCGGCTATCTGGCATCGGTGAGCGGCAAGCTGATCGCGTCGGTCACGTACGCGCTCGACGGTCACAAGCTCAAAACGCTGACTCACGCGAACTCGCACGGGGCGTTCTCGCTGCGGATCGCGCTTGCGGCGGGACATGTGCATCACCTCACGATCGAGGTCGCGTTCACGTCCGCGAGCAGCGCGAAAGCGCTGACGCTCAAACGGACGCTCGCGCGCTGCGCGGCCGTCCACCACGTCTCGACGCCGCGCTTCACCGGCTGAGCGGGGCGGTACAGTAGGCAGATGATCGGAGCGGGCGGCCGTATGAGCGATACGGTCGCCCGTTTCCGCATCCGGGGGCTGACGAGGTGGAGCTGCGTCCTGGCACTGGCACTGACGCTGGCGACGGTCGCGCTCACAGCTGAAGCTCAGGCCGGGGAAGCTCCGCCCGTGGCGAGCCCGCCCGCGACCGGCCCGTCTCCGGCTGTGGCGCCGACAACCAGGCAGCTGTCGAACGAACGCACGCTCACGACCTGGGCCCACCCCGTCGAACCGGGCCCGATCTACGCGCACCCCGAAGCGCACGCTCGGCGGGTGGGGCGGATTCACCTGGCAACGGAGGACGGCTTCCCGGAGGTGTATCTGCTGCTGAGCGTGTACACGGACGCGCAGGGCGACGAATGGGTCAGGCTGCGGATACCGGGGCGCCCCAACGGGCGCATCGGATGGGTGTCGCGGGAAGTGCTCGCCGCGTTCCATCGCACGCGCTGGGCGATCGTGGTGAACCTCGCCGAGCGCCGGCTGACCGCGTACAACGACGGCCACGTGCGCATGACGGCCCCCGTCGGCGTCGGCAAGCCGAGCACGCCGACGCCCACGGGGCGCTTCTGGATCCGCGAGCGCTTCACCGTGACCGACCGCGGCAACCCGTACTGGCCGTATGCGCTCGGCACCTCCGACTACTCGACGCTGACGGAATGGCCGGGGGGAGGGGTGATCGGCATCCACGGCGACTTCGGCGAACCGCAGAAGATCCCCGGCGATCCGTCGCACGGATGCGTGCGCATGCGCGACGCCGACATCGCGTGGCTGGGTCCGCGCGTGACGCTCGGCACGCCGGTGGACATCGTCACGGGCTGAGTCAGCTAGAAGGCGAGGAGGTCCAGCGCTCGGCGGCGCGACTGACGTCCGCGAGCGTGCGCTCGGAGGCGCCGCGCCGGCGACGGTGCCGGTTCTGCGCGGCGAGCATCTGCTCGATGTCGCCGAGCTCGAGCTCTACTTCGCGCTCGGGCGAGCGCGTGGGCTTCCAGTCGAGCAGCTCCGCGTTTCCGTCCCGGTATAGGTGCCCGGCGAGCAGCGCCAGTGCGAGCAGCAGCAGCGGCACGCCCAGCACCATCGCCAGGAAGTACAGCTGGTCCATCGCTCAGGCGCCCTCCGGCGCGGGGCGCATCGGCGAGCCGGGGCGCGGCGTGCGCCTGCTCGCTGGCTTGGCGCGCGCGGGGCGCTCCCCGGCGCCGGTGCTGGTGTCCGCGCGCCGCTTGCGCGCGGCAGCCCCGCTGGCGGCGGCGCGCCGCTCGCCGGCGGCCTCGCGCGCTGCGGCGCCGGCCTCGCTGCCGAGACCGTCGATTGCCGCCTGCACGGTGGCCAGGCGCCGCACGAGCATTGTGCGCACCTGCTCGAGCTCGGCGGCGTGCAGCAGCGTGGGGCCGATGCCTTTTCGCTTGGCCTGGCGCGGCGGCGCGACGCCCGGGTGTTTGGCTTCGATCTCGCCGAGCGTGCGCTCGAGCGTGGCGATCTGCCCGCGCAGCGTGCGCCGGCGCTCGGCCTCGTCGTCGGCCGGCTGGCGCGCGGCGGCGGGCGTGACGTACAGCGCGGCGGCGACCTCGCGCGGGTCGACGCCGGTCTCGCGGGCTTCGCGCGCGGCGTCTGCGGCGATCGCGGTGACGCTCGAGACCTGCTGCGGTGTGGCGGCGACGAACGTGCCGCTGCCCTGCTGGCTGTCGATCAGGCCCTCCTGCTCGAGGCGCTGGTAGACGGAGCGGACGGTGTTGACGTTGACGCCTGTCGCCTCCGCCATCTCGCGCAGCCCCGGCAGGCGCTGTCCGGGCTCGAGCCGGCCATCGCGCACGCGCGAGCGCAGCGCCCACGCGAGCTGTACGCCGATCGGGATCTCGGCGTTGCGGTCGACTCTGATGTTCAAGCCGGACGACCCGGCTGCGTCGTGGCTCATGCGATTAACTGTAGAGGCCCCTCGACCACGTTGCATAGTGTGCTGGTGAACTAGTAGACTATAGGAGTGAGGCGCGGCGTCGGTGCGATTTCGGCTGTTCCCGGGCGGGCGTTCGTGCCGGTGCGGGGCGTGCTGGAGGAATTCGGGGACATGATGCTGCTGGCCGGGCGGACGGTCTCCGCGACGGTCATGCCCCCGTACATCTACGGCGGCGAGCTGGTGTCCCAGTTCCTGTTCGTGCTGCGCCTCGTGTGGTTCCCGCTGCTGGTGTCGACGATCGCGATCGACTACGGCGCGCCGGGGCTGCAGGCGGCGAACTTCCTGAAGCTGTTCGGCGCGCTGGACTTCCTCGGCGGCTTCTTCGTGATCGAGGTCGTGCGCGAAATCGGCCCGCTGATCACGGCGGTCGTCGTGGCGGGGGTGGGGGGCACGGCGATCACGGCGGACCTGGGCGCGCGCAAGGTGCGCGAGGAGCTCGACGCGCTGCAGGTGCTCGGTGTCGACCCCGTGAAGAACCTGGTGGTGCCGCGCTTCCTGTCGCTGATGCTGGTGACGGGGCTGTTCAACATCTACGCGATCCTGTTCGGGCTGTTCGGCGGGCTGATCGCGGAGGTCGAGAGCGGCGGCTCGCTTGGGCCGTTCTGGAGCACCCTGTTTGCGAACGCCGACCTCACCGACCTGTGGGGGTCCGTGCTGAAGACCTCGATCTTCGGCGCGATCATCGCCATCGTCTGCTGTTACAAAGGCATGACCGCCTCCGGCGGCGCGGAGGGGGTCGGACGCGCGGTCAACGAGGCGGTGGTCGTCTCGTTCCTGGCATTCGGCGCGTTCAACTACGTGTTCACGCAGACGCTGCTGGCGACGCACCCGCAGATCCTGGTGCTCAAATGAACGAGCTGCTGGCGCTGCCGCGCGAATGGCTCGCCTCGACAGGCGAGATCGGCGGCTTCATGGGCGAAGTGCTGCGCGACGTGTGGAGCCTGCGCGTGCTGCGCTTCTTCGGCGAGTCGCTGCGCCAGGCGGGCATCCTGATCGTGGGCTCGACGGGCGTGATCTGGGGGCTGGTGTTCATCACGGGCCTCGGTCCGTGCGGCATCCAGGCGGCGTACTTCAACGAGGCGACCGGCGCGCCTGCGTACGCCGGAGTGTTCGCGGCGTGGTGCAACCTGCGCGAGGCGGTGCCGCTGATCTTCGGATACATGCTGTCCGCGAAGGTCGGCACGGGGATCGTGGCGGAGCTGGGCGCGATGCGCATCTCCGAGGAGATCGACGCGCTGGAGGTGATGGGCGTCAACTCGATGACGTTCCTGTGCGCGTCGCGCCTGCTGGCCGCGTGGATGGTGCTGCCGTTCATGTACATCGGCGCGATCGGCGTCGGCTTCCTGGGCTCCTACATCGCGATCGTGCACCAGGTCGGCTACATCTCCTCGGGCGGGTACCTGCTGATCTTCTGGCAGTTCCAGAATCCCGGCGACTATCTCTACAGCGTGATCAAGGGCATGGCGATGTCCACCGCGATCGTGCTCGTGGGCTGCTACTACGGCTACAAAGCCAGCGGCGGCCCCGTTGGCGTGGGGCAGGCGACGGCGAAGTCGATGGCGCTGAACCTCGTGCTCGTGAACGTGATCGACGCGTTCGGCACGCAGATCTTTTGGGGCAGCAACGCTCGCGCCCCGATCGGCGGTTAGCTGGAGCGCGCACCGGCCGCGGCCCTGCGCGGCGCCAGCGAGCGGCGCTAATCGAGCGGCGTCGTGTACGCGCTGCTGAGCCCGCCGTCGATCAGGAACGTCGAGGCGGTCACGTAGCTCGAGTCCTCGCTCGCCAGGAACAGGGCGCCCTTGGCGATCTCGTCGGCGTGCGCGAAGCGGCCCATCGGCACGTGCACGAGCCGCCGCGCCGCCTTCTCCGGGTCCTTCGCGAACAGCTCTTTCAAGAGCGGCGTGTCGACGGGGCCGGGGCACAGCGCGTTGACGCGCACGCCGCGGCGCGCGAACTCCACGCCGAGCTCGCGCGAGAGCGCCAGCACGCCGCCCTTGGAGGCGGTGTAGGAGATCTGCGAGGTGGCGGCGACCATCACCGCGACGAACGACGCGGTATTGATGACCGACCCGCGCGAGGGGCCGTCGTTGTCGAGCAGGTGCGGGATGCCGTGCTTGCAGCACAGGAACACGCTGCGCAGGTTCACGTTCTGCACGCGCTCCCACGCCTCGAGCGTCGTCTCGATCACCGAGCCGTCGTCGTTGGGGGAGATGCCGGCGTTGTTGAACAGCACGTCGATGCGCCCGAAGCGCTCGCGCACGGTCTGGAAGGCGCCCTGCACCTGCTGCTCGTCGGTCACGTCCACCTGCAGCGCGAGCTCTCCCGGCGAGTCCGGCTGTACGTCGACGCCGACGACCGTCGCGCCCTCGCGCTGGAACGTCTCGACGGTGGCCGCGCCGATGCCGCCGACGGCGCCCGTGACCACGCACACGCGTCCCGAGAGCCTGTCGCTCATGATTGCTCCGCTGTCGAGTAGTAGATCGTCTTCACCTCTGTGTATGCCTCCAGCGCGCGCGGGCCGAGCTCGCGCCCGTAGCCGGACTGCTTGAAGCCCCCGAACGGCGTGCTCACGCGCACCGAGGTGTTGGCGTTGATCGACAGCACGCCCGTCTCGACCGCGCGCGCCACGCGCAGCGCGCGCGCGCCGTCGCGCGTCCAGATCGAGCCCGACAGGCCGTAGATCGTATCGTTGGCCAGGCGGATCGCGTCTGCCTCGTCGGTGAACGAGATCACCGCGGCGATCGGACCGAACACCTCCTCGCGGGCGACGCGGTCGCTCGGCTTGACGGGGCAGAGCACGGTCGGCGCGAACCAGAAGCCGGGGCCGTCGGGCGCGCTGCCGCGGAACGCCACCGGCACCTGGCCGTCGAGGAACGACTCGACGGTCTCGCGCTGCGCCGCGGAGATCAGCGGCCCCATCTGCGTGGCCTCGTCCAGCGGGTCGCCGACGCGCAGCGCCTTGACCTGCACCTCCAGCAGCTCGAGGAATTGCTCGAGCGCGCCCTCCTGCACGAGGATGCGCGAGCGCGCGCAGCAGTCCTGGCCGGCGTTGCCGAACACCGCCCCCGGCGCCGCGGCGGCGGCGGCCTCCAGGTCGGCGTCCGCGAACACGATGTTGGCGGACTTGCCGCCCAGCTCGAGCGTCACGCGCTTGATCGACGCGGCCGCGCCCGCCGCGATCGCGCGCCCCACCTCGGTCGAGCCTGTGAACGCGATCTTGGCCACGTCGGGGTGCCCGACGAGGCGCCGGCCGCACGTGCTGCCGGGGCCGACGACGACGTTGACGACGCCGTCGGGGATGCCCGCCTCTGCCGCCAGCTCCGCGAAGCGCAGCGCCGTCAGCGGCGTCAGCTCGGCGGGCTTCAGCACGACGGTGTTGCCCGCGGCGAGCGCCGGCGCGAGCTTCCACGCGGCGATCGTCAGCGGGAAGTTCCACGGCGTGATCAGCCCGACGACGCCGAGCGGCTCGCGCACCGTGAAGGCCTGCCCGCCCGCCACCGGGATCGTGTCGCCAAGCAGCCGCTCGGGCGCGCCGGCGTAGTAGCGGAACGTGTCCACGACCATGTCCATCTCGCCGCGCGCGTCGGCGATCGCCTTGCCCGCGTTGCGCGCCTCCAGCAGCGCCAGCTCCTCCAGGCGCGCGGCGAGCGTGTCGGCGAGCGCGTACAGCAGCCGCGCGCGCTCGCCGGGCGCCAGCGCCCGCCATGCGGGCAGCGCCGCCCGGGCGCGCGCGACCGCCTCGTCGACCTCCTCGACGCCCGCGCGCGCGACCTCGGCGAGCACCGCCTCGGTGGCCGGTTCCAGGACCGACAGCCGATCGCTCACCACTCACCCACCCTACGCGGCGGAGCCGGTAGGCGGAGCCCATTAATCGAAGTCAATGCGCCTCCTATGGAGCCTGGGCGATATCGGGCAGGGCCTCCGCCGCGTTCAGCTCGTCGATCGTTCGAATCGGGCCGGTGAACGTGCGTTTGGCCGAGACCGTGAACCAGATCGTCACCGCGAGCATCACGCCGATCGTCACGAGTGGCGCATAGTTGACGGCGGACCATTCGAAGCCTTTCTTGAAGAACACGCCGGCGGGCGCGAACGGCATGCAGAAGATGATCACGCAGAGCGCCACCCAGGTGAACGCGATCGGGTTCATCCATTTGTATTTGTCGCCCAGGGTCCACGGGCCGGCTTTGAACTCCGACCCCATGCGCCAGCGCAGGAACACGGGGATCGTGTAGGCGATGTACAGGCCGATCACCGAGATCGACGTGACCGCGAGGAACGCGACGGGTGTGCCCAGCTTGTTCGGGAAGTACGCGGGGATCGTCACGATCATCGCCATCAGGCACACGAACAGCACCGCCCACGTGGGCGTGCGGTTCTTGCCCAGGCGCCGCCACAGGTTGTGGCCGGGGACGGCGCCGTCGCGCGAGAACGCGAACGTCATGCGCGAGGCGCTGGTCACGCACGCCATGCCGCAGAAGATCTGGCCGATGGTGGAGATCAGGATGACCGCCTTGGCGCCGGCCGTGCTGAGCGCGCTCGTGAAGATCGTCAACGCGGGGTAGCCGGCTTTCAGGATTTCGCCTTCATGTGACTTCTGGATCGCGAACGTGATCGCCAGCAGCACGATCCAGTCGACGACCGCCGAGTAGAACACGGAGCGCCACACGCCTTTCGGCGCGGCCTCGGCGGCGCCGTGCGTCTCCTCGGAGACGTGTGCGGAGGCGTCATAGCCGGTGATCGTGTACATCGTCAGCAGGAAGCCGAGCGGCAGCACGTAGAACCAGTACATGTGCCCGCTGAAGCCCGACACGTTGGCGCGGTGGCCGAACACGTAGGACAGGCTCGCGTGGTGGCTGGGGACGGCGATCAGGATCACGACGATCACCGCGACGCCGATCAGGTGCCACCACACGGAGACGCCGTTGAAGATCGACACGAGGTGGCTGGAGAAGACGTTGACCAGACCATGGACGATCAACAGAACGGCGAACAGCGCGAAGTTGACGTGGGCGGAGTAGTGCACGTTCGTGGCCGCGGCCGCCTTCGCGAAGTTGAAGATGAAGTGGACGTTGTAGAGGCCGAGCAGGTTCATCAGGAAGCTCGCGCACACGTAGTCGACCGAGGCGACCACGGCCACCAGGCCGATCAGGTTGAACCAGCCCGTGAACCAGCCCCAGCGGGCGCCGCCGAGCTTGGACGGCCGTACGTCGTGAAGCAGCCGGCGAGCACCGAGATGATCGAGAACGAGATCGCGAAGTTCGAGAACCCGCTCCAGCCGCGCTTGAGCTCCTGTTTGTAGCCGAGCTCGGCGAGTCGCTGCTCGTCTGCGCTCAATGTCCCCGTTGTGGTGCTCATCGGCTCCCCCTGAGAAGAAAAGGTTTGGTTATCCGTCCTTCAATCGTGACAATACGCTCGATCGCCGATTCCTGTCAAGTGCAGTTGGCGCAAATCGCGAGCTTCGATCAGCCGCCCGGCAGGAGGCCCGCGAGGATGTGCTCGGTGCCTTGTAGGTGCTCGGCCATCACGCGCGCAGCGCGCATCGCGTCGCGCTCGCGCACCGCGATGAGCAGGCGGCGGTGCTGCGCGTTCGATGAGGACAGCACCTGCGGCGGGTGCGCAATGAATGCGATCAGGTCCGTCATCGCGCCCTGCGCCTCGGTCATCGCGCGCACCAGCTGCGTCGAGTGCGTCGCCTCGGCTAGACCCACGTGCAGGCGCACGTCCGCCTGGCGGTATGCGCCGAAATCCTCCAGCGTCGCCTCCAGCGTCGCCGCGATCTCATCGAGAGCGTCGAGCTCCGCGCTATCCGCGCGCTCCGCCGCGAGCACCGCCACGCCCAGCTCGACCGCGAGGCGCTGGTCGCACGTCTCGCGCCAGCGGGCCAACATCTGCGCCGAGGGCGGGTCGCTCGGCGGCAGCGGGTCGGATACGAACGTGCCGCCGCCGCGTCCGCGCGTCGCGAACACGTGCCCGCTCTGGGAAAGAGCCGTCAGCGCCTGGCGTAGCGTCGAGCGCGCGATCCCCAGCCGCGCGCACAGCTCGCGCTCCGCCGGCAGCCGCGAGCCGGGGGGCAGCAGGCCCAGCTTGATCGCCGTCGCGAGGCGATCGACGGTCTCCTCGAACGCGGTCTGCGAGCGCACCGGCGCGAACACCGCATTCGGCAACGTCCGCGCCGCGGCGGCCTCACGATCCTCTCCCGCGCTCATACGCCGTCTACTCCAACGCGATCACAGTCGCTCGAATCCGCGCACCCGCTCCCAGTCGGTCACCGCCGACTGAAACGTCTCGAGCTCGATGTCCGCGGCGTTCAGGTAGTGCGCGACAACGTCCTGCCCAAACGCCGCCTCGGCGACCTCGCTGTCTGCGAACAGTTCTCGCGCGTGCGCGAGCGTCGCCGGCAGCTGCGGACGCTCCTTGGCGCCGTATGCGCTGCCCTCCAGCGCCGGCTCGAGCTCGAGGCCCGCGTCGATCCCATGCAGCCCCGAGGCGATGATCGCGCTGAGCGCCAGGTAGGGGTTGAGGTCGGCGCCGCCGACGCGGTTCTCGAAGCGCAGCGACGGGCCGTGGCCGACGACGCGCAGCGAGCACGTGCGGTTGTCGTGGCCCCAGGCGACGGTCGTGGGCGCGAAGCTGGCGGCGGCGTAGCGCTTGTAGGAGTTGATGTGCGGCGCCAGCATCAGCGTCATCTCGCGCAGGCAAGCGAGCTGCCCCGCGAGGAACGACTTGAACGCCGCCTCGTCGCGCGCGAACAGCTGGGTGGGTGGGGAAGTCGATAGATCGGCCAACGAGAAGTGGATGTGGCACGAGTTGCCCTCGCGCTGGTCGAACTTCGCCATGAACGTGATCGCGGCGCCCTCCTGCGCCGCGATCTCCTTGGCGCCGTTCTTGTAGATCGAGTGCTCGTCGGCGGTGCGCAACGCATCGGCGTAGTGGAAGTTGATCTCGTGCTGGCCGAAGTTGCACTCGCCCTTGGAGTCCTCCACGACCATCCCCGCGGCGACCATGCTGTTGCGGATGCGGCGGATCAGCGGCTCGACGCGAGCGGTGCCGAGCAGCGAGTAGTCGACGTTGTAGAGGTTGGCGGGGGAGAGCTCGCGGTAGCCCTTGTGCCACGCCTGCTCGTATGTGTCCTGGAAGACCAGGAACTCGAGCTCGGTGCCGGCGTTGGCGCTCCAGCCGCGCTCGGCCAGCCGCGCGAGCTGGCGGCGCAGGATCTGGCGCGGCGAGGCGACCACGTCCGAGCCGTCGGGCCAGGCGACGTCGGCCAGGCACACGACCGTTCCCTCCTGCCAGGGCACCGGGCGCAGCGTGGCGAGGTCGGGCTTCAGCACCATGTCGCCGTAGCCGCCCTCCCATGAGGACATCGCGTAGCCGTCGACGGTGCGCATCTCCACGTCGACCGCCAGCAGGTAGTTGCAGCTCTCGGCGCCGTGTTCGGCGACCTCCGCGAGGAAGTGAGTGGCGGTCAGGCGCTTGCCCTGCAGCCGCCCCTGCATGTCGGTCATCGCCAGCAGCACGGTGTCGACGCTGCCCTGCGCGACCGCCTCCGAGAGCTCTTCGAGCGTCACGATCGTGAAGGTACTGGAGTCGGACCTCTAGCGCACGAAAGTTTTTATGGACGGCCCTCGCGGGCCGGGGGGGGTGGCGCTGCGCTCTCGCCCCGGCGCGCGCCCGGGCGGCTGCTTTGGGGCCTCGCGTCGCGGGCTGTGGGGGATCGAGTGGATCAGCGGGCGCTCCGCCTCGATCAGCGCGTGCTTGCCGTGGTGCTTGATCTCGAGCGCCTCGCCCTCGAGCAGCGTGTAGCGGGCCTCGTGATGGCGGACCTCCACGTGCAGCATGCGCCCGGCGAAGCACAGGCGGAACGCCAGGCGCATGAGCGCCGCCGGCAGGCGCGGCGAGAAGCTGAGCGCGCCGTCGTGGTCGCGCATGCCTCCGAGGCCCGCGACGGCGGCGATCCACGTCCCGGCGAGCGAGGCGATGTGGACCCCGTCGCGGGTGTTGTGCTCGATGTCGTCGAGGTCCATCAGCGCCGCCTCGAGCAGATAGTCGTAGGCGAGCTCCAGGTGGCCGACCTCGGCGGCGAGCACCGCCTGCGTGCACGCCGACAGCGAGGAGTCGCGGGCGGTCAACGGCTCGTAGTAGTCGAAGTTGCGCGCCTTCTGCTCGGCGCTGAAGGCGTCGCCGCGCAGGTGCATCGCGAGCACGAGATCCGCCTGCTTGAGCACCTGCTTGCGGTACAGCTCGAAGTAGGGGAAGTGCAGCATCAGCGGGTACTGGTCCGCGCGCGTGGCGTCGAAGTCCCAGGCGGCGTGCTCGGTGAACGCCTCCGCCTGCGGGTGCACGCCGAGCGCAGCGTCGTGGGGGATCAGCATCTCCCGCGCCGCGTCGCGCCAGCCGGCCGCCTCCTCGTGGTCGACGTCCAGCGCGGCCGCGCGCTCGGGGTCGCGCTCGACGGCGTCGGCGGCCGCGCGCAGGTTGCGCTGGGCCATCAAGTTCGTGTACACGTTGTTGTCGGCGAGCGCGCTGTACTCGTCCGGTCCGGTCACGCCGTCGATGCGAAAGCGCCCGCGTTCGTCGTGATGGCCGAGCGAGCGCCACAGCCGCGCCGTTTCGACGAGCAGATCCACGCCGGCCTCGCGCGCGAACGCCTCGTCGCCGCTGGCCGCGGTGTAGCGTGCGACCGCGTCCGCGATGTCCGCGTTGACGTGGAACGCGGCGGTCCCCGCGGGCCAGTAGCCCGAGCATTCGCGCCCGCCGATCGTGCGCCACGGGAACGCCGCGCCGGCGAGCCCCAGTTCGCGGGCGCGCTCCCTGGCGAGGCCCAGGGTGCGATGGCGCCAGCGCAGCGCGTCGCCCGCGGCCTGGGGCGCGGTGTACGTGAGCACGGGCAGCACGAACGTCTCGGTGTCCCAGAACGTGTGCCCGTCGTAGCCCGGCCCTGTCAGCCCCTTCGCCGCGATCGCGCGCTGCTCGCCGCGCGCGCCCGCCTGCAGCACGTGGAACAGCCCGAAGCGCACCGCCTGCTGCAGCGCGGCGTCACCCTCGATCTCCACGTCGGCGCGCTCCCAGAAGCGGTCGAGGTACGCGCGCTGCTCGTCGAGCAGACCCTCCCAGCCGGTCCGGCGCGCGCCCGCCAGCGCCGCCGCCACCTGGTCGCGCAGCGCCGCCACGGTGCGCTCCGCCGACCAGCCGTACCCGAGCAGCTTGACGATCCGCAGCTTCTGTCCCGGCTCGAGCTCGCAGGCGACGGCCAGGCGCGCGATGTCCACGTGGGTCTCGAGCGTCGTCTCGCAGCCGGGCGGCGCCTCGATCGCGTGGTCCATCGCCGCGGCTACCGTCAGGCCGCTGGTCGCGGTCGAATGGGCGAGGATCGCGCGCTCCGCTTCACCGTCGACGCGCTCGGAGCGGAGCGTCGAGCGCAGCGCGACGCCGGCCCGCGGATCCCCGCCGGGGGCGGGCAGCGGCTCGTTTGCGACGAGCTCGGACTGCACGACCACCGCGAGGCGGTCCTCGAGCGGCTCGACCTCGTAGAGGATCGCGGCGACGGCGCGCTGGGAGAAAGACACGAGCCGCGTCGTGTGCACGCGCACCGCGCGCCCCGTCGGCGAGACCCACTCGACGCCGCGGTTGAGCGTCCCGGCGCGCAGGTCCAGCAGGCGCTCGTGGCCGCGCAGCTCGCCGTAGCGGATGTCGAGCGGCTCGTCGTCGACGAGCAGCCGCATGAGCTTGCCGTTGGTGACGTTGAGCACCGTCTCGGAGACCAGCGGCTGGCCGTACGCGGGCTCCGCGGACTCCAGCGGGCGCGTCTCGCAGAAGCCGGCGAGGTACGTGCCGGGTATCCCGAATGGCTCGCCCTCGTCGAGGTTGCCGCGCAGGCCGATGTGCCCGTTGCCGAGCGCGAACACGGACTCGGTCTGCGCAAGGTGGGCGAGCTCCAGGCGCGTCTCGCGCACCGCCCACGGCTCCGGGGGGAAGGAGCTCTGGCGGATCATGGCGATTCCTCGGTCACGTGGCCTGCCCCGGCGGCGCCGCCTCGATCACGCCGCCGCGAGCAGCTCGGCGAGATCGCCGACGACGACATCGGCCCCGTGCTCGCGCAGCGCCTGCGCCTGCCCGGCGCGGTCGACGCCCACAACGCAGCCGAAGCGCCCGGCGCGGCCCGCCTGCACGCCCGCGAGCGCGTCCTCGAACACGGCCGCCGCCGCCGGCGCCACGCCCAGCGCCCGGGCGCCCGCGAGGAACGTGTCCGGCGCGGGCTTGCCGTGCAGGTGCTCGCGCTTGGCCTGCGCGCCGTCGACGACCGTGTCGAACAGGTCCGCGATGCCCGCGGCCGCGAGCACCTCGTGGGCGTTGGCGCTGGAGGACACGACAGCGCGGGGGAGCCCGGCGTCGCGGACCGCGCGCACGTAGCTGGTCGAGCCCGCGTACGCCTGCACGCCGTCGGAGTGGATCATCCCGAGCACGATCTCGTTCTTGCGGTTTGCGAGGCCGTGCACCGTCTGCGCGTCCGGCGCGTCGTGCTCGTCGCCCTCGGGCAGCTCGATCCCGCGCGCCTGCAGGAACGACCGCACGCCGTCCTCGCGCGGCTTGCCGTCGACGTACTCGTCGTAGTCCTTGACGGCGTCGAACTCGACGAACCGCTCACCGCTCGCTTCGGCGCGCTTGCGCAGGAGCTCGTCGAACGCGCGCTTCCACGCGGCGGCGTGCACCTTGGCGGTCTGCGTGAGCACGCCGTCGAGATCGAACAGGCAGGCGCGGATCTCGGCGGGCAGGCCCAGCACGCCGTCAGGCGGGCGCACCGGCGGACAGGCCGACGAGCTCGGCGCTGCGCTCCCAGAGGCCCTCGGCGAGCGCCGGGTCCTGGGCGGCGGCGCTGGGCGCGATCACCTTCTCGTCCTGGACGTACTCGCCCGTGAGCGGCGCCGCCTGCTCAGAGGTGGCGAGCCACACGAGCGAGCGCGCGCCGCGCTGCGGCGAGCGGAAGAACGGCGCGCCGAGCGTCGTCAGCACCTTCCAGATCCCGTTCTCGTTCTTGCCGAAGCCGGTGCGCACGACGCCCGGGTGAAAGCAGTTGGCGTGCAGCTCGGGCGCGCGCTTGGCGAGCTCGCGTGTGAAGAGGATGTTGCACAGCTTCGAGGTGCCGTACACGCGCATCGCGGCATACCCGCTCGTCGACTGCAGATCGTCGAGGTCGAGGCGGCCCGATCCGTGCGCGTCGGACGCGGTCGTGACGACGCGACCGCCGCTGAGGCGGTCGCGCAGCAGGTTCGTGAGCAGGAACGGCGCGAGGTGGTTGAGCGCGAACGTGCGCTCGAAGCCCTCGGCGGTCTCCTTGCGCGTGCTGAACAGCGCGCCGGCGTTGTTGGCGAGCACGTCGATGCGCTCGTAGCGGCCGCGGACCTCGTCGGCGAGCGCGCGCACCTGCTCCATCAGCGCCAGGTCGGCGACGTGCTCGTGAACCGGTGCGCCGCCGCCCGCCGCGACGGCTTCGCGCGCAACCGCCTGCACGCGCTCCCGATCGCGGCCGACGAGCGCCACCTCGACGCCCTGGCGGGCGAGCTCGACGGCGGCGGACTGGCCGATGCCGCGGGTTGCTCCGGTGATCAGCACCAGCGTCATGCCACGGACTCTACAAGCCTGCCGTCGCCGCCTGTCGTCGCCCCCTGTCGTCGGGCTCGGCCGCAGCTTGGCCTCCCTGGGCACGTCAGCTAGCGTCTGCGCGATGACGGAGTTGCGCAAGCGCGCGGCGCTGGGTCCCGAGCGCCTGCTGGCGAGGGTCGCAGGGGAGTTCCCGGCGCTGTCCTGGCGCTCATATGACTACATCGATCGCGGCTGGGACCACGAGGTGCTGATCCTCGACGGCCGGCTCGTGTTCCGCTTTCCCAACGACGACTTCTACGCGCGCCGGCTGCGCTCGGAGATCGAGATCCTGAGCCGGCTCGGACCGCTCACGAGCGTGGCGATTCCCCAGTACTCACACGTGGCGCGCAACGGCGGCTTCGCCGGGTATCCGCTGGTCGGCGGCGAGCGGCTCACGCCCGAGCTGTTCACTCGTCTGCCGGGGCGGGACCGGGCGGAGATCGCGCGCCAGCTGGCGGGTCTGTTGACGCGGCTGCACACGCTCTCGGAAGCTGACATCGACCTCGGCCTGGTGGCGGCGTCCGACCTGGCGGAATCGCACGAAGAGGTCGCCTCGCAGGCTCGCGCGCGGCTGCCGCCGGTGCTGAGCGAGCGCGACATGGAGCTGGTAGAGGAGATCGTCGCCGACAGCGATTCGCTGTTCGCTGAGCCGGTCGCGCTGGTGCCGATTCACGGTGACATCTACAGCGATCATCTGCTGTGGGATGCGGGCGAAGGGCGCCTGGGGGTGATCGATTTCAGTGACATGAACCTGGGCGACGCCGCGTTCGACTTCGCCGAGTTGCATGAGTACGGTGATGAATTTGTGAAAGATGTGTATCGACTGTACGGCGCTCGCAAGGACGACGGCTTCCTGGAGCGGTCGTGGCGCTATCTGCGCTGGGTGGCCGTTTACATGATGACCGACCATTTCATCTACGGAAAGACGAGCTTCGCCGTCGCGCGCGCGACGTTCGACCGCGTGAGGCTCGGGATCGATTAACACATCACACGGCGCACGCCGTGCGGCGGAGCGCACCGCACGGTGTGTCGTATATCTGGGATGATCGCGAAATATGGCGCGCAGAGGATGGAGACCCTCGAGGCGCGCCAGTCGTGCCCGGCCGGATCGCCGGGATTTGGATCAGCACGCATCGTAGTCAACACGTACACAAAGGAGAACACGTGTTCAACAGAACACTTCGTGCGAAGCTCGTGCCCATATGCCTGGGGATGAGCGGCGCGCTTGCCATGGTCGGCGCAGCAGACGCATCCGCAGCGACGCTCTTCGTCTCGAACTCAGCGCCGGTGGTCGTCGGCGGCAGGAGCTGTGCTCAGCCGGGCTTCAACAGCATTCAGACGGCCATCGCCACAGGCGGCCTGGGCGCCAAGATCGCCGTCTGCCCCGGGACCTACACCGAAGAGCTCACAATCGTGCGTGCGGTCAAGCTCAGCGCCGCCGGCGGTCCGGGCACGGCCACCGTTGCGATGCCCGCGGCTCCGACGGCTTCAAGCACGAAATGCAGCGAAGGACTCTCCGAACCGCAGCTGATCGCGGTCGCGATCTGCACCGGGGAAACGGTCAGCATCACCGGTGTGGACGTCGAAGCGATCGTGCCGCTCACGGCCTGCACAGACGGCCTGTACGGGATCTTCATCGGCGGAGGCGGCACGCTCAAGGCGACCGACATGGCCGTCGACGGCGCGAGCACGAGCCTCGACGAATACAAGGGCTGCCAGCACGGGGTCGCGATCGCGGCAGGGTTGAAACCGCCGACGCCCGAGGTCGGCCACGCGGTGCTGAAGGACGTCACGGTGTCCGGCTACGAGAAGAACGGACCCACGGTCAGAGGAGCCGGCTCGACGCTGTCCGTGGATGACTCGACGATCACCGGCGAAGGCCCCAGCCCGTGGATCGCGCAGAACGGCATCGAGGTCGCGTACGGGGCCGCCGGAACGGTCAAGTCCTCGACCGTGTCAGGCAACGAGTGCGACGTGCCGGTGTGCACGACGGACGAGGAAGAACAGGCGACGGGCGTGCTGTTCTACGGCGCCGCAGCTGGCTCGGGCGTGTCGAGTTCGACGCTCGAACAGAACGACATCGGCGGCTACTACGACTCCACGAGCGTGAGCCAGCCGGAAGCGGCGGAGGTCACGTTCGCGAAGGACACTGTGGCGAGCAACCGCTACGAGGGATTCGTGCTCGAACAGGGCAAGGCGCTGCTCAACAAAGACACGATCGACGGTGGCGGCAAGGTCGGCATCGATCTCGTGCAGACGAAGGAGCAGAGCCTCGCGTCGCAGTCGAGCGCGATCCACACGAAGGTGGAGGACCAGACCGAAGCCGCGATTCGCGTGGAATCGGACAAAAGCACGGAAGACAAAAAAGGCAGCAGCTTCGTCTTCGCGGACGGCACCTTCAGCGGCAACGGCACCGTGCTCGACAACGAGAGCAACGACTTTGAAGTCGTGCTCTAAAGATCAGTAGAAATTCGATGGGTGGCTTCGGGGGAGGCGCGGGTAACGCGTCCCCCCGAGTCGTTCACGGTCTCGGCCGCTGCTCGCGGCACGGTGTGGACCTGCCAGCGCCGCGCTCAGTCGAAGCCGTGGAAGGGCGCGCGCTCGCCGGCGTCCCAGGCGTCGCGCAGCCCGGGGGCGCCGAGGTCCCAGTCGGGGCGGATCTCGCGCGTGACGGCTCGCAGGTCCCGCCAGAGCTCGGCGGTCGAGGGGCGACCCCAGAACCAGTATCCGTTGTAGATGCTGTGGATGACCAGGCCGGGCTTCAGCACGAGCGTGTGCGGGATCATCGGATCGTTCTCGGGGTCGGTGTACTCCTGGATCTCCAGGTCCTTCTGCACCGTGCGATCGGCGTCGGAGAGGAACGGCCACTGCGCGCCGACTGAGGCCCGGAACTCTTTGAGCTGGTTGTCGGCGTCGGTCGAGATCGTGACGATCTGGGTGTAGGCGACGGCGACCTTGGGGTAGAGCGCGGCGAGCTCCAGGTGCTGATGGTGCTCCTTGGGGCAGTAGTGGCCGCGCGCGAGCGTGAGGATCAGGGGGTCATCGCCCTGCAGCTCGCTGAGCCTGCGTGCGACTTTCGTGTGGTCGGGCAGCTCGTAGTCGGGGAACCTGCCGCCGGGGGCGATGTCGGAGCGCATGGTTGGGCGTCAGCCCGCCATCGGAGGACATGCGCCGACGGCGTTGGATGGCGTGCGTGTCGGGCGTTCGCTGTTCACGTCGTGGACTCTCGCTCTCCCTCGACTCGAAGTCAAGTCCTCGGCGGCGAGGTCCGAGCGCTGACCAGCAGGGCCGCCCCTTACCGTAGGCCCCTACCATTGAGCCATTACAAGCGTGTCAGATGGCTTGCCTGGCCATGAGCTGGTGAGCCGAGGCCTTGCCAGATCTCTCCGCCGGGCGGGAGAGCGAGGCGTCCTTGCTGGTGGCGATGGCAGCACGGCGGCTCCGATCGGTGGGCGACGCGTTCGCAGGTGGACGCCGCGCTCCGCTATCGCGCCGCTTATCCAGATGAGATCGCTGCGCGCATGGCGTTGCACCGTCGCGAAACGGCTGCGGCTGAAACGCCTTGAAGCTGCTGCTGGACGAGATGTATTCAGCTCGCCTCGCCGAGGTGCTTCGGGCGGCCGGTGTCGACGGGCGGACCGTCGTCGAGCTCGGGTTCGCGGGGAGCTCTGACCCGGAGGTCTTTGCGGCGGCGATCGTGGACGGGCGCGCGCTGCTTACAGAGAACGTCGCCGACTTCGTGCGCATCTCGGCGGAGCATGTCAGCGCTGGCCAGCATCACCCTGGCGTGCTAATCGCGCTCTCATCGCGGTTCTCGCGCCGCGCGGCGGCATCAAGCATCTGGCGACAGCGGTCCGCGACATCGCCGACCAGCAATTCATTGACCGCCTCGTCTATCTGTGAGCGTCGAGCAAGAGCAAGACCTGATCGTAGGTCTAGGCATTTGGTGCGCCCGAGTGGACTCGAACCACCACGGGGAAAACTCCCCACAAGGCCCTCAACCGGATATAGGGGGTGTTGATCGGTCCGGGGCGTCCAGATCGTCCAGCTTGCGGTGGTTGCCGGACGCATCGGACGGGTCTGGAGGGGTGGATGTTCTCAAAGTGTTCTCACGGGGAGCAAGAGCTGTAGGCGGGGCAGCTAGAGTGCGCCGGAGTGGCTTCTAGCCTCTTGCTACATGCCTCCTTCAAAGCGTTCATCGAGTTCTCGGCCGAGTGCCGGCAACGCGCAGCCGCGCGGGCGCACGCAGGCCGTCTTCTATCGAGACAAGCGAGGACATGAGCCCGTCGATGCCTTCCTCGAGGATCTGCTGCGCACTCAGCCTCTTGCCGTCGCGAAGATCGATGACGCGATCGAGGAGCATCTGAATGGCCGCGACCCGCGCGATCCACCGCCGGAGTTCCCGGCGACTTCGCAGATCGAGGGCGAGTTGCGGGAGCTGCGGGTCCGGTTTGCACGTACTCGCTATCGTGTGCTCTACCAGCGGTCCCGGAACCTGCTGGTCCTACTGCACATCTTCGAGAAGAACACAGGCACCGTCTCGGCGGCCGATCGGCGGAAGGCCGAGGCGCGGATGGTCGACTTTCGAGCGAGGATGGATGCGATCCCTCGTCGGCGGCCTCGTGCGACGGGGCGCGACGCTCCGCCGGGAGCGCACGGGAGCTGAGGCTACTTATCATCCGTGATAAGCTCTGCGATATGGCCAGCGTCCTGCACAGCCCCATCGGCAAGAGTGCTGCCAAGGCAGCCAAGGCCCGCGCGGATCGCAACGTGGCCTACCGAGACGCGCGCGCCGAATACGAGCGCATCCGCGCTCTTCGTGAGGCCAGCCCCGTGGCTGCACATCTGCGGGAGCGTCGTTTCGAGCTGGGGCTAACGCAGGAAGAGGTCGCGAAGGCAGCGGGTACTTCCCACAGTGCGATCTCGCGGCTTGAGAAGGGCACCCACATACCCCAGTTGCCGACGCTGCAGCGGATCGCTGCAGTGCTGGACGAGGAACTGCTGGTGTGCTTTCAGCGGACGGTGGACGGCGAGGTCGAGCACGAGTTCGCAGCTGTAGCCTGATTCAGCCAGCGCAGCATTTTGCCTCCGATGCGGCGGAGGGGACGGTACTCAAACCCCGCGCAGGGTTTGAGTCCGAAGATTTTGGTGCGCCCGAGTGGACTCGAACCACCACGGGGAAAACTCCCCACAAGGCCCTCAACCGGATACGGGGGGTGTTGATGGGTCCAGGGGCGTCCAGATCGTCCATTGCGCGGGGATTGCTGGACGCATTGGACGAGTCTGGAGGGGTGGATGTTCTCAAAGTGTTCTCACGGGAAGGGCTGACAGGGAGGTAGCCGGAGTGTGCCGGGTCGACTTCTAGCCTCTGTCCCATGCCAGGAGACTCATATCCCGCAACTGTCGATCCTCCAGCGCATTGCGGCCGTGCTGGAGGAGGAACTGCTCGTGTGCTTCCAGCGTACGGTGGGCAGCGAGGTCGAGCGTGAGTTCGCCGCGGTGGCCTGAATCAGGCCGCAGACCGCACGCTGTGCCTAATAGATGCGCCTCCAACGCTTGAATGCCCGCACATCTGCGGTGCTCAGCTTGAACCACTCTCCGCGCATACGCTGAGCCTGAAAGCGCCTATGCCAGTATGCCTCCACGCCGCTCGGATCGTCCGTCTTTATCTCATGCGCCAGCTCGTGCTTGACCGACGCGGTCACTCCAAGCTCTGATAGCCGCCGGTCTACCAAATTGGTCCCGCCCGATCTTGAACTCGCCCGGATGCCCCTTCACCAGGTAGACAAAGCCGTAGCTCTGGTCTTTGGTCGAACTGCCATCCTCTGCTGTGGGCGCGCGTGCCTCTGCGAGCGGCTCGACCAGCATGACGATATCTGCGTACTCCGGTTTGTCCCTGCAGTACGCGAGCAGGTTCCCAACGAGCTCACTCTTAGTCCAGCGTCGCTGGAACACCGTATGGCTGGGAAACTCCGGGTCATTGTGCGCCTTTGTGACGAGTGCCCGGCTCGTTGGCAATCGCCCTTGCTCGCGCGTGAGAGCAACTAGCTTCTCTAACAAGTAGGCGTCCTCATACGCGCCCCGTAGCTGATTACGCTCAAAGCCTGCATCGCGTTGTAGATCACCAAAGCGCGACCAGTACGGAAGCCAATCTCCTTGCCGAATGCCAGTCGCTCGCTCAAACCGGGCCATTCCTAGCGGCTTGCCGCCGTTTTCACCAGCAGTGCGTTGCATCGCGGCTAGGATCTCTTCTCTCTGCATTTATCCTGATCCTAATGCGCTCTGTGAGTCGTAGACGCTCGCCGGCCACGTGTCGGCGGCGAGCTTCGCTTCATCGCGCTCGTGCAGTGGCAGATCCTCGGGGTTGACGGCCGCTCGTCCCCAGTAGGCGGCGAGCTTCACCTTGAGCTGGCGGCGCGCGGGTGGCTGGAGCTGCGCGACACGCCGAGGCGGATCACGCAGCAACTCATCCGAGACGAGCGTCGGACGGAAGAGACAAGCCACCTGCTCGCTCTCGAAAATGCCGGGTAGGGGAGGCAGATACATGTAGGGCGTGATCGTGTCTCGGCTGCGCAGGAGGCCGAGGCTCTGCTCGATCGCGGCCGTCTGCTCGACCACGAGATCGAGTGGCAGCACCGGGACCAACGCGCGGTAGGGGTGTGCGGCCAGGCTCGTCCCGTGCTGCTCGGCCATGTCGCACGTCGGTGTGATGAGTAGGCCGTAGCCGAACGCGACCTCGCCGAGGAAGTGCTTGCCCGGCGCGTCGTCTTGCTCGGCGCTGTAGACGACGGTCGGTTGATCGCCGAAGGGGATGGCCTCGAAGAGATCGCCTGCGAACAGCGCCCGTGCCCACGGGCGCTGCCAATACTCGTGATCGTGTGGTCGATGCTCGCCAGGTCCCATCGCTTCCTCGCCTTGTGCGCAGGACCGGGAAGCCTAATTCGAGGAGCGGCGGTCGTCTGCGTCAGTCGACGGAGCCCGCGTGTGCCGGTGCGATGTCGTCGTCGGCCCGCATGGGGGCGAAACCGCTGAACATCTGCTTGCGCACAGCCTCGACATCCTCGGCGCGAAAGCGCCGAACACCGCTCGGCAGTCGGACGGCGCGCAGCAAGCCGCGCTCCTCCCAGCGACGCACGGTGTTCTCGTGAACCCCGAGCGCGCGGGCGACCTGTCGAACCTGCATGAGTTGTGCCATCTATGCTCCTTTCGTCCACCACGTTACGCCGCTTGAGCCAGAATGTCAACTCGGGAGAGATGGTGGACTTGAGAGGGCTTAGGATAGCTGCCCACCAGCGCGCCCCGGTCGAGCAAAGACGTGTGCATGGCTACGTGTCCCTCCGGCGGTTCAAGCCCGTGCCGAGCGGCTGCTTCTCGAACATCGCTAGCGCCCTTGCCGGTCCATTGAGTGCCACAGGACCGGCCCTTCCGACCGGAACCAGCACCCTGTCCCCACAGGCTGGCAGGAAGGACAGACTAGATGCACACGGTGCAGAACTGCACCACTGACCCACCCCTGTTCGATACCCCTGGACCGAAGTCGTTGGCCGGGATGCGGTGCTCGGGGTCAATCACCGCAGAAGGTCACCAGTACGCCATCAGGAGGTCGTAATGAGTCGCATCCAGATCAGCCTCTCGACGCCCACATTCGATCAGCTGCGCGCAATCGCTGGCAGCACCGGCGAGCCGGTTGCTCGCGTCGCCACGCGACTGCTCATGTCGGGTCTCGCGGATGGTCGATCGGATCCCCATACACCGAGCCGGCCAGCGGCCCCCAACGTCGACGAGGCCGACCATGAGCCCACCGTTCCTCCTTGGCTTGAGCCCTTCGACGACGAGGAGCGGCGACTCTGGCGGCGGCAAGCGTGGGGCGACGCGTTGGCCTTATACAACCGCTACCCGACCGCTCTGGCGAACCTGCCCGAATCGTGGTGGTGCGACGCGGACCTGTTCGAGATTGTCTGCGCCATGGCAGCCTGGCGTCTGAACATCGACTGTGCCGGTCTAGATCCCCGTGACGAGCTGGCCTTCCACCACCAGCTCGCTGATTTTCGCTATGTCCTTGATCATCTTCCAGGCGGCGTCACCACGCGCTTCACGCCTGGAGCCGTGCCCGACTGGTTCATCGATTGATGGCCATGTCCATGCAGCCGCTGTTGAAGCCCACCGACCTTGCTCGCTGTCTCGGGGTTTCGCGTTCGTGGCTCTACGACGCTGCGAAAGCCGGCCGCATCCCGTCGATCCGCATCGGTGGGGGGGAAGGGCCGCTGCGGTTCGTCCCTGAGGATGTCCAACGTTGGATAGACGATGCTCGCGCCGCATGGACCCCGGGTTGTCCCGCGGTCGCCACACGTCACTCCGCAAACACGCGTAGGCGGCGTCCCGACTCGACCGCCGTCGCCGGCTCGCGTGATCAGCAAAGGCTGCTCTAACCGCAATGCCGTTTTATGACCCGCTTGACGAAGATCCGATGAGCGCGGCCTGAACGGTCGCGGTGGTCGTTGCGCCTGCGATGTCCATTGGCTCGGTGCTGCGTGCGGCGCGGCTGAGCAGGAATGCGCCCTCGAGTGCGCCGATCAGGCTGATCGCCAGCTCGCGCGAGGTTTGCCCGGGGATGCCGGCGGCCGTGAAGCGCGCGGTTGCGGATTTGATCCAGCTCTCGAATACGTCGGCGGTGGCCTTGCGGAGTGGTTCGTTGGTGCTTGCGACCTCGAGGGCGACGGTGGCGATCGGGCAGGCGTCGGCGTAGTTGGTTTGGCGGAGGGTCTCGGCGGCGCCGGCGAAGCAGTTCTGGACGCCGGTGAGGATGTCGGGGGAGGAGTCGAAGACAAACTCGACGAGCTGCTGGAACATCAGGCCGGAGGAGCGGATGATCTCCGCGGCGAGCTCATCCTTCCCGTTGGGGAAGAAGTGGTAGGGGGAGGAGAAGGGTGCCTCGGCTTCAGTAACGATCTGTTTGACGCCTGTGGCGGTGTAGCCTTGGCGGCGGAACAGTGTCGCGCCGGCGTCGACGATGCGTTCCTTGGTGTTCGTGCTCATCTCTGGCTCCCCCTGTGGCTTCGTTGCGCGTTTAGTCAAGGATAGCTAGGCTGTATGGAGCGATCTATCTAGAGGAGGACGGCCATGCCTGAACTGGAGCTCTCGGCTGGAACGATCGACTACGAGGACACCGGAGGCAGCGGGCCCGCGATCGTTTTCGTGCATGGGTTGATGATGGACGGCTCGCTGTGGCGCAAAGTCGTTGCAGGGCTTCGCTCTGATTACCGCTGCCTGTTGCCCACGCTGCCGCTCGGTGGCCATCGCCACCCGATGCGCGCCGACGCGGACCTCTCGATGAGCGGTATCGCAGAGCTCCTCGGCGAGTCCATCGAGCGCTTGGATCTACGCGACATCACGCTTGTGATGAGCGATTGGGGAGGGCCACAGTTGCTGGTCGGCGGCCCCTGCTATGAGCGGATCGCGCGGCTGGTGCTGTGCTCGTGCGAGGCGTTTGAGAACGTGCCGCCGAAAGGCGCTGCGCGGCTGCTGCCCTACATCGCCAGGGTGCCGGGCGGTGTCTTCATGGCGGCGATGCCGTTCGCTTTGATCGCCTACGCAGGCTGCCGATGACGTATGGCCATCTGAGCAAGCTGCCTGTCCCGCGCGAGGTGATGGACCGTTGGTTCGGACCGGTCACCTCCCAGCGCGAGATTCGCCGCGATCTGGGGAAGTATGTGCGCAGCGCCCCACGGGGCCGGCGCGATCTACTCGCTGCTGCTGAGACGCTGCGCTCCTTCGAGCGCCCCGCTCTCGTCGTGTGGGCCGCCGAGGACCGTCTGATGCCGATCGAGCACGGCCGCAGCCTCGCCGAACTGCTGCCCCAGGGACGCCTCGTGGAGATCGCGGACTCCTACACCCTGATCTCCGAGGATCAGCCCGCAAAGCTGACGGCCCACCTCTCCGAGTTCCTCACCGAAAGACAACCGCAAGAGCAAACGAATTCCTCGGAGGCGACCCGGTGAATCACGAACAGACAAAGTGTGTGACAGGCGTCGCCCGGCCGATGTTGCTGTTTACGGCTGGGGCCGCAGGTGCGGTCATTGCGAAGAGGCTGCTTGTGCGTGGCCTGCTTTTCAAGTTCCGTCGCGATATCGCCGTGTTGAACGCAGGCGACTATCAGCCGGTGCTCTCGAGCTATGCCGAGGATGCGGTCCTGCACTTCAACGAGGGTCCGCACCGCTGGGCGGGCGAGCACCGTGGCAAGCCCGCGATTGCAAGCTTCCTACAGAGCTTTGTCGACGCCGGCATCCAAGGCGAGATCGCCGAGCTGTTCATCTCCGGCCCACCGTGGCGCATGACGTTGCTCGCGCGCTTCGACGACCACGCCAGCGCCTCGACCGGCGAGGAGATTTACCGCAACCGCACCGTCCTGCTCGCGCGCACCCGCTGGGGACGGATCGTGCGCCAGGAAGACTTCTACGAAGACACCCAATCCATCAACACACTCGAGACCCGTCTTTTGGAACTCGGGATGCGCCCGTCTGAGCGATCTCTTAAGTAGGCATCCGAAGACTCAGGACGGTGGCGTTCAGGCCATCGTGATGAGGGACGAACGGCAGCGCTTCGCTCAAAGAGTGGCTGGAACGTCCCGACAACGAGTTCTTGGCCCGATGCTTCGTGGCGCCGCTCGGCCGTGTCCACGTACAAGCTTGCAGCTTCTACGGCTACCGACTGCACATGGCCTTGTAGGTCAAGCGACCTTCTGCTCGCGAGCAGTTGAGACAGCGGAGCGAAGGCAAATGAATCCATGATGAGCGCCCCGCTGCTCGACAAGCTCCACGGCCAGCGCATGCAATGCAGCTTGCGGCGTAGCGATCCTCGGCAGAAACGACCGACCTGGGGTACACTGAAAATGCAGTAGGCGGGGAGCCGCTCTAGAAACGACTCCCCACCTACGTGGTCACGAGGCTTGGATCGTCGGTGCGGCTGGATTGCCGCCCGTGCTCCCCGAGCCCCGAGTTTGGAGCCTCTGAGAACGATTCCTGTCGGGAACCGTTCGATGAGGCAAGTCTCCACCCGGTCCCATCTGGACCGCGTTCAAGAAAGTGATCGACGTTGTGCATGCGTCGGAGCGCGACGCGGATCGCTTGGGCCGAGGAAGTCGCGCCGCGATCTTTGACGGCGCGGATGACTTCGGCAGGAGTCCACACATGCTCGGGACGCTCCGTGATGACCGTGCGGATCAGGTCAGCTGTGCCAGTGCGCTTTGTGCCGCGGCGTTTGATGGACGTAGGCGAAGGTGTGGCAGCCGGGCGTGACGAACCGTTCTGCTCCTCCCGCGGAGGATGCACGCCCTTCTCGACGAGAGCCCGATCAACCCATCGCGCCTGCGTGCGCAGGTCTGCGATCTGCGCTTCGATGTCTTTCTGCATCCCTTCAAGCTTCGCCGCTGAGAGCTTCGCAAGGACTTCGATCACTGGGTTCGGGAGCACTACGCGAGCATAGCATGGAACGAGACTGTGAAGGATGATGTAGGGGCATGGAACACAAATGTCGCACCATGCGACACCAAAATTCGGCGTGGGCTGCGAGTTTCGCTACCCGTTTCGCTCGCCCTTCTAGTCGGAGCGAGGCGCAGCACGGGCGATGGCCTCCTCCGTAGCCACAGCCCCAGCCGCCAGCACGTGCCGCTCCAGGTGCCCGTAGTAGCGCTCGGTCGTCCCGATGTCCGCGTGCCCGAGCTGGCGTTGCACGTACATCAGCGAGTTCCCCGCCGCCAGCCACGCCGCCGCCGCTGTATGCCGAAGCGCGTGGAGCGGCATGTCGCGCAGGCTCGCGTCCTGCAGCGCCGCCTTGTGCCAATCACGAGAGACGGTTGTGCGGTCCATCGGTTCGCCTGCGCCATCGCCGAACCATCTCCCCTGATCGCGCTTGCCTGTACGCACCGGCATCACGAACACATGCGCCTTCACCTGGTCGCCCGCTGCCATCTCGCCGCGCCGGGCCACGTGGTCGCGCAGCACACCAGTGAGCGCGGGTCCAATCTCCACGGCTCGAAACCGGTCGGACTTGGTCGATCCAATCGCCTCGCCCCGTTTGCGTGAGCGGTACACGACGATCACGCCGCCGCTCTGCTCGAGCTCCAGGTCACCAACGCGCAGCGCCAAGGCCTCCGAGATCCGCAAGCCACCGCCGATCAGCGCCTCCGCCACCGGCCGGTACACCTCAGAGCACGAGTCCAGGTAGACGGGGATCTCGTGCAGGCGCAGGTACTCCCGCTCGATATGCGCCGCCGGCAGTCGCGGCACACGCAGCGCTGGGTTGGCCGCGATCAGCCCGTCCTCAAGCGCCGCGTTCAGGCACACCACTAACGTCCCCAGGGCGTTGTTGACCGTCTTGACCGCGATCTCGCCCGTCTCGACGCTCTCGGCCTGCTCCTCCATCCACGCTCGCACCTGCTCGACCCCCAGGCGACCCAGGCGGTCATTCCCCAGCGCCGGCAGCAGCCGCCGGCGTCCGTTGATCTCGTAGCCCTGCCAGGTTCCCGGCTCCAGGTATGGCTTGCGACGAGCCAGCCAACGATCCCAATACTCTCCGAACGACTCTCGCGTCTGTCGGACCCCGCCGCGCTCGATCTGCTCCGTCAGTCGTCGCCTGGCATCTCGCGCCGCCCGTGCGCTCGTGAACCCACGCTTGGTCGTCTGGACGCCATCGCTGCCCCGGAACTTGAAGTACCAACGGACACCGGCCTTCGTCGTGTAGGAGTAGACCCCGCCTGCTTCCCTGGCTCCATCCGCCCTCCGCTCAGTCGGGGCCAGCTCGCCGAGCGCCTCGTCGAACGCCCGTGCGGCATCCTCGCTGGCGAAGCGCTTGCCCCGCTGATGCCCGGAGCCGTCGCGCCAACGGACCAGCCAAGCGCCCCGATCCGATTGGACGCTCATGGTCTAAAAGACTCGCCGAGTGTGCACAGCACCGTGCATTGTTCTCACGTGAGAATACTGTGCACACGGACGGAAGGCTGCATTATGGCCCCCGAAGATAAGAAAAGCCCCGCATAGCAGGGCTTTTCCAATGCGCCCGAGTGGACTCGAACCACCACCATGTTTACACATGACAAGGCCCTCAACCTTGCGCGTCTACCAATTCCGCCACGGGCGCAGGGGGGCGAGTATAGCCCGGCGCTCTGGCCGGTCGCTCGCGGTCGGCGCCGCCTCGACCTTGCATCCGTCCACAGCCGTCGCTACAGTGCGAACACATGTTCGTTGGAGGTCGCAATCCACCCCGACCGGGAGGCACGCAGACATGGATCTGACCAAGCGCCAGCAGGAGATCTTCGACTTCATCCGCAAGTACTCCGCCAAGTACGGCTATCCGCCGACGGTGCGCGACATCGGCAAAGCAGTGGGGCTCGCGTCCTCGTCGACCGTGCATGCGCACCTGGCCAACCTGGAGAAGATTGGGCTGCTGCGCCGCGATCCGTCCAAGCCGCGCGCGATCGAGCTGCTCGACCGGGCGGTGGGGAGCGCCGTGGACAGCGTTCGCGGGATCGTGCGCGCGGAAGGCCTGCCCCTGCTGGGCTCGGTCGCCGCCGGGCAGCCGATGCTGGCGGAGGAGAACATCGAGGACTACGTGTCGGTGCCCGAGATCGCGGGCGGCGGCGACGGCGAGTACCTGCTGCGGATCCGCGGCGACTCGATGAAGAATGCGGGCATCCTCGAAGGCGACTACGTGGTCGTGCATCCGCAGGACACCGCGAGCGACGGCGAGGTCGTGGTTGCGCTCCTGGGCGAGGAGGCGACGGTCAAGCGCTTCTACCGCGAGCCGGACCACATCCGGCTGCAGCCGGAGAACGACGCGATGGATCCGATCCGCAGCAAGGAGGTCAAAGTGCTCGGCCGCGTGGTGGGTCTGCTCAGGAGGGTCTGAGCGCCTCTGCGCCGTCGCTCGGCCTGGGGCGATCGACCGCCCGTTCGACCGCCGACCGTAGTTTGGCGTGACCGTAACGACCCGCCGCCGGGCGGTGCTTTGCCGCGTCAGGGTCGATGTTTTGCACGGATGGCGGGCGGCGCGGCTGGCGTTAGCTTGCACTGAATGGATTCGCGTCTGCATCTGGTGTCGGCTTTCGATGATGCGGGCTCTGTCCCATCGGCTCCGTCGCCGATCCGGGTTGTGCTGGCTGACGACCATGCGTTGGTGCGTCGCAGTCTGCGCGGATTGCTGGACGGCGTGGACGACATTGAGGTGGTCGGCGAAGCCGACAGCCTCGAGTCGGTCGAGCGCGAGGTGGGCTTGCACCAGCCTCATGTGCTCGCGCTCGATCTGGGCATGCACGACGGGTCCACCGGCATCGAGTCGATCGGCAGGCTGCGCGAGTGCGGCCTGGGCACGACGGTCGTGGGCATGACTATGCAGGACGAACCGGTGTTCGCGCGACACGCGCTGATCGCGGGGGTGGCGGGGTTCGTATCGAAGCACCTGGCCGATGTCGAGCTTGTGCAGGCGATTCGTGCTGCTGCGCGTGGCGAGCAGTTCGTCAGTCCTCGTTTTGCCGGACGGCTGCAGACATGCCCCGGCCCGCATCCGGGGCTGTCGACGCGCTAGCCTTGAAATGCAGATCAGGCAGTCGCGGAGGTCGCTTTGGGCCTTCGAGGAAAGTCGGGACATCGCAGGGCAGGGTGGTCGAGGGATCGACCCGGGGAAACTCGCGGGAAAGTGCCACAGAAACAAACCGCCGATGGGGCCGTCCCACGTGAACGGCTCACAGGCAAGGTTGAAATGGTGCGGTAAGAGCGCACCAGCGTCGCGGCGACGCGGCGGCTGGGTAAACCCCACCCGATGCAAGGCCAAACGGGACCGTTTGCAGGTAGCCCGCCGAGGTCCAGGTAGGCCGCTCAGATGGATGGCTGCTCACGACAGAATCCCGCTTATCGATCTGCTAAGGAAAAGCCCCGCCTCGGCGGGGCTTTTCTATGAGCTCGTCAGCTTGCGCGTCAACCCGGGCGCTCGGACGGTGGCTGAGGACATCCGCCGCCCGCCTGGCGGCGCTCGCGCTCTGCGCCGGCCCGCTCGCTGGCGTCCCGCCGGCGCGTGCGGGCACGCCATACGTCGACGGCATCTCCGATCAGAGCCTCCCGGCCTGGGACGGATCGTTCTCCGACAGCCCGTTCGCGAGGTTCTTCCGTGCGGCGTGGGTCGGTCAGATCACGCTCGCGCGCTACGTGGTGCAGTGGAACGCGGTCACCGAGGCGAGCGACGGCCCGAACGCGCACGGCGACTATCGTGAACGGCTCGAAGCGTGGTTGCAGGATGTGCGCAGCCTCGGCGTGGCTCCGGTGCTGGCGCTCACCAGCTACGACCATGTGGATCCCGCCTCCGCAGGTGAATACGAGCAGGATCTCGAAGCCACCCTCGCCGAGGCGGCCGAAGACGGCGAGCCGGTCGGCTACGTCGAGGCGTGGAACGAGCCCAACGGTCAAGGCGATGCGAGCGCCGGCGAGGCCGGCGCGATCGCGAACTCGGCCGATTCGGTGTGCGCGCGCCACGGTTGCCGAGTGATCGCCGGCGACCTCCAGGACAGTCCCGGGGCCCCTGGTTATGAGCGCGAATACGTCGACGCGCTCAACTTCGCTCCGCAGATCTGGGGCATGCACCCGTACTACTCGGTCAAAGCGCACAGCGACACGCCCGCCGTCACCCTCGTGCAAGCGCTGCCCGACGAGGGCGCCGGCGCTCAGATCTGGTTCACGGAGGTCGGCGCCTACGACTGCGCCCACGGTCAGGCGCGCGGCGAAGCGCTGCAGGCCAGCGACGCCGCCTACCTGATCGACGAGCTGATGCCAGCGATCGAACCAGAGCACGTCTTCTACTACGGCTTCATGGCCGGCGACCGCGCCGAAGCGCCGTGCGCCGCGGGGGGTGGCAATGACACCGAGCTGTATCGGGCCTCCGGCGACTCGCGCGGCGCCGCCACGGTGATCCTCCGATCGGACGGCCTGGCGCCGCCGGTGCTCGGCTCGGGGCTCCGCGATGAACAGCTGGCGTTCGCGTCAGAACCGGGCTGAGACCAGCCGCGTCGGCCGCCCGCGGCGTGGCCGTGTGGCGACCCCGCTAAACCTGCAGGTGCGGGTACTCCGCGGCGACGAGCGCGCGGTAGCGCTCGTAGATGGGTTTGGTGATCGGGATCAGCTCGAGCGCCTTCCCGATGTCGCCGCCGGTCTTGATGCGCCGCCTTGCGATCGCGTAGGCGATGTTTTCGCGGCCCTGGAAGTAGCGGTTGGCCGTCTCCGAGGACATCGTCATGCGCACCCGCGGGCTCCAGTCGATCTCGTCGGTCCACCGCCAGAACAGGTCCCCAGGCTCATCCGGATGAGCGGCCCTGACGTTCAGCACCTGATCGAGGTCCTGGAACTCGAATCGCTGCGGCACGTCCGCGTCGCGCAGCCGCGGTCCCATCTCGGGGTCGTCGCTCATCATCTGGAAGATCCGGTCCATGACGTCTCGGAATTCCTGCGGCGATGTAAATGGACTCGCCATCGTCGCTTGTTATACCCGCCGATCGCGGGCGGGCTAAACGCCGGCGCTAGAAGTGCAGCTGCTCGCGGGCGCTGTCCACGAGCGTGCCGCTGCTCTTGAGCTCGGCCAGCGCGGCGCGCATCGCCTCGAGCTCGCACTCGACCTTGGCCGGCCAAGGCTTCGGCGGATGCTCGTCGAGCGTCTTCAGCCCGTTGCCCGTGATGATCGCCACGACCGTGTCGTCGGGGGCGAAGCGCCCCGCGGCCGCGAGTTTCTCGAGCACCGCGATCGTCGTTCCGCCCGCGGGCTCCGTCAGCAGGCCCTCGGTCGCCGCCAGCAGGTCGATGCCCGCGAATATTTCAGGGTCGCTGGCGAAGCCGCCCGTGCCGCCGCGTTTGAGCACCGCGTCGATCACCAGGTAGCCGTCGCCGGGATTGCCGATCGCCAGCGAGTGCGCGGCCGTCTCGGGCGTCACCGCGTGGATCTCCGCCTCCTCGGCGATGATCGCCGTCGCGATCGGGTTGCAGCCGCTCGGCTGTGCGATGTGGATGCGCGTGGCATCCGTCTCCGACAGCTCCATCAGCTGCAGCTCCACGAGGCCCTTGTGCAGGCGCGAGGACAGCGTGCCGCCGGCGGCGGCCGTGACGATGTGGTCCGGCGACTGCCAGTCGAGCTGCTCGACGATCTCGAACGCCGCCGTCTTCGCGCCCTCCGCGTAGAACGGGCGCAGCGTGATGTTGGCGAAGTCCATGCCCGTGCTTTCCGCCAGTTCGCGGCAGCGCCTGTTGGCTTCGTCGTAGTTGCCCTCCACCTGGCACACCTTCGCGCCGAGCGCCATGCACACGCGCGCCTTGGTGTCCTCGAGGCGGTTGGGGTAGAAGATGTAGGCGTCGACGCCTGCCTTGGCGGCGAACGATGCGACCGCCGTGCCGACGTTGCCGGTGGACACGCAGCCGATCTCGGTCCGGCCCTGCTCCAGCAGCCGCGCGACCGACATCGACACGACGCGGTCCTTGTAGGAGAGGCTCGGGCGGTTGCTGGAGTCGTCCTTCAGGTACAGGTTGCTGAGCCCCAGCTCGGCGCCGAGGCGGTCGGCGCGGATCAGCGGCGTGTAGCCGGAGTGCTGGCCCACGCGCGCCTGCGCGGAGGCGTCGACGATCGGCAGCAGCTCCTCGAAGTGCCAGATGTTGTGCGGGCGCTCGGCGCTCGGAACCTCGCTGAAGTGGCGGGCGGCCAGCTCGTAGTCGTAGACCACGTCGAGTCCCTTGCCGCAGTCCGGGCACGCGAAGACGGCCTGCTCCAGCGGGTAGCTGTGGTCGCAGCGGTGGCACACGAGCGCCGTCGCGCACGAGCGCGTCCGCTGCCTGGAGGGGCTCTCTACGGTCTGCGTTGTCATGCCGCTATCTCGAACGATACGCTCGGCCACGGCGTCTGTGCGCCGTGCGCGTCGTGACCGAGCGCGATCCACAGCTCCTCGGCCATGTGCGGCGCGAACGGGCCGAGCGTCTGGGCGAGCACGCCGAGCGCCTCGACGAGCGCGTCGAGGTTGGCCTGGCTCAGCTCTCCGTCGCGGCTGACGACGCGCTTCTCGAAGTCCTTGATGCGGTCGAACAGGCGCATCACGTTGCGCACGGCGCTGTGCATCTCGAGGTTCTCCATGTCCTTGGTGATGCGCCTCACGCCGGCCTCGCACCATTGCGTCAGTTTCAGCCGCAGGTGCTCGCTGGTGTCTCTGACGGGAGCATCCGCGGCGGCGCCGTCGGCGCCGGACGCGAGCGTCGCCGGCGCGGCGCCCTGCTCCTCGCCGCTCGCACGGCGCCTGATCGCCCCGTGCGAGTACTCCCACACCTGCGCCAGGAACCTGCTGCAGCGCAGCACCGCCGAGTCGCTCCAGTTCAACGACTTCTGCGGGCTGGCCGCGTAGAGGACCGCGAGCCTCACGGTGTCCGCGCCGTAGCGCGCGACCAGATCGTCGGGGTCGACGACATTGCCCAGATGCTTGCTCATCTTGCGCCCGTCGGCGGTGACCATCTCGTGAAACAGGCAGCCGGCGAACGGCTCGCCGTCCTCGAGGAACGCGAGCGGCCCGATGTCGCGCAGCGCCTTGGCGACCGTGCGCTGGTCGAACACGAAGTTGCCGCTGTCCGAGCCCGCCACCAGGCGCTCGGAGGGCAGCCAGTGGCGCAGGTCCGCCAGCGCGAGGATCTCCTCCAGCGAGTCCTCGCGCGACTCGCCCGGCACGCACGCGGGGATCCACAGCCACAGCGCGTCGAAGTGGCAGTCGAGCGTGTCGGTCTCGCGCCGCGCCGGGCCGCCGCAGGTGGGGCAGGTCGTGCTCACGAACTCGTCCAGCTCCGCCAGCGGGTTGCCGGTGCCGGTCGGGCGCAGATCCAGCGGCAGCACCACCGGCAGCTGCTCGCGCGGCACCGGCACCGTGCCGCATTTCTCGCAGTAGACGATCGGGATCGGCGTGCCCCACGAGCGCTGGCGCGAGATCACCCAGTCGAACGCCTTGTAGCGCACCGCCGGCCGGCCGTGCGCGGCTGCGGCGGAACCGGGGGCGCTCGCGCCGTTGGTGCTCGCGACGCGATCGCTTCCATCGTGCGCCGTTGCGGGCGCAGCCTCCCCGTCGCCCGCCGCGTCGAGGCCGAGCCGCCGCGCGATCACCTCGTCGGTGCGGTCGCGCGAGGGCACGCCGAGCGCCACCGTGGGCCCGAAGCGGGAGTCCACGAGGGGGGACACGAGCACCGGCAGCTCGGCGCCGTCCGCGGTGAGCACCACGCGCCCGGTGTCGATCACGGGGATCGTCTCCGCCTCGCGCGAGCTGCGCTCCCAGCCGCCCGAGCGCAGCTGCTCGAGCTGCTCGCCCACGTTCCCGTCGGACGCCCACGCGTCCGCGTCGGGGTGGCGGGCGGACATCAGCACGAAGCGCGCGTCCGCGAGCGCGTCCGCGTGCGGCGTAAAGACCGTCAGCTGTGCGCCGTCGGGGCTGGGACCCGGCCCGGAGGGCTGGGTCAGGTCGAGCTCGACGCCGTCCACGCGGCCGAGCACGATCTCCTGCGAGGACAGCGCCACGTCGTCCCACATGCCGCTTCCGGCGCGCTCGGCCAGGCGCCGGTCGTTCTCCTGCAGGTAGGCGCTCACCTTCAGGTACCACTGCGGCAGCTGGATCAGCCGCACCGGGCCGTGGCAGCGCCAGCACGTGCCGCCGGCCTCCACCTGGATCGAGGCGAGCGTCGTCTGGCAGGTGTCGCACCAGTCGACGTTGCCGGTGCCGTGGTAGATCAACCCGGCCTCCAGCAGCGTCAGGAAGAGCCACTGCGACCAGCGGTACATGACCGCGTCGGAGCTCAGGAACGAGCGCTCCCAGTCGAAGGAGAAGCCGAGTCGCTGCAGCTGCCCGGTCATGTGCTCGGCGCAGCGGTGCACCCAGTCGCTCGGCGACTCGCCGCCGGCGATCGCGCCGAGCTCGGCGGGCAGGCCGAACGCGTCGAAGCCGAACGCGAACAGCACCGCGTCGCCGCGGGCGCGGCGGAAGCGCGCGTAGGCGTCGCCGATCGAGTAGCTGCGCACGTGTCCGATGTGGACGTTACCCGACGTGAACGGCGCCGATGGCTTGATGTAGATGTGCGTGCGCGCGTCCGTCAGCGGCGGCGTGCGGAAGGCGTCGCGCTCGCGCCAGGACGCCTGCCGGCGGGCCTCGATCGCGTCCGGCTCATAGCGCGTGTTGGCAGGCGTGTGGGCGGCGTCGCTCATGTCGTTCGAGCATATCCAAGGGCATTGGGCCCGGGGTGGCGATTGCTATGCTCCGCGGGATGGAGATAGAGATCGGGCGCGGCAAGAAGGGCCGCCGAGCGTATGGCTTCGATGACATCGCGATCGTGCCCTCGAGGCGCACGCGCGACCCCGACGACATCGACATCTCGTGGAAGCTCGGGCCCTACCAGTTCGAGCTGCCGATGCTCGCCTCCGCGATGGACGGCGTCGTCTCGCCGGAGAGCGCCGGCATCATCGGTCGTCTGGGCGGCCTCGCGGTGCTCAACCTTGAGGGGATCTTCACCCGCTACGAGGACGCGGACGAGCAGCTGGAGCGGATCTCGGAGCTGCCGAAGGATCTCGCGACGCGCGAGATGCAGGAGATCTACCGCGAGCCGGTCAAGCCCGAGCTGATCGCGCAGCGGATTCGCGAGATCAAGGAGCAGAAGGTCGTCGTCGCGGCCTCGCTAACGCCCCAGCGCGTGCTCGACTACCACGAGATCGCGATGGAGGCGGGCCTGGACGTGCTCGTGATCCAGGGCACGGTCGTCTCCGGCGAACACGTCTCGACCGTGTCCGAGCCGCTCAACCTGAAGGAGTTCATCCCGAGCCTCGATGTCCCGGTGGTGGTCGGCGGCTGCGCCTCCTACCACACGGGCCTGCACCTGATGCGCACCGGCGCGGCTGGCGTGCTCGTGGGCGTCGGACCGGGCGCCGCGTGCACGACGCGCGGCGTGCTCGGCATCGGCGTGCCGCAGGCGACGGCGATCGCCGACGTGGCGCACGCGCGCTCCACGCACATGCTCGAGACGGGCGAGTACTGCCAGGTGGTCGCCGACGGCGGCATGCGCAACGGCGGCGACGTCTCCAAGGCGATCGCGCTGGGCGCGGACGCCGTGATGATCGGCTCGCCGCTCGCCCGCGCCTACGAGGCGCCGGGGCACGGCTTCCACTGGGGCATGGCCACCTTCCATCCCACCCTGCCGCGCGGCGCGCGCGTGGCGACCACGCAGAACGGCACGCTCGAGGAGATCCTCGTCGGCCCGGCGCGCGAGAACGACGGCACGTTCAACCTGTTCGGCGGCCTGCGCACGTCGATGGCCACGTGCGGCCACAAGGACCTCGCGGAGTTCAACCGCGCCGAGGTGGTCGTCGCGCCGTCGCTGCAGACCGAGGGCAAGGCGCTACAGCGCGACCAGGGTGTCGGCATGGGCGCGACCAACGGGAAGGCAACCGCCCTCGTAAATGACTAACCCCGCTGCCACGGCTCCCGAGCCGGTGATCGAGCAGCGGAGCGTCGCGCCCCTGCCTGCGCCCACGGCCGCGCAGCAGATCGTGGTGCTCGACTACGGCGGGCAGTACTCGCAGCTGATCGCGCGCAGGGTGCGCGACTGCGGCGTGTTCAGCGAGCTGCTGCCCCACCACGTGGCGCTGGAGGAGGTGGCGGCGCGCGAGCCGCGCGGGATCATCCTCTCGGGCGGGCCCGCGTCGGTGTACGCCGACGGGGCGCCGCCCCTGGATCAGGGGCTGCTGGAGCTGGGGGTGCCGGTGCTTGGCATCTGCTACGGCATGCAGCTGCTCGTGCACACGCTCGGCGGGCGCGTCGAGCAGGCGGAGGTGGGCGAGTTTGGCCGCTCCGACCTGCACGTGTCCGAGCCAGGAGCGCTGCTGGCGGGGATGCCGCGCGAGCAGACCTGTTGGATGTCGCACCGCGACACCGTGTTCGAGCCGCCGCCCGGCTTCACCGCGCTGGCCTCCTCGAGCAGCTCGCCGGTGGCGGCCGTGGAAAGCGCCGAGCGCGGCATCTACGGCATCCAGTTCCACCCCGAGGTCGTGCACACGCCCTATGGCCAGGAGATCCTGACGCGCTTTCTCACCGACATGTGCGCGTGCGAGCTGACGTGGTCGGCGGCGTCGATCGTGGACGAACAGGTCAGGCGGATTCGCGAGCAGGTGGGGGAGGGCAGCGTGATCTGCGGCCTGTCGGGAGGCGTCGACTCCTCCGTGGCGGCGCTGCTCGTGCATCGCGCCATCGGCGAGCAGCTGACGTGCGTGTTCGTCGACCACGGGCTGATGCGCAAGGACGAGGGCGACCAGGTCGTCAAGACGTTCCGCGACACGTTCAAGGTGCCGCTTGTGGCGGTCGACGCGGAGACGCGCTTCCTCGACAAGCTCAAAGGCGTGACCGAGCCCGAGGCCAAGCGCAAGGCGATCGGCGCCGAGTTCATCAGAGTTTTTGAGGAGGAGGCCGCCAAGCTTGCCGGCCCGCCGAGCGCCGACGGCGACGATGGCGCGGCGCGCTTCCTCGTGCAGGGAACGCTCTACTCGGACGTGATCGAGTCCGGCGGCGGCACCGGCGCCGCCACGATCAAGTCCCACCACAACGTCGGCGGCCTGCCGGACGATCTGCAGTTCGAGCTCGTCGAGCCGCTGCGCGCGCTGTTCAAGGACGAGGTCCGCGCGGTGGGTGCCGAGCTGGGCCTGCCGGAGCGGCTCGTCTGGCGCCAGCCGTTCCCCGGCCCGGGCCTCGCGATCCGCGTCGTCGGCGGCGAAGCGACCAAGGAGCGCCTGGACGTGCTGCGCGAGGCCGACCACATCCTGCAGGAGGAGATCCGCAAGGCGGGGCTCTACCGCGAGCTGTGGCAGTCCTTCTGCGTGCTGCCCGACGTGCGCACCGTCGGCGTGCAGGGCGACGAGCGCACGTACGGCTACGTGGTGGTCGTGCGCGCTGTCACCAGCGACGACGCGATGACCGCCGACTGGGCGCGGCTGCCGTACGACCTGCTGGAGACGATCGCTTCGCGCATGATCAACGAGCTGCGCGAGGTCAACCGCGTCGTGCTCGACATCACCTCGAAGCCTCCGGGAACAATCGAGTGGGAGTAGCCCGCGAGCGCGGGCCACTTCGCCTATAGTGTTCGACTCCGCCGCGCGACGACGCGTGGCCTTTTTCACGTCATGGCCCCCTCCGCAAAGACATACGTCGCGAAGCCGACCGACCGCGAGCGCAACTGGCTCGTGGTCGACGCCAACGGCAAGACGCTGGGACGCCTGGCGACGCAGATCGCGGACGTGCTGCGCGGCAAGCGCAAGCCGGAGTACACGCCGCACATCGACACCGGCGACTTCGTCGTGGTGGTCAACGCCGAGAAGATCCACGTCAGCGGCAACAAGCGCCAGGACAAGCGCTACTACCGCCACTCGGGCTACCCGGGTGGGCTGCGCTCGCGGACATTCGAGGAGATGCTCGCCAAGCGTCCCGAGGACATCATCCGGCTGGCCGTCAAGGGCATGATGCCGCGCAACCGCCTCGCGCGCAAGCAGATCACCAAGCTCAAGATCTACACCGGTCCCGAGCACCCGCACGTCGCGCAGAAACCGCAACCTCTGGAGATCGAGACCTGATGGCAGACGACGAGCAGCCCGCATCCTCCCCGGAGGACGAGGGCGTCGCAGAGGAGGCGCAGCCGCAGCCCGAGGCATCGGCGCCGGACGCCGTCGAGGCCGCACCCGCGGACGCGCCGGCCGAGGCTCCGCAGGCACAGGAGAGCCAGGCTGCGGAGGCGGACGAGGAAGACGAGGAGCCGGCTCCGCGCGAGAAACCGGCCGTGCCGGGCGCGCACCTGGAAGTGGACATCGTCCCCGAGGGCGTCGACCCGCTGGGCCGCAGCGAGAGCTACGAGGACGCCTATGCGGTCGACCCGTACGCGACCGACGAGGAGGGCGAGGAGGCTCAGGCCGACGAGGATCAGGAGGAGGCGCTCGCGGAGCCCATCTCCACGGCCGCGATCGACCTCGCCTCGGGCGCCCGCTACCGCGCGACCGGCAAGCGCAAGTCGGCGATCGCGCGCGTGACGCTGAGGCCGGGCACGGGCAGCTATGTCGTCAACGGGCGCACGCTCGAGCAGCACTTCCCGCGCCTGACGCTGCAGCGCAACATCCGCCAGCCGCTGGAGACGGTTGGCTACCAGGACCGCATGGACGTGGTCGCGCGGCTGCACGGCGGCGGCATCTCCGCGCAGGCCGGCGCGCTGCGCCACGGCGTCTCGCGGGCGCTGCTGGAGGCCGACCCGAACCTGCGCGGCGAGCTCAAGCGCAGGGGCTTCTTGACCCGCGACTCGCGGGCCAAGGAGCGCAAGAAGGCCGGGCTCAAGAAGGCGCGCAAGCGTCCGCAGTTCTCCAAGCGCTAGCGCCGGAGCCACGTGCCCAACGTCCCCGCATGACCCGCAGGCTGTTCGGGACCGACGGCGTTCGCGGCGTCGCCGGCGGGTTCCTGACCGCTGAGCTGGCGCTCGCGCTGGGGCGCGCCGCCACTCGCAACACCGGCGTCGCGCGCCCGCAGGTGCTGATCGTGCGCGACACGCGCGAGTCCGGCGAGATGCTGCAGGCCGCGATCGCCGCGGGCGTCAGCGCCGCCGGCGGCGACGCGCTGCTCGGCGGCGTGCTGCCGACGCCCGCGGCGCCGCTGCTCGTGCATCGCTACGGCTTCGATCTCGCGGTCGTGCTGTCGGCCTCGCACAACCCCTACCGCGACAACGGCATCAAGTTCTTCGCCGGCGACGGCTACAAGCTCTCCGACGAGTCCGAGCTGGCGATCGAGCGCGAGCTGGACGCCGCCGCGTCCCCCGACGACGGCACCGGGCGCGCGAACGGCGCGCCGCGCCCCGATGACGCCGCCCAGATCGGGCGCATCCGCGAGCTGCGCGGGGCGCCCGAGGACTACCTGCGCGAGCTGCACGTCCGCTTCCGCGAGCTCGATCTGAACGGGGTGGACGTGCTGCTGGACTGCGCCAACGGCGCCACCTATCAGGTTGCGCCGGAAATCTTCAGGCGCCTGGGAGCGAGCGTGACGGTGATCGCGGACACACCCGACGGGCGCAACATCAACGACGGCTGCGGCTCCACCCACGTGGACGCGCTCGCTCGTGCGGTCGTCGCGGGCGGGCACGCGCTCGGCTTCGCGTTCGACGGCGACGGCGATCGCGTGCTGGCGGTCGATCGCAATGGGCAGATCGTCGACGGCGACGAGCTGCTGGCGCTCGCGACCCTGCACCTGCGCGCAAGCGGCCGCCTGAGCGGCAACGGCGTGACGGTCACGGTGATGACCAACTACGGCTTCCACGCGGCCATGCGCAGCGCGGGCGTCGACGTAGCGATCACGCAGGTGGGCGACCGCTACGTGCTTGAGGAGCTGCGCGCGCGCGGCTGGGCGCTCGGCGGCGAGCAGTCCGGGCACATCATCGACATGGGCTTCAACAGCACCGGCGACGGCATCGCCAGCGCCCTGCTGACACTCGAGGCGCTCGGCGGTCGCGACCTGAGCGAGCGCGACGCCATGTCCAAGCTGCCGCAGCGGCTGGTCAACGTGCGCGTGCGCGACCGCGGCGCGCTCGCCGACGCGCGGGAGGTCGACGCGGCCGTGCGCGAGGCCGAGCGCGAGCTCGAGGGGCGCGGGCGCGTGCTCGTGCGCGCCAGCGGCACCGAGTCGCTCGTGCGCGTGATGGTCGAGGCGCCCAGCGACGAGGAGGCCGAGCAGGTGTGCGGCCGTCTGGTGGCGCTTGTCGAGCGCGAGCTCGCCTAGAGCCCTGCGGACCCCGCTGGTATCTTCGACCGGATGTGCGGCATCGTTGGCTACGTCGGTGTGCGTCCCGTCCAGGGCCTGCTGCTGGAGGGGCTGAGCAGGCTCGAGTACAGGGGGTATGACTCGGCGGGCATCTCGATGATCCGCGAAGGTCATATCGACGCGGTGCGGGCTGTCGGAAACCTGAGCGCGCTGGAAGCCAAGCTCGACGAGCGCGCGAGCGCCGCGGCCGGAGGCGGCGGCGTCGCCGTAGCGGAGCGGCCGGCGAGCACCGGCATCGGGCACACGCGCTGGGCGACGCACGGCCGCGTGAGCGAAGAGAACGCGCATCCCCACGGCGACAGCGAGGATCGCATCCACGTGGTGGTCAACGGGATCGTCGAGAACTACATCGCGCTGAAGGAGCGGCTGCTGGCGAGCGGCAGCGTGTTCACGTCGGAGACCGACGCGGAGGTGATCGCGCACGTGATCGCCGAGCACTACGCGGGCGATCTGCCCGATGCGGTTCGCGCTGCCTACGCGGAGCTCAGCGGCCACTTCGCGTTCGTCGCGATGAGCCTGGACGAGCCCGACGTGCTGGTGGGCGCGCGCAAGGAGTGCCCGCTGATCGTCGGTCGCGGCGAGGGCGAGCAGTTCATCGCCTCGGCTGTCCCCGGCGTGCTGTCGCAGACCCGGCGCATCCAGTACCTGGAGAACGAAGAGATCGCGGTGCTGCGGCCCGAGGGCGTGACGATCACGACCGCCGCAGGCGTTCCCGTGCAGCGCGCCGAGCAGATCGTCGACTGGGACGAGGAGACGGCCGAGAAGGGCGGCTTCGAGACGTTCATGCTGAAGGAGATCCACGAACAGGCCGACGCGGTCGCCGACGCGATCGCCGACCGCACCGCGCGCGGCAGCGGCGTCGACCTGTTCGAGCACGACGTGATGGACGAGGCGCTGCTGCAGGACGTGCAGCGGATCGTGATCGTCGCGTGCGGGACCTCCTACCACGCGGGCCTGATCGGCCGCTACGCGATCGAAGAGTGGGCGCGTGTGCCGGTGGAGATGGACATCGCCTCCGAGTACCGCTATCGCAACCCGGTCGTCGGACCCGGCGACCTGGTGCTCGGCATCACCCAGTCGGGGGAAACCGCCGACACGCTTGCGGCGATGCGCCTGGCGCGCGAGCGCGGCGCGCGCGTGCTGGCGGTCACGAACGTGATGGGCTCGCAGGCCACGCGCGACGCGGACGGCGTGCTGTACACGCGTGCGGGCCTCGAGATCGGGGTGGCGGCCACGAAGACGTTCCTGTGCCAGGTCGCGGTCATGTACCTGCTCGGCCTGCGCCTGGCGGAGCTGCGCGGCACGCTCGAGCCTGAGCGCCTGGCGGAGCTCGTCAGCGAGGTCAAGCGCCTGCCGCACTGCATCGACGAGGTGCTCTCCGGCATGGAGGAGCGCGTCGCGCGCGTTGCCGACGTCTATTGGCAGAATGAGTTCTTCCTGTACATCGGCCGCCACGTCGGCCTGCCGGTGGCGCTGGAGGGAGCGCTGAAGCTCAAGGAGATCTCCTACATCGCCACCGACGCGTACGCCGCCGGGGAGATGAAGCACGGTCCGATCGCGCTGCTCGACGACTCCACGCCGGTGGTCTGCATCGCGACGGACTCGCCGGTGCTCGAGAAGGTTGTCTCGAACATGCAGGAGGTTCGCGCGCGCGGCGCGAAAGTGATCGCGGTGGCGACCGAGGGCAACACGCAGATCGGCCAGAGCGCCGACGCGGTGATCACGCTGCCGGCGATCGACTGGATGCTGCAGCCGATCCTCGCCGTGATCCCGTTGCAACTGCTTGCGTATGAGATCGCGCGGCGCCGCGGCCTGAACGTGGACCAGCCGCGCAACCTCGCAAAGACAGTAACCGTCGAGTAGTGCGCCAGCTACCGCCCTGGCTCGTGCCGCTGCCCGACGCCGTGACGATGCGCGCCATCGACCGGTGGGCGATCGACGAGCAGGGCGTGCCCGGCCTCGAGCTGATGGAGCGCGCCGGCGCGGGCGTCGCGCGCGCGGTCGAGCGCCTGGATGCGGATGGCCCCGTGACGGTGGTGTGCGGCAAGGGCAACAACGGCGGCGACGGGCTCGTGGTGGCGCGCCTGCTGCGCGACAGCGGGCGCCCGGTGACGGTCGTGTGCGTCGCGCCCGCAGAGCAGTACACGGGCGACGCGCGCGCGAACCTCGAACGCCTGCCCGGCGAGCCGCCGGCGCCTCTCGGCCGCGGGCCGCTGGCGCGCGCGACGATCGTCGACGCGGTGCTCGGCACGGGCTTTCAGGGCGAGCCCCATGGCGCGGTCGCCGAGGCGATCGACGCCGTCAACGCGACCGGCGCGCGCGTCGTCAGCGTGGATGTGCCCAGCGGCGTGGACGCGTCCACCGGAGTGGTCATCGGCACGGCGGTGCGCGCCACGGCGACGGTCACGTTCCATGCGGCCAAGCCCGGCCTGTGGATCAGGCCCGGCAAGGCCCACGCCGGCGAGGTGCACGTGATCGACATCGGCATCCCCAGAGGCGCCCCGGGCGGAGCATCGGTCGGCCTGATCGCTGCGAGCGTGCTCGAGCAGCTGCCGCGACGCGCGGCGCCCTCGACCAAGTTCACCTCCGGCCACGTGCTCGTGGCGGGCGGCTCGCGCGGGCTCACCGGCGCGCCGCGGATGGCAGCCGAGGCGAGCATGCGCGCGGGGGCCGGCTACGTCACCGTCTGCGTGCCGGCGTCGCTGCAGGGAGCTCTCGCGGGCGCGGGGACCCCGGAGATGATGACCCGCGCGCTGCCAGACGAGGACGGCGCGCTGCTGGCCGACGGCGTCGGCGAGGTGCTCGAGGCGAGCGCGCGCGGGGGTGCGCTCGCGCTGGGGCCGGGGCTCGGACGCAGCTCCGGCGCGTTCGCGTTCGCGCGCGAGCTTGCGCGCGAGGCGGAGGTTGCGCTCGTGCTCGACGCCGACGGCCTGAACGCGCACGCCGGCGCGCTCGCCGAGTTGACCGGGCGGCGCGCGCCCACGGTGCTCACGCCGCACGCCGGCGAGCTCGGCAGGCTGCTGGCGCTCGACAGCGCCGAGATCGAGCGCGAGCGGCTGCGCTACGCGCGCATGGCCGCCGCGCAGGCCGGCGCGGTGATCGTGCTGAAGGGCGACGACACGCTGATCGCCGACCCGGACGGGACCGTGGCGGTCAGCGCCGGCGACAGCCCCGCGCTTGCCACGGCGGGAACCGGCGACGTGCTCACGGGCGTGATCGCGGCGCTGCTCGCGCAGGGGCTCGACGCGTTCGCGGCCGCCGCCGCGGGCGTGTGGCTGCACGCGCTGGCCGGCCGGGAGGCCGCGCGCCGGCTGGGCGCACCCGAGGGCGTGATCGCCACGGACGTGATCGCGGCGCTCCCGAGCGCCCGTGCGCCGCGAGTGGAGTGGGAGGCGCGCGCCGATGGCTGACGCGGCTCGGCTCGGCGAGGACGGCGCCGGCAGCGTGCGCAGGGCGCAGGCCAGTGTGAACGTGGCCGCGATCGCGCGCAACTGCGCGCGCCTGCGCACGCAGCTGCAGCGCGGCGCGGTTCTGTGCGCGGTGGTGAAGGCCGACGGCTACGGCCATGGCGCGGTCCAGAGCGCCCGTGCCGCGATCGCCGGCGGCGCGAGCTGGCTGGCGGTTGCCGATGCGCGCGAGGCGCGCGAGCTGCGCGAGGCGGGCCTGCGCGACGTGCGCGTGCTCGTGATGGGCGCGCTCAGCACGGTCGAGCTCGGCGAGGCGCTCGCGGCGGACGCGGATCTGGTGGTGTGGAACGAGGCTTATCTGGATGCCGTCGCCGCGGCCGGCGGCGGCCGCGTGCACGTGAAGTTCGACTCCGGCATGGGCCGCCTGGGCACGCGCGACCCGGTCGAGGCCACCCGCGTGGCCGAGGTCGCGCGGCAGACCCCGGGCGTGCGGCTGGCGGGCGTGATGACGCACTTCGCGACCGCGGACGAGCTCAAGGACGACGACGGCTTCTTCGCCGGCCAGCTGGCCACGTTCGCGCGCTGGGCGCGCACGATCAAGGACGAGCAGCCGGAGATCCTGGTGCACGCCGCCAACAGCGCCGCGACGATGCGCGACGTGGAAGCGCAGTTCGACATGGTGCGCTGCGGCATCGCGATCTACGGCATGGACCCGTTCGGCCGCGACCCCGCCGCGCGGGCACTCGAGCCGGCGCTGGAACTGAGCTCCTACGTGGCCGAGGTCAAGCTGTGTCGCGCGGGGGAGAGCGCCGGCTACGGGCGCCAGTTCGTGGCCGACGGCGACACGTACATCGCCGTGCTGCCGATCGGCTACGGCGACGGCTGGCGGCGCGGCCTGTCCAACAACGCCGACGTGCTGATCGGCGGGCACCGCCACCCGCTCGTCGGCACGGTCAGCATGGACAGCATCACCGTGGACCTCGGCGCGGACGTCGATCCGGAGCGCGTGCGCGGCGAGCGCGCGGTGCTGATCGGCATCCAGGGCAGCGAGCGGATCACCGCCGAGGAGGTGGCGCGCCGTCTGGACACGATCAACTACGAGGTCACATGCGCGCTGACGCCGCGGGTGCCGCGCGTGTATCACCGCGACGGCGCGCCACTCGATGCGGGCGCGCCCGCCGCCCGAGCGCGAACGGCGGACGCCGGGGCGGCATGAGCGCGGCCCTTGACGCGGCGCGCTCGGCGCTCGCGGGCACGCCGGCGTGGCTGGTGGGCGGAGCTGTGCGCGACGAGCTGCTCGGTCGCGAGACCGCCGACGTGGATCTGGCGCTGGACGGCGACACCGCGCAGGCCGCGCGCGCGATCGCTCGTGCCGCGGGCCGCGCCGCGAGCTTCCCGCTGTCGGAGGAGTTCGGCTCGTGGCGGGTGGTGGCGCGCGATGGCTCCTGGCAGCTGGACGTGGAGCCGCTGCGCGGCGGCGCGATCGAGGCCGATCTGGCGCTGCGCGACTTCACGGTCAACGCGATCGCGCAGCCGCTCGCGGGCGGCGCATACGTCGACCCGCTCGGCGGCGCAGGCGATCTGCGCGTTGGTCGCCTGCGCATGGCCTCGGCCAGCGCGTTCGACCAGGATCCGCTGCGGGTGCTGCGCATGGTGCGCCTGGCGCTCGAGCTGGGGCTCGAAGCGGACGCGGAGACCGTGCGCTGCGCCGGCGCCAACGCGCGTGGCCTGGGCGAGGTCTCGCCGGAGCGGGTGTTCATGGAGCTGCGCCGGATCCTCGCCGCGCGCGAGCCGCGCCGCGGGCTGGAGCTGATGAGCTCGCTGGGCGCCACCGCGGTGGTGCTGCCCGAGCTGGAGGAGCTGCGCGGCGTGCAGCAGAGCCGCTTCCACCACCTCGATGTCCACGGGCACACGCTGGAGGTGCTCGACCGCACGGTCGAGCTGACGAGCGGCACAGGATCGGTGGCCGTAGACGGGCCGGGCGAAGTCGAGCCGGCGGCCGCAGCTGGGCCGGTGGCAGGCGAGCTCGATGCGTGCATCGGCGCGCGGCGTCCGGCGGTCGACAGGCTGCTGGCGGAGCCGCTTGCGGACGAGCTCACGCGCGGCGACGCGCTGCGCTGGGGGGCGCTGCTGCATGATGCCGCCAAGCCGCTGACGCGCGAGGTTCGCCCCGTGGACGGGCGCGTGACGTTCATCGGGCACGACGCGCGCGGCGCGGAGCTCGCGCGCGCGGTGCTCGAGCGCCTGCGCGCCAGCGAGCGCCTGCGCGCGCACGTGGCCGCGCTCGTCCGCCACCATCTGCGCCTGGGGTTCCTCGTGCACGAGCCACAGCCGCTCGCGCGCAGGACCGTATTCACGTATCTGCACGCGTGCTCGCCCGTCGAGGTCGACGTCACGCTGCTGTCGGTGGCAGACCGCCTGGCCACGCGCGGCGACCGCGCGCGCGAGGCGGTGCAGGCGCATCTCGCGCTCGCGAGCGCCATGCTCGACGACGCCCTGCGCTGGCGCACGGGGGGCCCGCCCGCACCGCCTTTGCGAGGGGACGAGCTGGCACGCGAGCTGGGTATCACCACGGGTCCGCGGATCGGAGAGCTGCTCGAGGAGCTGGCCGCGGCCCAGTACGCAGGCGAGATCGCAACGCGTGAGCAGGCGCTCGATCGAGCGCGCGCGCTGCTGCGCTTGCCATAGGATCTGGCGCGATGGCCGACCCGAACTGCATCTTCTGCAAGATCGTCGCCGGCGAGCTGCCCGCGTGGATCGTCGACGAAGACGAGCGCACGATCGCGTTCATGGACATCGCGCCCGCCACACGCGGGCATGCGCTGGTGATCCCGCGCGCGCACAGCACCGACCTGCTGAGCATCGACCCCGAGGACCTGAGCGCCGTTGCGCTTGCGACACAGCGCGTCGCGCGGAACGCCAAGGATCGCCTCGGCGCTGCCGGCATCAACCTGATCAACTCCTGTGGGAGCGCCGCGTGGCAGACGGTCTTCCACTTCCACGTGCACGTGATCCCGCGCTATGACGGCGACCCGCTGAAGCTGCCGTGGGTGCCCGTCGAGGGCGATCGTGCGCAGATCGAGGTCACGGCGCAGGAGTTGGCGGCGCGTTAGCGAAGTATTCAAACCGCGACATCGAGCATGTAGGCGTGTTGATGACCCAGATGAAGAGACGCATATCCATAGCCTTGGCCGCGAGCATCGCGCTCGCGCTGGCGCTGCCCGCGCTCGCCCCCGCGACGCTGACGGAAGTCGGCGTGATCGGCACGACCACGCCCGCGACGGCTGCCAGCTGCCCCGCCACCCCGTGCCTCGCCGTCAGCCGCACGACCGGCTTCCAGGTGAAGGTCGGCTCCGAACGCAACGTGCTGAGCGCCCCGCGCGCGGGCACGATCGTGGCGTGGACGATCACGCTGGGCAACCCCACCGCGGCCCAGATCAAGTTCTTCGACGAAAACGAGGGTGGACCCGCTGAAGCCGGGATCGCGATCCTGCAGCCGCAGCGCAAGCCGAACCTCACGTACAAGCTGATCGCGCAGGGCCCGCTCGTCAAACTGCAGCCGTATTTCGGCAAGACCGCGCAATTCCCGCTCGAAACGACGATCCCGATCAAGAAGGGCTACGTAGTGGCGCTGACCGTGCCCTCGTGGGCGCCCGCGCTGGCGCTCGGCTTCGGCAACGACACCTCATGGCGCGCCAGCCGTCCCAAGAGCGGCTGCAAGACGACCAGCGCTCAGACGACCCAGACGACGGTCGGCAGCGCCGTCCAGTACTTCTGCCTCTACCAGACCGCGCGTCTCACCTACAGCGCGACGCTGATCTCGACTCCCTAGGCTAAGAGCGCTAGGGGGCGCTGGCGCCGCCGGTGGGGCTTGCCGGCGTGTTGGTTTCCGCGGCTTTGGGTTCGCTCGGGGCCGCTTCTTTTTCGGCCGACGCGCCGCCGGACGCGCCCGACGTGGCTTCGCTCGAGCCCGCCGAGCTTTCGCCGCTTTCGCTCGCCGGCGTTTCGCCGCTCGTGGACGAGCTTTCGGTCGTTTTGGTCGTTTTCGCCGCGGTTGTCGCCGTCGACGTGGTCTGCGCCGCCGCCGCTTCGGCGCTGGTGTTCGTCGGCGGCGAGATTTCGGGGGTGCTCTTGGGGACCGGGTCCGAGACGCTGCCGCCGCCGCACGCGCTCAACGCCAGCGCGCAGAGCAGCGCCGCGCCCGTGGCGAGCGCTGCGCGTGTGCTCACAACGGGCCCATGCGCCGTCCGCACGTGGGGCAGTCGTTGAGGTCCTTCTGCGAGTGCTGCTCGCACCACGGGCAGAAGCGCAGGTGCTCGACCGCCCATGGCAGCCGCGAGCTGGAGGGCGCGAGCGGCAGCATCTTGCCGACGACCTCCAGCGGCTCGCCAGATTCGCGGTCGAGGTAGATCGTCTCGGGCTCCGCCTCGATCACGACCTCCCGCCCGCTGGCGGGGCTGCGCATCCGGTATCGCTGTTTCGCGCTCACGCCCAAAACTCTACCTGAGCCGGTGGGGGACCGATCCGACGCGGATAGGCTGCGCGTCCGTGCGCGTGCTGATCTTCCACGGCTACCTCCTGGACGGGACCGGGTCCAACGTCTACAACGCGCGCCTGGCCGCCGCGCTGGTCCGGCTCGGCCACGACGTGCATCTGCTCAGCCAGGACCGCCGCCCCGAGCGCCAGTCGTTCGTCGATGCGATCGCCGACTGGGACGCCGGCTCCCTGCAGGTACGTGATCTGGGGAGCGCCGGCGGGGAGGGCGGCGGGCGTTTGGGCGATAGCGGGCGCGCGAGCGATGACGGGCACGCCGGCGAGAGCGAGCACGCGGGGCGGGGGCGATGCACGGTCTATCGCCCGGACATCGGCGGCCTGTTGCCGGTGTACGTGGCCGACCGCTACGAGGGGATCGAAGCGCGCACGTTCGCGCAGTGCAGCGAAGCGGAGGTCGCGCGCTACATCGACGCGAACGTCGCCGCGGTCGCGGAGGTGCTCGCGCTGACGCGAGCGCAGGTGGCGCTCGCCAACCACCTCGTGATGGGCCCCGTGATCCTCGCGCGGGCACTGGACGGCGCGATCCCGTACGCGGTCAAGGTCCACGGCAGCGCGCTGGAGTACACCGTCAAGCCGCAGCCCGAGCGCTTCCTCGCCCCGGCGCGCGAGGGCCTTGCAGCCGCGACCGCGGTGCTCGTGGGCTCGCGCCACACGGCGGAGAGCCTGTGGCGTGCGCTCGAGGATCCCGAGCTGCCGCGTCGCACCCGCCTGGGCCCGCCGGGGGTGGACGTGGAGCGCTTCGCCCCTCGGGAGCCCGAGCAGGCGGCGGCGGGGCTGCGAGCGCTTGCGGCGCGCATGCGCGCCCAAGCCGTCGCCGCGCCGGGTCCCGGCGGCGGCGAGGAGGGCGCGAGCGGCGGCGAGGGCAGCGACGGTTTCGCACGCGACGCGGGTGCCGCCGCGTCCGCGCTCGCACAGGTCGATCCGCACCGCGACGCGCTGGTCGCGTTCGTGGGCAAGCTGATCGTCAGCAAGGGCGTCGACCTGCTCCTCGCCGCGTGGCCGCTGGTGCTCGAGCAGGTTCCGCACGCGCGGCTCGTGATCGTCGGCTTCGGCGCGTACCGCGACGGTCTCGAGCGCCTGCGCGCGGCGCTGATCGACGGCGAGCTGGAGGCTGCGCGCGAGATCGCCCTCGCCGGACGGACGCTCGAGGGAGAGCCCCCGCCGGCGCCTCCTCTGCACCATCTGCTCGCGTTCCTGGACGGGCTTGCGGACGGCGAGCGCGAGCGCTACCTGCGGGCGGCACGCGGGCTCGAGCAGCGGATGCTGCTGACCGGGCGTCTCGACCACACCGAGCTCGCGGACCTGCTGCCCGCATGCGAGGCGGTGGTGGTGCCGAGCACGTTCCCGGAGGCGTTTGGCATGGTCGCGGCGGAGGCCGCGGCGTGCGGCGCGCTGCCCGTCAGCGCGGCCCACTCGGGCCTCGCCGAGGTCAGCACAACGCTCGCGCGCGCGGTGCCCGCCACGGCCGCCGTCTGGCTGTCGTTCGAGGTCGACGACCAGGCCGTGCGGTCCCTCGCCACGGCGCTGATCGGCGGGCTGCAGGCCGACCCCGCGACACGCGCGCGTACGCGCGCGGGGCTGGTGGCGACGGTGCGCGAGCGCTGGTCCTGGGAGGGCGTGGCGCGCGGCGTGATCGCCGCCGCGCAGGGCCAGCTGGACGCGCTGCCCGAGCCATAGGAGCCTCCCGGCAAGCGTCGTGCGGCGGCGCGCAAGATTTTGCTCGGCGACCGCTGCTTCGGATAGGGTTTCGCCGTGAGTTTCTTGGAGGAGAGCCTCATCTCGAAGGGTGTCCCTGGGCGGGGTCGGCGCACAGGGAGCGTCGGCCGTGCCGCGCACGCTGCTCGCTCCGCGGCCGCTGTCGGCGTGCTGGGCGCGATCGCGATCGGCGCGAGCGGCTGCTCGGTCAAGGGCGCGGACAACGCCAACCTGATCCTCGGCAAGCAGGCATTCGTCGCCAAGTGCGGCGCTTGCCACACGCTTGCGCGCGCCGACACCAAGGGCATCGCCGGCCCCAATCTCGACGAAGTCTTCCGCGCGAGCGTCGCCGAAGGGCTGCAGCGCAACGCGGTGCGCACGGTCGTCGAAGGTCAGGTGCAGAACCCGAACGTCGCGGGCGTGATGCCCGCGCATCTCGCAGGCGGCGCCACGCTCAGCGATATCGCCGCATACGTCGCGCAGTCTGTCGATAAGCCCGGCAACGACACCGGCCTGCTGGCCAGCGCCGTCGAAGCGCCGGGCGCGGGCAAGCCGGCGCTGGAGAAGGCCGGCAAGCTCGACATCGACGCCAACCCGGCCGGCCAGCTCGCATACACGGCCGCCAAGGCCGAAGCGACGCCCGGCGCGGTCACGATCACAATGGCGAACATGTCCGGCGTCTCGCACAACATCGCGATCGAAGCCGGCGAAAACGGCGCCGCGGCGAAGGGCTCGCCGATCGGCGCGAGCAGCTTCATATCGAAGGGCAGCACCTCCGTGACCGTCAACCTGAAACCGGGCAAGTACACGTTCTTCTGCCAGGCTCCCGGTCACCGCGCCGCCGGCATGTACGGCACGCTGACCGTCAAGTAGCTGATCGGTAAGCCGGCAGCGGGAGCGCCGCGCGCTCAGCGCATACGGCTCACAGCAGCGCGCGCAGCACGACGATCAGCACCACGAACACCGCGAACACCGCGATCACGTACAGCAGCAGCCGGAACGCCTCGCCCTCGGAGCGCAGCGGGTTCAGCATCGGGCGCTGCTTGGCGTGTGGCTCGGCGGCACGCGCGGGCGCTGTACGGCCTAGAGGATGTAGACGGTGAAGTAGACGACGATCCACATCGCGTCGACGAAGTGCCAGTAGATGCCCGGCACGTCCACGCCGCGGTGCGAGTCGGGGCTGTAGTGTCCGCGGAAGGCGCGCACGGTGACGCTCAGCAGGATCAGCAGGCCGATGAACACGTGCGCGCCGTGCAGCCCGGTGAGCGAGTAGAAGATCGTCTGCTGCGCGTGGTCCTGGGGGGCGAAACCGATGTTGGCGTACTCGTTGATCTGGATGAACAGGAACGTGCAGCCGAGCAGGAACGTGGTGAGCATTCCCGCCTTGAAGCCGAAGCGGTTGCCGCGCTTGATGCACGACTCGGCCCAGTGCAGGGTGAACGACGAGGAGATCAGGATCGCCGTGTTCACGCCCGCGACCTGAACCGGCAGGTGCGTTCCCGGCGCCGGCCACGCATCGCCTTCTGCGATGCGGATGAAGAAGTACGCGGTGAAGAACGCCCCGAAGATCATCACCTCGGAGATGATGAAAAGCAGCATCCCGAGCAGCGGCGCTCCGACGCGGGAGCTCTTGTTGGCCGGCGGCGGGCCGTGGTGCTCCCCGTCCCGGGACGATGCGCCGCCGTGGGCGTGGCCGCCCGGATGCGCGATGCTGGCTGCCTCCACGCCGTCCCCGCTACGCGGCCGGGGCCGCGATCGTGGTGGCCTGCGGGTCGACGACCACGTGCTCGACCGGCGCCGGCGTCGCGCCGCGCACGCGCTCGATCAGGTTCGAGCGTAGCCAGCCGGAGCGCTCGCCGGGGAGCGTGGAGATCACCACGTCGTCGACGTGGAACAGCTCCAGCGCGTTCATCGCCGCCGTGTACGGGTCGGGGTCGCCGATCATGCCCGAGCTAAGCAGCCCGGCGGTGCTGAGGTGGTCGAGCATCGTCGCCAGGCGCGCCCGCGCCTCGCTCGGCGCGCCGCCGCTGCCGTCCAACTGCGGCACGACCGCGATGAACAGCTGGCGCGGGTCCTCGGCCGCCTTGGCCTTCAGGTGCTCGATCAGCTCCTCGCCGGTGGAGGTCTTGTTGGCGATCACGAGCGTCACCTTGAACGTCAGCCCGTCCTGGTCGAGGTCGACGACTATGTGCTGCACGGGCAGCCCGGAGGCGTTCTGGATGCGCTCGATCAGATCGCGCCGCAGCCAGCCCGAGTGCTGGATCGGGTGCGTCGAGAGGATGATCTCGTCGGGCCGGTGAACGGCGATGGCGTCCATCGTGGCGCTGAACGGGTCGGGGTCGCCGACTTCGCCGGTGGCCGCAATGCCTTCGGCCGCGACGGCCGACAGCGCCAGATCGACGCGCACCTGCGCCGATTCGCGCACAGCCTCGTCGTAGATCACGAGGCCCGCGGAGGGCTTCGTCATCGGCACGACCAGGCGGAAGCGAACGTCGCCCGTGGCCGCGCGCTCGCGCACGGCCTCCAGCAGCTTCGCACCGCCCAGCGTGCGGTTGGCGATGACCAGGACTTCCTTCATCGGTTGTGCCTCCTCGTCATTGGCTTGGTGGCCGCGCCATGCCAGCACCCGCGCCCACCGGCGTCGGCGTCGGCGTGAGAATCCCGTGTACGGCGCCGGGGACGCCGTACTCGTAGGGGCCGCCCACGATCGTGGGCACGCGGTCGAAGTTGAAGATCGGCGGCGGCGATGAGACGAGCCACTCGAGCGTCATCCCGCGCCACGGGTTGGACACGGATCTGGGTCCGCCGCGCCAGCTGTTGACCATGTTGTAGACGAAGATCAGCGTGCTCAGCCCGAGCGCGAAGCTGGCGATCGAGATGAACAGGTTGATGTCCGCGAACTGCGCCGCGTACGTGGCCACGCGTCGCGGCATGCCCTGCAGCCCGGCCACATGCATCGGCCCGAACGTCAGGTTCATGAAGATGAACGTGCTCCAGAAGTGCAGCTTGCCCAGGCGCTCGTCGTACATGCGCCCGGTCATCTTCGGGAACCAGTAGTACACGCCCGCGAAGATCGTCATCAGCGAGCCGCCGAACAGCACGTAGTGGATGTGCGCGACGATGAAGTACGTCGAGCTGACGTCGATGTCGAACGGGATCATCGCGAGCATCACGCCGCTGATGCCGCCGAGCGTGAACGTCGTCAGGAAGCCCAGCGCGAACAGCATCGGCGTATCCAGGCGCAGCACCCCGCGCCACAGCGTCGCAAGCCACGAGAACACCTTGATGCCGGTCGGCACCGCGATGATCGCGGTGGTGATCGCCATCGGGATGCGGATCCACAGCGCCATCCCGGAGGTGAACATGTGGTGCGCCCACACGGTGAAGCCGAGCCCCACGATCGCCAGCAGCGAGAACGCCATCATGCGGTAGCCGAAGATCGGCTTGCGCGACTTCACCGCGATCACTTCGCTGATGATCCCGAAGCCGGGCAACATCATGATGTAGACGGCCGGGTGCGAGTAGAACCAGAAGACGTGCTGGTACATCAGCACGTCGCCGCCCTTGGCGGCGTTGAAGAAGTTGAAGCCGAGCGCGCGGTCCAGCAGCACGAAGAACTGCGACGCGGCGATGAACGGCGTGGCGATCACCACCAGCAGCGAGGTCGCGAAGTTGGCCCACACCAGCAGCGGCATGCGGAAGAAGCTCATCCCCGGCGCGCGCATGGTGATGATCGTCACCAGGAAGTTGAGCGCGGTCATGATCGAGGAGGCGCCCGCGAACTGCACGCCGATCGAGAAGAACGTCTGCCCCACGGGCGCCGTGTCCGACAGCGGCGCATATGCGGTCCAGCCGTCCGCAAACGCTCCTCCCGGCGCCAGGAAGCTCAGCATCATGATCGCGCCCGCAACCGGCAGCAGCCAGAAGGACAGCGCGTTCAGGCGCGGGAACGCCATGTCCGGCGCGCCGATCATCAGCGGGATCACGAAGTTCCCCAGGCCGGCGAACACGGGGATGATGAACAGGAAGATCAGGATCGTGGCGTGCACCGAGAACAGGCTGTTGTAGGTGTTGGTGCTGACGAAGTGCGATCCCGGCTGCGCCAGCTGCGCGCGCATCAGCATCGCCAGCAGGCCGCCCACGAGCAGGAAGAAGAACGAGTTGACCGTGTACTGGATGCCGATCACCTTGTGATCGGTATTGATGCGGAAGTAGTCCTTCCAGGTGTATGCGCCGTGACCGGAGTGGTCCTCGGGGCGCGTCGGGCGCCCCGTCGCCCAGTGGAACCAGTAGTCGAAGCCGCCGATGCCGACCAGGAAGGCGATCGGCACCGCCAGCAGCGACACCGTGAGGATTGCTTCGCCGGAGAGGAAGTGGTGATAGGTCGTGTGACCAGTGGACATGCGCACGAGCCACGTCAGCAGCGCCGCGAAGCCGACGCCGCCGACCATCAGCCAGCTCGCGCGATAGAAGCCCGGCGCGCGCAGTTTCGCGGCCATCAGCGAGCCGCCCGCCGGCGCGTCGAATCGAAGCGATATCCCGTCAACCGATCTCCCATTTTGCCCTTCTCCCCTGATGCGGTTGCCCTGCCGAACAACATTACCCGCTCGCCTGTCCTGCCGAAGGGAGGGTCCCTGCGACGGTTGAGATCTTTCCGGTGCTGCTGGTACTTGCGTCCAGCTGGCTCTTGATCCACGCGCGGAACCGTTCCGGCGTGACCACGTGCACGGTCGAGCGCATCAGCGAGTGGCCCACTCCGCACAGCAGGTTGCACTCGACCGGGTAGTCGCCGAGCCGGTTGGGCGAGGCCAGGTAATGCGTGGTGATGCCCGGCACCACGTCCTCCTGCAGACGGAACGCGGGGATGTAGAACGCGTGGATCACGTCCTTGGATCTCATGTTGAAGTACACGGACTCGTTGTCTGGCACGTACAGCTGGTAGCTGTTGATCGGCGGACCGCCCGTGACCGACGGCGGGTACTGGTAGGACCAGAAGAACTGCTGGCCGGTGACGCCGATCTGGATCTCGTGCGCGGGTTTCTGTTCGTTGTCGTGCAGCACCACGAACGAGTAGCCCACCATCGCCATCAGCAGGACCGTGGGCAGCACCGTCCAGAAGACCTCCAGGCGCGTGTTTCCGTGTATCGGCGGTCCGTCCTTCAGCTCCTCGCCCGGCCGCATGCGGAACTGCCACACGCAGTACAGGATCACGCCGACCACGAGCACGAAGATCGGGATCGTTGCGATCACCAGCACGTGATACAGGTGGTCGGTGTTGCGTGCCTGCTTGGACGCCTGCACCGGGAACCAGTGGATCTTGTAGCTGATGAAGATGCCGAGCGCGATCGCGGCCAGTCCGGCAACGCCCGCAACCGTGAGCGAGCGCTGCCTAGACATGCGCGCCTGCGCGTGTACGAGCCGACGAGGTCGGTGTCGCGATCCACTCCATCCCGCGGTGATCCTAATGGCTGCGCCGACGGATAGCTAGACCTTGACTTGCGCCGCCGCACCTACTAGATTGAGGCAATCGTTGCAAGTGCGTGAGGGAGCGCGAAGGGAGGCCATGCAGGTCCACGACGGCATGACTGAGATGGTTCTCACGGTGGCGCCGGGCCATACGCTGCGCGCGGTTGCGCGGCTGATGGCCGAGCGAGAGGTGGGCGCCGCCGTGGTGATGGAACCCGACGGCAACGGCCCTGGGATCATCACCGAGCGCGACGTGCTCTTGGCGATCGGCGCCGGGCAGGACCCGGACAAAGAGCTGGTCGCCGACCATCTGACGCGCGACGTCGTGTTCGCCGCGCCAGACTGGTCACTGGAGGAGGCCGCCGCCGCAATGGTGCGCGGCGGCTTTCGGCATCTGATCGTCCTCGAACGGGGAGAGACGGTCGGCATCCTCTCGGTGCGCGACGTGGTGCGCTGCTGGACAGACGATGGGGCGATCTGTCCGGTGCCGAGCAGGGTGGCCGTGGGGTGAAGGGGAGGTGGCAAGCCCGCTTTGGGGAGTGGGCCTGCCACCGCCACGGCCAGCGGGCCGGGGACGCGGCCCTGACCGGCGTCCTCACTCGCTCGCGTGCGTAGCACGCCACGCTCGCTGCGTCCTTGGTCAGCTTGGTCCTCGACCCGCTGTGGTCGAGCGTGGTTTAGTGGCCGTCTAGCGGTAGCTCGTCGGTTTCGCGGATCGTGTCTTTGATCCAGCGGGCGACGCACACGACCGTGAGGATCACGCCCACGACCGTGAACTCGATGAACGTCGTCACGCCGACCAGCGCCAAGGTGATGCCGACTGCGGTCAGCAACGGCAGGATGCTGGGGCCGGGAAGGTGGATCTCCTCGCCGACAGGCGGGACGTCTGGATCGAGCGGGCTCATGAGACGTACGCGGCGGCCACAATGAACGTGATGCCGAACATGAACAGGCTGATCGCGGCCACGATCAGGCCGGTCCGGATGTTCTTGCGGGCTAGGCGACGGGTCATCATCGGGGGAAGAATACCTTCTGGCTACAGATGCCGGTCGGCCACCATCGCGCAGAACATCAGCGCCAGGTAGCCGAGCGAGTAGAGATACAGCCGCAGCGCCGAGCGGCGGTCAGCCTGCCGGTACAGGCGCACGGCGCCCCCGATGAAGCCGAGGCCCAGCACCATCGAGGCCACCAGGTAGACGACGCCGAAGCCGCCCGCGCAGAAGGGTAGCTGCGTGACGGCGTACAGCAGCACCGAGTACAGCAGGATCTGCCGGCGCGTCTCGGCCTCGCCGCGCACCACCGGCAGCATCGGCACGTCGACCTTCGCGTACTCGTCCTTCATCAGCAGCGACAGCGCCCAGAAGTGCGGTGGCGTCCAGAAGAACACGATGAAGAACAGCATCACCGCGGTGCCACTGACCGAGCCCGTGACCGCCGCCCAGCCCACCAGCGGCGGCACCGCGCCGGCGGCGCCGCCGATCACGATGTTCTGCGGCGTGCGCCGCTTCAGCCACACCGTGTACACGAACACGTAGCCGAGGAAGCCCGAGAACGACAGCGCCGCGGCGAGCGGATTGACCGTGAGCGACAGCTCCAGAACCGACAGGCATGCGAGCATGCAGCCGAACGCCAGCGCCGCGTTCGGGGAGATGCGCCCAGCGGGGATCGGCCGGTTGGCCGTGCGCTTCATGCGCACGTCGATGTCGCGGTCGAACCAGTGGTTGACCGCGCCGGCGCCCCCCGCCGACAGGTAGCCGCCGAGGCACGTCAGCGCGACCAGCAGCGGCGAGGGGTCGCCCGCCACGTACATCGTCGCGATCGTCGTCAGCAACAGCAGCGACTGGACCTTCGGCTTGGTCAGCTCCACGTAGTCGCTCAGCAGCTGCAGGGCGCGGGAGCTGCTCGGGTCGGCGGCCAGGCCGAGCTTCGGCGTATCGATCGTCGGTGCTGCGCCTGTGGGTGGCGCGGGGCTCATTACAACCCGACCTGCGTGGCTCCCGCCGGGACCGTCGCCGGCCCGCGCTCGGTCGCGTCGCCCGAGCGGCGCTCGATCTCGCTGCGGATGTCCTTCATCGGCTCATACGAGCGCACCAGCGGAACCGCGTCGAAGTTGTTGACGGGCGGCGGCGAGCTCGTGAACCACTCCAGCGTGTTCGCCTTCCATGGGTCCGGCCCGGCGATCGCGCCCACTTTCAGGCTGCGCCAGGCGTTGATGACCGTCACGAGCACGCCCGTGCCGAGGATGAACGAGCCGATCGTCGAGATCAGGTTGTACAGCGCCAGGTGCCCCACGTCGGGATACTCGTACACCCTGCGCGGCATGCCGTCAAGCCCGATCACGTGCTGGATCATGAAAGTGATCAGGATGCCGAGGAACATCAGCCAGAAGCTCAGCTTGCCGAGACCTTCGCCGAGCATGCGCCCTGTGATCTTCGGGAACCAGAAGTAGATCGCGCCGAAGATCGGCAGCACGGCGCCGCCCAGCAACACGAAGTGCAGGTGCGCGACGACGAAGTACGTTTCGTTGACCTGCCAGTCGATCGGGAACGTCGCCAGGAACACACCCGAGATGCCGCCGATCAGGAAGACCGCGATCGCGCCCGCGCAGAACAGCAGCGGCGTCTTGTATTCGATCGTCCCGCGCCACAGCGTCGCCACCCAGTTGAGGATCTTCACGCCGGTCGGCACCGCGATCAGGTAGGAGCTGAGCATCACGAACACCAGGATCGCCTCGGGGATCGGAGCGGTGAACATGTGGTGGGCCCAGGTGAGGAAGCCGAGGAACGCGATCGCCACGGTCGAGGCGGCGATCGCCTTGTAGCCGAAGATCGGCTTGCGCGCGAACACCGGCAGGATCTCGGAGATCACGCCGAAGCCCGGCAGCACCATGATGTAGACCTCGGGGTGGCCGAAGAACCAGAACAGGTGCTGCCACAGGATCGGCGAGCCGCCCTCGGCGGAGTCGAAGAAGTGCGTGCCGAAGTGCCGTTCGGTGAGCAGCATCGTGACCGCCGCCGCGATCACCGGCAGCGCCAGAATCAGCAGCACCGAGTATGTGAGCATCGTCCACACGAACAGCGGCAGCCGGCCCCAGCTCATGCCGCGGGCGCGCATGTTCGCGACCGTTGCGTAGAAGTTGATCGCGCCCACCAGCGAGGACAGCCCCGTGAGGTGGATCAGGTAGATCCACGCGTCCTCGCCGCCGCTCGGCGAGTACGTTGAGTTGGCCAGCGGTACGAAGCTGACCCAGCCCGCTTCCGGCGGGTGCCAGAAGACCGACGCGTAGAACACCAGGCCGCCGGCGAGCAGCAGCCAGAAGGAGAGTGCGTTCAGGCGCGGGAAGGCCATGTCGCGCGCGCCGATCATCAGCGGCAGGAAGTAGTTGCCGAGGCCCGCCATCATCGGCACGACGAACAGGAACACCATCGTCGTGCCGTGCATCGTGAACAGCTGGTTGTAGATTTCCGGCGTCACCAGCGTGTTGTTCGGCGCGCCCAGCTGCAGGCGGATCATCAGCGCCTCGGTGCCGCCGAGGATGAAGAACACGAACGTCAGGACCATGTACATGATCCCGATCCGCTTGTGATCGGTCGTCGTGATCCAGCTCGTCCAGCCGCTGGACTCGCGCTCGGCGCGATGGGCGCTGATCTGGGGAATCGGGGGGGCTGCGTAGGTGGCCATTTGGTCCGCTGGTCTCCTCGATGTCCTAGGGGTTCTCGACGGCTCCGGCGCCGCTCAGCGCCTTGAGCTTGGTGCGCGCCTTGGCCGCTTCCGCGTTCGCTTCCGCGATCGCCTGCTTCTGGTGCGCGAGCCACGCTTCGAACTGCGCCGGCGGCACCGCCTTGACGGTGGCGATCATGCGCGCGTGACCGCGGCCGCAGAGGATCGCGCACTGCCCGCGGAAGACGCCGGGCTTGCTGACCTTGAACCAGGTGTAGTTGTGGTAGCCGGGGACCGCCTGGAACTTGCCGCCCAGTTCCGGCACCCACCACGAGTGCACGACGTCCGAGGAGACGATGTTCAGCGACACGGTCGTGTTCGTCGGCACCACCAGTTCCTCGTACGAGTACGGCGCGCCCAGGCCGTCCGGTTCGTTGGCGCCGGGGTACACGAACTGCCAGATGTACTGGCGGCCGATCACGGTTATGTTGAGCGCCTTGCCGTTCGGCGGCAGCTTCTGGTCGGTGCTCGCGTACAGCAGGTTCTGCTGTTCGCCGAGTTCGCTCGACGATGCCCCGCCCGCCCCCGAGTTGGGCGGGTCCTGGACCGAGGACAGCTTCGCGAACGTGAGGATCGCCAGCGCCAGCAGGATCACCGCCGCCGCGACCGTCCAGCCGATCTCCAGGCGCGTGTTGCCGTGGATCTGCGCGGCCACCGCGCCCTTGCGCTTGCGGAACTTGATCATCGCGTACCCGAGCGCGCCCTCGACCGCGAAGAAGATCACGAGCGCGATGTACAGCGTGACCTTGTACAGGCTGTCGGTCGCCTGCGCGTTGGGCGAGGCGCCGTGCGCGGGCGTGAAGAACGCGAGCGTTGAGGGGAGCAGGTGGCTCAAGGCGGCGGGGATTCTATTCAGGCCGGGGCGGGACGCGCTTGATGACGTTTGCCACGAGTGGTTCAGGCCCCCGAGAAGTGGGCGTCGCGCTTCTCCAGGAACGCCAGCGCGCCCTCCATGAAGTCGGTGCTGCCGGCCATCTCCTGCTGGATTCTCGCCTCCAGCTCGAGCTGCTCGTCGATGCGGGCGTACAGCCAGTTGTTGAGCTGGCGCTTGGTGCCCGCGTAGGAGCGCGTGGGCCCGGCTGCGAGACGCGCGCCGAGCGCCGCTGCCTCCTCGAGCACGCTCTCGTCGGCGGCCACGCGGTTGATCAGGCCCCACTCGAGCGCCTTTGGCGCGGGCAGCCGCTCGCCCAGCATCGACAGCTCGCTCGCGCGCGCCATGCCCACGCGCGTGGGCACGAACAGCGACGAGCCGCCGTCGGGGACCAGGCCGATGTTCACGAACGCCAGCAGGAAGTAAGCGCTCTCGGCCGCCACGATCAGGTCGCAGCACAGCGCAAGCGAGCAGCCGATGCCCACCGCCGGGCCGTTGACCGCCGCGACCACCGGCTTGGGCAGCTCGCGGATCGCGTGCATGATCGGGTGGTAGCGCTCGGTCAGCGTCCGGTACACGTCGGGGGTGCCCTCGGGCGTGGTCAGGCCGGTGAGGTCGCGCAGGTCCGCGCCCGAGGAGAACGCGCGCCCGGCGCCCGTGATCAGCACCGCGCGCACCGCGTCGTCATCGGCGCTCGCGCGCAGCGCCGCGAGCAGATCGGCGCCCAGCTGCGCGTTCCAGGCATTCAGCGCCTGCGGTCGGTTCAGCTCGACTGTGGCCACGCCGTCGGACACGTACACGTTGACGCTCTCAAGCTGGATCTTCGGTTCGCTCATCGCTCTCCCTTGGCTCGATCTCGCGTTGATCCTATGGTGTGGGGCATGACACGTCCCGTGATCGGCATCTGCACCGCGCTCGAGCGCGCCAGCTGGAGCGTCTGGGACCAGCCCGCGGCGCTGCTTCCGCTCAACTACATCGAGGCCGTGCAGCGCGCCGGCGGGCTCGTCACCATGCTCCCGCCCGACCCGCTGCTCGCGGAGGACCCCGGGCAGGCGCTCGAGCTGATCGACGCGCTGATCCTCGCCGGCGGCGCCGACATCGACCCCGCCTCCTACGGGCAGCAGGCGCACCCGGAGACGCTCGGCACGGTGCCCGAGCGCGACGCGTTCGAGATCGCCCTCACGCGCGGCGCGATCGAGCGCGACCTGCCGGTGCTCGGCATCTGCCGCGGCATGCAGCTGATCAACGTCGCCTGCGGCGGCACGCTCCTGCAGCACCTGCCCGAGCGCTTCGGCCACAGCGAGCACCGGCGCGTGGTGGGCTCGTTTGACGGCGCCGAGCACGACGTCCTGCTGACCGAGGGCTCGCTCGCGGCGAGCGCCGCCGGGGAGGTCGTGCACATGACCAAGTCGCACCATCACCAGGGCGTCGACCGGCTGGGGGAGGGGCTCGTGGTGAGCGGCATCTCGACGTTCGACGAGCTGCCCGAGGCGATCGAGTGGGGGGGCGGGCGATCCGATCGTCGCTTCGTGCTCGGCGTGCAGTGGCACCCGGAGGCGGACGTCGCGAGCTCGGTCGTCGGCGCGCTGGTGAGTGCCGCGCTCGACACGCGCGTGGTGGAGTGACGGGGCTGGCGCCCGCTGCGTAGCGGCGCCACGCGGCGTCGACGGTCGACGGTCGGCGACCGGTTGCTACATATACTCACCGCCCTGTGCGGGTGTCGAAGGCGATCAGAGCAACCGCCTGGGGGATGGTGGTGGCCGGGGTCGCGGCGCCGCTCGTGCGCAAGCGCGTGAGCGCGCCGCCGCTGGCGATGCAGGCGGTCGCGTTCGCCGCGCCGGTGGGGCTGAGCGTGGCCGTGCGCCGCTCGCGCGGACGCGACATGGCCGTGTGCGCGCTGCAGATGTGGGCGTACCTGGCGGCGTACAAGTCGCCGCACGACGACCCCGAGGAGCAGCGGATGCGCGTGCACGTCGACTACCCGATCGCCGCCGACCGCGTGCTCGGCCTCGGCGAGCTGCCGAGCGTGCGCCTGCAGCGGGCACTGGCCGGACGCGGCGCAACTCCGGAGGACTGGACGACGCTCGACCGCGTGCTCGTGTGGGCGCACTGGAGCTGGTTCCTCGTGCCGCACGGCACGGTCGCCTACATCCTCGCGCGCCACCCCGAGCGCTTCCCGCGCGCCGCGGTGCTCACGTATGCCGTGTTCGACGTGGGCGCGAGCGTGTACTGGCTGGCGCCGACCGCGCCGCCGTGGTACGCCGCCGAGCTCGCCGCCGAGCGCGGCGGGCAGGCGCCCGCGGTCCGTCGGATGATGGTCGAGTACGGGGAGCTGTTCTGGAGAGACGGCTGGGGCTCGCTCTACAGTGTGTTCGGAGGCAATCCACTGGCCGCGATGCCCTCTCTTCACTTCGCCACATCCGTGATGGCAGCGCTCCTGCTCGCCGAGCAGGGGCCGGTGGCGGGCGCGCTCGGCTGGGGCTATGCCGCGACGCTCGGATTTGCGCTCGTCTACCTGGGGGAGCACTACGCGGTCGATCTGCTCGCCGGCGCGGCGCTGACAGGGGCGGTGCGGCGGCTGGCGCCGCGCGCGGGGCCGGCATTCGCACGGATCGGACGTGCGGTCGCGGCGTTGGAGGGGATCGCACACGAGACCGCCTGAGGGAGGAGGTGAGCACGATCAACACGCAGTGCGGCGAGCGACGTGAAGTCGCCGAGAAGCTCGAGGAGGAGCAGGAGCGACCGGACTCGCGCCCGCAGGTGGGGGCCGGCGGCGAGGAGGAGATGCCGCGCGTGCTGCTCACGCGCCGTCAGATCGTCGCCTTCGCCGTGTTCGTGCTGCTCGGGGTCGGCTTCCTGTACTTCGTGCTGCCGAAGCTCACCGGCGTGGGCAAGACGGTGCACCACATCGAGGGCGGCGACAAGTGGTGGATCGCCATCGGCGTCGTGCTCGAGGCGCTGTCGTTCGCCGGCTACGTGGTGCTGTTCCGCTCGGTGTTCGTGCGCGAGGCCGACGGGCCCGGACGCATCGGCTGGCGCGCGAGCTACGAGATCACGATGGCAGGGCTCGTCGCGACGCGGCTGTTCGCAGCCGCGGGGGCGGGCGGCGTCGCGCTGACCGCGTGGGCGCTGCGCCGCTCGGGCATGTCGCCGCGCCTGGTGGCGTGCCGGATGGTCGCGTTCATGGTGCTGCTGTACGTGATCTACGCGGGCTCGCTGCTGCTCGACGGCGTCGGCCTGGGGATCGGGCTGTTCCCCGGCGGCGGCTCGTTCGCGATCACGATCGTGCCCGCGATCGTCGCCGTGATCCTGTTCGCCGCAGCCGGCGCCATGGCGCTGCTGCCGGGCGACCTGGAGCGGCGGCTGGACCGTTGGGCTTCGGGCTCGGGCCGCTTCGCGCACTGGATCGCCCGCGCGGTCGCCGCGCCCGCGCTTGCGGCCAGCGGCGTGCGCACCGCGATCACGCTGATCCGCTCCCGCGACCCCGGTCTTCTCGGCGCGCCCGCGTGGTGGGGCTTCGACATCGCGGTGCTGTGGGCGATGTTCCACGCGTTCGGCTCGCCGCCGCCGTTCACCGTCATCTGGATGGCGTACTTCGTGGGCACGCTCGGCAACCTGCTGCCGCTCCCCGGCGGCCTCGGCGGCGTCGAGGGCGCCATGATCGGCGCGTTCGCCGCGTTCGGCGTCGACTTCCACCTGTCGCTGCTCGCCGTGCTCTCCTACCGCGGGATCTCCTTCTGGCTGCCCACGGTGCCCGGGGTGATCGCCTACTTCCAGCTGCGGCGCACGGTCGCGCGCTGGCGCGGCGAGCAGAGCGCTCTACCGCCCTCCCCGGCGGCCTCGCAGGCGCTATACTTTACAAAGTAAAGCGGGCCCTCAGGGGACGCGTGGGAAAGCGACCAGGAGATCAGATGAGCGACGTCGCATCGTCATCGAAGGTGGAGAACGTGATCATCGTCGGCAGCGGGCCCGCCGGCTACACCGCCGCGCTGTACACGGCGCGCGCGAATTTGAATCCGCTCGTGATCGAGGGGTTCGCCTGGGGCGGCCTGCTCCAGCAGACGACCGACGTCGAGAACTACCCGGGCTTCCCCGACGGGATCATGGGCCCGGAGATGATGCAGAAGTTCCGCGACCAGGCCGAGCGTTTCGGCGCGCGCCTCATCACCGACCAGGCCGACCGCGTCGAGCTCTCGCGGGAATCAGATCCCGCCCACCCCGGCGTGCATCGCGTGTGGGTGGGAGACACCGAGCATCGCGCGCGCACCGTCGTACTGGCGATGGGCGCCGAGCACAAGAAGCTCGGCGTCGTCGGCGAGGAGGAGCTCTCCGGGCGCGGCGTCAGCTACTGCGCCACGTGCGACGCCGCGTTCTTCCGCGACGCCGCCACGGTCATCGTCGGCGGTGGCGACTCCGCCATGGAGGAGGCCATCTTCCTGTCCAAGTTCGCGTCCAGGGTCGCGATCGTGCACCGCCGCGACGAGTTCCGCGCCTCCAAGATCATGCTCGAGCGCGCGCGTGCGCAGTCCAACATCGAGTTCTTCACCCCCTACACCGTCAAGGAGCTCGTCGCCGGCGAGAACGGCGCGCTCGGCCACGCCACGCTCACGAACACCGAGACCGGCGAAGAGCGCGAGCTGCTTGTGTCCGGCGTGTTCATCGCGATCGGCCACGAGCCGCAGTCTGAGCTCGTGCGCGGGCAGGTGGACGTCGACGAGAACGGCTACGTCGTCACCGAGGGCCGCTCCACGCGCACGAAGCTCCCCGGCGTGTTCGCCGCGGGCGACCTCGTCGACCACACCTACCGCCAGGCGATCACCGCCGCCGGCTCCGGCTGCCAGGCTGCGCTCGACGCCGAGTGGTATCTGCGCGACACGCCCGGCATCCCCGTGCCGGTGGGGATGCCGCTCGGCGACCCCGCCGAAGCGCAGTGGGCGCCCGCGGCCGCCGAGCAGTAGGCGCAGGGCAACGAGCACAGCGCGCGGCCAGGGCGTGGCCGCTGGCGAGGCTGCGGTGGTCAGGACTTGCCGGCGCCCGTCGCCGCTGCGGCGCGGCCGAACTCCGCCTGGCGCCACGGCAGGCGCCGCTGCAGCGCCGGGTGCTCCACGAAGCGCCACAGCAGGTCCGCACCCACGAGCGTCGCCACCGTCACGCCGACGAGCATCAGCGCGAACGTCGTCTTGACGCCATGGCCGTGTCCCACGCGCGCCAGCACGTGCGTCATCAGGCCCAGGTGGATCAGGTAGATGCCGTAGGAGCGCTCGCCCAGCCAGTTCATAACGCGGTTGTCCAGCACCCGCCAGCAGCCGCTCGTGCCCCATTGCAGCGTCAGCGGCGCCGCCAGCATCGCGCCGCAGCCGAGCGTCACGAAGATCAGGCGCAGGCCGTAGTCGCTGACGGGCAGCGAGATGAACACGCCGAGCAGCACCACGCACAGGGCCAGCAGCGCCCACGACCACACGCGTCCCGAGCTGGAGCTGCGCAGACGCGGCGCCGCGAACGGCTCGATCGCCGCCAGCGCCACCCCCGGGATGAACGCGAACAGGTAGTCCGCGATGTTGTACGTGAGCGTGATCGGGTTGCCGATGTCGTGCTTGAACTGCAGGCTCAGCGCGTACGCCGCCGCCAGCACCGCCAGCACGATCGCCAGGCGCTGCCCTGGCGTCGTGCGCAGCCGGCGGCCAGCCCACATCGACAGCAGCGACGCGAGCGGGATCACGATGTAGAACGCCACCTCCAGATCCAGCGTCCACGCCTGGCCCATCACGTTGATCGCCGGCGTCGGGTGGTAGTTCTGCACGAACAGGTACACCGTCGCGAGCCCTTCCGCGCCGCCTTCGAAGCGGTCCCACACCGCGTACACCGTCGTCACCACCCAGAACGCGGGGATGATCCGCAGCGCGCGGTTGCGCGCGTAGCGCGCGATCGACGGGTACGGCGTGCCCAGCAGGTACGCCGCCAGGAACGTGCGCGTCAGCAGATAGCCGGACAGCGCGAAGAAGATGTAGATGCCCGAGCGCATGTTCACGAACTCCGCCGCCAGCGGCCCGAAGATCGGCTTGAACTGGGTCGGCGTGCCTTCGCCCGTGACCGCCTTCGCGTTGTTCCACAGCAGCGTCGCGATCGCCGCGTGGAACACCAGCACCGACATCGCCGCGATCGCGCGCAGCGCGTTGCCCGCAGCAAAGCGGCGCGGCACCGCGTCGCTGACGCTCGCTGCTCCGTCGGGCGCGCTCATACTGCACTGATTCGGCACACGGCCGGTCCTGCCTTTAGCCGGGCAGGCGTTTGCTGAGCGCGCCCTCCAGCTCCAGCAGCCAGCGCTTGCGCTCCAGGCCGCCGCCGTAGCCGCCCAGCGCGCCGCCCGTGCGCAGCACGCGATGGCACGGGATCACGATCGGGATCGGGTTCGAGCCAAGCGCGTTGCCCGCCGCGCGCGAGCCGCGCGGGCTGCCCGCGTCCGACGCCACCTCCGCGTAGGTCAGCACGCCGCCATACGGGATGTCCCACGTGATCCTCAGCACGCGCTGCCCGAACGGGCTGATCAGCGTCCAGTCGAGCGGCATCTCGAACTCGCGGCGCGCGCCGCTGAAGTACTCGTCCAGCTCCCGCCGCATCGGCTCCAGCGGCGCCGCCGACTCCACGATCCGCGGCGAGATGCGCCGCGCCAGACCCTCCAGCACCGCGTCCACGTCCTCCTCGGGGAACGCAAGGCGCACCAGGCCTTGGCTCGTGGTCGCCGCCAGCAGCGTGCCAAACGGCGAGTCTACGGGCGCGTACGTCACGTCCGCGAGGCCCTCCGCCGAGATGCGCGCGCTCACCCGCGCCGCTGCCGCTGCTGCGTTGCCGTCGTCCGCGCCCCGGCGTAGCGCCTCCTCGACCACACTCAGGTCGCCACTCGAGTTCGCGCTCATGCGCTCACCGCCTCTCTCAGCTTCGTCAGGCCCTCGTGCAGCGAGCGGCGCGCCGCCTCCTCCGAGCAGCCGATCGCCGCCGCGATGTCGCGGTGCGGGAGATCGGCCACATAGCGCAGCACCACCGCCGAGCGTTGCCGGTCCGGCAGGCCGTCCACGGCGCTCCACAGCGTCTCGTCGCGCGCCTGCGGCGAGGCGGCCTCGCGGCTGTCCACCGCCGCCACGTCCTCCACCGGCAGCGCCCTGCGCCCGCGCGCGCGGTGCGCGTCCAGCGACTTGCGGTGCGCGATCGTCAGCACCCACGCCCGCAGGTTGGAGTCCGTGCGCAGGCGCGGGTACGCGCGCAGCGCCGCGATGAACGTCTCCTGGAAGCAGTCCTCCGCCTCGACCGGTCCAACGGAGGACACCAGGAAGCGCCACACCACGTCGCGGTGCGCGTCCAGGAAGCGCTGGAACGGGGGCAGGCCGCACGCGGCGCCCTTGGCGCGGGGGCCGCTGCGAATGTTGGTGGTGACGGTGTCGCTCACGCTCGTAGAACGTGGCACGTCCCGCAGACGTGAGACGCGGTCACTCCTCGTACTCGAAGAACCCCGCGCCCTCCGCGCTTCCAAGCCGCCCCGCGCTCGCCAGCCGCCGCAGCACCGGCGCCGGGCGATAGCGCTCTTCGCGGTACTCCTCGCACAGCGCATTCAGCACCCCCAGCACGTGGTCCAGCCCGATCGCGTCCGCCCACTCCAGCGGGCCGCGCGGGTGGCTGAGGCCCAGCACCATGCCCGTGTCGATGTCGCGCGCGCCGCCCACGCCCTCGCCCAGCGCGAACGCCGACTCGTTGATCACCTGGCACACGATCCTGCCCAGCACCAGCCCCGGCGCGTCGCCCACCCACGCCACGTGCATGCCCAGCGCCGCGAAGAAGCGCTCCGCGCGCGCCGCCGCCACCGGCGAGGAGGTCTCGCTGCGCGTCAGCTCCACCATCCGCGAATCGCGCAGCGGCGGCAGCGCGTGAAAGCCCACCGCGCTGCCCTCCGGGTCGAGCGCCGACAGCGACCCGCGCGCGCACAGCACCACGTGCGCGCCGCCCTGCGGCGGGTTGCCCGCGCCGCGGCGCTCCGGGCGGCCATCCGGCGCCATGCCCGAGCTGCGCTCGCGCTCCGGAACGGCGTCGCACTCCAGCACCAGCGCCGGCAGCACGCCGCCCGTCGGCGTGTGCGGCGAGCGCACCTCGTAGCCCGCCGCGCCCGCGGCCTCGCGTAGTTCGTCCGCCAGCACGCCCTCGCCCGCGATCACCACAACGCCTTCGCCCTCCGCCGGCGCCGCGTCCGGCGGCGAGGCAGGATCCTCCGGGCGATGCTTGCCATCGCCGCCGTACTCGTAGTAGCCGCTACCGCTCTTGCGCCCGTAGCGGCCCGCCGCCACGTAGCGCGCCGCGATCATCGACGGCCGCCAGCGCGGCTCGCCGAAACTCTGCTCGTAGAAGCTCTTGGAGATCTCAAAGCCCGTGTCCACGCCAACCAGGTCCATCAGCTCGAACGGGCCCATGCGAAAGCCGCCCTCCATGCGGCAGATGCGGTCGATCGTCGCCACGTCCGCGATCTGCTCCTGCAGCAGGCGCAGCGCCTCCAGGCCGAACGGGCGGTTGCAGCGGTTGACGATGAAGCCCGGCCCGTCCTTCGCCACGATCACCGTCTTGCCCATCGCCTCGCCCGTCGCAAGCGCCGTCGCCATCGCCTCCTCGGAGGACTCCACGCCTGCGATCACCTCCAGCAGGCGCATCAGCGGCGCCGGGTTGAAGAAGTGCATCCCCACCACGCGCTCCGGGTGGCTCGCGCCCGTTGCGATCGCCGTCACCAGGAGCGACGAGGTGTTCGTCGCCAGCACGCAGCGCTCGCTCACGATCTCAGACAGCTTCGCGTACAGCTCGTGCTTGAGCTCCAGGCGCTCCGGCGCCGCCTCGATCACCAGCTCGCAGTCCGCCAGCGCCGCCATCTCGCCCACCGGCTCCAGGCTCGCCGCCGCCTGCGCCGCCTGCTCCTCGCTCAACCTGCCCTTCGCCGCTTCCTTCGCCAGGCCGTCGCGCGCGCCCTGCGCGCCCTTCTCGAGCGCCTCCGCGACCGGGTCGAACAGCAGCGTGCGCGCGCCCGAGCGCGCCGCAAGCTGCGCGATGCCGGAGCCCATCGTGCCGGCCCCCAGCACGCCGATGACGGCCGCCGCGCGGCCCCCGCCGGCGGAGCCGGCCCTCTCATCCTCGTGCAGTTGCGTGTGCTCTGACATGCGAATCGCTCCCCGAGCGGGCGCTTAGGAGGGCACGAGCGCGTTGACGCCGGTCATCGCGCGACCGATCAGCATCTGCTGGATCTGCGAGGTGCCCTCGTAGATCGTCGTCACGCGCGCATCGCGGAAGTAGCGCTCGACCGGGTGGTCGTCCACGTAGCCCGCGCCGCCGTGCACCTGGATCGCCAGGTTCGCGCATTCGAGCGACGCCTCCGTCGCGTGCAGCTTCGCGATCGACGTCTCCAGGCTGTTCGGGCGGCCCTTGTCCTTCAGGAAGCCCGCGCGCCACGCCAGCATCCGCGACGCGTCCGTTTTCAGCACCATTTCCGCGATCATCGCCTGCACCAGTTGGAAGCTCGCGATCGGTTTGCCGAACTGCTCGCGCTCCTTCGCGTACTTCACCGACTCCTCCACGCAGCCCTGGCAGATACCCACCGCGCCGCACGCCACCGAGTAGCGCCCCGACTCCAGGTTGGAAAGGGCGATTTTGAAGCCGTCGCCGACGTTGCCCAGCAGCTGCTCGTCGGACACCTCCACGTCTTCCAGCGAGATCGACGCCGTGTCCGATCCGTGCAGGCCCATCTTGTGCTCGATCGTCTGCGTCGTGAAGCCAGGATGGTCCGTGTCCACCATGAAGCACGCGATGCCCTTGTAGCCCAGCGCCGGGTCCGTCTGCGCGAAGATCAGCGCCAACTTCGCGTAGCTCGCCATCGAGATCCACATCTTCGCGCCGTTGATCACCCAGCCCGAGTCCGTCTTCTTCGCGCGCGTCTTCTGGTTCGCCGCGTCCGAGCCCGTGTCCGGCTCCGTCAGGCCGAAGCAGCCCAGCCACTCCCCCGAGCACAGCTTCGGCAGGTACTTCTGCTTCTGCTCCTCCGTGCCGAACTTCAGGATCCCCGAGCACACCAGCGACGTCTGCACCGACACGACCGTCCTGATCGAGGAGTCCGCGCGCCCGATCTCCTCCACCACGAGGCCGTATGACAGGTAGTCCAAGCCCGCGCCGCCGTACTGCTCGGGGACGATCGCGCCCAGGTAGCCCTGGTTGGCGATCTTCTTCACCATCTCCAGGTCGAAGTGGTGGTTGCGCGCGTTTTCGCGCGACTGCACCACGATCTCCTTGTCGGCGAACTCGCGCGCCGTGTCCTTGATCAGGCGCTGCTCGTCGCTCAGGTCGAAGTCCATCCTGCTCCTATCCGGTCGTGCGGGTTTCGGGTGTGTGGTCGGTCGCGGGGATCTCGAGCGCGGGGTCGATGTGTATGTTCGCTCGCGCCCGCCGTATAACCATTGCTATACGGTCGGCGCCTTTGGCGTCTTCCATGGCGCGTCTATGCGCCTTGCGATCTCGTCGGCCAGGCCGTCGATCGGCAGGCGCTCCTGCGCCAGCGAATCGCGGTCGCGCACTGTGACAGTGCGGTCCTCAAGACTCATATGGTCGATCGTAATGCACAACGGCGTACCGATCTCGTCCTGGCGGCGGTAGCGCTTGCCGATCGCGCCGCCCGCGTCGTACTCGGACTGCACGCGGCCGCGCAGCGCGTCGTGCACCTCGCGCGCCAGCTCCGGCTGGCCGTCCTTGCTCACCAGCGGCAGCACCGCCGCCTTCACCGGCGCCAGGCGCGGGTGCAGCCGCAGGACAGTGCGCACCTCGCCCGCGCCCGTGCCCTCGCGCTCCACCACTTCCTCGTCGTACGCGTCCACCAGGAACGCCAGCGTCGCGCGGTCCGCGCCCGCCGCCGGCTCGATCACATGCGGCACGTAGCGTTCCCCCGTCCCCTGGTCGAAGTACTCGAGCTTCTCGCCCGAGAACTTCGCGTGCTGGGTCAGGTCGAAGTCGCCGCGGTTGGCGATGCCCTCCAGCTCGGACCAGCGGGCTCCGCCGTCGGAGACGGTGGACGGGAAAAGGTATTCGACGTCGCTCGTGCCCGAGGAGTAGTGCGACAGCTCGTCCTGGTCGTGCGCGCGCAGGCGCAGGTGGTCGGGGCGGATGCCCAGATCCACGTACCAGCGCTCGCGCTCGGCCAGCCAGTGCTCAAACCACCTCTGCGCCTCGGCCGGCGGCACGAAGAACTCCATCTCCATCTGCTCGAACTCGCGCGTGCGGAAGATGAAGTTGCCCGGCGTGATCTCGTTGCGGAACGACTTGCCCACCTGCGCGATCCCGAACGGCGGTTTCTTGCGCGAGAACTGCAGCACGTTCTTGAAGTTGATGAAGATGCCCTGCGCCGTCTCCGGGCGCAGGTACGCCGTCGCGCCCGACTCCTTCACCGGACCGATCGTCGTTTCGAACATCAGGTTGAAGTCGCGCGCCTGCGTCAGGTCGCACTCATCCGTCTCGCCCGGGTGCTTCGACGGTTTGCGCCCGCACGCCAGCTCCTGCAGGTGGTCCGCGCGGAAGCGCTGGCCGCACGTCTTGCAGTCCACCAGCGGATCCGTGAAGCCCGCCAGGTGGCCCGAAGCCTCCCACACCCGCGGGTGCTGCAGGATCGCCGAGTCGATCGCCACGATGTCGTCGCGCTCCTGCAGCATCGCGCGCCACCACTCGTTCTTCACGTTCGTCTTCAGCAGCACGCCGTAGTGGCCGAAGTCGTACGTCGAGCCCACCCCGCCGTAGATCTCCGAGGAGGGGAACACGAAGCCGCGGCGCTTGCACAGCGCCACGATCTTCTCCATAGTCACGACATCGTCGCTCACGGGGTGGATGCTATTCGAGCGCAGCGGTGGCTACGCTGCGCGCCGTGGCGCGGGTACTGATCGTGGCTGGAGGCTGCCGGGGCCGGCGCCTGGCCGAGGCGCTCGCGGAGGAGGGGCACGCGGTGCGCATCACCACGCGCAGCGAGGCCGGGCGCGCCGCGATCGAGGCCGCCGGCGCCGAGTGCTGGATCGGAACGCCCGACCGGCTCGCGACGCTGCGCGGCTCGCTCGAGAACGTCACCGTCCTGTGCTGGCTGCTCGCCACCGCCAGCGGCTCGCCCGAAGAGCTCGCCGCGCTGCACGGGTCGCGCCTGGAGTACTTCATGACGCAGGCCATCGACACGACCGTGCGCGGGGTCTTGTACGAGGGGCGGGGATCGGGCGCGGCGGCGGATCTTGTGGCCGGTGGCGAACGGGTCGTGCGGGAGCTGGCCGCGCGCAATTCGATACCAGTCGCGTTCCTCGCTGCCCAGCCTGGCGACGCCGAGGGCTGGCTTGCCGATGCGCGCGGCGCGGTCGCGTCGCTGCTCGGCGCCTGAGCCGCCATAGAGGTCAAGCCCGCGCGCCGTCTGGCCGATGACTGTCTGGTCATGGGCAACGAACGCTCACGTGTTGGTCTGGTGGTCGCCGCCGTCGGAGCGATCGTGCTCGCCGTCTCGGTGTTCCTGCCCTGGTACGGCGTCAGCTTCACCGAGTCCGGCATCGCCGCCGCTCAGCAGGCCAGCCAGCAGGTGATCTCCGAGTTCGGCAACGCCAAGCTGCAGGCATCCGCCAGCGGCCTGGACTCGAGTCTCGCGGGACTCGCAGGGCAGCAGGTCGGCGCCCTGACCGCGCACCAGGCGTTCAAGTACATGAGCATCCTGCTGCTCGTGATCGCCGGGCTCGCGCTGCTCGACGTGCTGCCGCCGCTGGCCCGCTCCGGCCCCTCGACGCCCGGTGGCGCCGGCGGCTCCGCCGCACTGCTCGGCACAGTTGCCGCAGCGTTCGTGCTGTTCAGGATGGTCGAGCGGCCGGAAACGTTCGAACGGGCCGTGTCGCTGTCGCTGCGCGAGGGCGCGTGGCTCGCGCTGGCCGGCTCAGTGGCGATCGTCGTCGGGGGCATGTGGCCGCGGGTGGGCGGCGCTCCCGCTGGCCCCGACGCGACGACGCATGAGGACGTCTGGTCCTCGCTCTCGGGCTGGACTCCAGGCACCTGAGCGCCAGCCGCGAACGCAGCCTCGCGAGCAGCCGACGACCGGGCTCGTGCGCTCTGGCGCGGGCCGGGCTCGTACGCTCCGGAGCGCTATATTGAGCGGTAATCCCCAAAAGCCGATCAGGATTACTAGAGAAGGGCGGTTTCACCGATGACGCTGCAACTTGGCGACGTAGCACCCGACTTCGAGGCCGACACCACCGAGGGACGCATCAAATTCCACGACTGGATCGGCGACTCCTGGGCGGTGCTGTTCTCGCACCCCAAGGACTTCACCCCGGTGTGCACCACTGAGCTCGGTTACATGGCCAAGGCCAAGCCCGAGTTCGACGCGCGCAACGTGAAGATCATCGGCCTGTCCGTCGACGCGCTCGACAACCACGAGAAGTGGGCCAAGGACATCGAGGACACGCAGGGCGTGGCCCCCAACTACCCGATCATCAGCGACAGCGACTTCAACGTGTCCAAGCTCTACGGCATGCTGCCCGCCAGCACCTCCGGCGACCCCACCCAGCGCACGCCCGCCGACAACCAGACGGTGCGCAACGTGTTCGTGGTCGGGCCCGACAAGAAGGTCAAGCTGATCCTCGTCTACCCGATGACCACCGGGCGCAACTTCGACGAGGTGCTGCGCGTGATCGACTCGCTGCAGCTCACCGCCGACCACAGGGTCGCCACGCCCGTCAACTGGAAGCGCGGCGAAAAGGTGATCATCGCCGGCTCCGTCTCCAACGACCAGGCCAAGGAGATCTACCCGGACGGGTGGGAGGAACCGCGGCCTTACATCCGGCTGGTTCCACAGCCGAGCTGATCGTTTCCGGCGCCCCCGCTAGGCCAGCGAGAGCTGGCCGGCGGGGCCCGGGCCTTGCAGGCGCTCCAGCAGGTGCTCGATGATGCGGGCGGTGGCGCCCCAGATGACGTGGCCATCGAGCACGTAGGCGTCGGTCTCGAACTCGATGCCTCGGCGTTCGATCCGGGTGGTCGTCCTGGCGGCGCGAACCGCCTCCAGCGGCAGCTCCAGCACCGCGTCCACCTCGCGCGCCGAGAGCCGCCATGCGATGCCCTCCGGGATCACGCCGACGAACGGGTGGATCACGTAGTTGGTCGCGAACGTCGAGGTCTCGGGCAGTGGGCCCAGCAGGTCGACCTGCGCGCGCATCAGGCCGATCTCCTCTTCGGCCTCGCGCAGCGCCGTGGCCGTCAGGTCGGTGTCCTCGGCGTCCCTGCGGCCGCCGGGGAACGAGATCTCACCGGCGTGGCGGCGGAGGTCGGCGCGGCGCCGCGTCAGCACCACGTGTGGGGTGCGCGTATCGCCGGCTACGAACAACGGCACCAGCACCGCCGCCGCAACCGGCTCGCCGGCCTGCGGCTGAGCGAGGCTCGCGGAGGAGGCGTCAGGCGGCCAGGTGGACGCGCTCAACGCGCTCCTGGAACATGACCTCGCCGTCCAGCGCGCGGTGCACGGGGCACTTGGCGGCGATCACGCGCAGCCGTTCAACCTGCTCCTCGGGAAGGTTGTCCGGCATGCGGATCACGGTCTGGAACTTGGTCGGGCAGCCGCGGTCCGCGGGGCTGTACTCCACGTCCACCTCCACGTGGCCGATGTCCCAGCCCTTGCGCGCCGCGTACATCTCCATCGTGATCGCCGTGCACGTCGCCAGGCTCACCGCCAGCAGCTCCTGCGGATCCGGCCCTGAGTCATCGCCGCCCGCGTCCAGCGGCTCGTCCACCGTCATCTGGTGGTCGCGAACCTGAACCGTGTGCCTGAACGTCGCGCCATCGCGCCGCGCTGTGGCCTTCATCCGTGTGAGCCCTGGCGTCTGAGTCATCTCGATCCCCTCGATCGGCTGCTGCTGTCGCTGGTTTCCATGATATCCCCGAGGCCCCTCTACACAAGCGGGTTGAACAGCAGCCCGGTGAGCAGCTTGGGGAAGAAGTAGGTGGACTTCGGCGGCATGTTCTCGCCCGCCGCCGCCACGTCGCGCACCTGCCCGACGGGCGTCGGGCGCATCACAAACGCCGCGTCGTAGTCGCCCGAGCGCACCATCTCAAGCGCCTCCGCCGTGTCGCGCGCGTAGAACAGGCCGTTGAAGTGCGCGATGTCCTCGTCGCTGTAGCCGAGCGCGTTCTTGAGGATCAATGTCTCCAATACGCCGGTGTCGAGGTGGCGGTATGCCTCGGAGCGTCCCGGCAGCGCCGCGTCGGCGATCGCCTGGTCCTTGATCGTCAGGCGCAGCGCGCGACCGGTGCGGCCGTCGAAGAAGCCCATCTGCAGCGGACCCTCGCCGTCGGGCGGCGCGATCTCCTCCGGCGTGACCTCCACGATCTCGAAGTCGCGCTCCAGCGCCTGGTCGAGACCCTCGCGCTGCGCGTCGTCGAGGCCGCCGATCAGGCGGTGCGTCGGGAACACCGTCAGCCCCGGGTCCTCCAGCGCGACCAGGCACATGAGGATGTAGCGGTGCTCGCCGTCGCCGCCCACCTCCTGCGCGTACGCCTGCATCGTCTCGTAGCGGTGGTGGCCGTCCGCGATCAGCAGCTCCGCGTCGCGTGTCGCAGCCTGCACCGCCGCGATCGCCTCCGGGTCCGCCACGCGCCACAGGCGGTGCACCGTGCCGTCCGCGTCCGTCACGTCCGCCCACGGCGGCTGCTGGTCGGTCGTCGGCGACAGCGCCCGCCACGCCGCGTCCGCGGGGTCCGAGTACAGGGAGAAGATCGGCGAAACGTTCGCGCGCGTCGCGCGGGTCAGGCGCAGGCGGTCCTCCTTTGGGCCCGGATGTGTGCGCTCGTGCGGGCGCACGCGGCCCGCGCCGTAGTCCTCGATGCGGACCCTGCAGAAGAAGCCGCGGCGGGTGCGCGGCACGCCGTCCGGGCCCTTGTAGTCCTGGGTGTGCGCCCACACCGCCGGCTCCGCGTCGCGGGTGACGGCTCCCTGCAGCTGCCAGCTCTCGAACAGATCGCCCGCGGCCCTGTACTGGTCGGGGGTGTCCGGGGTGGGCTGGGGGAGGTCCACCGCGACGACGTTGAAGGGGGAGCGAGCCAGCAGCGCCGCGCGCTGGGTTGCGTCGATCACGTCGTACGGTGGCGCCACCATGTTCGAGAGGGCGCCGACGACCGCCGGGTCGTAGTGGAGGGCTCGCAGGGGTTGCACGTCGGCCATGGGGCGGGGCGGAGGGTAGCAGTGGGGGCTGCCGGCGCTATGTCGCGGCCGGGACAACGCCGCGTAGGGTGCGCTGTCTAGCGGTCCTGCTGCACGGATGTGTCCAGTGGTGCACGTCGCGTGGCGGTAGACTCGGTCATTGCGTCGGGGCGTGGCGCAGCCTGGTAGCGCGCACCGTTTGGGTCGGTGAGGTCCCGAGTTCGAATCTCGGCGCCCCGATTGGTTAGTGTTTTGCGAAATCCAGCAAACACGGGCGAAAACCCCCGAAAACACGGGGGATCGGCGTCGGCCGTTTCGCCCGTGTTCGCGGGCTTTCGCCGGCATATCCGTTGCATATCCGTTGCAGCGGGGGTGGAATCCGTTGCAAATCCGTTGCAGGGCCTCGGGCTAGGGCAGGCGCCACCTGTAGGGGGATATGTGACGCTTGCCGGGTGCTACGCGCGGCCCAGCTTCGGCACGTCCATCTGTGGCGAGGTACGCGACGGTCGCATTGAGTTGATGGGCGAAAGCTGCCTGCACGACCGTCCTCTCGGCACCGGAGCGCATGAGCCAGGGGTCACGGACGGCGAGCGCCCACCTGATGTCGTTTTTTGACTGCCAGCGGTCGGTTAGAGCTTCGTGAACCAGGTGCTCCCACGTCCACGTCGGGGGTACTGCGCGCGGCAGGTGGGCAGGGCACCGGACAGCCCAGGCTCGTGTCTCGGCGCGGATGCGCAGCACGCGCTCAAGCATCCCCTGGTCGCGTGCGTCGATCAGCTCGCGCTGCAAGGACGCTTGGAGGGGCCTGCGGCAGACGGCGAGCGCCGTGTCGGTGCAGCGGTCGCATCGGTGCTCAACGTCGATCAGCGCCCAAGCAGCGGATCGCCAAACTGTTCGGCGTGCAAGGTCGCGGTCGGTCAGCATCGGGAGATGTCGCAAGCGCGCCCATTCGGCGGCCTGCTCTCGCGCCGACTTCGCTTGGTGGCATGGGACGCAAAGCGTCTGGAGGTTCGAGCGCTCATCCGAGCCGCCCTTGAACTGCGGCCGAATGTGATCGACCTGCGTGGCCGGCGCTTCATCGCAGACACAGCACGTCGGTTCGGCCGTGAGCACGACTGCGCGTAGAGCTTCCCAATGCGCTTTGCGTCCCGCAGGGCCAGCACTCACACCGGCGATCCTAGTCTTGCGTGTCGTCGCCTTCCCTGGTCATTCGTGATCCCGGTGGGCGTACAACGGGCATCTTCTGGAATGCGCAGGCCCCCTCAGCGGTACGCTTTCGGTAGCGATGGACTTGCGAGCAATCTTGGTCGTGCTAGCCGTTGCCGTAGCGGCGCCTCCCGTTGCTTCGGCTCGGGCCTCGGCGACTGCCGCAAAGACCTGTAGCCGCGATGTTGCCGCCGTGATCGGCGGCAAGCAGAAGTGTCTCGGCCCTGGCGAGTATTGCGCCACTCGCTATGAGCGCCAGTACGTCCACTATGGCTTTGAATGTGTCGGTTCGCCGCCGCGGTTGAGGCGTCGGCGCTAGCGCTCGCTCTTGAGTCCACGACGGTTCTATCTCAAGCACGGCGCAGATTCCGCGAGGGCGATTGAGTCGCTGACGGAGCGTGTAAACGCCGCCAATAACCTGGGCGGCGAAGTTAGCCGCGCGGGCATGACGCCAGCGGCGCAAGCGGATTACATGACCCGCCGCCGTGACAACTATCTCGCGTGGGTCGAGGCGACGGAAGGGCAACTCTCGAACTCCACCGACGACACGGACATTCTGGCGATGCTCGAAACGACCGCCTATTGGGAAATCCGCCAGCTGATTCCCACCAGCCCGCGCCCAATCCCGCTGATCGACTCCGAGATACGCTGGCAGACAGGCAACCTCGAACGCCTACGCGACGACCTATCACGGCGCCGCGATCGTGCCCTTGCCGCGCCCGGCCATATCACTGTCGTAGATACGAACGCGCTCCTTCACTACCAGCTACCGGATAGCATTGACTGGCCTGCGGTCGTTGGTGAGGCCACGGTACGCCTAGTGTTGCCTCTGAGGGTGATCGAGGAGCTAGACGCCAAGAAGTACACGGAGAGCGAGAAGGTTCGCCGGAAAGCCCGCGAGCTACTGCCAAAGCTCCGTAGCTTCGTCGGCGACAGCGGCTCGCCCGAGGCCGTGCGAGACAGCACGACGATCGAGGTCTACATCGAACCTGGCCCGAGGTCGCGCCCCAGCGACGCCGACACCGAGATACTTGAAACTGCACACGAGTTGCACCGCCTCTCGGGCAAAGCCGTGACGATCGCCACCGCCGATACAGGGATGGCGCTCCGCGGCGAGAGCGAGGGCCTTCCGATCGTCCCGATGCCCGACGAGTATCGGCGGGACTGACGCGCGTGTCCTAAGCAGATGGCCGTGTGGCCCACGGCTAACGACAGGCTGGGCGATTAGGTCAGCAAGTCATTTGCAGTGAGCACTCGTCCGTTTGCTTCCGCGACTTTTTGCGATAGCTCTTGGCTGAACTCGCCTTCGAGAGCCGCAATGCCTGGGCGAGCGTCGATTTCTGATGCAAGGTCGATCAGGCGTCGAAGCTGAGTGCTCTTTAGTCCCGTGGCGTTGTTCTTGACCTCGTAGCACCAGACGGTTGTTCCGTTGGACACGAGAAGGTCGATATCGACCGGATTGCCGTTGCTCTTGGCGAGTTCGACTCCCGGCCAAGCAAAGAACTGGTCAGCTTGCTGGGGCGCGGGACGTACAGCTCGGAGCGTCAATAGGACCGGAAGGATGTCTTGATCCATGACGCGCGCCGTGAGGCCGTCTAGTCGATAGAGGTTGGCCGGCTCGCGGTTGCCGGACTCATCTACGACCGGGAGCGTAAGAGACTCCCCGCACGCTCTACAGCGCACCGTCTCGTCAAGCTCGCGGAGGTCGAGCATTGAGCGGAACCGACACTGCGGGCAGCGCATGAGCTTCGAGCGACGAACAAACCCTGCCTCGACAAGCGGCGCAAGTAGGTTGAACACCTCATGCTTGCTGGTACCCGCACCCATCCTGCTAGCGATGTCATCGGCGGTGCGTGCCTCGATCTCCAGAAAGAGGCCAAGGTCGGCGAGCCATTCAGTAACGGTGGCCTCGTCTAGCTGTTTGTCTGCTCTTTCTGCCTCGGCAATGAGACGCTGGGCCAGCTTCACACGCGAGCTTGGTGCGAGCGCTCGGAGAAGTGAGAGCCGCTTGGGGTCGGCGAGGACATCGAGCGCGTCAAGTCCGCCAAGCCTGCGCAGCAGTGCGTCCGCGTCACGCCCGTCCTGTGTGCGGGTGAGCGCGAAGCCCTTATCGGTCACCCAGTTTTGGAGTGCCTGACCGGCTGTTGGAAGGCGGATATCGAAGTTCCACTCGTCTGACTGGGCGTTGGTCAGGAGCAGCACTCCGTCGCGTGCAATGGCGTTCGGATGCACTAGCTGGGCTGTCGAGGGCGTCACCGGCAGTGGCAAAGGTAGGTTCCGAAATACGAGCCTGACTCGCGCAAATGTGCGTATATCGAAGCTGGGTGGCGCCGGGAGCGCGAGCGATGACTTGCCGTTATTGAAGGACACGATCGTTGCTGCCGGGGTGCCTCGAATGAAGTGGCCTCCGACGTATGGAGGCAAAAAGGCGAATGTTGGTGGTTCGTTCGGGGAGGCGCCTCGACCGAACTGGAACCGTCGCTCGGCCTCCGTCTCCTCTACGAGCGGCACATTGGCGAGGGCTGTCCGCACCTCATCGTGAAGCCTGCCGAGGCAACTGATGAACACGTCGGGCGTATGGTGAGATTCGGGAGTCCGTGGCAGCCAGTCCGCGAGCGCCGCGAGTTGCCCTGCGTGAAGCGACTCGTGCGGGAGGCCGATCACCTGAGCCCGGCTGCGCGTTTGTGAGAGCAGACGAGCACGGAAGTTCCAGAAGTTCAGGAGGGAGTCGAAGCTACCGGTCGGGAGCACCCAAATGTAGGGCCACTCCGATAGACCCTCACGTGCGACAGTTCCCATGTGCCGCGCGCCGAGCCGAAGCGGCGAGTTCCCGGCTCCCTCGACCTGTCCGCGAAGCAGTGCGCCGTGGGCGGCCTCCCCGCCCGCAGTGGTCACCTCATATCGTTCGTGCCAGTGGGGCAAGTCCGGGTCAGGAATGAACCCCCAGATCGCCAAGGCAGTGCGGCGCAGGCTCGCGGTGCGGAACTGAGGTAGCTCAAGGGGTGGCTTTGATTCCCCATGCTGGACCGCTGGTGGCGCGAAGTACAACGGGTGAATCTCATGGTCATCGAAGCCGTCCCAAATGGGTGTGGCGTCTGGTATGCGCTCCCGCATTCCTTGCTGTGCCGCTTCGCTAAGTCCCTGATGTAGAAAGCAGGCATCCACCGGGCGCACCCGCAGTAGGGCGTCAACCCATCGCGGCGTCCGTCCGTCGCGCGTGACTGGCACGAGAAGGCTCCCGACTCCGTTCCAGAACGTCGCGCACCGGCCCATCGCCTCCTCCAACGCATCAAGGTCCCCCTGTGGGATAGCGAACGCCCACTCAGGTCCACGGACGAAGTAGCTCAGCCGATGTTGGCGGTTCAGATGCTCGTCAAACACACCCGAAAGCATGACCGACTCCGGGTGCAGCCGACTTCCGGGCTGGAGCACACAGGCGCGCGATGGACGCGCAATCGCCCGCTGATGCCGAGCTGTCTGTGCGACCCGAACCCGGTCGGGCGGGTCGTCGGGCTGCGCCTATGCGGACTTGACGACGTGCAGACGGCGAGGCGTTGCGGGTGCCGCGTTCCGCTGCTCGTAGTCGTCCATAGCGCGCTGCGCACGCGCGAGTGCGCGGCGCCGGCCTAGCTTGGTGTAGACGGTGGCGATGAGGTAGCCGCCGTCGTCGTGGCCTATCATTTCTGCGACCGTCGCGGGGTCGAGGCCGAGGCCGCCGTCCTCAACGGGATCGACCATCCATTGAATCGCGCGGTGCTTCAACTCGTAGAACTCCTGGCCTGGCATCCCTGCCGCGGCACGTACCGAGTGCCAGAGGTTGCACCATGTACTGCGCAGCATGTAGCCGCCGCGCGTGGCGGGGAACACAATCTCGCCCTTGGTACGGTCGATCGTCTTTCCTCGACGCGGCATCGTTTCTAGATGTGCGCGAAAGCGGGGGCTCATTACGACCCATCGGCCGTCGTCATCCTTGGGCCATGTGATCTTGCCGGTGTCGAGGTCAAGTTGCCAGCGCACGTGGATCAGGTTATCCCCGAAGTGGATATCGGGGCGGTGCAACCCGAACACCTCGCCGGGACGCATCGCTGCGTCGCCCACGCCGAGGGTTGCACCCTCAAGGATGAGTCCGTAGTCGTCGGCTCGGCTTTCGCGGGCGGCGCGCCGCAGTCGCTCGTATTGCTCGTCAGTGATTATCTCGAAGTCGGGTCGGTCTACTCGACGCTTTCGCTTGCTCGCGCCAAGGCGGGTGAAATGGTTGCGCTCGATCAAGCCGCGGTCGAGCGCGTGGTTGAACAACTGCCGTACTGCTTGCTGAATGTTGGCGCCCTTCGGGCGCGTCCAAGTTACCGCCTCGTCACGGGAGAAGCTGTCGATCGGCCGGTCGTGAAACTCGCGGATGAACGGTCGCAGCCCATCGCGCAACCGCCGCACGGACGAATCGCGGCGCCCCGTCGCCTTCTGGCACGACTCGCCATCCGGCCACGTCATCGTGATCCGGCCGTTCTCGTGGATCGTGGCGCCCGCGAACTCAAGGACGGTCGGCGCGGCGTGGCGCCCACCGGACGGGTTATCGACTTCCTCGCGTAGTTCCGCTAGGCATCGAGTCTCCGCCTTGTGGTAATCCTCCATGTTGTCGTGCGTGCCAACCCATTTCCTGCGTCCCTTGTAGTCGGCGAAGCCGACCCATTTGGGGCTATGGCGCGTGCCTCGGTTGTGTGGCATCAGCCGTCCCCTTTTCGTTCATGTACGTTCACGGAGCCATGCCTCGACCTCCGATATGCGGTAGCGGACGAGGCCGCCCATACGCAGACAGGGGAGTCCGACGTGCTGTTGAAGCTCGATCCAGCGTGGCGTGACAAGCAGGTGTTCGGCGAGCTGTGGCTTTGTGATCCAACGCTCGTTCGTGTCGGCGGGCGTCTTGGACTCTGTGCTCGTGCTCGTGTCGGTCAAGTGCCGTGGTGCCGGCGGGCGACTCTTGGCACAACAGAAAGGTCACGAAACAACCTCGAACGGGACACAACTCGCTCGCTTGGCGTCGATGAACGTCGGGTGCGATGAAGTGGACCTGGTGGTGGATCATGCGTGTCTCAAGCCTTCGGGGTCGATCCATCTAGATCACATCCCGCCCCGCTTTTCAACTCGGACGTGCAGACTCCCGACTGGCGAGCGTCGCAGGCTTCGCAGAGCAGGCCGGGCGCCTGTTTCGCCGCTTCCGTAGCGCGGTTTCCGGCGCGGTCGTAGCCGCCCCACCGACACCATTGCAGGCTCGCTGCCTCGGCTTCTGCCTCTAGCGCTTCGATCGAGGCGAAGAACTCGGGATAGAGGGCCTTGAGCATCGCGCGCTCTTGCTCGGCTGACGCGAACGCGCCGCAATTGCACTCGCCGCTTCTGTGCAGCAGGGCAGCGGCATCGGATTCGGGCAGCCGATGAGTCTGCCGGTAACGCGCCATGTGGGGGGCCGTCCAGTTAATAAGCGGACTGACGAACACCACTGACGAGCGCTTGACGCGCCTAATCGGCTCGGATTTGGCGCGGCGTTGACTCTCCGCGCGCCGGACACCTGAAAGGAACAGTACGCGGGCGCGGCGTGAGTGTCCGGCCTTGCTTTCGCGCAAAAGTGTTTGTATCTGGCGTTCCTTGAGCACTACATATGCTCGCCCGTGCATTGCGGGGCCGGGAAAGCCAAGGCCGGGTTTCACTCTGCCGTCACTCAGCACGTCGCCTCCGAGAACCATTCGACGGTAGGCGTCGCCCGCGTGCAGGACGCGCAGCGGCTTGTCCAGCCAACGGGCGAAGTCGTGGACGAACTCGGCGACGCCGGGAACGGCCGTGCCGGTGTCGATGAAGGCGAGGGCGTCGTAGTGGTTGCGGCAGCGGTGTGCGAGCACGGTTGAGTCGTTGCCGCCGCTGAACAAGCACCATACGGCGACGGGTTGGTGTTCGTCGCGTGCGCGAGCGATCAGCTCGTCCGGCTCGCGCTCGACGGATTGGTGTGTCTGGTGGTTTGTCAGCGCGCACGGTGCCGGCGGGCGACCCTGGCACTACAGAAAGGTCATCATCGACGCCTGAACGGGACACGGAGCCCTGCTCATATCGGCATCTCCCAACGGAGCTTCTTGCCAAGAGGGTGGGTGTCCGATGCCGGGCGTCCGGGCCGATTCCACGTCCCGCCCCCTGCCTCGCCAACGAGCGTGAAGCCGCTCGCGCGTAGCGATGCGCCGCCCTCCTCGGGCAGCGTGTAGGTGATGAGCTTGCGATACCCGAGCGCCTTCACTGCGCGCCACGCGGCCCGGTAGAGCATGGAGCAGGCGTTAGGGGCGCCGTCCGTGCAGCAGCGGCGCACTTCTGCGGTCCAGCCGTCATCGAGCGCCCTGGCGATCGGGCGTCCGATCACCGCGACGCCGCGAAGCTCCTCGCCATCGGTGACGCCGACGACGCTTATGCAGCCCGGTACGGGTCGGTTGTGGCGATGGTACTGCGCGATGAAAGCGTTAGCGACCTTGAGGGTCGTAGGAATGAGTGACAGGCGGACGCTGCTCGCCCGTCCCTCGCTTGTGGCGTGTGCGGATTTGTCGGTCAGTGCTCACGGAGCCGGCGGGCAACCTGGGCAACACAGAAAGGTCATCCGACGCCACGAAACGGGACAGGGAAACGGGAAAAACATGCTGGCTGGTGTCTCCCGCCGAGACGCCAGCCAGCTACCGGCCCTAGAACGGCAGCGCGGACTCGGCTAGGCAGGTTGGGCAGTAACACTCGCCATACGCGCGAAACTTGCTGCAACCGTCGTTTGAGCACTGCGGTTGTCGTGTGCGTCGTGGTGGTGCGCGTCGTTCGATCGCATCGACGTACCCAAGCTCGCGCATCGCCTGAGTGTGCGATTTGCGGTCGAGCCTGGCGAGAAGCTGCTCGAAACCGTCGGGGTCGATGGCCTCAAGGTCGCGCAGCAGCGGGACCGTGAACGTCCCGCCGCAGGCGCACTCCGGTAGTCCTGCCGTGCGGATCGCAGCGGCCGACCCGTACAGGATGCAGCCACAGTCTGAGCACTCGATCTTGCGCAGCCGGCACGACGACTTGCGCCGGCCGCGCTCCAATGGGGCGGGCATCACGCGACCGCGCTTTCGAGCGTGCGGGTGATCGTGTCCACCGTCTCGGCATAACGTCGGATCGCTGCCACGTCGTTCGCCTCTCCCCAGCCTGCGATGTAGGGGATGCTCTCGCCGGACGTGTCGAGCCCGATTGACCGGCAGACGATCACCGCTGCTGTCTCCACGATGACCTCTGCGTCCGCGCGGCCGTGCTCCTTGTATGTCGGGACGCCGACCGCGTGCGCTAGCTCGTGGATGAGCGTTTTTACTCGACGGTTCGCGCTCGTGTTGTTGGTCGAGACGCAGATCAGGCTCTCGGATGCCCTGCAAAACCCGCCGACGTGCTCTAGCGGCCGGTACTCGACCCGGTAGCCGATGCTGCGCGCGAAGCTCTCCAGCTTGGCGATGTAGGGCGCGTGCGAGTCGCCAGTGACGGGCTCGCAGGGAGGCTCCGGCAGCGGCTCTCCGTCGGTCTGCGATATGTCGAACACGGAGACGGCGCGAAACAGCGTGACCGTCTCGTCTGTTTCCTGGCCTTTGTCGTCGCGCTGCTTGACGACCATAGGCGCCATGATCCTGATTGCGTGCTCACCCTTGCGGACTTGGCGGCCGAGCTGCTGCCACGCCTTGAAACCCGCGACTTGCGTAGCCTCCGGCGATTGCATGGCGATCAACATGCAGTTGTTCACGCTGTATTCGTGGAACGTCGCGCGAGTGTCGGCCCACTTGCGCCAGCCCTCGGAAGTGAGCAGGGCGCGCGCCGCGTGCTCGATCGCGTCCCGCGCCTCAGCGCGCTTAGTCTCACGGTATGCCGCGCGGTCGGCGTCCGAGAAGGTCCATCGGCGGCGCGCTACAGTAGTAGATGACATCGAAACTTACCCTTTCGTTGTCCATGAGCCCGGACGTTAGCGCGTCGCGGGCTCACTTTTTTGTTATTGACGTTTATACATTATAACCCGTGCCTGCCTCGTTTCAACCAGATGTCACACATTTTTATGTATAAACGTGATTCCATGCCGCAAGTGTGAGTGTGAGAGGTGACGTGTCACGTTCAGCAGCAGTCCAGACGACGACAGCGATCGGTGCGCCCGTGCTGGCGAGCGCCGCAGCAGCGGTCTGAGCGCGCGCGGCGTTCGGGACGGCAAGCAGCACGAGCGGGTTTGCGTTTCGCAGCGCGCCGCGCGGGATCGCTTGTGCATAGCGTTCACCCTTCTCGCACAGGCGCTCGATCGTCTCGGTGCCGCGGTCAAGCTCGAACAGGACGTGAATCGGCGCGCGGTCGGGCATGATGACCGCGCCGTAGCTGTCGGGCTTGGCGATGCCGTCGAGCAGGCGGTGTGTCGTGCGCTCGCCGTACCACTGTGCGAGTGCTCCCTGCTGCGCGGCGGCCTGCTCGGCTAGGAGCGTGACGAACTCGTTGGTTTCGACGCGGTGCCGCAGCGTGGAGGATGTGACGATGCCGAGCGCCGTCGTGTGGCGCCAGCGTAGTTCGCGTCGCTCGATGCGTTGTTCAGCAGCGACGATGTAGGCGCCTGTCTCATCGAGAAGCCAGTGGTAGGGCGTACTGCCTTCTCCACGTTGCCAGTACGGGCGGAAGCGATCGAGCACGCGCATCTCGTAGAGAGCGTCGAGTCGGTAGAGCGTCGCGCGGTTACTCGTGAAGTGCAGCCGGTGTAGTTGTTCGGTCGTGAGGACTTGGTGCTCGTAGCAGTCCAGGGCGATTTGCCGATCACGTTGAGTCAGCCGGCCAGCAGCAGCGGCTATCTGCGTCTCGCTTACCTTGCGGGGGCGAAGCCCTTTCACGTTTTTTCTCATTCTCCACCTTTGTCGGGCGCTGAATCGGATCGCCGATCATGCACATTTGCGGGGGTTTCACTGATCGGAGGGTGTTCGGCTTTTAAGTCCGAAGGCAGGCCCGCAGGCAGACCCGAAGGCAAGCCCGCAGGCAGAACCGCGCCGGGGTCTTTTGCTGCCGGCCGGGGCGCATCGTCGGCTGCGACCTCGACTCCCTTCAGTTGGCGGTCGGTGAGCCACTTCTCGGTGGCCTCGCGCGGGACGCCGATGCGCTCGCGCGTCGCACTGCGCACGTTCTCGACCTGGCCGGGTATCTCGTGCGGCAGGGCCTCGGTCGTGATCGTGAACGCACGGCCCGTCTGACCGTTGTGGCACAGTCGGACGGCGGCGGTGAATACGGGCAGGTTGGCGAGGTCGTGCGCCGCCAACTCGGGGCGGACCTCGCGCTCAAGCGACTGTGCATCTTCGCGGCTGGCCTGGAAATAGACCTTCGTGCGAGCGTTCGCGGCGATGCCCTCGCGCAGCTCACGGGTCAGTTGCCCGAGATGCTGGTGTGCCATGCACAGCGACAGTCGGTAGCCGCGGGCCTCCGCGAGCACGTCAGGGATCGGCGTCGGCAAGTTCAAGAAGTTCTGAACCTCATCGACGTACAGCGCGGCGTCATGGCGTTCGTCGGGTGCGACCGCGGCGCGTGCGAGCGCGGCCTGCCAAACCCTTGCTACGACCATCGAGCCAAGCAGGCGAGACGTGTCCTCGCCGAGCGTCCCCTTCGGGAGTCGGGCGAGTAGCAGCCGTCCCTCGTTGATCGCGCGCGGAATGTCGAGCGTCGTGCGCGGCTGGCCGACGATCGCGCGCACCGGGCCGCGCAGCAGGAACGCGCGCAGCTTGTTCAGTAGCGGCCCGATCGTCTGCGCCTGCACTGCCTCCGACAGGCCCTCATACCACTGCCAAAACGGGTCAAGGCCAATCGGGTCATTCACCTTTTTGAGGAGCTGTGAGCGGAACTTGCTGTCACTGAGCAGCCGCGGCACGTCCGCGAGCGTCGCGTTGCTGTCGTTTGAGAGTGTGAGCAGGGTGGCGCGGAACACGTCATCGGTGCGTGGACCCCAGAAGCGCTCGAACACGCGGCGGAAGATGCCGACGAGCTGATCGACGCCGAGGTCGCGGTCGGGGCTGTCGAGGACATTCAGGCCGGGCGGTGCCGGGTCCATCGGGTCCAGCAGATCGACCTCGCCCTCGCGGCCGGGTGGGATGCGTGCCAACACGTCCTCTACGAGGTCGCCCTTCGGGTCGATGACGATGGCGCCGACGCCTCGGTCGAAGTCGGAGAGCACGAGGCGCGCGATCAGCGTGGACTTGCCGACGCCAGTTGGCCCGAGGGCGTGCAGGTGATGGCGCGCGTCCGCGACGGCGAGGTTCACCTGTCGGCCGTTTGCGCTGCGCCCGAGCGGCTTGCCTTCGCGTGGCAGGCCGGGCGGGGGTGCGACTTCGCGTGCGCCGGCCATGACCACTCCGGGGATCGCCTGCTGGGTAGGCAGGTGCGCGAGCGCTGCAAGCTCGGGCACGCCGAGCAGGAACGCGCGACGCCCGAGCCGGCGGTCATGGAGCTTTCGCTGTGCTCGGTAGACGCGGCGGCGGCGCAGGAATACCCGCGTGCCGTTGTAGGGCGCGAACGCGCCGAGCACGGCATGGATACGGCCGCGGGCCTCGCCGCGCGAGCCAGCGGTGACGGTGACGCGCACCTTGCAGCGGTAGAGCGACTCCGTGCTCTTGACCATCGCCTCGCGCACGTCGGGCGCGATCGTCGGGTCTAGTCGCGGCGGCGTCGGCGGCTGTAGCTGAAACAGCTGTACGAGGCGAAGCAGGCCGCCGGCCTCTTGGCCTCTGCGTATCCGCCTGGCGGCGCTGCGCAGCCGGTGTTGCTCGCGGCTTGTCGCGGGACGCGCGATCACCTGAATCAGCGCGTGCTCGCTGCCAGTCAGCCCCGAAAGCTGACCGAGGATCAATGGCAGCGGATCGGGCCTAATCGAGGAATCCAGCGAGAACCAGCCCGGCCCCGACAGCGCAAGATCGGAAGTCACCTGCACAGTTCCCGCCTTGACCGCCTGCTCGGCAGTATCGGCGGGCTCGGTCGTCACGCTCGCGCCCGGCCATGCCGCACTGACGGCCCGCTCGATCAGCCCAGGCGGCGTCACCTTTGGCACCCACACTCGGAAAGTCGTGCCTGCCTCGCTGGCGGCAACCTCCCATGAAAGATGAGGCTGTCCCACGATCACCCTGAGAAAGCGGGGGCGCAACAGGTCGTGTAGCGAGGCCCACAAAAGCTGACCGCCCAACTCCTGCACGTCAGGCGGCACACCGATCCGCACGAGACGCGCCTCTCGCGCAAACCCGCGCTGATGCACGGCACGAACGAGCAGCAAAGCACCGATCGCGGCTACCCCGCACAGCACCGCCGGCAAGAGCAACTGCGCGCCGGCCGCGAGCGCGTGGGCAGCGTGCCCGACCGCGGCCTTGACCGGCCAGTCCGGTTCGCGCAAGAAGCGTTCAACCGCTGGGCTCGCGCGTGGCGGCGGCGGATAGTAGGGCCGGGACGGCTTCACGCTTCTGCCTCCCGAGCCGCGGGGCGCGTCGCGCCCACATAGACATCTTCACCCCACTGCGCGCCGACGGTAGTCGGGAACGGCTCGGTACGGACCACCGTCCCGGTGTGCGGTGCGTCAACCATCTCGCCATCGGCGACGACGATGCCGACGTGTTCCACGTCGCCCGTGCTCTGGCCGAAGAAAACGAGGTCGCCGGGCTGTAGCTGCGCGCCGGCCGGCAGGTGAGGGCCGGCGTCGTACTGTTCCTGCGCGGTGCGCGGGAGCCTTATCCCGGCCGCACGGTACGCGGCCTGCACGAGCCCGGAGCAGTCATAGCCGGCGCGACTCTCCCCGCCGTAGACGTAGGGCACGCCGAGCTGTTCGAGCGCGAACGCGAGCGCTCGCCCGGCCGCCCCGCTCGCTGCCGGTGCTGCTGAGAGAGTCTGCGCTTCGTGTTCGTAGCGCGCGGCCCAACGAAGCACCGTTTCGACGTATTCCTGCGAGTGGTTGTACGCGAAGATCGCACGCTGGAGTTCCTGCGGAGCGCCGCTGGCCCGCAGGTATCGCGCGGCGGTGAAGATCGCATCCGCCGCGTTCCAGCGATCAGGCGGCCCGCCATTGACGCTCACGCCATAGACGGCCCACGTCGAGGCGAGAAACTGCATCGGCCCGCCCGCCCCCGCGGAATTGGTCGCGCCCTCCTGGGCGCAGGCCGGGTCGGGGTCCTGGCCGTCGTCGCACTCCACCTTCCCGATCCCGGCGAGCACGGTCCACGGCACGCCGTAGGCAGAGCCGGCGGCCTCGAAAAGCCGCAGGTATTCAGGCGGGATGCCGGCGACGGATTCAACGCTGGCCGTCGGCTGGCCGAGACTCGCGTCCGCGCCGCCTCCGAGCAGTCCGGCAGCGGCGCCGATCACGAGCACGGGCAGCAGCAGCACGAGCCCGCACGAGCTGATGAGGGCGCGCTTCATGCGGCCTCCGCAAGCTCGGCGGGGTCGCTCGTGACAAGCTCGTGCTCGGCAGGGCTCGCCTTGGCGACGAGCGGGATGCGCTGATCGTCGGTCAGCAGCAGGCCGTGGCCGACGGGGCAGGTAAGCAGATAGCGCCGCTCGCCCGGTGTGAGCCCAAATGCCTGCCCTACGCGCTCGATCGCCTGCGGCGACTGGCGCAACAGCCGGCGCTCGCAGGCGTTGTTGACGACGGCCTGCCCGAGCGGCGAGTCCAGCAAGTCGCCGGGGTCTTGGGTGATCGTGGTAAGGCCGGTCCAGCGCTTGCGAGCCTTCTTGGCGAGACGGAACAAGAACCGCGCGCCCGGAGCCTCGCGTGTTGCGCTCGGCGTCTCGCGCATGAGATCCCACGCCTCGTCCACGAGCACGACGCGGCGGCGCAGCGGACCCTCAAGCGAGCGCCAAATCGCGTCGAGCGTAAGCATCAGCGCAGGGGCGCGCATCCGCTCGGGCAGCCCGCGCAGCGAAAAGCAGACGAGGTGACTGTCCGGCTTGACCGATGTCGGACGGTCAAACAGCGACGAGTGCGAGCCGGTCGCATATGGCGACAGGCGCTCCCCGAGCCGCCGGCCGGTATCGCTCTCGGCCTCAAGGGAACGCACGAGGTCGGCGAGCAGCGGCGCCGGCCGGCGGTGCGTGGCCGGGTCGCTCGTGATCCCGGCGGCCTGGTAGGTGGCGCGGGCGCTGCGGTCGAGCACGGCCAGCTCGCCACCGTCGAGGCCGCCGGCCAGTAGTTCGATGAGGTCGGCCAGGAACAGGATGCGCTCGTCAAGCGCGCGCCCTTCCTCGCCGCCGGCCTCGGGGAGGTCGAGCGGATTCAGTGCGACAGCCCGCGGGCCGGTCAATGGCAGATACGCGCCGCCGACGGCCTCGCAGAGCGGGTGGTACTCGTCCTCGGGGTCGAGGATGAACACCTGCACCGACCTATAGAGCAGCCGCAGTGCTTCGAGCTTCGCCGTGTAGGACTTCCCCGCCCCTGAGTAGGCGAGGATGACCGAGTTGAAGTTGGTCCGCGCGAAGCGATCCACGAGCACCGGGGCGCCGCTGTCGGTGAGCCCGTAGAGCACGCCGTCCTCAAGCGGCGGGTCCGCACTGGCGAACGGGAACCCGGCGGCCAACGCGGCGGTGTCGAACGTGCGGCGCAGCGTCAGGCGGTCGCTGCCGAGCGGCAGCGTCGAGAGCCATCCGTCGAGCGCCCGGAACGTCGCCGGTACGACGTGCAGCAGCATCGAGGCGCACAGCGCCTTGACGCGCTCGGTGCGCTGCTCAAGCTCCTCACGGCTTGACGCGGACACCGACAGGTACAGCCCGGAGCGGAACAGGCGGCTCTCGCCGCGGGCAAGCGCGCCCGCGAGCTCGTCGGCGTCCTCCACGGCAGCGGCGAGCACGGGGTCTGTCAGGCGACCGCGGTCAGCGTCGATGCGGCGGCTGGACTCAAGCCGCGCGCGCTGGCGACGCAGACGATCGGCGCCGAGCGCGGGCGGGATCGGGCCGATGTGCAGTGCGAGGTCAAGCTCACCGGCTGCACGCAGCAGCGGTGCGAGCCACCCGCGGCCGACCTCGCGCGGGTAGCCGACAACTGCGAGCGTTCGCTGCCACACATCCCCTGTGCGTAGCCAGTCGCGCTCGACCTCCACCGCGCTAGGCGCCGGCACCGCGGCGTCTTGTGGCGCACGGGCCGTCCTCGCCGTCCTTGTAGCTACACGGGGGGCGATGCGAGGCGCGCTGCTCAGCATCGGTGGATCACCCCGTTCATGTGCGAGCCGGCCGGCGGGCCTGGCGCTTCGAGCGCCCCGAGCAGCAGCGTGGTGGCACGCTGCCCGTCCAGCGCTTCAAGCTCGACGCCAGCCGCGGCCAGCAGCCCGGTCGTCTCGTTCGCGCGCCGCTCGAGATCGTTCTTGGCCGTCTCGCGCTTACGGCTGCGAGTGCTCAACACGACGACGATTTGGCGTCGCCGAAGCCCGTCGCCCTCGCGGGCAAGCTCGCTGAGGAACTGCGCGTAGGTGTGCGCGCAGTGTCGTAGTGCCGGGTGCGGCAGCGCCCGGCCGGCGTCCTCGATCGCGCTCGCGTGCTCGGCTAGATCAACGGGCTCGGAGCGCACAGTGATCGCGGTGGGCTCGATCAGGCTGTTCAGCCACTTGGCGTAGGCGTCGGCCAACGCTGCCTGCTCCTCCTCGGAGCGAAGCGCCCAGTTCGTCCCGGCCGCCGTGAGCAACAGTGCGCTCGTGCCGTCCACCAACTCCACGACGCCGCACGCCAGGATGGCCTTGACGGGCACTCGCAGCAGCGACACCGAAGGCTGCTCGGGTTCGTCCACGAGCCGGCCGGGCAGTTGCTCGCCAGCGACACGCCACCGTGATTGAGTGAGTTGCCGCGCAGCGGCGAGCGCGATGCGGTCCCCGGAGAGGCCGGCATGGCGGCCGAGCGCGAGCGCGACGCCCGCGAGTGCGGTAGGCGCGGCGAGCGCCGCTGCGACCGGCATCGGTAGCGCCGAGCCCGCGAGCGCGAACACGCCGTAGGAGACGAGCGCCGCGATTCCGAGAATCACGAGCTGGCGGGCGGTGAGCCCGAACGCAAGCCGATCCTCCATCTCGACGTCGGCCGGCAGACGCACACGCGGAGCGCTCACAGCACACTCCCGAGTGCTCCGCGGATGACGCGGAAGGTGACGTAGCTCTTGACCATCCGCGCCGCGCTGGAATGGCGGCCAGAGAGCGCCAAGTCCTTCGCCCAAAACGGAATCCGAAACAACACGAACAGCAGGCACAGCGCCAGCAGCAGGTCAACCAAGTTGCCGCTCGCGGCTATGCCGAGCGCGCCGTGCGCGCCCTGTGCGAAGAACACATGAACCGCGCCAGCGAGCACGAGCGCCTGCGCGACCTGCACGCCGAGCGCGGCGAACATCAGCCGCCACCAAAGTCGCGCGAGCCCTTCGGTCTGCGGGAGTCCGTGTCCGAGCAGACAGACGGGCGCGGCACCGACCAAGAACACGATCCCCGCGGCCCTCACGAGGTACACGACGATCAGCGCGACCGCCATCACTGCGCACACGAGCCCGATCAGCACGAGGAAGATGCCGCCGTTTTCGATCGAGTTCAGGACAAGCGTCTCAAGCGTGTGACCCGCCTGTTCGGGGCTCACGCCGCCGCCCAACAGCCCCGACGCGAGCGCGTTGGCGACGTTCACCATCTGTTCGCAGATGACGAAGCTGAGGTTCGCCGCGATGGCAGCGACCGCCAGGCGTGGCAGCACGTCCTTGAGCGCGTAGCGGCTTTGCAGTGTCTCGTGACCCATCACGAGCACGCCGCCCGCAACGACGACGAGCACGAGCAGCGCGTCCGCGACCCCGAGCGATGCCTGCCAATACGAGTGAACCGCAGCGTCCCCGGCGATCTGCGGTGCGGAGAGCAACGTGCGCCCTACGAGCACCATCGCCGGGTCCAGCGCATCCTTGACCAGGGCGCTGAACCATTCGTTGATCGCCTTCCCGACGAGCCCGCCGAGGTTAAAGAGGCTCGGCCCGCCTCCCAGCCCGCCGCCACTCGGACCCAGCGGCAAGGGAATCGGCGTCGGCAGACCAGGGAGCGGCAGCGGGAACGCAGCCGGGACACGCCGGCCATAGGTCGCGGCGCCGACCTCGCCGTCCGGCATCAGCGGTGAGGGAACAGCGGGTGCGCTCGCGGCGGCGGGTGTCCCCGCCGCCGCGGCGCCTGCCGGTGCGACACCGGGCGCCAGCACGAGCGCGAGTGCGACAATTGTCGCAGCGATGGTTGCGCGGCGTCGTCTCACCCGACGATGTGCTGCAAGACGGCGATGATCGCGGGCGCCAGCGCGGCCAGCGCGAAACCGTAGAGCGCGGCCTTGAACGCTGACTTAGCACGCTCGATCTGCCCTGGATCGCCGCTTGAGATGACGTAGCGAAAACCGGCGACAGTCAGCAGGCACACTCCCACCGCGACCATCAGCCCACTGATCCAGTTGCGCAGGTTTTCGACGACCTGATTCAGGCTCGTCGCGGCGTCCGCGACCTGGGGGACAAGGAGCGCCGCCACGAGCGCGATACCGACTGCGAGGGCGAGTCTGCGTGGCATAACAAGCTCGGGGCCGGGTCGGGCTACAGGCCCCTTTCACCTCCTTCATGGGTTGCATTTGTCAGCACCGCCGGCCAGACCCGAAGGCCCGATCACCAGCGACCCGAGCAACCAAGAAAGGTCGTTTCACCCCCCTCTACGGGACACGGCCGTCCGAGAAAAAATTGAAGGCGCCGCTCGGCCCGGCCACGTCGATGCTTGAGCGTGTCGAAGCTCACGCCCCGCGAGCGCGCAAGCACGCTTAGCGGCACGTCGTCAACCCGCGTGGCGAGAATCAATTCGGCCTCATCCCGAGAGACGGCACCCGCGCGCACGGCCGCGTCGAGCAGAGCGTCAACGCCGGCCGGCGCCGGCACCGCCTCCACGCTGTACGGCAAGCTGCCAGCCATCGAGGCAGGGTCACGACGCGCGCTTGAAAGCGTGGCGAGCGTGCCACGCATCGAGTCGAGCAGCACATTGGCGGCCACCCTTCTAGGACGCCGCTCCACCGGGTAGGTCCGTATGCGCTCCCACGCGCACGCCAGCAGCACCGACCAAAGCTCCTCACGGTCGCGCACATCGGTCAGCAAGCGTCCAGCCAGGTTCTTTAGACCTGGCAGCATCGCCTCCAACACGACCCGGCCGGCGACGGGCTCCCGTCGTGCTCGCCGCAGCAGCGCGCACAGAACCTCGTCCTTGCGCACGCCCGATCCCGGCCCACGCAGAAACCGAAGCAGAGCGGCCGGGTCACGAAATGCGCCTAGCGCGGGCTCGGCTTCTCGCCAGGCGCGAAAGCATTTGCGCAGGCGCGGCGCGACAAGCTCGTGCCGCCAGTCATCGTCCAGAATGTCCACAGGTAGGGGGCTCATAAGGCGGCTCCTTCGATCGGGTTGCCGCGAAGGTGCCCCGACGTGCTGACCCGTGGCTGACAAATCGCTGACCCAGCCCACGCAGAAATGAGCCGCGCCGCAAGGAAATGTTCATAAAGCCGAATCGCCGGGTATGCAGGACTGTTAGAGGAATGGAGTTCCCCCAATGCGTCGTCCTGCCAACAGCTTCTATGCCGGCAGACGCGCCGCCGCAGTAGCGACGGCGAGCAGGGCTTTGTGTGTCCGATCGCCCGCCGCGCGGGTCCTCTCAGCGGTCCATATGCCGCCGATCGAGCCGGCACTCGGCCGGCATGGCGGCGCCGCTTCTCGCTGGCAAAGCCCCGCTAAATGGGCGTGTAAGCGCCGTGTCAGTTGCGTGTCAGCGATGTGTCAGCGCCACGAGGAAGGAATAGGCCCATGAACGCACCACGCATCTCCCTCCCCCGTCGAGGTCACGATCAGAGCAACGGCGCCCGCCCGCTTCTGCGCCCGCGCGAGCAGCCCAAACCACCGTCTACTCCTCCTGAGTCAGGAGGCGCGCATCGCAAGCTCCAACCACTTCCCCTAGTCGGCGCCGTGCTCGTGCTGATCGCGTTCCTCGGCTACGTGGGTGTCTACAGCGCAAGCACGAAACGCACGCCTGTCCTCGTCACGACGCACGCATTGGCCGCTGGCACGGTCCTGTCCAGCGGCGACCTACGCACCGCCGAACTGGCCGGGGAAAGCTCTGTCCTCGATTCGATCGTGCCCGAACGCGACCTGACGCAAGCAGTCGGTCGTCGGCTCTCAACCGCTCTACCGGCCGGGATGCCGCTGCCATCCGGCGCGCTCGCCGCGCAGCAGTCCCAGACTTCCGCGATGACGCTCGCGGTTCCCGAGTTCGACGTGTCCGGGGCGACCCTCCAAGCCGGCGATTCGGTCACGGTGCTGGCGACGTTCGGCGCCGGTTCCGGTGACGCGACGACGCGCCCCATAGCCCGTGACCTACAAGTCCTCTCGATCGGTGAAGCGCCGCCCAACGCGGACGCGAGCACTACGACAGTTCCCGTCACTCTCTCGGTGACTAACCCGTCGATCGCCTCCGCGCTCGCGCTCGCCAACGAGGACGCCAAGCTCGACCTCTTGCTCGAAGGCGCAGGCGCCTCCAGTGCCCCGATCCCACAGGCCAGCCAAACGAGCGCGCCATGACGGCTCGCCCGAAAGTCGTCCTCGCGCTGACCCCGCTCGCTGAGCGTGAGGTCGAGCTGCTGCTGTTCGACAACGACGCACCACTGACGCTCGTCAGCAGCGTCGCCGAGGCTGACGACCTCCAACGAGCGGTCGAGCAGGAAGCACCCGACGCCGTGCTGCTTTCCCCGGAACTGTCGGGGCTCACCGCCGCGCATTGCGCACGAGTGCGTGCGTCGGGCGCCCGTCTCGTCGGCCTCGCACTGGACGAGCGCGAGCGCGAAGCGCTCGCCGCGCTGAGTGTCGATGAGACGATCGACTCCACCGTCTCCCAGGATGGCCTCCTCACGGCCATCCGTGGAACAGTGAGCGAGGCGCGACCTGCCGCCGTGACGCCCGCGCCGGTACGACCCGAGCGCCGAGACGACGCCGGCAGCATCCTGGCCGTGGTGGGGGCCAAGGGCGCTCCCGGCGCGAGCGAGTGCGCCGTGTCGCTCGCCGCACTCGCCGCCCGCAGTTGGCCCACGGTTCTAGTCGAGATAGACGCGCTCGGCGGCGGCCTCGACGTGCGGCTCGGCGCAGACGCGAACGAGGGCTCGATACTCGGGCTCGTGAGAGCCGCCAACAGCGGCGGTGTGCAGGCCGAACTCGTGGAGCGCTGGCTAACAGAACGCGCCGGCTGGCCGGCGGTGCTGCTCGGCGCACCCGAACCGCAATCGCTCATAGAGCTTGCCCAGCCCGGCACGATGACGCGCGCAGTGACCTCGCTTGCCCCGCTGTACCCGCTCACCGTCTGCGACGTGGGAGCGTTCCTAGCAGACGGCCACGCTGCCGCTGCTCTGCACCGTGAAGCACTGATCGCCGCCGACGCTGTGCTCCTTGTGCTCGGCGCACGGGATACGCAGCTGCGCCACGGGCTGCGCCAACTCGACCTGCTGCTCGGGACGCTCGGAATACCGCCTGAGCGCTTGCGTGTAATCGCCAACGGCATCGGCGCCCCCGGCACCGCGAGCCGTAGCGCCATCACCCAGACGATCACCGGCCACTTGGCTGAGCGCGGCGTCACCGTGGACGCTTGGGTGCCGTGGGACACACGCGGCCTCACGCGCGCTCAGCGACGTGGGATGCCGCTCGCAACCGCACGTCAGCGCAGCCGTTACAGCAGCGCTATCTCGCGGCTGTTGGAGGAGCTGTTCCTGCCGGCCGTCGCTCCTACCGCGAAGGGCCGCAAGCGTCGCCTCTCCTCGCCGGGACAAGTCACCGAGGAGCAAGTCGTATGGCAACGGTGATGACTCGCAGTACGACCGACGCCACCGAGGCCGTGCGGCTTCAAGTCGAAAGGACGCTCGCCGAGAAGCAAGTCAACCTCACGAGCGAGGAGGGCCGCGAGCGCACAGCGGACATCATCGAGCAAGCGATAGGCGCGTTCCACGCCGAAGCGCTCAACGGTCAGCAGGCCGAGCTTTCAGAGCAGGACCTCGCTGCGCTTGCGCGCTCCTTGCGAGACGACTTCATCGGCTTGGGCGCCCTCGCTGAGCGGATGCTGAGTGACCCCGATGCGCAGGAGTGGATGGTCAACGGGCCCAAGCGCGTTTTCCGAGATGACGGGCAACGCATCGAGCGCGTGCCCGGCGTCGTTTTTGCCGATGACCGTCAGGTCCGTAGCTTCCTCGACCGGCTCCTTGAGCAAGTCGAGGGGAAGCGCCTTGATCGCATAACCCCTCGCGTGGAGGCGCGACTGCCGGATGGGTCACGTCTCACGGCAGCGATCCCGCCCGTTTCCTCCAACGGCTACACGATTTGCTCGATCCGTCGATTCCGTCTCCCGGCCGGCTCGTTGAACGAGCTTGTCGGACTTGACTTCCTTAGCGAACAGGCCGCCGACTTCCTCGCCGCCTGCGTCAGAGCCGGCAAGAACATCGTCGTCGCGGGGCGGGTATCGGCTGGCAAGACGACCCTGATAAACGCGCTAGGACGCGCGATCCTCGGAACGGATCGTGTCGTTGTATGCGAGTCATCCGCCGAGCTTCACTTGCCGGCGGTTCTACCGAACTGTGTTGGTTACGAGGCCCGGCCTGCGAGTGCCGATGGCCTCGACGCCGAAACACTTGAGGATCTTGTAGGTGACGCTCTGCGAATGAATCCTCACCGCATCATTGTCGGCGAGTGTCGTGGACCCGAGACTATGGCGATGCTGTGGGCTATCGCCACCGGCCATGCCGGCATGACGAGCGTTCACGGCGAGTCCGCCGAGCACGCCCTGATGAACCTCGCACGGTTCGCGCTGACATCGGGCGCGAGGATCGAGGCGGACCAAGCACTCGACTGGATACGCGAGATCGACCTCGTTGTTCATTGTGACCGCCCACGAAGTTATGACAGTGGAGAGCGACACTTTCTCCCTCGCCATGTTGACCAGATAGTCGAGGTCGCGGGCATCGAGGGTCGCCGCATGACGCTCAATCCTCTATTCAAGGGCGCTGGCGCCGACCTGCAATGGGTCGCGCCTGGACCCCGCTTCCTTCCCGAGCTAGAAGCCGTTGGCTTCACGCCACCACAATGAGAATCCGGCTGCTAACCCTCGCTGTCTGTCTGTTCCTAGCCGGGTGCGGTGGCGGGAGCGGCCATGCGACGGTCGCGGCGACACAGACAAGCACAGCGCAGCCAAGTCCGGCCGTCGCACTTGAAAAAGCGGCGCGCACGGCAATCGAACAGAACGCGAAGGTGTCTGATTATGTGCTCTCGAACAACGCGATCCCGTCGTGGGCGTCTCAGTCCACCGCTGGACCCGCGCTGGCCGGGCTGCGCGGGTCGGCTGCTCAGCGTAAGGCGGCAAAGGTGCGCGTTCGTGTACTAACGAGCCGCGTAACGATCCACTCAATACAGCTAAATCCGTCATACCTCAGTGCGATCGCCTCGATTGTGGACGAAGGCCGCGTTCGGGTCTACAAAAACGGACGCCCGGAACGGCGGACGGTCGCGCTAAACGAACCTGCACAGGTGACTCTCCACCGTGTAGGTAACGAGATGAGGTTCGTCGTCTGGAAGCTAACGGTTGTCAAATGAGAGGCTGCGTTCCGATCCTGCTAGGGACGGCGGTGCTCCTCACCGCAAGTGCCGCCTATGCGACGGGCTACCGGATTGGCTTCGCTTCGCAGCAAGAAGGCCCAAGCCACGCCTCCGTCGGTGCGGGAGTTCGCGTGTCCGCATCTGCGCCCGGTGCTCCTGGCAACAGCGGCGAAGGCGGGTCAAGCCCCGGCGAACCGCTCGGTGGCGGTGAAACCGCATCTAAGACAACCGGAGCCGAATCTTCGCCCGTGAATACGTGCGTCGTGGAACCGAAAAGAATCCCATGTGCCCCACAGCCAGAAGCCCCGGAAAAACCCGCTGCCGCTCAGCCGGCGGCCAGTCCCGCCGTACTAGCTACGACCGTCGCAAGCCGACTAGAGCTGCCCGCAGGTGCAATTGAAGCGAGCCCGTCCAAACATACGGCCGGGCTCACTGGCGCCGCCTCATGGTTCTGGCTCTCGCCGTCACCGTCGCCGCAATCATTGTCGGCGTCAGCCGGGCGTGAGCGTGTCACCGTGACTGCTTCCGTTGGCGCCGTCCGCTGGAACTTCGGTGAAGGGGAACCGCTTGTCGGTGGTCCCGGTGTTGCGTACCGACCAGGAGCGCCGTCGCCGGCCGCCGTTGTCCACATTTACCAAACTCGCTGCCTGCCGGGGGATCAAGGGCATGATCCAAATGTCGCCTCAAGCTGTGGACCCAACGGGTACGAAGTGCAGGCCGTAATCGAATGGCGCGTCTCCTTTCAAGCGAGCGGGCCGATAACGACCGGCGGATCACTCCCGAGCCGGACAACGGCAGCGACCGTCACATATCCAGTCACGGAGGCACGCGCCTTCCTCACGAACGCTGGTGGAACATGACCGGCTTTCTGCTCGGCCTCGTATTCGCCGCTGGCGTGGCGCTCCTATTCCTGCATGTGGCCGGCGTGCGCGTGCCAATACCCACAAGCGCGCTGCGCATAGACACGTTGCTCGATGACGCCGATCTGGGCGTGTCCCCCGGAGCGGTTCTTGGCGGCATCGGGGCCTGCGGGCTGCTGGCCGGCGTCCTCATGTGGTGGATCGTGGACGTGCCGGCGGTCATCATCGCGGGAGTGCTCGGCGCGGTGGTCGCCCCGGTCGCATGGTTGCGCTCTCGACGCGAGAGCCTACGGCGAGAGCGTGAGCGCGCCTGGCCTGCGGTGCTCGGCCAACTGGCAGACGCTTTGGAGGCTGGCTTGGCGTTCCCGGCAGCAGTCGGGTTGGTCGCCGACTCGGGACCAACGGCGCTACGCGGCGACTTCGCTGCATTTCGAGCCCGGCTACGTGGCTCCGATCTGACAAGTGCGCTCGACGGTCTACGACGACCAGGAGAGCGCACAACCGACTCGGTTGCATTGTTGCTCCGCGCTGCCCTGCTTGAGTTGCCCACCGGGGGACTAGCCCCCGTTCTGCGCGAACTTGCCGGCGTGCTCTCAGAGCGCCTTGAGGCCCGCGAGAAGGCACGGTCCCGAACCGCGAGCCTCGGCATGGAAGCCGCGATCCTCGCCCTCAGCCCGATCGTCATTCTCCTGCTTATCGGCGTCTCCTCGCCCGGCTTCCTCGCCGCGTACCGAACGACGGCCGGCACGGTCGTCTCCCTGCTGTGCGGCGGCCTGATCTTCGGCTGCTACCTCCTGATGCGCCGTCTAGGGCAGGTGCCCGAGCCGCGCAGCACACGATCGGAGAGTAGTCGATGAACGCCGCGCTTCTTTTCTCCTCACTTTGTCTAGTTGTCGGTGGCTTGCTGCTCTGTGAGTACGTCCTATCTCGGCGGCGCCCGGCGCTATCGACACGGCTCGCGGCTGCTCAGGGCGCTCGGCAGCTCGTCCAGGGCGCGGGCAACGTCAGCGGGAGCCTGCCCGAGCCTGTCCGTGCGTGGATCGAAAAGGTAAGCGCAAGCTATGACGCCCGCCTGCACCGCGCCGGCAACAAAGACTCGGTGGGACTGTTCTTTGCCAAGAAAGCGCTCCTCGCGTTCGCGGTCCCGTTTATCCCCTTGGCGCCCTACGCGACCCTAGCTCGTCAACTCCCGCCGGGGATCGTCGTGCTCGTTCTCGCCGTGCTCGGCTTCTTTCTCCCTGACCTGTCTCTCCGTGTCGAAGCTAAGAAACGACGCGAGGCGCTGTTCCTAGATTTGCCCGAGGCGTTGGCCGTGATGGCTCTGTCGCTACAGGCCGGGCAGTCGCTCAGACAAGCATTGGAGCTTGCCGCGCGTGATTGCGAGGGCGTGCTCGGCGACGAGTTGACAAACGCACTGTCACTCGCCCGACGTGACCGCGCACTCAGCGAGCGTGACGCGCTAGTTGTCGTGGCGCGTGAGAGCGGCGAGCCAATGTTTCTGCGCTTCACCGAACTGCTCGCGGCTAAGGAGAGCCCTTACGGCGAGTTCCTGCGCGGCCAAGCACGAGAGATGCGTGCCGAACAGAACCGCTACCTAGAACGCGCAGCCGATCGCGCCCACCTGTCGATGCACCTGCCCTTGGCGCCGTTGATCGCCGTCGTGGTCCTCTGGGTGTCCTTTGGCTTCCTTCACTTGCTCGCCCAAACGATCTAACCCTAGAAAGGAGAAACAAATGGGCACCCTCACAAGAATCTGGCTCAGCCTCGCTAAAGGACGAATCGCACGCGATGAGCGCGGCGAAGTTGTCACTTGGGTTGTCCTCGCTATCGGCATCGTCGTCATCACGACAGGAGTCCTCGCAATCGTGGGACCGGGAGTGTTGAACGCCGGGCAGAAGCTCGTCAACGAAATGAAATAGGCGCTGCGAGAATGTCAGCGCGAGAACGGCTCTCCTCAGAGCGCGGCGACACGCTTATCTCGGGACTGCTGGCCTTGGGCTTGGTGCTGCTCACCGTCGGGCTTGCCATACAAGCCCTAGCCTTCGCCCACGCCGGATCAGTCGCGCACGCGGCAGCTCAAGACGGCGTGCAGGCGGCCAGCTCCGAAGGAACCGGCGCGGGTATCGCTCGCGCCAATGCGATTCTCGCTGCCGCTGGAGGCATCGGCTCGCACCTGCGACCGTCCGCGCACAGCAATACCAGCGTCGTGACGGTCGTAGTACAAGGATCAGCGCCGCATCTGTTTCCCGGCGTTGACCTGATGCTCCCCAATATCACCGCGACCGCGAGCGAGCCCGTGGAGCGCTACCCACAGGACGAACAATGACCATGCCCCGTCTAGTAAGTAGGCTCTCGGAGGAGCGCGGCGAAGCGGCGATTATCAGCGGCGTACTGCTGCTTGCGGCCGTCCTCGTTCCCTTGATGTTCCTCGTGCCCCTCTATGCACGGATCGAGCTTGCCCACGTAGACGGCCAGCAGGCCGCCAATGACGCGGTGCTCTCGGCGACCCAAGCCCCCAACCCATCGGCGGCTCATGCCGCCGCGACCGAAGCGCTTGCACGCGAACAGCCTGACTCGCCCACGCCTCTGACGCTGAGCCTCACCGGCACCTACGCACGGGGCGAAGTGATGAGCGCCCAAGTCACTACGAGCGTTCCCATCGGCACGCTGCCGTTCCTCGGGCACTTCGGGACCATCGTCGTGCGAAGCCGTGCATCGGCCCCCGTCGATCGTTACCGAAGCATCTTGCAGCCGGCGCCATGAACCACGCTCTACGACACCGGCTGCTTGGCGAGCGCGGCTCCGTACTGATAGGCGGGCTCCTGCTCTCACTCGCCGTAGTCATGGTGATTGGCCTGGGTGTAGACGTGGGGCACGCCTTCCTCGTTCGTCGGCAACTGACCTCGATAGCCGACGATGCCGCGCTTTCGGGCAGTCAAGCGATCGACATCCCCGAATTGCACGCCGGGCATCTTGAGCTTGATCCCGGCGAAGCACGCGAACAAGCGCTGCGAACGATCACCGCCAACCTTTCAACCACGGGCCAAGCGACCGCGACGACCGGCCAAGTGACCGTCACTGTCACTCGCACGGTGCCAACGATCCTGCTCGGCGTCGTGGGCCTGCACTCCCTGACCATCTCGGCCCACGCGACCGCAGCGCCTCGCCAGCCGTGAAACCGAGTCCCGCCATATCTGCCATCGCGGGCGCTCTCGCGTTTCTCCTGATAGGCGCCGACCTTGGGTTCGGCCTGATAGTGCTCGCGCGCCTCGTCATCCTCGGCGGGGCACTCGGCCAAGTTGTCGGCTGCGACCTGCGAGAGCGCCGGATACCCAACCGCATCGTGCTCCCTGCCGCCGCCGCGTGCGCGGCACTTTCAGTAATTGACGGCGTGCGCCTAAGCAGCCTTATCGGCGGCGCCATCCTCATAGCGGTGCTATTCACGGCGAGCCTCGTGCGCCCCGCTTGGCTAGGCATGGGCGACGTAAAGCTCGCGCTCCTCATACTCTGTGGCCTGCACGGCGCGACACTCCTGGCAGTGATGCTCGCAGTCGCGCTTGCCGTCGTCGTCGCTCTGCTTTTCACTATCCGACGCGGACGCGAGGCGCTTCGCCTCTCGCTGCCGCTCGCTCCCTTCATGGCCGCCGGCTCTCTACTGGCACTCCTGATATGAGCAGCCATCCAGCAACGCGGCGGGCTTGGGCGACGGCACGGGCCGCAATCGCCCTCGCTGGCATCGTAGGACTTGGCCTCATCCGCCCCGCCCTGCCACACCTATCCGGCTCGCTCACGAGCCCAATCACGACAAACGAGGTCGAACAGGTCGCGGCCTGCGTAGCTTGGGTGCTCGCAGCGTGCCTCGTAGCAATCTTGCTCGTTCGCGCGATACGGAGCGTCACACCGACGGCGGGGCGAGTGCCCGGCGTCCTGCCAACACGAGCGCCGCCGAACACAGGTCCCACAGGTGGGCGTGCTCGCCCCAGCTACGTCCTGACGATCGCGGCGCCGCTGGGCGAGGGCCGCGCACCACCGCCGGCATCCACTCTGCAAGGCGCAGCGGAGGTCGTGCCGGTCGAGAGCGATATACCCGCTATATCGATTTCCGTACTCGGCCCGCTCGCAATCGACGGGCTGCTCGGGCGAATCAAGCGCGCCGCGACACACGAGCTATTGGCCTACTTGGCGTTCCACCCCAAAGGAGGCAGCCGAGACGAGCTGATCGAGGCTATCTGGCCCGCGCAAGACCCCAAGCGCACACGACCTCGCTTCTGGCAATCCGTCACCGAGGCCCGAAAGGCGCTCGGGGATGCGTGGGTCCACCACGGCGAGCGCTACGAGCTTGACCGCGCAAAGGTCCGCGTAGACCTCGATGACCTCGACCGCCTGCTCGCTGCGAGCAGCGATGACACGAGCCACGATCCGGCTGCCCTTGAAAACGCGCTGGCGCTGTGGCGAGGAGAGCCGCTTGAGGGCAGCGACTATCTGTGGGCCGAGGGAGAGGTTCGAGTGCTCCACGCAACACTTGTCGATCTGCTTGAGAGAGTCGGACGATCACGGCTCGCACGCGAGGATGCGCGCGGCGCGCTCCAAATGGCTGACCAAGCCATCGCACTCGATGGGCTGCACGAGTCAAGCTGGCGCCTGGCGCTCCAAGCCGAACACGCTCTCGGACTGCGCGAGTCAATCACCCGCCGCTACGACGAATTGACCCGCTCTCTCGATGAACAGCTTGGCCTTGAGCCCGCACGCGAGACACGCCTCGTCTACCGGCAGTTGCTCGGGCAGACGTAGGTTGCCTAGATGCCGACCGGCGCGTCGAGTCCGAGGGCGAACGCGATTGCGTCTAGGGCGGACTCGTGCTCGGCCTCGGATACGGAGATTGTCAACCGCCGCCGATCGGGCTCCCAACCGAGGGTGAAGAACGGACAGCACCCCTGCTCAATGGCGATCGTTTCGTCAACGAGCTTGTTGTCTACGTGCTCGTCAAAATCGACTACCAGGCAGCGCCGGGTCCGCTCGACCAGTCGGGCTCCCCGTCCGGCTCGACGGTAGCGCTCTAGCTGCAAGCGCAGTCCAGCGTCGTCAAGGACGCAACTTGGCGCCATAGGAAGCGGGTCCATGCCGACTGGCTTTCGTGCGCGGACGATCGCCGAGGCTGCCTGCGGGTGTACGCGGTGAGTCTCGCGTATGTCAACGTCGGCGAGCCCGGCGTCCGCGAGCGCTTGCGTGAACTCCCGGTGGGTGAGCGCCCCGGCGATACAACCCGTGTATGCCTGCATATCGGCGCGGGTGGCGTCGTCCATGTTCTCGTCGGCGATCACGTCGGAGACGGCAAAGCGTCCGCCCGGTCGCAGGACTCGCGCGACCTCGCTCAGCACCTTCGGCTTGTCGCCTGAGAGGTTGATTACGCAGTTGGAGATCACCACGTCAACGCTCGTGTCGGGGAGCGGGATCTCCTCGATATAGCCCTTGTGAAACTCGACGTTCTCGACGCCGGCCTCGCGGGCGTTCTCGCGGGCCAGGGCAAGCATCTCGTCGGTCATATCGAGGCCGTGGGCTATGCCGCTCGGGCCGACGCGCTTGGCTGAGAGCAGCACGTCGATGCCGCCGCCGGAGCCGAGGTCGAGGACTGTCTCGCCCTCGTGCAGTTCGGCGACGGCGGTTGGGTTGCCGCAGCCGAGTGAGGCGAGCTTGGCGGTGTCGGGTAGCTGTTCGTGGTCGCCGAGCGCGTAGAGCGCTGCGCCGAATACCTCGCTGCCCCCGTCGAATGTCTCGCTTGGTGCGCAGCAGCCGGCGCCGGGATCGGTGGTCGTGACCTGTACGGCGGCGGCGGCGTAGCGCTCGCGCACGTGGTCGCGTATGTCGGCGGCTTGCGTCGTGGTGGTGTCGGCGGCGCAGCCGCAGCCCTCGCCGTGGCTGGGGTCGCAGCACTCGGCCTTGGCGCTCGGCTCACAGCAAGTCGCCTGCGCCTCGGGTGCGCAACAGGAGTTCGCGGTCGCGTCAGCGGGGGTTGTCAGCTCAGCCATGCGGATAGCTCCTTGAGTGCGTCGGGGATGACGTAGTAGTAGGCCCATAGGCCCTTGCGCTCGGAGTCCACGATGCCGGCGGCGCGCAGCTTGCCGAGATGGTGGGAGAGCGTGGACTGAGATATGTCGAACAGCGGCACGAGCTCGCAGACGCAGACCTTGCCGGCGTGCTTGCGCAGCACGTCCACGAGTTGCAAGCGGATCGGGTCGCCGAGAGCCTTTGCGACCTCAGCCATGCGCAGCGCTTCCTCGCGCTGAACGTCGGGGTAGACGACAGGCTCACAGCACGGAGCGCCATTGGCTCGCTTCTGCTTGGGGGCAAGCTCCAAATCGACGGGCATCAATCTACTTATATCAATAACACTCACGACTGTCGATGTAATACGATTCCGCGCCATGAACGCCAGCGACGCACCAACTGAGGAGCAGGGAGGCGAGCCGCCAGTCCGTTACGTGCTGTTCGTCTGCAATCACAACGCCGGGCGCTCGCAGATGGCGCAGGCGTTCTTTGAGCGCTACGGCCCCGAGGGCGTGCGTGCCGAGTCCGCCGGCACCGAACCCGCCCCGGAGATTTGGCCGCCCGTGGTCGAGGCGATGCGCGAGGTCGGATTCGACCTCGCCGAGCGCACGCCTAAGACGCTCACCGTCGAGATGCAGCAGCGCGCCACTTGGGCGGTCACGATGGGCTGTGGCGACGCCTGTCCCTACGTGCCGACGATCGTGGAGGCGTGGGACATTCCCGATCCGGCGGGTAGGGCAATGGAGGAGGTCCGGGCGATCCGCGATCAAATCCAAAGGCAGGTCCGTGAGCTGATCGCCGTCCGTATCGACGCGGGAGACTGATCGTGGGCTCCGATACGCCCCCGCTCGCTCGCCGCCTGCTCGCCGAGTTGCTTGGCTCGGCGTTCCTCGCCGCGCTCGTGATCGGCTCAGGTATCGCAGCGCAGACGCTCTCCCCGAACGACGTTGGCCTAGAGCTGTTCGAGAACGCCGCCGCCACGGCAGCGGGCTTGTTCACGATCATCCTCATGTTCGGCCCGGTGTCCGGTGGGCACTTCAACCCCGTTGTGTCGCTTGCCGACGCGAGCTTTGGCGGCATCCGCTGGCGCCACGCGCTCGCCTACATACCCGCCCAGGTTGCCGGGTGCGTGCTCGGCGCCGTCGCGGCCAATGGCATGTTCTCTCTCGCCGCGATCAGCATTTCCACGCATCACCGCGCCACGCCCGCGCACCTGTTCTCCGAGGTCATCGCCACCGTCGGGCTGCTGCTCGTGATCTTCTCCCTCGCGCGCACCAAACGCGCCGACTCCGCCCCGGCCGCCGTCGGCGCGTACATCGGCGCCGCCTACTTCTTCACAAGCTCGGCCAGCTTCGCCAACCCCGCGATCAGCGTCGGGCGCATGTTCTCCAACACGTTTGCCGGTATCGCGCCCGCATCGGTGCCCGGCTACATCGCCGCGCAGCTCGTCGGCGGTGCCTGCGCGATCCTCGCCGTCAGGGCGCTCTACCCCGACCTGACGCCGGACGAGGCAGCCGAGGCCGTCATGCCACACCACCAACAGCAGCCGAGCACCGACGGCTCACTCAGCCAGCCAGCCCGGAGTTAGTGCTTACTTCCCTGCGCTGCTCAATGAACCGGCCCGTTCATCCAGAGCGCAGCGAAGTAGGCCATGACACCGGACAGCACCCATGAGATTGCGACGCTCACGAGGAACGCGGCATCGGAGCCGAGAACGGCGTCACGGCGGGCCGCGTCCAGAAGCCAGAAGCGCCGGTGCGGCTCGACGTATGCCTCGCGTGGTCGGCGTTGAGGCTGGACCGCCGGCCGCAGTACGACTATTTCCCCGGTCGGCCAGTCCTCATCCGGCTCGTGCGTGGGGAAGGGCGCCGATCGTGTGCCGCTGGGTGGGGGAGCAAGGGTCGTCGTCATCGCTCACAACTTCCTTTCGTGTGGTCGATCTGCGCCAAGCCGGCGTCCCAAGGATCGGGATACGCTAAGCCGCCGGATCAGCGTCAGCGTGACTCCGCACTATGGCTAATCAGCCATAAGCCCGCAAGCGGAGTCTCTGTCCGCTCGATCCCCGTCTCCCCGGAGGGACGCTCAGGGCTTGTGCTTGACGCGCTCGAACAGCTTGCTTGTGGGTACGCCCAGCCCGTGCGCGATCTTCGCCGCGACCTTGACGCCGGGGTCGCGTCGCAGCGTCTCAATACGCGCGATGTCCGTCAGGTTCAGGCCGGCTTTTTCGGCCAAGCGTTCCTGCGTGAGCTTGCGCTCATTGCGTAGCCGCTTCACGTTCGCGGCGAATGTCTCCAATGGCTCCATGCCCTCAGCCTGCATGGCGGCGCTCCCCCGGTCTATGGCTGATAAGCCATAAGCCCTAGTCGAGCGAGAATAAGGCGGCTGGCAGAAACCCGAATCGTACCGTCAAGCCGTCTGCCTTGGTGATCGTTAGAAACAAAGTTCGGATTCTTGGATTATGCTGCTCAGCGCTGGCGGGGGAGGCCGGCTCGATGCCCTATCGAAGCAAGAGCCGACAACCCCCGATCGGAAGTGCCGACAGTCGAGCCGGCCGCCTGGGAATGGGCGAACCCCTCTGCGTTTACCCCACTTTCCGTGGAGGGGGGCATTGGCCGTTGAGCGCGTGAGGCCCGGCTTGTAGCGAGCCGGGCCTCATTTTTTTGGCTTGTGGCCTGGGGGATGGTGCTTGACGCGCTCGAATAGCTTGCTTGTGGGCACGCCGAGCCCGTAGGCGATCTTGGCCGCGACTTTGACGCCGGGGTCGCGTCGCAGCGTCTCGATGCGCGCAATGTCGCTCAGAGCTAGGTCGGCTTTCTCGGCCAACGCCTCCTGCGTCAGCTTGCGCTCGTGCCGTAGACGTTTGACGTTCGCGGCGAATGTCTCCAGCGGCTCCACACTTCGGAGCTTTCCCGGTAGGGACTCCCTAGTCTATGGCTGATAAGCCATAACGACAGAACCGAACTAGTCCAGTGTCCCGGCTGGCGGCGCGTGATCGCGGCTTGTCCTTGCCATCCGGCACGAGCTTTGATCTCATCCGCCGCCAGCCAACATAATCAAGTGGCCGGGCGAGTGCTACTAACACCCGCCCGGCCTGTGGACACCGAAGAAGCAACCTTCGGCGCCACGGGACGAAACCGTAGCTGTCTCAGCACGGCCAGGTCCAGTGCTCGTCGGCGTGCTTCTTCGGCTGATCGAAGGAGAAAGTCCCCATGACTGAGCATCGCGGCCCATCGTCCGAGCATCGGGAGGTCGAACGGGCCATCTTCGTGCGACTGCTGTCCAGGCACTACGAGCGGCGTACCAGCCTTCAAGCAGCGCTCAAGCACATCGAGCCCTCCAGGTTGCAGGCAGCGCTTGAGCGCTTGCAGCAGCAGGGCGTCGTGGACACGCTGACTGCTGACTCGATCCGTCTCTCGACGTGCGCGCAGCACCTTGACGACCTGGGGCTGATCGGGATATGACGACGACCCCGCAACCCTCCGAGCTTGGGCCATACACGCCCGTCAGCGACGCCCTGGTGCTCGCTGCGCTGGATCGCGCCCAGCGCCACAACCCGCACGGCTACGAGGTCGGCGTGGGGTGGCCCCGCCTTGTCGAACACCTTGGATTCGTGCATAACGCGGCGACAACCCGCAAGCTCCGCCCCCAGGTTACTCAGCTCGCCGCTGCCGGCTTGGTCGAGACGGGCAAACCACGCGGCTACCACGTCTGGAGGCTGACGAGCGACGGACGCAAACAGCTAGCGAAGGCCCGCCGCAAACGCGAGGACTTGCAGCTGCCCGAGTCTCCGCAGCATCGCGTGTGGCGGGATGCGCGAGCGGCCGCTGCAAGACGGCTAGACGGACTCCTCGGCCAACTGCGCCGCTCCGTGAACGAGGCGACCACGCTGCTCGACGGCGAGGGCGACTCCGATGCGTACTTCCGACTTCGCGTCCGCATGGTCTCGCAATTGGAGCGTCTTGGGGCGGTGGTCTACTGCCTACGCGAGTGGCCTGAGCCCGATGACGCACGGGCAGATGTCGATCACGACTCCAAATACAGCGAGGGGCGTCGCAACGTCCATAAGGGAGAGGCCGAGGAATGCGGCGACCAAACCGACTAAGCCGCAACACCTGCCCATCCGTGTATTGCCGCCGCGAGCACGCAGCGCCGCCGCTGGCGTTGCTCGCGCGCCGCTGGTGCCAGCGGGAGCATCCGGCATCATCTTGGGGGCACCTACGCCGCGTGCGCTAGAAGCGCAATAGGCGCCGTGGGCAGGGGAGAGGGGGGTTCCAAACCGGGGTGATCGGCTATCCCGACCCAAAGGGACGCCCCTCGCCGAGGTCCGCGCGACGCGAGACGAGATTGCCCGCCGCGTTCGAGCGCTCAGCGACGAGCTGTTGGGCCGGATGAGCGAGCTAGAATCGGGGGATGCTGAATACCCGCATCGAGTACACATGGGTCGTGGCCCGCTTCGACGGGCCGGCTGTCGCCGGTTCGACTGGCGCAGTCGTCTCCTACCACGGCACGCGAGGCGAGGCCGATGCCGTGGCAGCCCGCTTGGGAGCTGGGCACGAGGTCTGGCCGCGACCGGCTTGCACCGCGTGGCAGCCGCTCTAAGGCATCTGTCTCGACCAAGCTGACGCCGACTAGCGCCGTGATCCCGGAGCGCCTGATGGGTGGGTTTCCGAGTTTGATCCCGGATGAATCATGGGGGCATTGGTGGCGCATCCATTGGGACGGTCTAGGTCCCTGGTTCTTCGCGGCCGACGATGGCAGTCGTGCTGAGTCGAAGGTCGGGCGGTTCGATCTTCCGCTACCGCTCGGGACGTGCTACGTGACAGAGCAGCCGCTTCCGGGGATGGCTGAGCACCTTCGCACCCCGGACGTATCGGCCCGCGAAGCGCAGAAAAGTGCGAACCAGCGCGCGATGACCGCCATGCCCCTGAATCCGTGGTTTGGAAAGCCGCTCGCCGACTTCGCATCGCCCTTCGTCGCCGAGCATGGCGGACCCCCGGACGTAGCGTTACTAAGTCGTGCCGAAGGCCGACGCTGGGCGCTTGCTGCCCGAGAGGCGGGCTACCACGGTATCCGCTACCGACTTGGGCAAGACCCATGCCGGCGTATCGGATTGGCCTTGTTCTGCGAGTACGGGGAACGTGATCTGCCGTTCCATTCGACCGTGGCTTTGCCGGTACGCCCCCGCAACGAACTCCTGGTGCTGTTCGGAACCTATAGGGGCGACGATCCGCAAGCCGCCTAGGCTCTATGAGCACATTGGCTCGCAAGTCCTCGGGGCGATTTAGCCGGTGAGATTGGCGAACGGCCGGGCTCCACCGTGTAGCCCGGCGAAGTGGGCGAGCAGTTGCTTCTCATAGTCGCGCGCCGGCTCAGTCCACGAGATCGCGTGCCACGCGATCAGGAGTTGATCGGAGTCAAGGAGTTGCCATATGTAGCGGCCACCCCAATGTCCAATCTTCTTGCTGGCCCCGAAGCGAGCAAACTGGCGCAGCCGCCGATCCGCGACGTTCGCCTTACCGATGTAAACGACCTGCGAACTCGGCACCCAGTTCGCTGACAGCACCTCGATCGGCACCGTCGGGTCTTGCTCCTTGAACCGCCCGCCCGGATTCGTGTCGAGGAACGTCGGGGCTCGTGCCGTGGGGCGGAACAGCACGTAGACGGCAGGGGTGCTCGGCACTTCGCGCAGGTTGCTGATGCGCAGCTCATCCCATTTGCGCCATCCGACGAACCCCGCAGCCTCAAGGTCTGTGCGATCGAATGATGTCGGTAGCGGTGGCGTTAGCCCCATCGGCGAGGAACGCTACCGCGAGGGCGCCGCATGGACACGACGGGGCTGGTGTCTAGGACTAGGATGGAGGCAGTGCCGCCAGCTTTCATCCCCCTCAGTCCAGCTGCAAGCCAATCCTCAGCATCGCTGGCCCTGACCGCGCCGACAAGCATCCCGCTACAGCCGGCCGTAAGCAAGTCTGCGGCCTCGCTCGGGTTCATGGCTGGTGCCACTCCATCCGCATATCTCGGCTCGGCGCTGACGATCCAGCCGTATACGGCCGCCGAGCTACATCCGCATACATTCCCGCCTTCGCTGTTCGACGCAGTGCCGATGCTCGCGGCCGTCACGTATGTCGTCGTGCGCGAGAACTTCCGCTACTGCCGCACGTTGCACGACGCGCCGACTGACGGTACGAGAGTAGCCAGCCCGCTCCGCCGGCCGAAGTCGTAGTAACGCTTAGAAGCTCCAGACTTCCTCGATCCGGTGGGCGGTCCCGGTCGCTGGTAGGTGTTTAGGTCCCGCACCGCCAACCAGGTTTTCCGCTGCACGCGCGTTCACGATGGCATACAGCGGGCGCGAGCTGGCGCGATGCCCGGTATATGCGCGGTATGGCCGTTGCAAATCCGTTGCAGAGGCCCGAAAAACCGCATTGGAAAGCCAACTCTAACCGTTCGCCCCGATATAGCGAGTTGTCTGCGAAAGTGGGCGAACAAGAGCGAAACGTGTCGAAGATTTGCCGGGCCGGCAGGGGTAGTTTCGCTCGGTTTCGCGGGGTTTCGGCGGTCGGATGTTTGCGGGACCTTTGCGGCGGTTACCCCAACTCGTTTGCAGGACGTTTGCAAGCGTGGTGCTCGACCTACCGGACGCTCGCTACACCACTTCTACCGACGCGACTGGCAGCGGCGGTAGGGCATCCGAGTTCCGCCTTTTCCGAGTCTCCGGGCCGGCACGAGTACTCTCGCGGGAGCGAAAGCAGGAGTTCGCCTTGCCTCCGGCTTCCAGCATCCTAATGAGATGTCGCCGGCGCGCTCGCAATCAGGACGAAGCAGTAGCCCAGCGAAGTGCCGTCGGGCGCTGCTGCTGTTCGTCCGCAGCGAGCGCCAGACAGGACTCAGTTCAGACGCTTGCTCAGCCGCGAGAGCGGGCGCGGTGCGCCTCCCCTCGTTATGGCGATTTGCGGGACTCGCGATGGGCCGGCGTGCTGACCTGCTTTCAGCTGCCCGCGGTGCTCATGACCTGGCGAATCGCGCGTCGCCATCCCAGGTAGTTGTGATGGGCGTGCGTACCGGCGCTCTGATTCGGTCTGGCTACAACTCGACCGATCCTTGCAGCCAGCATTCGCGCCGACCGATCGTCGGCGCTCGAGAGCCGCAGGGTCTTGCCGCCTGAGGCCAGCAGGCGTGCGATGATCGATCCGAGCGTCCAGGTGCCGATGACCGCGGTTGTCATGACTCCTCGGTAGATGTACTCGACCGCCACTGAGGTGGGGTCCAGTCCCCCTCAGGGTCCGTGGTTTGCCCGACCTCGATCAGATGCCCGTCGGGATCGCGGATGTAGCAGCGGATCTCGTACTGGTGCTGCTTGGGCGGCGTCAGGAATTGAGCCCCCCGAGCGCTCCATTCGGCATATACGGCCTCGATGTCTTTGACCCGAATATTGAGAAAGCTGCTGACCCGGTCGAGATCGCGTGGCGTCTGGAGAGTCACTGTCGGCTTGTCGTCGGTCGGGCCACCGCCGACATTGATGATGATCCAGCTGTTGGCCAGCGCGACATAGGTCAGCCCTCCGGGGCCGGAGTAGGACAACTTGCCGCCGAGCACGTCGGTGTAGAAGAGCCGGGAACGCTCAACATCATCGGAGACGATGAAATGAGCCAAGACGATCTCCTCATTGATGTTGCTCATGCTGACCTCCGTTGTGGGAATTGACTCCATAGTCGCGCCATACGGTCAGTGTCCTGCGCTTTGGCCGCCGTCGATGTGAAGGATCTCGCCGGTCACGAACGGCGCCGACTCGAGATACAGGACCCCACCGACCACGTCCTCGATCTCGCCCACCCGGCCGATGGGGTGCAGCGCACCCATCCCCGCGTAGGAGCTCGCGTCGTGTGTCGGCGTTTTGATCACGCCCAGAGAGACGGCATTGACCCGCAGGCCGCGTGAGGCGTACTCGATCGCGAGCGATCTCGTGGCCGCAACCAACCCGCCCTTGGTGAGGGTTTGCAGTGCGGCCGGCGTTGTGCTTTCCGCGTACTCGACCAGCGTCGTTGAGACATTGACGATATGCCCGGCGCCACGATCGAGCATCTGCTTGATCACTCGCGTTGTGATGTGAAAGAAGCCCGCGAGGTTGACGGCGATCAGGGCGTTGAAGTCCTCGAGGGTGTAGTCCGTGAAGGGCTTGCCGATGTAGATCCCGGCGTTGTTGATGAGGGTATCTATGCGGCCGAAGTGCTCGACCGCCGCCTCCACGATGCGCTGCGCCGTGTCGGGCTCGGCGATGTCGCCTGCAATGGTGACGATGCTCGGGTCATCGGACGGTTCGATCGATAGAGCGCTCGCGATCACCGCATACCCGAGCTTGCGGTATGCGCTCACGAGACCTGCGCCGATCCCCTGCGAGGCGCCGGTGATGATCGCGACCTTCCAGTTGTTGGGTTCGGGCGAAGAGTTCATTCGACGAGGTAGGTCTCGTAGATCACGCCGTCGGCCTGGCGGGCGCCGACGCTGATGAAGACGCCTTTGTTCAGCCAGTCGAGCTCGGGGGCGGCGGTCTCGATCTGGGTTGAGGTCCGGAACGTGTACTCGCTCGCGTTGACATCCTCTCCGCGGCCGAGCCGGGCGAGCACGTCGGCACTGCCGTGGCGGACTCCCCGCGACTGGACGTAGAGCAGATCGCCTTCGTCGGTTTGCAGCGTGTAGCGGATGTCCGCGAATGAAGTGCCATCCGGCAAAACGATCTGCCAGTCCGCGCTGGCGCCTCCGAGCAGCTCGCCGCTGAGCTCCGGGCCGGTGAACGTCCCGCCGGTCTGGGGCACGATCCGCCGGTGGCCCTGCGCGACCTCGCCTAGATCCAGTGGTTCACCGAGGGTCACCTCCAGGCGGTAGACCATCCTGAGGCGAGGGTCCGGAAGCTGACCGCTCATGGTCACGCTACTCATGTTTGCACCTGCGGGTCGGGTTCGGTTTCCGGCATAGATCCACGGTCGTGCAGGTGCCTGGCGACGCGGCCGCCGAGCGGGTTCGATCGCGAGCGCCCCGGACTCGCCACGCACCGCCCGGGACGACCTTGACTTCTGCTCGGATGAGAGGAAAGTATGCGCGACCCGAAGGATCGTGGAGGCGATATGAGCGATATCGAGGTGAGCAGCCAAAGCGCGGCGGGCGCCCCACCGGTGAAGGCCGGGGAGTTCAAGCTCGAGGTCGTGGTGGTGCCGGTCTCGGATGTCGACCGGGCGAAGGAGTTCTACGCAGGCGTCGGCTGGACGCTCGACGCGGACGTGACTGCGGATGGAGACTTGCACTTGGTCCAGTTCACGCCGCCGGGCTCCGGGTGCTCCATCCAATTTGGCACGAACGTCACATCCGCCGAGCCCGGTTCCGTCGAGAGCGTCTACCTGAGCGTCTCCGATATCGAGGCGGCACGTGAGGATCTGCTGGCACGCGGTGTGGAGGTGAGCGAGGTATTCCACGAGCGCGAGCTGGGCGCTCGGTTCTACGACCGTGGTCGTTTGCCCGGGCCGGCGCCCGACCACAGCACCTACGGGTCGTTCGCGACGTTCAGCGATCCGGACGGCAATGGCTGGCTGCTCCAGGAGATCACCACGCGTCTGCCGGGTCGCTGAGAGAGGCTGCCGATGAGCAGCGACTATGACGTGATCGTGCTCGGTGGCGGCTCGCCGGGCGAGCACTGTGCGAGCGCTCTGGCGGAGGGCGGTCTGCGGGTGGCGGTCGTGGAGCGCGAGCTCGTGGGAGGGGAGTGCTCCTACTGGGCTTGCATTCCCTCGAAGACGCTGCTGCGGCCGGGCGAGGCGGTCCATGGGGCACGCGAGGCCGCCGCGACCGCGGAAGTGGATGTGCAGGCGGCGCTTGCCTGGCGTGACTTGATGGTCTCCGACTACTCCGACGCCGGCCAGGAGCGCTTCCTTGCCGATCGCGGCATCGAGCTGTTGCGCGGCAGTGGGCGGCTCGCGGGCCCTGGGGTCGTGGAGGTCGACGGTGTGCGCCACACCGCGGATCATGTGGTTCTCGCGAACGGTGCCGATCCGGTCGTGCCGCCCGTGCCCGGCCTGCGCGAGCTGGACGGCGTTTGGAGCAACCGCGAGGCGACCTCCATGAAGGCCGTTCCCAGCCGTCTGCTGATCCTCGGTGGCGGCCCGGTCGGCGTGGAGATGGCACAGGCCGTGCGTCGACTCGGCGGCGAGGTGGCGGTGATCGACATGGCCGAGCACGTGCTCGGGCGGGAGCCCGCGCCGCTCGGTGAGGCGCTCGGCGAGGTCCTGCGCAGTGAGGGCATCGAGCTCGTCCTGTCCGCGAACGCGAGCGCCGCACGACGCGAGGGCGAGGACTACGTGCTCGAGATCGACGACGGACGCGAGCTGCGCGGCGATCGGCTGCTCGTAGCCACCGGCCGGCGTCCGCGGGTGCTCGGGCTGGGCCTTGAGACCGTCGGCGTGCAGGCCGACGCACACGGAGTTCCAGTCGACGCGCACCTGCGGGCGGCAGCGAACGTGTGGGCGATCGGCGACGTGAACGGGCAGTGGCCGCTCACCCACGTCGGCAAGTACGAGGGCGAGGTGGTCGCCGCGAACATCCTCGGCGAGCCGCGAAAGGCCAACTACGAGGCCGTTCCCCGGGTCGTCTACACCGACCCGCAAGCCGCGGCGGTGGGC
>DATHPU010000007.1:0-7730 GCA_035483595.1 Solirubrobacteraceae bacterium
CACAAGCACCCGCGCTACCGGCCACGCCAAAGCCAGCCAATGCGGAGCAAACCTCAAAGCCCCCACCACCCTCACCGCCCACAACAACGCACACCACACCCAAACACTCACCCTCACCATCACCGGCTGCCACAAACACACCACACACAAACACACAAAGAAAAAGTAGCGGCGCCCGGGCCTGGGCAGCGCCGCGCGCTCAGACCCGCGCGAGTGGCAGCGCCGGGCCTGCCGGTGCCACGCCGGCGGGCTCCTCCAGCGCGTACTTGCCGTTGGCCTCGCCGGTGCCATCCAGCGGGTACTGGCCGCTGAAGCAGGCGTCGCAGTGCGTGGCGCGCGTGCCGCGGATCGCCGCGTAGACGCCCTCCAGCGAAAGGTAGTGCAGCGAGTCGCAGCCGAGCTCGGCGGCGACCTCGGCGGCGGTGCGCTCGTGCGCGATCATCTCCTCGCGCGTGGACATGTCGATGCCGTAGTGGCAAGGGTGCTTGATCGGGGGGGCGGAGATGCGCATGTGGACCTCGCGGGCGCCGGCGTCGCGGAGCATCTGCACGATCTGACGCGTGGTGTTGCCGCGCACGATCGAGTCGTCGACGACGACCAGGCGCTTGCCGGCGATCACCTCGGGCAGCGGGTTGAACTTCAGGCGCAGGCCGTGCTTGCGCAGCTCCTGCCCGGGCTGGATGAAGGTGCGCGCGACGTAGCGGTTCTTGACGAAGCCGTCGTCTTGAGGGATGCCGCTGGCGCGCGCGAGGCCGCGCGCGGCGGCGTTGCCGGAGTCGGGCACGGCGATTACGAGGTCGGCGTCGACGGGCGCCTCGCGCCAGAGGCTCTCGCCCATGCGCCCGCGCGCGACCTGCAGTACCTGGTCGTTCATGCGCGAGTCGGGCCGCGCGAAGTAGATGTACTCGAACACGCAGAACGCGCGGCGCTGGCCGGGTAACACCTTGCGGCTCTGCAGGCCGTCGGCGCCGAGCGTGACGAGCTCGCCGGGCTCGACTTCGCGCAGGTACTTGGCGCCGATGATGTCGAACGCGCAGGACTCACTGGCGACGCAGTAGCGGACCTCCTCCGCGCCGGGCTCGTCGCCCCCGAGTGGCGGCAGCGCGCCGAGCGCGAGCGGGCGCAGGCCGTGGGGGTCGCGGAAGGCGATCACGCGGTCCTTGGTCATCGCGACGATCGAGAAGGCGCCACGCAGACGGGGGAGGATGTCGGCGACCGCGTCCTCGATGCGCGCGGCGGGGTTCGTGGCGATCAGCGCGGCGACGATCTCGGAGTCGGATGTCGAGCTGAACGTGACGCCGCGCGCGAGCAGCTCGTTGTGGAGCTGCAGCGCGTTGATGAGGTTGCCGTTGTGCGCGAGCGCGAGCTCGCGGTGCGAGCCGCGGGTGCCCTCGGAGCGCTGCACGGGCTGGGAGTTCTCCCAGGCGTTGGAGCCGGTGGTCGAGTAGCGGACGTGCCCGATCGCGAGGTCGCCGCCGAGCGTGCGCAGGTCGTTCTCGCTGAAGACCTGGCTGACAAGCCCGAGCTCGCGGCGCGTGACGATCTGCCCGTCGCGGTCGGCGGCCGCTATCCCCGCGGACTCCTGGCCGCGGTGCTGGAGCGCGAACAGCGCGAAGTAGGACAGACGCGAGACATCGTGCCCTGGCGCGTACAGCCCGAATACCCCGCACTCGTCGCGTGGTCCGTCACGCATCACGAACCCACGCTAGCAGGGGCGCTCACGGGAAGAGCGCCTGCAGAGCGCTGTGGGCCTCGCGCAGCTCGGCGAGAGTCCATTCCAGCGAATCTATGCGCAGCAACTCGCCGCCGACGCTGCCGAGGACCCGCACGCTCGTCTGTGTGGCCAGCTCCTCGATCGCGCTCTGGAGGCCGCTGACGACGAAGCCCCCGGGAGCCTCGCCGAAGAGGGCTGCGAGCTCCGCGTCCGCTGGCCCGCTCGCGCCCGGATCGGCGGCCCCGTCCAGCGCGACGGTCGCCCCCATTCCGCCCGCGAGGCAGCACTCGGCGAGCGCCACCGCGAGGCCGCCCTCGGCGATGTCGTGGGCGCTGGCGAGCGATCCCGCGCGCACCGCTGCGCGGACCGCCGCCTGCGTGGCGATTACGGCATCGAGGTCGAACGGGGGCAGCCCGTCGGGCAGCGGCTCACCGCGCAGCTTGGCGAGCTCGCTGGCGGCCAGCGAGGGGCCCCCCTCCTCGCCTGAGCCGCCTGTCCCCCAGCCGACGAGCGCGATCGCGTCGCCCTCCTTCGCAAAGCCCAGCCGCCCGGCGCGCGCGGCATCAGGCAGGCGTCCGACCATCCCGATCACGGGCGTCGGGTAGATCGGGCCGCTCGCGCCCTCGTTGTAGAGGCTCACGTTGCCGCCCACGATCGGCGCCGCCAGTGCGCGGCAGGCCTCACCGAGACCGCGCACGGACTCCGTCAGCTGCCAGGCGATGTGCGGCTTCTCGGGGTTGCCGAAGTTGAGGTTGTTGGTGGTCCCGAGCGGCTGCGCGCCGACACAGGCGAGGTTCGCGGCGCACTCGAGCACGGCCGCGATCGTGCCGCGGTAGGGGTCGGCGGCGACGCGGCGCCCGTTGCAGTCGATGCTGACCGCGAGCGCGCTCCCGCCGGGCAGCGCGAGCACCGCGGCGTCGGCCTGCTCGGGTCGGCGCACGGTCCGCGACTGCACGATCGCGTCGTACTGCTCGAACAGCGGGCGCCGCGAGGCGATGTTCGGGCAGGCGAGCAGTGCGAGCAGCGCTGCGCGGGGGTCGGCGCTCGCGGCAAGTGTTGCGGTTGGTGGCGGATAGAGCGGCGTGGCGGGCTTGGCGGGCGCGAGGTCGTACAGCGGGCACTCGTCGACGAGCGCGCGCACCGGCATGTCGCCGACGAGCCGCTCGCCGGCGAAGATCCGCATACGGCGCGTGTCGGTGACGGTCCCGATCGCGGTCCCGCGGACCTCCCACTTCGCGCACAGCGCGAGCACGGCGCCGACATCGCCGGGCGCCACCACGCACAGCATCCGCTCCTGGGACTCGCTGACCATGATCTCGAATGGCGCCAGGCCCGGCTCGCGCAGGGGGACCTTGGCGACGTCGATGTCGAGGCCGACCTCGCCCTTGGCGGCCATCTCCGCCGCCGCGGAGGTCAGACCCGCGGCGCCGAGGTCCTGCAGGGCGACCACGAGGTCGCGCTCGAGCAGCTCCAGCGAGCACTCGAGCAGCTTCTTCTCCGCGAACGGATCGCCGACCTGCACGGTCGGGCGCTTGTCCTCGCCGCCGTCGCCGAGCTCGGCGGAGGCGAGCACCGAGGCGCCGCCGATTCCGTCGCGGCCGGTGGCGGCGCCGAACAGCACGAGGATGTTGCCGACGCCGGCGGCGGCGCTGCGCACGAGCCGCTCGCGCGCGCACAGGCCGAGCGCCATCGCGTTGACGAGGCAGTTCTGCGCGTAGGGGCCCTCGAAGTAGACCTCGCCGCCGACGGTCGGCACGCCGATCGAGTTGCCGTAGTGGCCGATGCCGGACACCGCACCGTCGAGCAGGTAGCGCGCGTGGGAGCCGGTCGCGGGGACGTCGCCGCCGGACCCATCCGCGCCCGGTTCCCCGAAGCGCAGCGAGTCGAGCACTGCGATCGGGCGTGCGCCGATCGCGAAGATGTCGCGCAGGATGCCGCCGACGCCGGTCGCGGCGCCCTGGAAGGGCTCGACGGCGCTCGGGTGGTTGTGCGACTCGACCTTGAACGCGCACACGAGACCGTCGCCGACGTCGACGGCGCCGGCGTTCTCACCGGGCCCCATCACCACGTGCGCGCCCTCCGTGGGGAGCGCGCGCAGCAGCTGCTTGGAGTGCTTGTAGGCACAGTGCTCGCTCCACAGCAGCGAGTACATCGCAAGCTCCACCTCGTTCGGCGGCTCGCCCTGCTTGGCACAGATCAGCTCGTACTCCGCGCGCGTAAGGCCAAGCGCGAGCGCGTCCTGCACGGTGGGCAGGATCGCGGTGTCTTGGGGCCGCGGGTCGACGAGCGCCGTCATCGGCTCTGACTCTATCGGGGCCTCCCTCCGCCAGGCGCCGCGACGCTCGCCCGGGGAGCCGAGCGAGCGTCGTTGGGCAGCGGCTACGGGGCTATAAGAAGCTCCACGATTGGCCGCTTTTGAGGGATAGTAATGTCGTGAAGTGTAGTTTTGCTTCGCTACTGCCGACCTGTAGTTCACCGGGTAATGCCGTCACTAACGTCTCCTGGAAGGTTCCTTCGTCCTGGCCTTGCGCTAGTAAGAACTCTAGTTTGCCTTTCACTGCGTTTACGCCTGTTAGCGCACATTTTTCGCCTTGGTATTGAAAGGTGGCAAAGGCTTTGTTCTCACCTTCGATGCGTCCCCTCACCGCTAAGGTGCCCTCTAATGTGATTTCTGTGACTAAGAGTGGTAAGGTACTTATTCTTGTGGACGACAAGGTGCAGTTTTCGTTTTCCGATTTGCATTCCTGGAATGTAACCTGACCACTGGATTTGGTAGGCGACGTGATTTCACCGCTGCCTTCAAGTGCTGTACCGCTGCAGTGGATGACTAGACCGCTACTTACTGTTATGTTTCCTGGCGTGATTTTTGCTGTCGATGCGAGTGCGGATGATCCTGATAGTTGCGCTTTGTTTATCATCCATCCCGCTTCCGCGGCTGACGCTACAGCCGCTGCCAGCGCGCTCAGCGCCAGCACGGCTGCAAACACCGTCGCCAGTCTGATTCTGGACATGTGATTCGTGATCTCCTTTCGGTGCTTGGGCAGCGGCTACGGGGCTATAAGAAGCTCCACGACTGGCCGCTTTTGAGGGATAGTAATGTCGTGAAGTGTATTTTCGCTTCGCTGCTGCCGAGTAGTAGTTCACCGGGTAATGCCGTGATTAAGATCTCCTGGGAGGTTCCTTCGTCCTGGCCTTGTGCTAGTAAGAACTCTACTTTGCCCCTCACTAGGTTGACGCCTGCTAGCGCACAGCTCGCGCCTTCGTACTTAAAGGTGGCGAAGGCTTTGGTCTCGCCTTCGATGCGCCCTTTCACCGCTAACGTGCCCTCTAATGTGATTTCTGTGACTAAGAGGGGTAACGTGCCGATTTTTTCCGACGAAAGCGTGCAGTTTTCGTTTTCTGATTTGCATTTCTGGAATGTAACTTGACCGCTGGATTTGGTTGGTGAGGTGATTTCGCCGCTGCCTTCAAGTATTTCTCCATTGCAGCGGATGTTTAGGCCGTTGGCTGCTGTTAGGCTTCCCGGTGTGATTTTTGCTGTCGCTGCGAGCGCGGATGATCCTGAGAGTTGTGCTTTGTTTACCATCCATCCCGCTTCCGCGGCCGACGCCGCGGTCGCCACTAGCGCACTCAGCACCAGCATGGCGGCAAATGCCATCGACACCAGTCTTGTCCTGGACATGATGCGTGATCTCCTTTTCGGTGTTTGGGCGGGCTGCCCCGGTAGGCGTCCACTCGCGTACGGGGAATCGCCCGCAATCCGACTCTTAGAATTGTAGCATCAGTCGGAGAGAGTTGTGCGCGTGTCGCGCGCCCAGCTCTCGACCGCGAGCCGCATCGAGGCGAAGATGCACAGCCCGTCGGTCGAGCCGGTCAGCGGATCGACCGCGTGCTCGGGGTGGGGCATCAGACCGAAGACGTTGCCGCGCGCGTTTCGCACCCCCGCGATGTCGCGCAGCGAGGCGTTGATGTTGTGGCCCGGCGCGTAGCGCAGGACGATCTGCCCCGCAGCTTCGAGCTCGTCGAGCGTGCGCTCGTCGGCGTAGTAGCGGCCCCACGAGTGCTTCGCGGGGATGCTCAGGCGTGCGGGAACGTCCGCCGCGCGAACCCGGCCCGCGCAGGCGCGGGTGAAGGCGGTGTCCGCCTGCACGACGTCGAGCTCGACCTGGCGGAACGTGAAGCGCCGGTTCGCGTTTCCGAGTAGCGCGCCCGGCAGCAGGCGAGCCTCGCACAGCACCTGGAAGCCGTTGCAAATCCCCAGGACCAGTCCTCCAGCCTGCGCGAACTCGCTCACGGCCTCCATCACCGGCGCAAAGCGCGCAATTGCCCCCGCGCGTAGGTAGTCCCCGTAGGAGAAGCCACCCGGGACGATCACCGCGTCGACCCCCTTCAGGTCGCGCTCGCCGTGCCACAACAGCTCGGCGTCGCCCACGCGCCGGGCCGCGTGGAGCGCGTCGACCTCGTCGCACGAGCCGGGGAATTGCAGGACGCCGAACCTCATTGCGCGATCGGCGCGCGCGGCGAGGCCGGTGTGCGCTGGCGCTCGCTCACCCGGCGACGATCTCGTAGTCCTCGACCAGCGGGTTCGCCAGCAGCTTCTCGCACATGCTCTCGAGTTGGCTCGCGTCCTGCACGTCGAGCTCCACGAGTCGCCCCACGTGCACGTTCGCGACGCCGGTGAAGCCCAGCGCCGGCAGCGCGCGCTGCACGGCCTCGCCCTGCGGGTCGAGGATGCCCGCCTTCGGGCGGATCAGCACGCGGGCGCGCATCAGGCGCCCGTGCGCTCCAGCCACGCCTGAAACGGCTCGCCCGCGATCCGCTCGTAGGCCTCGACGTAGCGCGCGCGTGTGCCCGTGACCACGTCGTCGGGGATCGCGGGCGCCGGCGGCCGCTTGTCCCAGCCGCTGGCGGCGGCCCAGTCGCGCACGTACTGCTTGTCGAAGCTCGGCTGGCCGTGGCCGACCGCGAAGCCCTCGGCGGGCCAGTAGCGCGAGGAGTCCGGCGTCAACACCTCGTCCCCGACGACGAGCTCACCGGCGGCATCGAGTCCGAACTCGAACTTCGTGTCGGCGAGGATCACGCCGCGCGCGCGTGCGTGCGCGGCGGCAAACGAGTAGAGCTCGATCGAGACATCGCGCACGCGCTCCATCAGCGCCTCGTCGCCGACCAGCTCAGTGGCCCGCGCGAAGTCGATCGTCTCGTCGTGGCCGACGTCGGCCTTCGTGCTTGGCGTGAAGATCGGCTCCGGCAGCTGCTCGGACTCCTGTAGGCCCGCGGGCAGCGCAATCCCGGAGACGGCGCCGGTCGCCTGGTAGTCCTTCCAGCCCGAGCCGGTGATGTAGCCGCGCACCACGCACTCCACCGGGAGCATCGTCAGCTTGCGCACCACCATGCCCGGACCGCGCGCCTCGTCGGGCACGCCGGTGGTGACGGAGACGACATGGTTGGGGAGGATGTCCGCCGTGCGCTCGAACCAGAAGGTCGAGAGGCCGGTCAGCACGCTCCCCTTGTCGGGGATCGGCGTGGGGTGGACGACGTCGTAGGTGGAGATCCGATCCGAGGCGACGATCAGCAGCTCGTCGCCCAGGTCATAGATCTCCCGGACCTTGCCCGAGGCAAGGAGGGGGAGGTCGGCAAGAGGGGTCACGCCGCCGATCCTAGCGCGGCGTTATGACGAGTAGTCAGGCGCCCTCGGTCACCTCGTAGTGCAGCATCACGGGCGGCTGGTCGGCGTAGTTGGGCACGTCGGCGGAGACCTTCCCGCCCTGCTCGGACTGCATCGCCGCACCCATCGCCGCGACGTCGTCAAAGTCGGCCTCGAACACGCACCAGTAGGGGCTGTCGCCTGCCGGAGCCTCCAGGTTGAAGGCGTAGCGGTACGCGCGCAGCCCCGGCAGCTGGGAAGCCAGCGGCAGGTGGGTGCCCTCGTAGTAGGAGCGGAACTTGTCCTTGTCGGCGGGCGGCGGGTACAGGACGACGAGCTTGTGCATTGGCTGGGGAACCTCTCGGATCGGGG
>DATHPU010000008.1:0-79724 GCA_035483595.1 Solirubrobacteraceae bacterium
TATAACGACCTCGGCGGCGACTACTTCCGCAAACGCGACCCCGAGCGCACCACCAAACGCCTCATCACCCAGCTCGAAGCGCTCGGACACACCGTCACCCTGCAGGAGGCAATGGCAGCCTGAACGCTATTTTCCTGTCAGATCGAAGCTACTACGGCGCGATCGAGCGAGGCGAGTTCAACGTGAGCCTCGACACGATCGTCAAGATCGCGACCTCGCTGGACGTGTCCGTCGCCGCGCTGCTCGAGCGCGCGGAGCTCTGAGCAATGGCTGTCAAGCGTCGACGAGCGGCAGCGCGACGGCGGCGTGCTCGTCGGTCTCGAGCGAGTGCTTGCCTGCCGCCCCATCGCTGCCGGCGAGCGGGTACTCGCCGGTGAAACACGCGTCGCAGTGCGTGGCGCGGCTGCCGCGGACGGCCTCGTAGACGCCGTCCAACGACAGGTAGTGCAGCGTGTCGCAACCGAGCTCGGCGGCGACCTGCTCGGTGCTGCGCCCGTGCGCGATCATCTCCTCGCGGGTGGACATGTCGATGCCGTAGTGGCACGGGTGCTTGATGGGCGGCGCGGAGATGCGCATGTGGATCTCGGTGGCGCCGGCGTCGCGCAGCATGTGCACGATCTGGCGGGTGGTGTTGCCGCGCACGATGGAGTCGTCGACGACGACGAGACGCTTGCCGGCGATGACCTCGGGCAGCGGGTTGAACTTGAGCCGCAGCCCGTGCTTGCGCAGCTCGTGGCCGGGCTGGATGAAGGTGCGCGCGACGTAGCGGTTCTTGACGAAGCCATCGTCCTGGGGCAGGCCGGCGGCGCGCGCGAGGCCGCGGGCGGCGGGGTTGCCGGAGTCGGGCACGGCGATCACGAGGTCGGCGTCGACGGGCGCCTCGCGCCAGAGGATCTCGCCCATGCGCCCGCGCGCGACCTGCAGCACCTGGTCGTTCATGCGCGAGTCGGGGCGCGCGAAGTAGATGTACTCGAACACGCAGAACGCGCGCCTGCCGTCAGGCACGACCATCCGGCTCTCAAGGCCGTCGGGGCCGAGCGTGACGAGCTCGCCGGGCTGCACGTCACGGACGAACTTGGCGCCGATGATGTCGAACGCGCAGGACTCGCTGGCGACGCAGTAGTGACTGCCGCGCGCTTCGCCGGCGGCGCCCTGGAGATGCTCGGGGCCTGACTCGAGGACGCCGAGCGCGAGCGGGCGCAGCCCGTGCGGGTCGCGGAAGGCGACGACGCGGTCCTTGGTCATGGCGACGATGGAGAAGGCGCCGCGCAGGCGCGGCAGCACGTCGGCGATGGCGTCCTCGACGTGCTCGGCGGGGTGCGTGGCGATCATGGCGGCGATGATCTCGGAGTCGGAGGTGGAGCTGAAGGTGACGCCGCGGTCGAGCAGCTCCTGGTGCAGCTCGAGCGCGTTGATGAGGTTGCCGTTGTGCGCGAGCGCGACCTCGCGGCGGGAGCCGTTGGTGCCCTCGGAGCGCTGTACGGGCTGGGAGTTCTCCCAGGCGTTGGAGCCGGTGGTGGAGTAGCGCACGTGGCCGATGGCGAGCTCGCCGGCGAGCGTGCGCAGGTCGTTCTCGGTGAACACCTGGCTGACGAGGCCTAGCTCGCGGCGCGTGATGATGTGCCCGCCGCGGTCGGCTGCGGCGATGCCTGCGGACTCCTGTCCGCGGTGCTGCAGGGCGTAGAGGGCGAAGTAGGACAGACGTGACACCTCGTGACCGGGTGCATACAGTCCGAACACTCCGCACTCGTCGCGCGGTCCGTCACGCATCGTTCACACAAGCTAGCAGGGCGTGGTTCGGCGCCTCAGCCGTCGCGTAGATACCAACGCTATACACCGGCCGCATCAAGAGAAAAACTCCTCCAGCCCGCCGTGCGCGGCGCGCAGCTCGCCGAGCGCGAGCGTGAGCATCTCGCCGGCGCCGGCGCCGCCCTCGACGATCGTGAGCTGCTGCTCGCCGACCCTGCCGATGAGCAGCACGGGCACTTGCTGGCCGAGCGCGCGCAGCGCGTCGTCATGGCCGCTGACGAGGAAGCCGCCGGGCCCCTCGCCGAACAGCGCGGTGGTGACGTGCCCAGCGATGGGCGTGGCCGCCACTGGCGCACCCCTGGCGGCGACGCGGGTGGCCTCCCAGAAGTCCTCGCGCAGCTCGACCTCGGCGCCGATGCGGCCGGCGAGGCAGCACTCGGCGAGCGCGACGGCGAGCCCGCCCTCGGCGATGTCGTGGACGCTTGAGAGCGCGCCGGCGCGGACGGCGTGGCGGATGGCGGCGTGCGTGGCGCGGACGGTGGCGACGTCGACGGCGGGGAGCCCGTCGGGGAGCGGCTGACCGAGCAGCTTGGCGAGCTCGCTGGCGGCGAGCGAGGGGGCGAAGGCGCCGACGAGCGCGATGTGGTCGCCGGCGCGCGCGAACCCGAGCTGGCAGGCACGGCGCGCGTCGGGCAGGCGCCCGACCATGCCGATGACGGGCGTGGGGTAGATGGGGCCGGTGGCGCCCTCGTTGTAGAGCGAGACGTTGCCGCCGACGATCGGCGCGTCGAGCGCTCGGCAGGCGTCGCCGAGCGCGCGCACGGACTCGGTGAGCTGCCAGGCGATGTGCGGCTTCTCGGGGTTGCCGAAGTTGAGGTTGTTGGTGGTGCCGAGCGGCTCGGCGCCGACGCACGCGAGGTTGGCGGCGCACTCGAGCACGGCCTCGACGGTGCCGCGGTAGGGGTCGGCGGCGACGCGCCGGCCGTTGCAGTCGATGCTGACGGCGAGCGCGCTGCCGTCGGGGAGCGCGAGCACGGCGGCGTCGGCCTGCTCGGGGCGGCGCACGGTGCGCGACTGCACGATCGAGTCGTACTGCTCGAACAGCGGCCGGCGCGAGGAGATGTTTGGAGAGGAGAGGATGGCGAGCAGGAGGTCCCGTGGCGCTGACGCCAGGTTGAGATCGCCCGCGGTGGCCACCGGGGGCTGATAGACGGGCTCGGTGGGCTTGCGCGGCTGCAGGTCGTACAGCGGGCAGTCGTCGACGAGCGCGGCGACGGGCATGTCGCCGAGGAGCTGGCCGTCGCGCAGCACGCGCATGCGCCCGCTGCCCCCCTCGGGGGACGATGCGGTGACGGCGCCGATGACGGAGCCGTTGACCTCCCACTTGGCGCAGAGCGCGAGCACGGCGTCGGCGTCGGCGGGCTCGACGACGCACAGCATGCGCTCCTGGGACTCGCTGACCATCACCTCGAACGGCTCCATGCCGGGCTCGCGCAGGGGAACCTTGGCGACGTCGAGGTCGATGCCGACGCCGCCCTTGGAGGCCATCTCGGAGGCGGAGGAGGTGAGCCCGGCGGCGCCGAGGTCCTGCAGCGAGACGAGCAGCCCGCGATCGAGCAGCTCGAGCGAGCACTCGAGCAGCTTCTTCTCCTCGAACGGGTCGCCGACCTGCACGGTGGGGCGCTTGTCGTGGTCGCCCTCGCCGCCGAGCTCGGCGGAGGCGAGCACGGAGGCACCGCCGATGCCGTCGCGCCCGGTGGCGGCGCCGAACAGGATCAGCAGGTTGCCGGGGCCGGCGGCGGCGCTGCGCACGAGCCGCTCGCGCGGTGCGAGGCCGAGCGCCATGGCGTTGACGAGGCAGTTGTGCTCGTAGGGCGCCTCGAAGTACACCTCGCCGCCGACGGTGGGCACGCCGATGGAGTTGCCGTAGTGGCCGATGCCGGAGACGGCGCCGTCGAGCAGGTAGCGGGCGCGGGTGCCGGCCGCCGCCTGCTCGCCGCGCGTCGCCTGGTCGCCGCCGGCCGCCTGGTCGCCGCCCCCCGCGCTGCTCGTGCGACCGGGCTCGCCGAAGCGCAGCGAGTCGAGCACGGCGATGGGGCGCGCGCCGATGGCGAAGATGTCGCGCAGGATGCCGCCGACGCCGGTGGCGGCGCCCTGGAAGGGCTCGACGGCGGAGGGGTGGTTGTGCGACTCGACCTTGAACGCGCACACGAGCCCGCCGCCGACGTCGACGGCGCCGGCGTTCTCGCCGGGGCCCATGACGACGTGGGGGCCTTCGGTGGGGAGCGTGCGCAGCAGCTTCTTGGAGTGCTTGTAGGCGCAGTGCTCGCTCCACAGCAGCGAGTACATGGCGAGCTCGACCTGGTTGGGCGGCCCGCCCTGCTTCTCGCACACGAGCTCGTACTCGGAGCGCGTGAGCCCAAGCGCGAGCGCGTCCTCGACGGTGGGCACGGAGGCGCTCATACGCGCGCGCCCTCGACGGTGAGCCGCATCGACTCGAAGATCTTCAGCCCGTCGGCGGAGCCGCCGATGAGCTGGTCGACGGCGTGCTCGGGGTGGGGCATCATGCCGAACACGTTGCCGGCCTCGTTGCACACGCCGGCGATGTCGTGCAGCGAGCCGTTGAAGTTCTGGCCGGGCGCGTAGCGCAGCACGATCTGGCCGGCACCGTCCATCGCGGCGAGCGTGTGGGGGTCGGCGTAATAGCGACCCCACGCGTGCTTGGCGGGGATGCTGAGGCGTTCGTCGAGCGCGCACGCGCGCGTGAACGCGCCGCCGCTGTTGAGCACTTCGAGATCGAGCTGGCGGAAGGTGAAGCGCAGGTTGGCGTTGACGAGCAGCGCGCCGGGCAGCAGCTGCGCCTCGCACAGCACCTGGAAGCCGTTGCAGATGCCGAGCACGAGCCCGCCGTCGCGCGCGAACGCGATCACGGACTCCATGGCGGGCGAGAAGCGCGCGATGGCGCCGGCGCGCAGGTAGTCGCCGTAGGAGAAGCCGCCGGGCACGACGATCGCGTCGGCGCCGCGGAGGTCGCGGTCGCCATGCCAGATCAGCTCGGCGTCGGCGACGCGCCGGGCGGCGTTCAGCGCGTCGACCTCATCGCACGATCCCGGAAATTGCAGGACGCCGAACTTCATGCGTCGATCAGCGAGGCGACGGCTTCGGCGTCGGCGGGGTCGATGCGCTGCAGACCGTCGATGTCGTCGAAGCCGCGGTCCGGGCTGAGGATGGCGTCGATGTCCCGGTTGAGCGCCTGCGCCGCGAAGATCGCGTCGCGCATGTCTAGCCGCTCGTGCTCGCTCCAGAGCTTCAGCGCGCGCTCGATGTCGACGCGATCGACCGGGTGCAGTCGGGACGCCTGGGCAATGTCGCGGGCATCCGCCATGGCAGCGTCTCGATCGACGCCCCGCCTGGCCCGCACGTACGCGAACTCGTGTATCAGCTCGATGCTGGCCTCCCCGGCGAGCCGTCCTTCCACGCCTTTGTCCATGATCGCCCGGCAGGGATCGCGATACGGGTGCTCACCTCCGAGCGCGTAGATGAAGACACCGGTGTCGAACAGGAAACGGCGCAAGGACGTTACTGATCCTCGTCGTACATGTTCGAGACTTTTGCGTAATGGCTATCGCGGATCTCCTGCTTCATCACCGGCCAGTCGTCGACCGGCATCGGCTCGGCGGCGAGCAGTCTCGCGAATGCCTCGGAGCGTTCGTCGTTGGCGCGCGCGAGCTTCTCTGCGAGCGCCTCGCGGATGAGCGCCCCCATGGAGATGCCTCGCTGCTCGGCGCTCTCGCGCAGGCGATGGTGAAGATCATCGTCGAGCAGGAGCTGCGTCCTATGGGTCAGCGACGAGGATGACACGCCTGCACACTAGCACATGTGTAGATGTGTAGATGTGTAGATGCACATGTGCTAGTGGACACCTCATCCGGAGACGATCTCGTAATCCTCGACGAGCGGATTGGCGAGGAGCTTCTCGCACATGGCCTCGAGCTGGGCGGGATCCTCGACGTCGAGCTCGATCAGGCGCCCGACGTGCACGTGGCTTACGCCGGCGAAGCCGAGCGCGGGCAGCGCGCGCTGGACGGCCTCGCCCTGCGGGTCGAGGATGCCGGCCTTGGGGCGGATGAGGACGCGGGCCCTCACGCGGGTTCGGAGCCGGTGCGATCTAGCCACGCGTGGAACGGCTCGCCGGTGATGCGCTCGTAGGCCTCCACGTAGCGCGCGCGGGTGCCGGCGACGACGTCGTCGGGGATGGCTGGCGCGGGCGGCTTCTTGTCCCAGCCGCTGGCGGACGCCCAGTCGCGCACGTACTGCTTGTCGAAGCTCGGCTGGCCTTTGCCGACCTGATAGCCGTCGGCGGGCCAGTAGCGCGAGGAGTCTGGCGTGAGCACCTCGTCGCCGAGCACGAGCGTGGGCTCGCCGCCGGCCGGGTCGCTGCGGTCGAGGCCGAGCTCGAACTTGGTGTCGGCGAGGATCACGCCGTTGGCGCGCGCGTGCTCGGCGGCGAACGAGTACAGCTCGATCGAGACGTCGCGGACGCGCTCCATCAGCGCGCGGTCGCCGACGAGCTTGACGGCGCCCTCGAAGTCGATCGCCTCGTCGTGTCCGACGTCGGCCTTGGTGCTGGGTGTGAAGATCGGCTCGGGCAGCTGCTCGGACTCGCGCAGGCCCGGCGGCAGCTCGATCCCGGACACGGAGCCGGTGGCCTGGTAGTCCTTCCAGCCGGAGCCGGTGATGTAGCCGCGCACGACGCACTCGACGGGCAGCATCTCGAGCTTGCGCACGACCAGCGCGCGTCCGCGCGCCTCGTCGGGCACGCCGTCGACGGTCGAGATCAGGTGGTTGGCGACGATCCCGGCGGTGCGTTCGAACCAGAACACGGACAGCCCCGTGAGGACCTTGCCCTTGTCGGGGATCGGCGTGGGGTGCACGGCGTCGTACGTGGAGATCCTGTCGCTGGCGACCATCAGCAGCGCGGGCGTCCCGTCGACGCCCTCCAGGTCGTACATCTCGCGCACCTTGCCTTTGGCGATGAGGGGCAGCTCGGCAAGGGTGGTCGGGGTCACGTGGCGCGATGCTACCAGCGCCCGCCGACCACACGGAGGCGCACCGCCGCGCCTCGCTCAGGCGATCGCGTCGAGGCGCGCGAGGATCTCCTCGGCGTGGCGCAGGTAGTGCCCGTAGTCGAAGATCGCGTCGAGGTCGAGACCGCGCGCGCGCTCGTCGGCGGCGAGCAGCTCGCGCAGCGGGATGCCGTGGTCCCAGGCGCGCTGAGCTAGCTCCTGCACGACGCGGTAGGCGTCGTCGCGCGAGGAGCCGGCCTCGACGAGCGCGAGCAGGACCCGCTGCGAGAACAGCGCGCCGTGCGTGAGCTCGAGGTTGGCGCGCATGCGCTCGGCATCGACGGTCATGCCGCGCACGAGCGCGATGGCGCGGTGCTGCAGGTAGTCGAGCAGGATCGTGGAGTCGGGCAGGATCACGCGCTCGACGGAGGAGTGGCTGATGTCGCGCTCGTGCCACAGCGCGACGTTCTCGAGCGCGGCCTGCGCGTTGCCGCGCAGCACGCGCGCGAGCCCGGAGATCTGCTCGCTCTTGATCGGGTTGCGCTTGTGCGGCATCGCAGAGGAGCCCTTCTGGCCGGCGCGGAACGGCTCCTGCGCCTCGCGCACCTCCGTGCGCTGCAGGTGGCGCAGCTCGGTGGCGAAGCGCTCCAACCCGGCTCCCGCGAGCGCGATCGCGCTGAGCAGCTCCGCGTGACGGTCGCGCGGCACGACCTGCGTGGAGACGTCCTCGCGCGCGAGCCCCAGGCGCGCGAGCACCCGCTCCTCGAACTCGGGGCTGGTGGCGGCGTAGGTGCCGACCGCGCCGGACACCGCGCCGACGGCGACCTGCGCGAACGCGCGCTGCAGGCGCGCGGCGTTGCGCTCGGCCTCGAACGCGAAGCCGGCGAGCTTGAGGCCGAAGCTGGTGGGCTCGGCGTGCACACCGTGGGTGCGTCCCGCGCACAGCGTGTCCGCGTGCTCGCGCGCCCGCGTGGCGAACGCCGCGGTCAGCTCGCGCGCGCCCGCGACGATCACCTCGCCGGCGGCGCGCAGCTGCAGCGCGAGCGCCGTGTCGAGCACGTCGGAGGAGGTCAGCCCGAAGTGGATCCAGCGCCCGGCCTCGCCGACGGACGCGGCGAGCACGTCCACGAACGCGGCGACGTCGTGGTCGGTGACGAGCTCGCGCTCGTTGACCTCCGACACCGTGAACGTCGCGCCGCGGATCGCGCGCAGCTCATCCTCGGTGGGGCCTTGCTGGCCGAGCAGCGCGGGCAGCTCCTCGCAGGCGGCCAGCTCGACCTCCCGCCAGCTGTCCATGCGGGCCTCGTCGCTCCACAGGGCGGCCAGCTCCGGGCGTGCGTAGCGTGCGATCACAGCTGTGATTATTGCCGCCCGCCCGCCCGGAGCTCGGGCGGCTATTCGTTGGCGGTCGTCTGCAGCGCGCTCAGCTGCGGGTCGAACGCCTTGAAGACGACTCCGGTGGTGCCCTCGATCGGGACGCAGATCAGCGCGAGCGTCGTGGACGTGGTGGTGGTGAGCTGCGCCTGCAGGGGCATGTCGGTGTCGCCACCGTATTCCCCCGCGGTGCCGGTGGGGGCGAGCGTCTGCAGCCAGACCGACTCGTCGATGGCTTTGCCCGCCGGTTCGAGGATCTCCGGGGTGCCGGCGCTGTCGGCGATCCCGCACGCGACCACCACGAACAGGGGCGTTTTTGCTTCGCCGGCGAGCAGCGTGACCTGCGCGCTCACGAGGTAGGACCCGGCGGGGAGCGTCCGCGAGAGGACCACGTCTTCGCCGCCGGTCGCCAAGCGGGTGGGTTCGCTGCCGACCCTCGACGTGCCGAAATCGACGCCCACCCCACTTGTGCCCTGCTTGCCGGCCGCACCCGGGGCGCCGGGGGCACCCGCGGGGCCCGCCGAGCCGGTCGAGCTGAAGGAGAGCCTGTGCTCCCCGTGACGGCACTTGGCCTTCGCGCTGACGACCCGCATCGCGCCGCTCTTCTTGCTCACGCAGGCGTAGATGGTCGTCGCGCCGGCGGCGGAGGCGACCGCGAACGCCAGCAGCACGACAGCTCCCGACGCTGCTCCGATCGCACGCATGGCCTTCACGAGGCGCATCATGCGCCGAGGATCTGCGCGGCGAGGACGGCGGCGTTGCGCGGGTTGTCGAGACCAACGCACGCGACGGGCACGCCGGGTGGCATCTGCACGATTGACAGGATCGCGTCGAGTCCGCCGGCGGCGGTCAGGCGCCCCGAGAGCGGCACGCCGATCACTGGCAGGTCGGTGTGCGCGGCGACGGCGCCGGGCAGCGCCGCGGAGATGCCGGCGCCGGCGATGATCACGCGCAGGCCGCGCATGCGCGCGTTCTTGGCGTATTCGGCGACGAGGTCGGGCTCGCGGTGCGCGGACATGACCCGCATCTCGTGCAGGATGCCGCGCTCTTCGAGCTCCTTGGCGGCCTTCTCCATCGTCTCCATGTCGCTCTTGGAGCCCATCACGATGCCCACGCGCGGCGCGTCGACGTCGATGTCGTCGAGCTGCGCCTGCACTTCTGACTCCTCCATGGGGCTCGGCACGAGCGAGATGCCGGGGGCGCCCGCGGGCCTGCCCTCGTGCGCGGAGGTTCCCTCTTTGTGCTCGCCGGAGATGCCGGCCACGTTACAGGGACGCGATGAAGTCGTCGATCGGGATCGCGGCCAGCGTCTCGTAGCGGGCGGTGCCGCGCGAGCCGAGCTCCAGCGACAGGCGCGCCATCGCGCCCTCGTCGGGAGCCTCGACGACGGAGATGAAGTCGATGTGGCCGAGCGTCGCCCACTGCGCCTTGACGGTCGCGCCCAGCTGTTCCACCTCCTTGTTGACCTCGTTGATCCGCTGCGGGTTGTTCTTGACCGTCTGCACGCCGTCTGGCGTGAGCGTCGTGAGCATGATGTAGGTGGGCATGTCTGGCTCCTCCGGAGATCGGCGTCGTGGGTGCTTGGTACGCGCACACGCGGTTCTAGCGGATCGCGCGAGCGAGCGCCACCCCCACGGACCGGCCAAGCACCGGCGGCCTCAGCTGCGCTGCGTCAGCTGTTCTGCGTCAGCTGTTCAGCGCCGTCTGCACCGCGACGATCTGCGAGAAGGCGGCGCCGATCTTCAGTTCGTGTTCCTGGGGGGACAGATCGGAGCACGCGAGCGAGACGAAGGTGGTCGCTTTCAGCGTCACGGCCGCCGCCAGCGACAGCGTCGTTTCGCCGATCAGTTTTCCCGAGTCTTCCACGAGGCCCGTGTTCCACCCGGCCGAGTCGAGCGGCGCCAGACCGCCGTCGAGCAGCACACACACGGCCGCCGCCCGGATGGGCACCGCCGACGCGGTGGCCGACACGACGGTCTTGGCGGTCAGGATGTAGCTACCGGCGGGGAGGCTCCTGGTGACGATCACGGCTTCTTTGCCCGTGAATTCCGTGAATTCGGGCTTGCCCGCGGAGTAGCCGTTGACGGCGCCGTTCGTGCCGTTCGTGCCATTGGTCCCGTTTTTGCCTGCTTGGCCGGTTTTTCCCGTCGCCCCGTTTTTGCCGTTGGCGCCATTCCTGCCGGCGGGACCCGGCGTGTTCCACAGCAGCCGCGTCTCGTTCCTCCTGCACCTGGGCTTGTGCGTGAACACCCGGGCGACGCCGGTCCTCTTGTTGACGCACGCGTAGATCGTGGCGGCGCTCGCCTGCGAGGCCACGCTCAGGGCACTAAGCGCCGGCACGGCGATCGCGACGGCGAGGGGCGTGAGACGGCGGTTGGCTGCTGAGCGCATGATGTTCCTCCGGTTTCGCGGACCGCCGCCGGAGACGACCGCCCGCGTGCAGGGCGGTAGCGACGGACCGGTTCCGACTCGTGGCATTCCTTTAGGGCATGCTCGCAGCTTCTGCGCTCAACCGTTGCAGCAGAGGCCTCGGATGCGATGCAGCGTCCGCGCGACGTTCACGGTCACCGCGCCGTAGCGCGCGACGATCAGACGGCGGCAGGCTGCGCGCTCTTCTCGAGCGCCAGCCCGCCATCGACCGCGTCGACCGTCACGGCGTCGCCGGAGCGGATCTCCCCCGACAGCAGCGCCAGCGCGAGCCGGTCGGTGAGCTGCTTCTGGATCACGCGGCGCAGCGGGCGAGCGCCGTACGTGTGGTCGTAGCCCATGTTGCCGAGCAGTTCGCGTGCCTTGTCGGTGAGCGTCACCTGCACGCCGCGCTCGGCGACGCGCTCGATCACGCGCTCGACCTGCAGCTCGACGATCTCGGAGAGCTGCTCGCGGCTGAGCGGGTCGAACCGCACGACGTCGTCGAGGCGGTTGATGAACTCGGGCTTGAAGTGCTCGATCAGCGCCATCCGCAGCGCGGTGTCATCCACTCCCGCTGATTCGTTCCCCTCCCCCACCCTCAGGTTTGAGGTCATGATCAGCACCGTGTTCTTGAAGTCGACGGTGCGGCCCTGGCCGTCGGTGAGGCGCCCGTCGTCCATGACCTGCAGCAGCGCGTTGAACACGTCGGGGTGCGCCTTCTCGATCTCGTCGAGCAGCACCACCGCGTAGGGGCGGCGGCGCACGGCCTCGGTGAGCTGGCCGCCCTCTTCGTAGCCGACGTAGCCGGGGGGCGCGCCGACGAGCCGGGACACGGAGTGTTTCTCCATGTACTCGGACATGTCGATGCGGATCATCGCGTCCTGCGAGTCGAACATGAACTCGGCGAGCGCGCGTGCGAGCTCGGTCTTGCCGACGCCGGTGGGCCCGAGGAACAGGAACGTGCCGATCGGGCGGTCGGGGTCCTGCAGACCGGCGCGCGAGCGGCGCAGCGCCGTGGCGACCGCCTCGATCGCCTCGTCCTGGCCGATGACGCGTTCGTGCAGGCGATCCTCCATGTGGATCAGCTTCTCCGTTTCGCCCTCCAGCAGACGGTTGACCGGGATGCCCGTCCAGCGCGCCACGATCTCGGCGACGTCGTCGGCGTCGACCTCCTCCTTGAGGAACACCGGCCTCTCGGCGGCCGCGTCGTCCTCGCTGGATTCGCGCTCCTGCAGTTCCCGTTCGAGCTCGGGGATGTCCTGGTAGAGCAGCTTGGACGCGCGCTCGAGGTCGGCGTCGCGCTGCGCGCGCTCGGCGTCGATGCGCGCCTGCTCGAGCTGCTCCTTGAGCTCTGAGATGCCCCGGATCGCCTGCTTCTCGCTCTGCCACTGCGCCTTCATGCCTGCGGACTGCTCGCGCAGCTCGGCGAGCTCGCGTTCGATCGCCTCGCGGCGTTGGCCGGATGCCTCGTCGGTCTCCTTGCTGAGCGACGTCAGCTCGATCTCGAGCTGCATCACGCGCCGGTCGACCTCGTCGATCTCGGTGGGCAGCGAGTCGATCTCGATGCGCAGTCCCGACGCGGCCTCGTCGATCAGGTCGATCGCCTTGTCGGGCAGGAAGCGGTCGGCGATGTAGCGGTCGGACAGCGTGGCGGCGGCGATCAGCGCGCTGTCCTGGATGCGCACGCCGTGGTGCACCTCGTAGCGCTCCTTGAGCCCGCGCAGGATCGCGATCGCGTCGGCGACAGACGGCTCGCCGACCATCACCGGCTGGAAGCGGCGCTCGAGCGCGGCGTCCTTCTCGATGTACTTGCGGTACTCGTCGAGCGTGGTCGCGCCGACGCAGCGCAGTTCGCCGCGCGCGAGCATCGGCTTGAGCAGGTTGGCCGCGTCGACGGCGCCTTCCGCGGCGCCCGCGCCGACGATCGTGTGCAGCTCGTCGAGGAACAGGATCACGTTGCCCTGCGCCTCGGAGACCTCGTTCAGAACCGCCTTCAGCCGGTCCTCGAACTCGCCCCGGTACTTGGCGCCGGCGATCAGCGAGCCCATGTCGAGCGCGATCACGCGCCGCTCGCGCAGCGAGTCGGGCACGTCGCCGGAGACGATCCGCTGCGCGAGCCCCTCCACGATCGCGGTCTTGCCGACGCCCGGCTCGCCGATCAGCACGGGATTGTTCTTGGTGCGCCGGCTGAGCACCTGGATCACGCGGCGGATCTCCTCGTCGCGCCCGATCACCGGGTCGAGCTTGCCCTGCTCGGCCGCCTGCGTGAGGTCGGTGCCGAAGCGCTCGAGCGCTTCGAGCTTCTCCTCGGGCGACTGGTCGGTGACGCGGTGCGAGCCGCGAACGTCGGCCAGCGCCTGCAGCAGGCGCTCGCGGCTGGCGCCCACCGAGCGCAGCGCGGCGCCGGCGCGGCTGGAGTCGGCCGCGAGCGCGAGCAGCAGGTGCTCGGTGGAGACGTACTGGTCGGACAGCGCCTGCGCCTCGCCCTCCGCCGCCTGGATCACATCTGTGAGCTCGCTGGAGGGGACCGTGGCGGGCGGCGAGGAGCCGGCGGACAGTGTCGGCAGATCGTCGAGCGCGCGTGCGACCTCGGCGCGCAGCGCCGGCAGCTCGACGCCGAGCTTGACGAGCACGGGCAGCACGACGCCTCCGGGCGCGCTCGCCGCGCGCTCGCCGCTGCGCGAGGCGGCGCCCGCAGCTGCGGGCGCGCCGCCGGTCGAGTCGCCGTCCAGCAGCGCGCTGAGCAGGTGCACGGGCATCGCCTGCGGGTTGGCGCGCTGCTGCGCGAGCCGCGCCGCGGCGGCGAGCGCTTCCTGGGACTTGATGGTGAAGCGATCGGGTTGCACGGTCTATGACCTCTTCGGGGGATTGCCAAACGGGGAACGCGCGTCGACCGCGCGCACGAGCTCGCGGCCGCCGCGGTAGGGAACGGCGAGCTCGGCGCGGAAGGAGCGGCGCACCTCCTCGAGCTCCTGCGCGAGGCGCACCTGCGCCTGCAGCGCTTCGAGCTCGATCGCTTCGATGCGCCGCTGCATGCTCTCGATCTCCTGCTCCAGGCGCAGCACGCGCTCGACGCCCGCGAGGTTGAGGCCGAGCTCGGCCGTCATCTCCTGGATGCGCCTGAGCTTCTCGACGTCCTCCTGCGAGTACAGCCGCGTGCCCTTGGGCGAGCGCTGCGGCTCGATCAGCCCGCGTGACTCGTACATGCGCAGCGTCTGCGGGTGCATGTTGGCGAGCTGCGCGGCGACCGAGATCATGAACACGCCGCGGTCGGTCTCGAGCGTGATGGTGGTCGTCTTACGTTGCATCGTCGGCTCCCTTGGCGGCCGCGTCGCCACCCGCCTTGGCGGTGCCGTCGCCGCTCGCGGCGCCGTTCTTGAACAGCCCCGCACGCGGGTTGCCGTCGAGCGCCTTCGACAGCTGATCGACGGCGCTCTGCTGCTCTTTGCTGAGCTCCTGCGGGACGTCGATCACGAAGCGGTAGTGGATGTCGCCTTTCTCCTTGCCGCCCGAGCCGAGCTTCGGCGGGCCTTCGCCGCGCAGGCGCTGGACGGTGCCGTGCGCGGTCCCGGGGCGCACGCGCAGGGTCTTGGTGCCGTTGAGCGTAGGCACCTGCACCTCGGCGCCCTGCAGCGCCTCGGGGATGCTCAGCGGCACCTCGACCTCGAGGTGCTCGCCCTTGCGGGTGAACAGCGACGAGGCCTCAACCTTGGTGATCAGGTACAGGTCGCCGGGCGGCCCGCCGTTGCGACCGGGCTCGCCCTTGCCGGCCAGGCGGATGCGGCTGCCGTCGCGCACCCCCGCGGGGATGTTGACGCGCAGTTTCTTGACTGTGCGCACGGCGCCGGCGCCGTGGCATGTGGGGCACGGATCCTCGATCACGGTGCCGGTGCCGCCGCAACGCGAGCACGGCTGGGAGATCGAGAACATGCCCTGGCCCTGCGTCTCGATCCCGCGTCCCTCGCACCTCGGGCACACCGACGGCGCGGTGCCGGGCTTGGCGCCGGTGCCGTGGCAGGTGGGGCAGCTGGCGTGCATCGGCACCTGCAGCGGCACCTGCGCGCCGGCGACCGCCTGGTCGAAGGTGATCGTCACCTGCGCCTCCAGGTCGGCGCCCTTCTCGGCGCGCGGCCTGGTGCGCACGCGCCGGCCGCTGGCGGAGCCGCCGAACAGGTTCGACAGGATGTCGCCCATCGACGAGCTGTCGAAGTCGAAGTTGCTGAAGCCGCCGAAGCCGCCGCCCGGACCGGCGCCGGTGGCGAACGGGCCGGAGCCGCTGTCGTACTGCTTGCGCTTGTCGGGGTCGCCCAGCACGTCGTGCGCCTGGGAGATCTCCTTGAAGCGCGCCTCCGCCTGCTTGTCGTCGGGGTTGCGGTCGGGGTGGTACTGGCGCGCGAGCTTGCGGTAGGCCTTCTTTATCTCCTCGGGCGTGGCTTTCTTGTCGACGCCGAGCGTCTTGTAGTAGTCGGGTCGCGTTGCCATCCGGCACCTGCCTCTACGCGGCCACGACCACGCGCGCCGGGCGCAGGATGCCCTCGCCCAGCCGGTAGCCGTCCTGGTAGACCTCGACCACGGTGCCGCTCGCCTGGCCGTCGGGCGCGGGCGCGGTGGCTACCGCCTCGTGCACGGACGGATCGAACTGCTCGCCGAGCGGGCAGAACGACTCGATGCCGGCGCGCGCGAGCGCGCCCTTCATCTCCGTGCGCACGAGCCGTACGCCCTGCAGCAGCGGGTCGTCCTCCGCCGCGGCATCGAGCGCTCGGTCGAGGTTGTCGAGCGCCGGCAGCAGCTCCTTCGCCAGCGATCCCACACCACGATCGCGCGCCGCCGCGGCCTCGCGCGCGACGCGCTTGCGGTAGTTCTCGAAATCAGCCTGCGTGCGCTGCGCCAGTGCGAGGTAGTCGTCGCGCTGCTTGGCCGTCCTGACGAGCTCGTCCAGCTCGCCCTCGATCTCCTCGGCCTCCCCCTCCGGGGACGACGCGTCGACGACCGCGGGCGAGTCGGTCGCTGTCAGCGGGGCGCCCCCCGACGCCTGTGAAGCGTCGGGGGAGTACTCGGGCTGCTCCTCGAGCGTCTGCTTTATGTCGGTCATCGGGGACCTACGCCTTGGGCTCTTCGACGACCTCGGCATCCACGACGTCCTCCTCGTCCGAGGCCGCAGCCCCGTCCGCTGAGGCGCCGTCGCCCGACGCGCCGTTGCCGGACGCCGCGGCCTGCTCCTGCGCGCGCTGGTACATCGCCTCGGAGACCGCGTGGAAGGCGGTCTGCAGGGTCTCGGCCTTGGCGTTGATCGTCGGGGGGTCCTCGGACTCGAGCACCTCGCGCAGCTCCTTGATGGCCTCCTCGATCCGGCCTTTGGAGTCCGCGTCGACCTGGTCGCCGAGGTCCGCCAGCTGGCGCTCGGCCTGGTAGGCGGCGTTCTCGCCGTTGTTGCGCGCCTCCGCGAGCTCGCGCGCCTTGCGGTCGTCCTCGGCGTGGGACTCGGCGTCGGAGACCATGTTCTTGATCTCCTCGTCGGAGAGCCCGGAGCCGGCCTTGATCTCGATCTTCTGCTCCTTGCCGGTGCCGAGATCCTTGGCGGACACGTTGAGGATGCCGTTGGCGTCGATGTCGAAGGCGACCTCGATCTGCGGGATGCCTCGCGGCGCCGGCGGGATGCCGGTGAGCTGGAACTTGCCGAGCGACTTGTTGTACTGCGCCATCTCGCGCTCGCCCTGCAGCACGTGGATCTCGACCGACGGCTGGTTGTCCTCGGCCGTCGAGAAGACCTCGCCCTTGCGGGTCGGGATCGTGGTGTTGCGCTCGATCAGCTTGGTCATGACGCCGCCCTTGGTCTCGATGCCGAGCGTCAGCGGCGTGACGTCGAGCAGCAGCACGTCCTTGACGTCGCCGGCGAGGACGCCGGCCTGGATCGCCGCGCCGACGGCGACCACCTCGTCGGGGTTGACCCCGCGGTGCGGCTCTTTGCCGGTGAGCTCTTTGACCTTCTCCTGTACGGCGGGCGAGCGCGTCATGCCGCCGACGAGCACGATGTGCTCGATCTCCTTGACGCCCTTGGCTTTGGCGTCGTCCATCGCCTGGCGAACGGGCGCGACGACGCGGTCGAGCAGCGCGGAGGTGAGCTCGGCGAGCTTGGCGCGCGTGAGGCGCGTGTCGAGATGCTTGGGCCCGGAGGAGTCGGCGGTGATGAACGGCAGGTTGATCTGCGTCTCCTGCGTGGTGGACAGCTCGATCTTGGCCTTCTCGGAGGCCTCGTACAGTCGCTGCAGCGCCATCGGGTCGGCCGACAGGTCGATGCCCTGGGACTTCTTGAACTCGGACACGAGCCAGTCGACGATCGCCTTGTCGAAGTTGTCGCCGCCGAGGTGGTTGTCGCCGGCGGTGGACTTGACCTCGAACACGCCGTCGCCGATCTCGAGCACGGACACGTCGAAGGTGCCGCCGCCGAGGTCGAAGACGAGGATCGTCTGGTCGGACTCCTTGTCGAGGCCGTACGCGAGCGACGCGGCGGTGGGCTCGTTGATGATGCGCTTGACGTCGAGCCCGGCGATCTTGCCGGCGTCCTTGGTGGCCTGGCGCTGGTCGTCGTTGAAGTACGCGGGGACGGTGATGACGGCGCCGTCGACTGCCTCGCCCAAATACGCTTCCGCGTCGGTCTTGAGCTTCTGCAGGATCATCGCCGAGATCTCCGGCGGGGAGTGCTGCTCCCCACCGGCTTCCACGCGCGCGTCGCCGTTGGGTCCGGAGACGACCTTGTACGGGACGATCGACTCCTCCTCGCGCACCTCGGCCTCCTTGCGGCCCATGAAGCGCTTGATTGAGAAGACGGTGTTCTGCGGGTTGGTGACGGCCTGGCGCTTGGCGACGGTGCCGACGAGACGCTCGCCGGAGGCGGTGAACGCGACCACGGACGGGGTCGTGCGGCCACCCTCTGCGTTCTCGATGACGGTCGGTTCGCCGCCCTCGAGGACCGCCATGCACGAGTTGGTCGTGCCGAGGTCGATGCCTATGGTCTTGGCCATGCTTTAGATGCTCCTTCTAATACGCTTTATAAATCTAAGTGCGAGTATGGCAGATTTCCTTATATGCGTCAAGTGGATACATCTGCCCTTCCAACACCACCCCCAAACGGGGGCAGGCAGTAACCGGTACCCGGCGCGGCGCGCGTGGGTCTCGCGTGGGACGTGGTCGCTGTGTCGCCGGAGCGCGCGCGGGCGAAGCTCAGGAGCGGTAACGTCTAGGTATGAACATGGTCCCGTCGGGGCCGTTGAAGCCTCGACTGCGGGGGGTCCTGCACGAGTACGGGTTCTTCGTATCGCTCGTCTGCGGCGTCGCGCTGATCCTCGCGGCATCGGACGGGCGCGCGCGTGTCGCAGCGACGATCTACGCGGTGGCGGTGTCGGGCCTGCTGGGCACGAGCGCGCTGTACCACCGCGTCACCTGGCGACCGCGCGCGCGGCGTTGGATGCGGCGGCTGGACCACTCGATGATCTTCGTGCTGATCGCCGGCACGTACACGCCGGTGGCGCTGCTCGCGCTGAGAGGCTCGCTCGCGACGACAATCCTGATTGTGATGTGGGCGGGGGTGCTCGGGGGCGTGATCTTCAAGCTGCTGTGGATCGACGCGCCGAAGTGGCTGTTCGCGGCGGTGTACGTCGTGTTGGGGCTGGTCACGGCGGCGGTCTTCGGCGAGCTGCCCGCGGCGATCGGCTGGCTGGGAGTGGCCGGCCTGGCGACCGGGGGCCTGCTGTACGTGGTGGGCGCAATCGTGTACGCGAGCGGGCGCCCGAACCCGTGGCCGAAGGTGTTCGGCTACCACGAGGTGTTCCACACGCTGGTGCTCGTCGCGGCGGCGCTGCAGTATGCGGTGATCGCGTTCGCGGTGCTGCCGCGCGGTTGACGTCACGACGACCGGCCGACGCCGCCACGTTTACGCGAAGTTGTCCCGGCTCGGGCACATGCGCGCCAGCGCGCACTCCCCGCACGCAGGCGAGCGGGCATGGCACGTGCGCCGGCCGTGGCGCAGCAGGTTGACGTGCAGCTCGAGCCCCTGGGCGGGCGGCGTCAGCGCGAGCATCTGGTCGTGCAGCTCCTCGAACGGCGCGCCCGGCCGCAGTAGGCGCAGGCGCATGCCCACCCGCGAGACGTGCGTGTCGACCGGCACGTCGTGCAGCCCGTACGCGAACAGCAGCACGCACGCGGCCGTCTTGCGCCCGACCCCCGGCAGCGACACGAGGTAGTCGCGCGCGTGCTCCAGCGGCGCGTCGCGGAGCCAGCTGAGCGACAGCTCGCGGTCGGCGCGCGACGCCGCGCTCCCCGCCGGCGCGCCAGGCCGGTCCCCCTCTGGGGACGACGCTGAGATCGCCCCCAGGATCGCCTGGATGCGGGCCGACTTCACCTTCGAGATGCCGCCTGGGCGGATCGCCTCCTCGACCTCCGTTACCGGCGCGTCGCGCACGGCCTCCCACGTCGCGAAGCGCTCGCGCAGGCGCAGGTAGGCGACGTCGCGATTGCGGTCGTTGGTCGACTGCGAGAGCACCGTCAGGATCAGCTCGGCGATCGGGTCGCCGTGCGGGCGCATCAGCGGAATGCCGTACACCTCGCGCAGACGTTCGCGCACTCGCAGCACGCGGGCGCGCGACGGCGGCGTCCAACCGGCGGCTGGGTCGCGGCGACGCGGACGCGCGGCGGTCGGGCTCACCGCGTCACCGTACCGGCCGGCCACCTATATCCTCGCCCGGTGCCCGAGGTCAGCGACCACAGCGGCGAGATCGACGTCGACGGGACACACGGCGGGCTGTCGGTCTTCTGGCGCAGCGCACCGGCGCCGGGCGCGATGGCCGGTGCGGACACGGCGGTTCCGCTGTACCTGCACGGCGTGCCCAGCAACTGCGACGAATGGACCGGGTTCCTGCGCCGCAGCGGTGGGCTCGCGGTCGACCTTCCGGGCTTCGGGCGCTCGGACAAGCCGGGCTTCCTGAGCTACACCATCGACGAGTACGACCGCTTCATCGAGGGCTTCCTGGACGAGCTTGGCGTGGAGCGGGTGAAGCTGGTGGTGCATGACTGGGGGGCGGTGGGACTCGCGTTTGCGCAGCGCCTGCCCGAGCGCGTGGAGCGCCTGGTGATCGTCAACTCGGTTCCGTTCCTGGCCGGCTACCGCTGGCACCGCACCGCGCGCATCTGGCGCACCCCAGGGCTGGGCGAGCTGGCGATGGGAGCCACCACCCGCTTCACCCTCCGCCTCGCATCGCGCGAGTCGAACGCCACGCCGGGACCGATGCCGGAGCAGTGGCTGGACAGCGTGCTCGAGCACTTCGACCAGGGCACGCAGCGCGCGATCCTGCGGCTGTACCGCAGCTCGCCGCCTGACGTGCTGGAGGCGGCGGGCGCACGGCTGGGAGCGCTGCAGGCGCCGGCGCTGGTCCTGTGGGGGATGCGCGACCCGTACTTCCCCGAGCGCTTCGCGCAGGAGTACGCACGGGCGCTGCCCCACGCCGAGCTCGTGGAGCTGGCGGATGCCGGCCACTGGCCGTGGCTGGATCGCCCAGACGTGATCGATCGCGTGGTGGACTTCCTGAGCGCCGGGTGAGCGGCACGGCGACTCCAGCCAATGCGGGGATGACGGCGGCTCCGGCAGGCTCGCCGGCGACCGCGGCGACCGGCCGCATCCCGCCCGCGTGGCTCGTCGCGGCGGTGCTGGCCGTCGCGTACCTGATCATCGCGCCGCAGAGCCCCGACCTGGCCGCCGCGAGCTACCGCAGCAGCCTGTTCTCGAGCGCCGGGTTCACGCTGTGGGACAACTCCTGGTACGGCGGCCATCACCTGCTCGCCTACTCGCTGCTCGCGCCCGCGCTGGGCGCGCTGATCGGGCCGCAGCCGCTGGCGGCGGTCTCGATGGTGGCGGCGACGGCGCTGTTCGCCCGGCTGATCGACGGCTGCTTCCCGCCGCGCGCGACGCGCATCGCCGCGCTGTGGTTCGCACTGGGCGCGTCGGTCGCGCTGCTGTCGAGTCGCGTGCCGTTCGACCTCGGCCTCGCGATCGGCCTCGGCGCGCTGCTCGTGGCGCGCCGCGGGCATCTGACCAGCGCGCTCGCACTCAGTGCCTTGACCGCAGTGGCAAGCCCCGTCGCGGGCGCGTTCCTCGCGCTCGCGTGGCTCGCGTGGGCGCTGGGCGGTCCCGCGGGCGCGTGGCCGGTGCGTGCCTGGCCCGCGGCGCTCACGATCGCGGCGCTCGCGCCGGTGGCACTGCTCACGATCGTGTTCCCGGAAGGCGGCGCGCAGCCGTTCGCGGGCTCGGCGTTCTTCCCCGCGCTCGCCGGTGTGATCGCGATCGGCGCGCTGATCGAGCCGCGCGCTTCGCGGCCCGCGGAGCGCATGCTGCGGATCGGTGCGGCGCTGTATGCGCTCGCGCTGGTCGGCGCCTACGTGCTGCCGACCGCCGTCGGCGGCAACGCCGACCGCCTCGGCGCGCTGGCGGCGGGGCCGCTGGCCGCGTGTGTGCTCACCGGCGCCTCGCGCGGACGCCGCCGCGCGCTGATCGCGCTTGCGCCGTTCCTGCTCTACTGGCAGGCCAACGCGCCCGCGGCGGACTTCGCCTCGACTCTCTCCAACCCGTCGGTGCACGCGTCCTACTACACCCCGCTGCTGGGCGAGCTGCGCGCGCTGGACATCGGCTACGGAGACCCGCCGATGCGTCCGGCGCGCATCGAGGTGGTCGCGACCGCCGACCATTGGGAGGCGCGCTATCTGGCGCCGCACGTGATGCTCGCCCGCGGCTGGGAGCGCCAGCTGGACACCCTGCGCAACGGCATCTTCTACGAACCGTCGCGGGCGCTGACCGCGACGCGCTACCGCGCATGGTTGACCGCCAACGCGATCTCCTACGTGGCGCTGCCGCTGGGCGCCGAGCTCGACTACTCGGCGCAGGCCGAGGCGCATCTGGTCGAGACGGTCCGCCCGCCGTACCTGCGCGAAGTCTGGCGCTCGCATCGCTGGCGGCTGTTCGCGGTGCTCGGCGCCAGCCCGCTCGCGCAGCCGCCCGCGCTGCTGACCGCGGCGAGCAGCGACACGCTGACGGTGTATGCGCCGCGCCCCGGCGCCTACACGTTGCGCGTGCGCTTCACGCGCTACTGGGAGCTCGCCAGCGGCCACGGCTGCGTAGCGCGAGCGCCCGGCGGCTGGACCGAAGTGCGGGCGCGCGAGGCGGGCAGTTTCCATGTGGCGATCGGCTTCTCGCTCGCGCGCGTGCTCGGCGACGCTCCCCGCTGCAGGTGAGCATCGTCTAGGCTTATCCGGTTGATGGTCGCCCGCGCTCGCCTCCTGAAGGTGCGCGTCCTGCCGCACGGCTGGCTGGACGTGCTCCGCCAGGTATCACTCTTCGGTGCCGCCTACCTCGCCTACCGGCTGGTGCGGGGGTTGGTCGAGGGAGACGCTAACGCGGCCTTTGCGCATGCCCGCGACCTGATCGCGCTGGAGCGCACGATGCACGTGTTCGTCGAGCCGTCCGTGCAGGCGTGGGCATCGGGCAGCCACTTCCTGATGGTCGTGTCCAGCTGGCTGTACGTGAACGCGCAGACGAGCGTGACGGTCGCGGCGCTGGTGTATCTGTACGTGCGCCACAACCGCAACTTCTACTTCGTGCGCAACATGTTCATGGTCGCGATGGCGATCGCGCTCGCCGGCTACGCGGCGTTCCCCACGGCGCCGCCGCGCTTCATGCCCGAGTGGGGCTTCATCGACAGCGTGTCGAACTTCACCGGGGTGCACGTGGACGCGCACAGCGCCTCCATCAACGCCCTGACCAACCTGTACGCGGCGGTGCCCTCGATGCACGTGGCGTTCGCGCTGATGATCGGCTGGACGCTCGCGCGCCTGGTGCGCTGGCGGGTGGTGCGAGTCATGTGGCTGCTGTATCCGTTCCTGATGACGTTCGTGATCGTGGTCACCGCCAACCACTTCATCGTCGACGCGATGCTCGGCGCGCTGACCGCCGCAGCGTCCGCGTACGCGGCCAGCTGGATGGCGCGCGCGCGTCCGCACGCGTGGCGCTTCTCGGCCGTGTCCCCCCAGCTGAGCGCGAGCGGGTAGCGCGGCCGCGACGATGGCACAGCCCAGGCAGCACACCCCCACGCGCCGCACGCGGCGCGGCGCGAACCGCCCCCGGCGTGCGCGTGCGCGCGCACCGATCGGCTCGGGGGAGCGCCGCGAGCTGGTGCGCAACCGGCTGATCGAGTCGCGGCTGACCCCCAACGCGATCTCGCTGACGGGCTTCGTCGGCAACGTGGTGGCCGCGGTGCTCGTCTGGGAGCGCCTGTTCTTCCTCGGCGGCGTCGCGTTCATCCTCGGCTCGGTCATGGACACGCTCGACGGCCGCTACTCGCGCATGTCGGGCAAGGGCACGCCGTTCGGAGCGTTCCTGGACTCGACGCTCGACCGCATCGAGGAGGGGATCGTGCTTACGGCGGTCGCTGGCTACTTCGCGCTGCACGGCAACCGCGTGGCGGCGGCGGCCGTAGTGGTCGCGGTGCTCGCCTCGCTGATGGTCAGCTACACCCGCGCGCGCGCCGAGGCGCTGGGCGTGGAGTGCAAGGTGGGCATCGCCACACGGCCCGTGCGCGTCGTGATCCTCGCGATCGGACTGATCTTCGCCCGCGGCGCCTCGCTCGGCAACTTCGAGCTGCTGCAGCCGGCCGTGTACGTGCTGGCCGGACTCAGCGTGGTGACCGTCATGCAGCGCATCTGGCACGTGCGCCGCGAGCTTTCTGTGTGACCTTCCCGACCCTGCGGAGTAGTCTCCTGCCGTGACCAACGACAACAAGAACGGCCGCGCCCACAGCAACGGCGCCGCCTCACAAAACGGCGCATCGCGCTACGAGAAAGACAAGGTCCGGGTGGCGATCGTCGGCGTCGGCAACTGCGCCTCGTCGTTCGTGCAGGGCATCCACTACTACCGCGACGCCGACCCCGCCCAGCGGGTGCCGGGCCTGATGCACGTGGACCTCGGCGGCTACCACGTGCGCGACGTCGAGTTCACGGCGGCGTTCGACATCGACGCCGACAAGGTGGGCAAGGATCTGGGCGTTGCGATCTGGGCAGGCCAGAACAACACGATCAAGTTCGCCAAGGGCGCGCACGCAGTGCCGAAGAAGCTCGGCGTGCCGGTGTACCGCGGCATGACCCACGACGGCCTCGGCAAGTACCTCAAAGAGAAGATCACCAAGGCTCCCGGCGAGACCGCCGACATCGTGAAGATCCTCAAGGACACGCACACGGACGTGGTCGTCTCCTACCTCCCGGTCGGCTCCGAGCAGGCGACCAAGTGGTACGTCGAGCAGGTGCTGGAGGCGGGCTGCGGCTTCGTCAACTGCATCCCCGTGTTCATCGCGCGCGAGGACTACTGGGACAAGCGCTTCAAAAAGGCGGGCCTGCCGATAGTCGGCGACGACATCAAGTCGCAGGTGGGCGCCACGATCGTGCACCGCACGCTCGCGCGCCTGTTCGCCGAGCGCGGCGTGGAGATCGAGCGCACGTCGCAGCTGAACGTGGGCGGCAACATGGACTTCTACAACATGCTCGAGCGCGAGCGGCTGGAGTCGAAGAAGATCTCCAAGACCAACGCCGTGACCTCGATCATGGACCACCAGCTGCCGGCCAGCGACATCCATGTGGGTCCCTCCGACTACGTGCCGTGGCTGACCGACCGCAAGTGGGCGCACATCCGCGTCGAGGGCCAGGCGTTCGGCGACGTGCCGCTGAACCTGGAGCTGAAGCTCGAGGTGTGGGACTCGCCGAACTCGGCGGGCATCGTGATCGACGCGGTGCGCTGCTGCAAGCTCGCGCTCAACCACGGCGTCAGCGGCCAGCTGGACGGGCCGTCGTCGTACCTGATGAAGTCGCCGCACAACCAGCGCCCCGACGAGCAGGCGCGCCAGGACACGGAGGCGTTCATCGCCAAGTACACGGGGCATCCCCGCCCCAAGCCGCGGAAGGTGGCGCAGCGCACGAGATAATCGCCGCGATGGCCGACTCGTTCTCACCCCGTCCGGGGCACTTCGCTATAGCCCACGTCACGCCATACCCGTGGGAGGCGGAGGACAACGAGGTCAACGCGCACGTCGGACGCGTCGCGAGCGAGCTCTCGCGGCGCGGCCACCGCGTCTTGGTGCTCGCGCCGTCGCGCTCGCAGGAGCGGGTGCGCGACTCGCGCCGCGCGCTGCGCGCCGCGAAGAGCGCGCCGGGCGGGATGTCCTCGCTGCTGGACGGAACCGACGGCGGCACGCCGCGCGTGATCGCGGTCGGCGAGGTGCTCGACCTGCGCGCGCCCGGTCGCAGCGAGGACGCGCGACGGCGGCCGTCGGCGCTGCCGATCGACGTGGCGCGCACGGTGGAGGAACTGCTGAGCACGGTCGCGCTCGACTTCGTGCACGTGCACGAGCCGTTCGCGCCGAGCACCTCCAACGCGGCGCTGCGCCACTCGCGCGCGCTGAACGTCGGCTCGTTCCACTCATCCAGCGAGCGGCTGCTCTCGACGCTCGTGGCGCGCCGCTTCGTCGAGAGCTTCTTTGGTCGCCTGGACGCGCGCACCGCGAGCCTGCCGGCGACCGCCGAGCTGATGGCCCACCACTTCCCCGCCGACTACGCCCTGGTGCGCGACGAGGACGGCGCGGCGGAGCAGCTGGAGTCGATCTACCGCGCGCTCGCCGCGCGGCGGCACTCGGCGCGGGGAGACGCGGAGCTGTCGCGGCAGCTGTCCTCGCGGCCGCTGATCGAGGTCGACCTGCACATGCACACCGATCACTCCTACGACTGCGCCACGCCCGTCGAGGTGCTGCTGGCGAGCGCGCGCGAGCAGGGGCTGGGCGCGATCGCGGTGACCGACCACAACGAGATCTCCGGCGCCCTGGAGGCGTACGCCCAAGCCACAGGATCGGGCCCCAACCCCCCCGTCAAGGTGATCGTCGGCGAGGAGGTCAAGACGGCCAGCGAAGGCGAGGTCATCGGCCTGTTCATCAAGGAGAAGATCCCGCGCGGGTTGAGCCTGCGCGAGACGATCGCCGAGATCAAGCGCCAGGGCGGCGTCGTGTACGTGCCGCACCCGTTCGACCGCATGCACTCGGTGCCCGACTACGAGCACCTGCTCGATGTGCTCGACGAGGTCGACGCGATCGAGGTGTTCAACCCGCGCGTGGCGATCAGCTCGTTCAACGACGAGGCCGCCCGCTTCGCCGCCAAGTACCGCATCCCGGCGGGCGCCGGCTCGGACTCCCACGTGGCGCAGGGCCTCGGCTCGGTGCGGATTCGAATGCGCGACTTCGACGGTCCGGCGGAGTTCCTGCAGTCCCTGCGCGATGCCGAGATCCTCACGCGCCCCTCGTCGCTGCTGTACGTGCAGGCGCTGAAGTTCCTGCAGACGCGCGCCACGCCGCGCTCGGCGCGACGGGCCAGCAAGGCGCGGCGCCTGAGGCGATTGAACCGCGCGCACGGCGGTGGCGGCCGCAGGTAGGCGACGTCTCCCGCCGACGGCGACACGCGGCGAAAGCGCAAGTACTGATGCACCGTCAAGGACAAGACGACGCCCCGTCAAATCCCTCGGGGTCGATGCCTGTGACCGATGACGAGATCCGCGAGAAGTACCTCGAGCGCGCCATCCGCGAGCTGAACACGCTCACGCGCGAGCTGCAGTCGTGCCCGCACTGCCCGCGCGGCAACCTGATGCCGGTGCTCGGCTCGGGCCATCCGCAGGCGGACATCATGCTGCTGAAGCACTCCGCGCTGCCCTCCGAGATCGAGGAGGGAGTGGCGTTCTACGGGCGCGCGGGCGGCGCGCTGATGAAGTCGCTCAAGCGGCTGTCGATCGACCCGCTGACGGTGTACGGGACGCTGTGCGTGAAGTGCCCGCTGAGCGACGCGTCGCTGGCAGACTTCGCGTGCGTGTCGCGCGTGGTCGAGGAGATCGCGATCGTGCAGCCGAAGATCGTGGTGGTGATGGGCGCCGAGGCGCTTGCCGCGCTCGGCGACATGGACCTCCCGCTGGCGCGGCCGCTGCGCGATGCGGTCGGCGAGGTCCAGCAGCTGACGCCGACGATCGACGTGCTGTACGTGCCGAGCATCGACGACTCGCTCGACGAGCAGGACGCCAAGCGCGACTTCTGGGCGGCGTTCCGCGTGCTCGGCGATTGGTACGCGGCGCAGCCGCCGTACTGATCGTGTTGCGCAGATCGGCGACCTCCTGCATGACCGAGCGAGCCTCCTCTGAGAACAGGCCCAGCCCAGCAAGCTGCTCAGACGCCGCAGTCTTGCGGTCGGCCGGGATCGCGCCCAGGTCCTGAGCAAGGCGCGCGAACGCCGCCGGGTCGAAGTCGGGCGGGAACGCAGAAACCGCGGTCTCCAGCTGATCCATGGTGCGCGCCAGCTGCAGCAGCGCCTGCTCGACCGTTCTGCGACGTGCCTCCACCGAGATCGGCGGACGCGAGGAATCGCTCATCGAGCGCCGGCAGCAGGTGGCTGGGCACGCTCGGCGGCGAGACGCTGGAAGTATCCGACTGCGGCGCGCGCCTGCTCGTGCAGCTTGAGGTCGGCACGGTCGGCCTGCGCCCGCGTCCGCGCCCTCTGCGTCCACAAGCCCGGCCAGATCTCCCCGCGATCCACCAGAGGCCTCCCATCCCTCAGGATCTCTGACAGCAGGCCGGGATCGCGCAGCGCGGCTTTCAGCGGTATCAGCTCGATGGTCGCGTGCAGCTGCTCCTCGAGGCGCTGGCGCAGCGCCTCGAGCGCCCCTGGCGCAGGGCGTCGCAGGTCGATAAGCAGGTCGACGTCGGATACGCCCTGCACATCCGTACCCCGCGCCACGGAGCCGAACAACACGGCGAGCTCGACGTTGGGCTCGGTCCTAAGAGCCGCAAGCAGTCGACTGACGACCGGCCAGCGAGAGCGGACCCAGGCCATCTCCTGCTCTGACAACGACAGCCGGCGCGAACTTGGCCGATGCGCCCTGATCAAGCCGCCGGCTGTCGCTCGGCGGAGCGTGCGCTCATGAACGCCGACTTCGCCTGCGAGCTGCTCCAGCAGCAGGCTCATGCGTCCAATCTAGCACCGTGTGTCCGATCACGCCACGAGCACGATCTTGCCGAGCTTGCCGCCCGCCGCGAAGTGCTCGTACGCGGCGGCCGCCTGCTCCAGCGGGAACGTCTCCGCGATCGGCACTTTCAGCGCCCCGGACTCGAACAGCGGCAGCACCTCGTGCTCGAGCCGGCGCGCGACGAGCGCTTTCTCCTCGAGCGAGCGCGCGCGCAGCGTCGAGCCGTGGATGCGGGCGCGCTTGCCCATCAGCGCCAGCAGGTTGAGCTCGGCCTTGGCGCCGGCAGACACGCCGATGATCGCGATCCGCCCGCCCATGGCGAGCGCCTGCATGTTCTCTCCCAGATTGGGGGCGCCGACCAGCTCGAGGACCACGTCGAACGGGCCGCGCTCGGCGAAGGCCTCGGGCGGGATCGCCTCGGCGCCGAACGCCGCAACCTGCTCACGCAGCTCCTCGCGGCGCACGGTCGCGGTCACGCGCGCACCCGCCGCCTGCGCGATCTGAATCGCGGCGGTGCCCACCCCGCCGGCGCCGCCGTGCACGAGCAGATGCTCGCCGGGACGCAGCTCGGCCTGGGTGAAGAGCGCGTCGTGCGCTGTGGCGAACACCTCCGGCAACCCGCCCGCGGCGGGCCAGTCGAGCGCGGCGGGAACGGGCATCAGCTGGCGCTCGTGCACCGTCGCGAGCTCCGCCTGCGCGCCGCCCCCGACGATCGCCATCACGCGGTCGCCGACCTCGAAGCGTTCGCATCCTTCTCCCAGCGCCGCGACCTCACCGGCGAGCTCCATGCCGGGGATGTCCTGCGGCGAGCCGGGCGGCGCCGGGTACAGGCCGCGCCGCTGCATCATGTCGGCGCCGTTCAGGCCGGCTGCGCGCACGCGCACGAGCGCCTCGCCGAACCGCGCCACCGGGTCGGGGTGCTCCTGGATCACTATCTCGTGGTCGCGGATGGTGGCGGCGCGCATCGGCCAAGCCTACCTTCAGACCACCGCGCGGGGTTCAGCTCGACGAGTCGGCCACCGATACGAAAGCCATGGCAGCCGATCGGCGGGACGATGGCGCGAGCGCGCATGGCACCTCTCGACGGGCAATGGCGGCGCGACGGCCTCCGCTTCGTGTGTACCAACGACGCCGCCACTCGAAAGCGTCCCGTTGGGCACCATCGCGGACCTGCGTGCGGAACTGCGCACGGTGATGGCGCCGCTGGCCCGCAACCCCTACGCCTGGGGCATCGTCTCGCCCGACGGCGCGTGGTTCGACAACACGCCGTTGAACCTCCACGCGAGCCAGCTAACCGACCAACGGTGGCCCGCCAGCTATGAGATACGCAGCTGGACCCCCGACCCGCAGCTGGACCCACGCCAAGACGACGTCGCTGCCGACGTCTTCATGTTCGCAAGCCCAGGGCAGGCTCGCCGCTTCTTCACGGAGGCGAGTGGCGCCCGCTGCCATCGCGATGGCGTTGAACGACCCACTTCGCGACCGCCGCAGGGACGTGACCTGGCCTGGGTGAACCCCGACGGTGTCGCCCAGGACGACGTCTTCCTCCTACGAGGTAGACGTGTGTACCGCGTCACCGTCGTGCGACCCCAGGTGCGGATGACGACAGCCCCGGAGCGCCAGGCAGGCACCGCGCTCGCCAACGGGCTCGCGTGCGCTCTCCCGAACGCGGGCTGCCGGCACGGCCCCCGGACTACGTGATCTACAACTAAGCACCAGAAGGTAGTGCACGGCGCGGACCGCAAACCGGCGTGCTATGCCGCGGCACCCGCCTGGGGCGAGGTGCAGAACGCGCACCTGCGGGCCTGGCTGGGGATCTCGCTGAGGCACTCGCTGCACGGCCTGGTCTCGGACTCGTCGTCGAGGCCGCGCTGGCGGCGCGCCGTCAGCGCGTTGATGGGCTTGACCACGAAGAAGAACACGGCCGCGGCGATCGAGACGAACGCGACCAGCGAGTTGATGAAGTTGCCGTAGTAGAAGGTGCTGTTGTTGATCGTGAACGCCAGCGTCGAGAAGTCCGGCTTGCCGATGATCGCAGCCACGATCGGCGTCAGCAGGTCGCGCACGAGCGCGGTCACGACCGCTCCGAACGCGGCGCCGATCACGATGCCGACGGCTAGGTCTACGACGTTGCCTCGCAGCAGGAACGCCTTGAACTCCTTGGCCATCCCAGTCCTCCTGTCTCGGGTCTCCGGCCCGCGCATCTGCGCCGCACCGTCCGCCAGGGATCTTGTCAGCCGGCTATGACGTGCTTCTACGTGCACTCCTCCGGCAGCAGTAGGAGCGGGTGCATCGCGCAGGATGGCTCCAGCCCACAACCTCCGGGGTTTCAGGAGACCGGGATCGCATCCCCGATCACCGAACAGGTGCTGATCAGGCCTTTGAAGTCGGACACCTGCAGGCTGAACTGCTCGAGAGTCGGTTCGTCTATGAGAAAGCCGTGCAGATCCATGTGCTCGTCGTTCCCGATTCCGGTGCTGACCCCGGCTTCGATCAACCCGCCGTCGTTTTCTGTTTCGGCCGTTTCCCCCACCAGGCCGCGGGTTACGGTGTCGGCGTAGCTCCCGGGACCGCTGAACTTGATGCGAGCCACTCCGGGTTCGCATTCCATCGACACTGTCCACGGCCCGATCGTCGCGATCGGCGCGAGGCTGACCGTCCCGCGCTGGCTCGCCACGATCCGCTGCGCGCCCGGGCCCTGCGGTCCGGCATGGCCTGGTTCGCCCTGGAGCCCAGGCGCCCCCGTGGAGCCCTGCGCTCCCTGTGCTCCGGCCGGCCCCTGCAATCCGTGGTGATGGGCGATGTACGTGGCGATCAGCTTGTTCACCTGCTTCGCGGTCACTGGCTTGGAAGCCGTGTGCCGGCTCGCCGAGGCCGTGCCCGCACGGGCGGCGGCGTAGCCGGTTCCGCCGAGCGAGGCGAACAGAGCGATGCATGCGACGATCAGAGCTGGCGACGGCCTGGTTTGCCAGAGGTTGCGCATGTTCGTACCCCTTCTCTAGAGAACGCCGCCCGGTGGGCAGTTGGCCTCTGACCGTACCGAGCGGTACGGCGTCCGCTTGCTACGCGCGCTCCAGCAGCGCCACGCACTCGATGTGATGCGTCTGCGGGAACATGTCCACGGGGCGGACCTTGCGCAGCGCCCACCCGGCCTCCACCAGTTCGGCGGCGTTGGGGGCGAGCGTTGTGGGGTTGCAGGAGACGTAGACGATGCGCTTGGGCGCGACGTCGATGATGCGGTGCACGACCTTCTTCGACAGGCCCGCGCGCGGCGGGTCGACGACGAGCACGTCGGGGCGACCGGCGCGTTCGAACAGCTCGGGCAGCGCCGTGCGGCTGTCGCCGGCGAAGAAGTGCACGTTGGTGATCTCGTTGCGCCGCGCGCACGCGATCGCGTCGGCGACGGCCTGCTCGATCAGCTCAATGCCCCACAGCTCGCCCGCGCGCGGAGCCAGCGTGAGCGCGATCGTGCCGATGCCCGAGTACAGGTCGTACACGCGCTCCCAGCCCTCCAGCGCGGCGTACTCGGCGACGATCCCGTACAGCAGCTCGGCCATCTCGGTGTTCGTCTGGAAGAACGCCTCCGCGGAGATCCGCAGGTCGAGCTCACCCAGCCGCTCGGGCAGCTCCGCGTCGCCCCACACGAGCTCCGTCTCGCCGCCGGCGGTCGTCTCGGCGACGCTGCGCGAGCGCGTCCACAGAACCCCCGACAGGCTATCGCCGAGCGCCTCGTGCAGCGCCGCCGCGAGCGCGCCCGCCTCCAGCTCGCCCTCGGTGGTCACGATCCGCACCTGCAGCTTGCCGGTGTGCCGGCCTTCGCGCACGACCAGGTTGCGCAGGCGAGCGCGCCCGTCGCCGGCCGGCTTCGTGCGCTGGTCATCGCCCCTCGACTCCCCGCGCGCGCCGCGGCTGCGCTCCCACGCGGTCAGCCCCTCGGCGCGGCACCACTCAAGCGCCGCCGTGCGCGCGAGGTTGCCCTGCTCGGACGCCAGCAGACAGTCCTCGATCGGCGTGACGTGGTTGCCGCCCGCGGGGGCGTGAAAGCCGCACACGAGCTCGGGGCGCGGCGAGTCGCCCGCTTCTCCCGTTTCGCCGAACGAGTACTCGAGCTTGTTGCGGTAGCGCCACTGCGCCAGCGCCGGCACGATCTCCTGCAGCTCGAAGCCGTCGAGGTGGCCGATCCGCCGCAACGCGTCGTCGACCTGGCCGCGCTTGATCTCGAGCTGGCGCTCGTACGGGATCACCTGCCACGGCACGCCGGGGTGCGCGGCCTTCGGCTCGATCCGCTCGGGGCTCGGCTCGAGCACCTCGAGCGTGCGCGCGTGCGCGTAGCTGCGCTTGCGCTTGTGCACCACCGCGCGAACGCGGTCGCCGGGGATCGCGCCGGCTACGAATACGACATAGCCACCATCGCCCAGACGCGCGACGCCCTCGCCGCCGAACGCGAGCGAGTCGATCGTCAGCTCCAGCTCATCGCCCGGCTGCGGGCGCGGCGAGCCCTCCGGGCGGGCGGGAGCCTCGACATTCACGCGGGCGCCACCAGCAGCTCCAGCAGGGCCTTCTGCGCGTGGCGGCGGTTCTCCGCCTGATCCCAGATGCGCTCCCGCGTGCCGTAGAGGACCTCGGTGGTGATCTCCTCGCCGGGGTGCGCAGGCAGGTCGTGCATCGCGAACGCGTCCGGCGCCGCCGCGTCGAGCAGCGCGTCGTCGACGCGGTAGGCGGCCAGGTCGCGCCGACGCTGCCCGGCGGTGGCCTCGTCGCCCATGCTCACCCACACGTCGGTGTAGACCGCGACGGCGCCCTGCACCGCCTCGTAGGGGTCGGAGTGGTGCGTCACGGTGCCAGCGGCTTCGGCCGGCAGCTCGAGGTCGCGCTCCAGCGCGTAGCCCTCGGGCGAGGCGAACGCCACGTGCATTCCGGCCAATGCACCCAGCACGGCGAGCGAGCGAGCGATGTTGTTGCCGTCGCCCACATACGCCAGACGCAGGCCCTCGAGCGCACCGCACGCCTCGCGCAGCGTCAGCAGGTCGGCGAGCGCCTGGCAGGGGTGGTGGCGTGCGCTCAGCATGTTGACGACCGGCACCGTGCTGTAGGCGGCGAGCTCCTCGAGGACCGCGTCGGCACCCGTGCGCAGGCCCACCGCCGCCACGTGCCGGGAGAGCACCAGCGCGGTGTCGCGCGGGGCCTCGCCGCGCGAGAGCTGCAGCTCGTCCGAGCGCAGCACGACCGCGTGGCCGCCGAGCTCCTGGATGCCGACCTCGAACGACACGCGCGTGCGCGTCGAGGGCTTCTCGAAGATCAGCGCGACGCTGCGGTCGGCGAGCGCGTGCGAGGACAGCGGCGCGCGCTTGAGCTCGAGCGCGCGGTCGAGCAGCGCGTCCAGTTCGGCGGCGCCGAGCTCCGCTCCGGTGAGGAAATGGCTTGGCATGGACTATGCCGCGACGGCAACGCCTGCGGGCACGTAGTGCTCGATCGTCAGATCATCGCGATCGAGCGCAAAGCGCACGCCATCCTCAGCGAGGCGATGGGCCTCGGGATAGCTGTCGGCAACGACGGTCCAGCGAGGAATGTCGGGGGAGCTGGCCACCCATGTGTCTTGATCTTGCCGGTAGAGGACGCGCACAGTCATGACTTTCTCAGAGTAGCGCCAGTGCATCCGGTTCGGTGAGACCCACCTGACGGGAACTGGGCCACGCTGAGCACCGTAGGCATCACTTGAGACGAAACTCTCGCTCGGCAAACAGCCCCGGACGAGTCGAACCCGGGAATCGCCATGTGCGATGGTGCGCGGACGGACCCTACGCAGAGAGGACCGCAACAGTGGGAAGAAACATCGCCGCCGCGCTCGCGTGCTCCGCGCTGGTGCTCGCGACGGGCTGTGGCTCATCGGGCGGCGGCACCGCAAGCTCGACCGCCGGCTCGACCACGACACAGGCTGCGAACAGCAACGCGAAGACGGGCTCCGCCTCCGGATCGACGCCCTCCCCCGAAGCCGGCTCGCTGAAAGTCGACAAGGCCCCGAAGTTCGCCAAGCCCTCCCCCACCGCGCCGACCCAGAGCGGCATCGTGCAGATCGCCTACCGAAACATCGCGATCGAGCCGGACACGGTGCGGGTGAAGGTCGGCACGACGATCAGGTGGACGAACTACGACTCGGTGCAGGCGAACGTGACGAGCGTGGGCGGTCCGCAGCACATCGCCTCGAAGGACTTCGGCGAAGGCGGCACGTTCGAAGTGAAGGTCCACACGCCCGGCCTGATCCACTACGAGTGCACGCTGTACCCGGTGACGATGAACGGCACGATCGAAGTCGTCAGCTGAGCTCGACGCCGCCCTGATCGAAGTCGGCGAGGCCGATGTCGGGCGTTGACGGCGTCGCGTAGGTGCGCCTGGGGATGCGCCCCGCGCCGCGCGCCAGCCGGCCGGCCTCGACGGCGGCGCGCATCGCGCGCGCCATCGCCACGGGATCCTGCGCGCGCGCGATCGCCGATGCGGCCATCACGGCGTCGCAGCCGAGCTCCATCGCGAGCGTCGCGTCAGACGCCGTGCCGATGCCCGCGTCGAGCACCACCGGCACGTCGACGGCCTCGCGTATGAGCGCGATGTTGTACGGGTTGCGGATGCCCATGCCGCTGCCGATGGGCGAGCCGAGCGGCATCACGGCGGCGCAGCCGAGGTCGGCGAGCCGCTTCGCCAAGACTGGGTCGTCGGTGGTGTACGGGAGCACCACGAAGCCGTCGTCGATCAGCTCCTCAGCGGCGAGCAGCAGCTCGGGCGCGTCCGGCAGCAGCGTGTCCTCGTCGCCGATCACCTCCAGCTTGACCCAGTCGGTGGCGAACGCCTCGCGGGCCATGCGCGCCGTCAGCACCGCGTCGCGCGCCGTGTGACAGCCGGCGGTGTTCGGCAGCAGCCCCACGCCCGCATCGGCGAGCACATCGATCAGCGACCCGCGCGCGCGTGGGTCGACCCTGCGCAGCGCCACCGTCACCAGCTCGCTGCCGCTCGCGGCGATCGCCTCGGCCATCACCTCAAGCGACGGGAAGCCGCCCGTGCCGAGCAGCAGCCGCGAGCGCAGCGTGCGGCCCGCGATCGTCAGCTCCTGCCCGCCGCGTGCGGGCGCGCTAGGCTCCTCGCCCACGTTGCTGCTCAGCGTGTCGTGCATGGCCCGATCATCCTCCCTGCATCGCTGTGAGCACCTCAACGCGCGCGTGCTCGCCCACCTCGAACGAGTCCCACGACGCGCGCGGCACGACCTCGCCGTCGACCGCCACGGCGACACCGCGCGTATCCGCGTCGAGGCCGAGGCGCGCGATCACCGCGACGACCGTCTCGCCGGCGTGCACGTCGGAGCGCTCGCCATTGAGCAGGATCACGCGAGCGCCTCCGCCGCATGGACGAAGCGACCGGGGTCGCACGCGGCCAGCAACGGATCGTCGTGCGGCCCGGGTGCTGCCGACCAGGGCCTCGCAGCACTGAGCTCGCCACTCAGAACATCCGCGACGAGCGCGGCGGTGAGCGGCGCGAGCAGGATGCCATTGCGGTAGTGGCCGGTCGCCCACACGAGGCCGGGCACGGCGCCGCGGCCGATCGCGGGGCAGTTGTCGGGCGTGCCCGGCCTCAGGCCCACGGACAGCTCCTCGATCTCCAGCTCGCTGATGCCCGGCACCAGCTCGCGGGCGTCGCGCAGCATCTCGTACACGCCACCCGCTGTGGGCGCGAGCTCGAAGCCGCGCTCCTCGACGGTCGCGCCGAGCACGTAGCGCCCGTCCTCGCGCGGCACCAGATAGCCGCCGCGAAAGCGCAGCACGCGGCGCAGCAGCCCCGGCCCGGCGGGGTCGCGCAGGCGCAGGATCTGGCCCTTGACGGGGCGCACGGGGACGCCGGCGCCGGCGGGCAGGCCCTCGACGAGCCCGCTCCACGGGCCGGCGGCGAGAACCACGTGGCCGGCGCGCAGCCGCTCGCCGTCCTCGAGCGTCACACCCGAGACGCGCGCACCCGCGCCCGGCGCGAGCCCGTCCCCGACGAAGCCGTCCGCGCCAGCGCCGTCCAGCTCGACGCGAGCGACGCGCGTGTGCTCGCGCAGCTGCACGCCCGCCGCCTCGCACACGCGGCGTAGCGCCGCGAGCACGAGCCGCGGGTCGACGGAGCCGTCCTCGGGCGCCTCCAGCGCGAGCCTGACGGTGGGCGCGAGCGCGGGCTCGAGCTCGCGCGCCTGGCTTGGCCGCAGGCGCCGCACGGCGAGCCCGAGCGAGCTGCGGAAGTCGAGCTGGCGCTCCAGCTCGCGGGCATCGTCGTCGTCGCGCGCGGCAAGCAGCGTGCCGGTGCGCTGCAGGCCGACCGTGGCGCCGGCGCCCGCCTCCAGCTCGGCGGCGAACTCCGGCCACATGGCGGCCGAGCGCAGACCCAGCTCGAGCGCGCGCCCGCCGGACTCGCCGAACTCCACCTCGGCGACCGGCGCGAGCATGCCCGCGCCGACGCGCGAGGTGGCCTGACCGGCGACGTCGCGCTCGACCACGGTCACCGTCATTCCCGCCTGGCGGGCGCGCCAAGCGCTCGCCAGACCGATGATGCCGCCGCCCACGACGACCACGTCCACTGCAGCGTTGTCGGGCATGTCGATGATGCTAGCCCGCGGCTGGCGCTGCGTGAGGTGGCGGGCATGCCAGACTTCCGCCGCATGACAGACGAGAACCGACGCGCGGAACGCCGCGCACGACTGGACGCGGCGCGCCTGTATCTGGTGTGCGGCGCCAACCCCGATACCCCATCCGGGTCACAGGGGGAGCGCGAGCTGCCGACGATGCTGCGCGCGGCGGTGGCGGGCGGCGTGGATGTGGTGCAGCTGCGCGAGAAGCAGATGCCGGACGTGGAGCTCGCGTCGGTGGCGCGCCCGGCACGGCTGCTGTGCGAGGAACTGGGGGCGCTCTTCATCGTCAACGACCGGCCGTGGGTGGCGCGCGAGGCCGGCGCGGACGGCATCCACGTGGGGCAGGACGACATCCCCCCGGCGGACCTGCGCGAGCTGGTGGGCCCTGAGATGCTGATCGGCCTGTCGACGCATTCGCCCGCGCAGATAGACGCGGTGGACGCGAGCGTGGTCGACTACATCGGCGTGGGCCCGATCCACGAGACGCCCACGAAGCCCGGCCGCCCGGCTGTGGGCGTGGAGCTGATCGCCTACGCGGCGGCGCACGCGCGGGTGCCGTTCTTCGCGATCGGAGGCCTGGACGCGGGCAATGTGGCGGACGCGCTCGATGCGGGCGCGACGCGGGTGTGCGTGCTGCGCGCGATCGCCGCGGCGGCGGACCCCGAGCAGGCGGCGCGCGCGCTGCGCGACCGGCTCGGGCCGCGCGCGGCGGAACCCTGAGCTCGATGAGCGACGGCGGCGAGCCCGCGGGCGGGGCGGGCGGCGACCGCGGCAGGCGCGATGAGCTGGCGCGCGCGGCGCTCGTGCCGCTCGCCCCGGACGAGCGCCCGCCGGCGCTGCTGGTGGCGATCGGCGTGTGCGTGCTGCTGGCGGCCGCGGTGCTCGTGGGCGGTCTGAGCATCCACGACCTGTCCAAACACGGCGGCTCGCTGCCCGGCGCGCTGTTCCTGGCGGCGATCCTGCTGGCGCTGGCGCTTGGCATGCACCGGCGCCGCTACATGGCGGTGCTGGGCTTCGAGGCGCTGCTCGCGTTCCAGATCATCGTCACGTCGCTGGCGCTGGTGGTCGCCTCGACGCTGCTCGCGGCGGGCGCGTGCCTCGTCGCGATCGGCCTCGGCGGCTGGCTGTTTTGGAAGCTGGTGCGTGTCATGGGACGCATCCAGGCAGGCGAAGACCGCGCGCGCCTGTAGCTCCCGGCGCGGCGGGCGGGCTCGCGCGACGACCTTCGATAGGCTCACACGCGATGGCCGGCGGCTCCTACGACTGCATCGTGATCGGCTCCGGGCCGGGGGGCTACGTGGCAGCGATCCGCGCGGCGCAGCTGGGCCTGAAGACGGCGGTGGTGGAGCGCGACAAGCTGGGTGGACGCTGCCTGAACTACGCGTGTATTCCCGCCAAGGCGGTGCTGCGCTCGGCGGACCTGCTGTCGGAGATCCGCGAGGCGGACGAGTTCGGCCTGAAGGTGAGCGGCGTGGAGGTCGACTACGAGGCGGTGCAGGCGCGCCGCGCGAAGGTCGTGAGCACGCTGACGTCGGGCGTGGGCGGCCTGTTCAAGAAAGACGGCATCGACGTGGTCACGGGCAGCGCGCGGCTGACGGCGGATGGCGCCGTGCTGGTGGATCTGCTCGACGAGAACGGCGCTAGCGCCGGCCAGCAGGAGCTGGCGGCGAGCAACGTGATCCTCGCGACCGGCTCGACGCCGCGGCCGATCCCGGGCGCGGCGTTCGGCGGGCGCGTGATCGGCACCGAGGAGGCGTGGGCGCTGCCGGAGGTGCCGGCGCGGCTGACGGTGGTGGGCGCCGGGGCGTCGGGCGCGGAGATCGCCTCGGCGTTCGCGCGCCTGGGCAGCGAGACGCTGCTGCTGGAGGCGCTCGACCGCCTGCTGCCGACGGAGGACGCGGACATCTCGCGCCTGGTCGAGCGCGGCCTGAAGCGCCAGGGCATCGGCGTGCACACGAGCACGCCCGTGGCCGACGTGAGCAGCAGCGAGACGAGCGTGAGCTTCTCCTACGGCTCGGAGTCGGCGGAGGTGGACTACCTGGTGATCTGCGCGGGACGCGGCGCGGACGTGGAGGGCCTGGGGCTCGCGGAGGCGGGCGTGGAGCTGGATGACCGCGGGTTGATCCAGGTGGACGGCGCGCTGCGCACGTCGCGCGCGGGCGTGTACGCGATCGGCGACCTGGTGCCGGGCCCGGCGCTCGCGCACAAGGCCTCCGACGAGGGCATCATCGCCGCGGAGACGATCGCCGGCCTGCCGACTCACCCGATCGCCTACGGCGACATCCCGCGCGCGACGTTCTGCACGCCCAACGTGGGCTCGTTCGGGCTGACGGAGGCGCAGGCGCGCGAGCAGGGCTACGACGTGGTCGTGGGCAAGGTGCCGTACGGCGCGGTGGGCGGCGGCACGGTGTACGGCGACCGCACGGGCCTGGTGAAGGTCGTGGGCGAGAGCAAGTACGGCGAGCTGCTGGGCGGACACATAGTGGGCGCGCGCGCCACCGAGCTGATCCAGGAGCTGGTCAACGTGCGCCTGCTGGAGGGCGGCTTCCCCGAGCTGGCGCGCATCATCCACGGACACCCGACGCTGTCGGAGGCGGTCATGGAAGCGGGACGCGCCGCCGATGGCTGGCTGATCCACGGCTGACGACGGTCGAGGACGTGTCCTCTCCGCCGGCCGCCTTCTACTTCGACCTCGCCAGCCCGCTCGCGTACCTGGCGGCGGAGCGCATCCTGCAGGTGCTCCCCGGCCCGGCCGAGTGGCGGCCCGTGCTCGCCCGCGAGCTCCCGGCGAGCAGCGAGTCCCCGACGGCGAACATCGCGCAGGCGCCGCCGCACGCGGAGATCGAGCGCCGCGCGCGCGAGCTGGGCCTGCAGCCGCTGCGCTGGCCGGAGCCGTTCCCGTTCGACAGTACGCTTGCGATGCGCGTGGCCACGTACGCGGCGTCGATCGGCCGCGCGGTGCCGTTCGCGCAGGCGGCGTTCCGCCAGGCGTTCGCGGGCGGGAACTCGCTGGAGAGCGCCGACTACGTGCTGATCGCGGCGGCGGCGTGCGAGATGCACCCGGCGGCGGTGCTGCAGGGCGCGGAGCTGCGCTCGACCGCGGAGCGGCTCGCGGCGACAACAGCCACCGCCTTGCAGGCGGGCGTGACCGAGGTGCCGGCGGTGGTCGTCGGCGAGCGCGTGTTCGCGGGCGAGCGGCTGTTCGAGCGCGCGGCGCAGCAGATGCGAAGCGACGCGACCGGCGCAGCGCACGCGACCGGCGCAGCGCACGCGACCGGCGCAGCGGACGCGACCGGCGCAGCGGACGAGCCGTATGTGCTGCCGCTGCGGCGCTCGGGGTCCGGGCCGGCGTGAGAGCAACCCACGCGTACCGCCTGATCGTGACGCGCAGCGGCCGCGCGCCGGCGCTGCTGGCGGACGCGACGCGCGTGGACCACATCGAGGTGGTGGAGGTGGACAGTGGCGAAGCGGTGCTGTTCTGGGATCGCCCGCCGCAGGCGGCGTCGAAGCTGGCGCGGGCGCTGCGCGCGGATCTGGCGCAGCTGGGAGCGGAGGAGTTCATGGCGCGCTGGAGTACCGTGGAGCACTGATGCCCGCACCGCCCGCGCCAAGCTCGCCCACGGCCACCCTTCCGGCGCCGGGCGACGCGCGCGAGTGGCTGGAGACGATGATGCTGATCCGCCGTTTCGAGGAACGCGCGGGCGAGATGTACGCGCGGGCGAAGGTGGGCGGCTTCCTGCACCTGTCGATCGGCGAGGAGGCGACGATCGTGGGCAGCGCGCGGGCGCTGCGCGCGGAGGACTACCTGATCTCGACGTACCGCTCGCACGGGCACGCGCTGGTGCGTGGCACGCCGCCGGAGAACGTGATGGCGGAGCTGTTCGGTCGCGCGGACGGCTGCTCGGGCGGGCGCGGCGGCTCGATGCACATGTTCGACCTGAAGCGGCGCTTCATGGGCGGCTACGGGATCGTGGGCGGCAACCTGCCGATCGCGGCGGGCATCGCGCTGGCGAGCGACTACAAGGAAACGGATGAGGTGACGCTGTGCACGTTCGGCGACGGCGCGTCCAACCAGGGCACGTTCGGCGAGACGCTGAACATCGCTGCGCTGTGGAAGCTGCCGGTGGTGTTCATGGTGACGAACAACCAGTTCGGCATGGGCACGGCGCTGGGCCGCCACTCGGCGGTGACTGACCTGCAGCGCAAGGGCGAGAGCCTGGGCGTGCCGGGCATGCGCTGCGACGGCATGGACGTGCTGGACACGTACGCGGTCGTGAAAGAGGCGGTGCGGCGCGTGCGCGAGGATCGCCAGCCGGTGCTGGTGGAGGCGGTGACGTACCGCTTCCGCGGGCACTCGATGGCGGACCCGGAGCAGTACCGCACGAAGGAGGAGGTGGCGCGCTGGCGCGAGCGCGACCCGCTGCCGGCGTTCGGCGAGCTGCTGGTGCGCGAGGGCGTGATCGAGGAGTCCGAGCGCGCGCGGATGGACGAGCGCGCGACCGCGCGGGTGGACGCGGCGGTGGAGTTCGCGGACGCGTCGCCGTTCCCGGCGCCGGAGTCGCTGTACGACGACGTGTACGTGCTGGATGAGGAGGTGCGCGGCTCCTACTCGGTGCGCACGACGCCGCCGGGAGCGGTGCCGCAGGAGTCGCTGGAGAGCAGCATCGGCGAGATCCCGCAGCAGATCACGACGGCGCTTGAAGCCGGCGAGGACGCGGCGGGCGGGCTCTGATGACAGAGATGCGCTACCGCGAGGCGTTGAACGCGGCGTTGCGCGAGGAGCTGGCGCGCGACGAGCGCGTGGTGCTGATGGGCGAGGACATCGGCGTGTTCGGCGGCGCGTTCAAGGTGACGGACGGGCTGTTGAAGGAGTTCGGCGAGCGGCGCGTGCGCGACACGCCGATCTCGGAGAACACGATCGTGGGCGTGGGCGTGGGCTCGGCGATGACTGGGCTACGCCCGGTGGTGGAGCTGATGACGATCAACTTCGCGCTGCTGGCGTTCGACCAGATCGTCAACCACGCGGCGCACATCCACTACATGTTCGGCGGCCAGGCGCGGGTGCCGATGGTGGTGCGCATGCCGCAGGGCGCGGGCCACCAGCTGGGGCCGACGCACTCGCACTGCCTGGAGTCGCTGTTCCTGCACATCCCCGGCCTGCTGGTGGCGGTGCCGGCGACGGCGGCGGACGCGAAGGGCCTGTTGAAGACGGCGATCCGCGACGAGAACCCGGTGATCTTCATCGAGCACGAGTCGCTGTACGGGGTGCGCGGCGAGGTGCCCGATGACGAGGAGCACCTGGTGCACTTCGGCCAGGCGCGCGTGGCGCGCGAGGGCTCCGACGTGACGGTGGTGGGCGTGTCGCGGATGGCGCTGACGGCGGAGCGCGCGGCGCAGAAGCTGGCGGACGAGCACGGGGTGCAGGCGGAGGTGATCGACCCGCGCACGCTGCGCCCGCTTGACCTGGACACGATCCTTGAGTCGGTGGCGAAGACGAACCGCTGCGTGATCGTGGAGGAGGGCTGGCCGCATGGCGGCGTGGGCGCGAACCTGGCGGCGTTGATCTCAGAACAGGCCTTCGACGACCTGGATGCGCCGGTGCGGCGCGTGACGGGGGCGGACGTGCCGATGCCGTACTCGAAGCCGCTGGAGGACCTGGCGTACCCGCACGAGCCGCAGATCATCGCCGCGGTTCTGGAGACGCTCGACCGCGCCCCGACACCCGCGGGAGGAGCGTAGATGGCGGAGATCGTGATGCCGCGCCTGTCGGACACGATGGAGGAGGGCACGATCCTGCGCTGGCTGAAGACGGACGGCGATCACGTGGCGCGCGGCGAGGAGCTGGTGGAGATCGAGACGGACAAGGCGACGATGACGTACGAGTCCGACCAGGAGGGCGCGCTGGAGATCGTGGCGGACGTGGGCAGCACGCTGGAGGTGGGAGCGCTGATCGCGCGCGTCGGCGCGACGGCGTCCAGCGAGGCGCAGCCGACAGCGACGGCTCCCGGCGACGCGCTGGCGAGGTCGACGATGGAGACGGGCGGGCGCGTGAAGGCCTCGCCACTGGCGCGGCGGATCGCTGGCGACAGCGGCGTGGACCTGCGCGCGCTCACGGGCAGCGGCCCCGGGGGGCGAATTGTGAAGGCGGACGTGCTGGCGGGTGCCGCGGCGGCCGGGGCAACGGCGACGCCCGCCGGCGAAGCACCCGCTGGCGCAGCGCCAGACCAGGGCGCCACGGCAGCCACCGCGACCGCGGCCGCCGGCGCTCCCCCGCCAGGCCTCGAGAGCGTGACGACGGCGAAGGGCGAGACGACGACGGTGGAGCTGTCGCGCACGCAGCAGACGATCGCGCGGCGCATGGCCGAGTCCAAGGCGACGATCCCGGACTTCACGCTGCAGATCGACGTGGACATGGAGGAGTGCGTGAAGCTGCGCGCGCAGCTGAAGCAGATCTCCCAGCACGAGCGCGACCCGGCAGCACCGGGCGCGAGCGAGCAGCTGAAGGCGCCGACGTACAACGACATGGTGATGAAGGCATGCGCGCTTGCGCTGCGCGAGCACCCGACGGCGAACGGCAGCTACCGCGACGGGCGCCTGCAGCTGCACTCGCGCGTGAACGTCGGCGTGGCGGTGGCCGCTGAAAACGCACTGGTAGTGCCGACGGTGTTCGACGCCGATTCCAAGGCGCTCGGCGAGATCGCACGCGAGACACACACGCTGTCCGACCGCGTGCGCTCCGGCGCGATCACCCCGCCGGAGCTCGGCGGCGGCACGTTCACGGTGTCCAACCTGGGCATGTACGGCATCAAGAACTTCACCGCGATCATCAACCCGCCGCAGGCTGGCATCCTGTCGGTCGGCGTGCTGGCGCCGCGCGCGGTCCTGCATGACGGCGAGCTGACCGCGCGCAACACCATGACTCTGACGCTCTCGTGCGACCACCGCGTGCTCTACGGCGCCGAAGCGGCGCGGTTCCTCGCGCGCGTTCGCGAGCTGCTCGAGTCGCCCGCGGCGCTGACGCTATAGCGAGCGCGGACGCAGGCCCACGCTAGGCTGGGTGCAGCAGATGAACGCCGCCGACCGATCGCCCGAGGAGCTGTGGGTATGCCACCTGGGCGTCGTCCCCTACCGCCACGCGCTCGCCACACAGGAGCGGGTGCGCGCGCTGCGCCAGACGGGTGAGCTGCCCGACACGCTGCTGCTGCTCGAGCACCCGCCCGTGTACACGCGCGGCCGGCGCTCCGGCGCCGAGGACCTGCCGCTGGGCGAGCGCTTCTACCGCGCCAAAGGCATCGACGTCGTCGACGTCGACCGCGGCGGGCGCCTCACCTACCACTCGCCCGGCCAGCTCGTCGGCTATCCGATCATGCGCATCGACGACGTCCACCGCTACCTGCGCACGATGGAACACGCCATCGTCGCCGCGCTCGCGGGCGCCGGCGTGCACGCGCGCTCGCGCCACGACGAGGGCATCGACTACACCGGCGTGTGGGTGCACGACCGCAAGATCGCCTCCATCGGCGTGCACGTCTCGCGCGGCGTCACCACGCACGGCTTCGCCGTCAACGTCGACAACGACCTCGAGCCGTTCTCCTGGGTCGTCGCCTGCGGGCTGCCCGACGTCGCGATGACGTCGCTCCAGCGCGAGTCCGCCGGGGAGTGCGACGCTCTGAGCTGCTTGCGCAAGCGCATCGCCCACGCCTTCTGTCAAGCGCACGGCAGGCGCCAGCGGCTCGTGTCGCCGGCGCGACTCGGCATCGACACCGCGCACGCCCCCTCCATAAAAACCATCTCATCCCCCGTCGTCGAACCGGTGCCCGCATGAGCGCCACGAGATCGCGCTCGAACCCCGGCGGCATGGACGTGCTCAAGGTGCTCGGCCCCGACGTGCGGCCGCTGCGCGAGCGCAAGCCGCCGTGGTTCAAGGTGCCGCCGCCCGGCGGCGAGCGCTACCGCGAGCTCACGCAGCTGATCCGCGACGAGAACCTGCACACCGTCTGCCAGGAGGCTGCCTGCCCCAACGTCGGCGAGTGCTGGGAGCGCGGCACCGCCACGTTCATGATCCTCGGCGACACCTGCACGCGCCGCTGCGGCTTCTGCAACGTCAAGACCGGCAAGCCCACCTGGAACGACCCGCTCGAGCCCGCGCGCGTCGCGCGCTCGATCGCGCGCATGGGGCTGCGCCACGCCGTCATCACGTCCGTCGACCGCGACGACCTGCCCGACAAGGGCGCCTCCGCGTTCGTCGGCGTCATCCGCCAAGTCCGCCTCCAGGCGCCCGGCTGCCAGATCGAGGTGCTCACGCCCGACTTCCAGGGGCAGGAGATGCCGCTCGCCAAGGTCATCGCCGAGCGCCCCGACGTGTTCAACCACAACGTCGAGGTCGTGCCGCGCCTGTACCCCATCGCCCGCCGCGGCTCCCAGTTCACGCGCTCCTGCCGCGTGCTGCGCCTCGCGCGCGAGCTCGGCGAAGGCGAGGTCGTCACCAAGTCCGGCTTGATGGTCGGGCTCGGCGAGACGCACCAGGAGATGGTCGACACGTTCGGCGCGCTGCGCCAGCACGGCGTGCAGGTGCTCACCGTCGGGCAGTACCTGCGGCCGTCAGAGCGCCATCTGCCCGTCGTGCGCTACTGGCACCCGGAAGAGTTCGCCGCGCTGCAGGACGCCGCGTACCAGCTCGGCTTCCAGCACGTCGCCGCCGGCCCGCTCGTGCGCTCCTCCTACCACGCCGACCAGCACGTCGCGCAGCCAAGGCCAGGTGTCGGCCCCCTGGCAGCCAGCGGCTAGCCTCGCTCGGATCTTCGTCCTGCTTGCCAGCAAGCTCAGCTGTGCAGCGGATCGACCCAGCGCAGACCCGAGAACCGCGAGAAGTCGTTGTCGCACGAGTACAGCGTCGCGCCGTGCTCGATCGCCAGCGCCGCCAGATGCGCGTCGCTCGCCAGGTTCCCGGCGACACCCACGGGAATCAGCAGGTCGCGCAGCACCGACACGTGCCGGTCGGTGGGATTGACGATTGTCGCGGCGGGCTGCCCCAGCCAACTGTCGATCAGATCCAGTGCATCGCCCACGTCCAACGGTCGCGTGAAGATCGCCGGATTCGTAGCGATGCGAACGAAGCCCACCACGACGGCCCACCCAAACGCCACCGTCTCGCTGCCGGACAGCGTCGCCTCCAGCCACTCTCTCGCTCCAGCCTGCCGTGGAGACTCTGAGTCGTACGCGTACAGCAGGAGGTTGACGTCAGGCAGCTTCACTTGCGCAGTTCGAGCTTGCGCAAGATCTCCGCGTCTTCCATCTCTCCCGCGAGCGTCAGCGCCTTGTCCAGATTGACACCCGGACGGACACCCATCGGACGCGCCTGCACTCGGAAGCGCCTGCTCGGCTGGGAGCCCGAGCCCAGCCCAGCGCGCACCGAGTCGTTGAGCGCCGCCTTGAACGACACCCCCCGCTCGCGCATCACCTCGCGCAGCTTCGCCTCCACGTCCGCGTCCAGCGTCACAGTCGTTCTCATGCAGGCATCATAGCATCAAGTTGATTGCTATCATGATGTATCATTGGCCAACATACGCCACGCGGCCGAAGCCAGGTGTCGGTCCGCTCGCCGCCAGCGGCTAGTCTCGCTCGATCTTCCCGCTCAAGGACAACGTCCCGCTCGCGCGGCTGCCGCTCTATCCCCGCGCGCGTGTGCTCGCACTCGGCACGAGGCCCGCCGCATGACCCGTATCGCCGTGCTCGGCGCCGCGCTCGTGTTCGTCGCCGGCTTCGCCTTCCTCACGTTCACCGCCATCGTCAAGGACGGCATCACCTTCGACACCGTGCTGTCCGTCGGCATCGTCGTGCTGCTCGGCGTCGGCATCGTCGGCGCGCTGCGCAATCCTCCCCGTAGATGAGCTCGCCGTTCCTCACCCCCGGGCAGAGCCGCCACCGCCGCGTGCTCGCCGCCAGACGCCGGCGCAGGCGCCGGCTGGCCGCGCTCGGCGTGCTCGCGCTCGCGGTGCTCGCCGCCGCCGTCGCCGAGATCGGCCTCGCCAGCGGCTCCGGCGAACGCCCCCGCGGCGGCAACCGCGCCAGCGCCCCCGTCAAGGGCGCCGCGCACGCCCCGTCCGCGCGCACCGCCCGCTCGCCCTACGGCCTGCCGCTCGCCAAGCCCGCGCTCGCGCTCCCCGGCATCTCCTCGCCCGGCAAGGACCCCGTGCAGGTCAGCTTCGCGCACCCTCCTCGCGAGGGTCTGCTGTTCAACCTCACCACCGGCCAGGTGCTGTGGCAGCACAACCCGCTGCAGCGCGTGCCCATCGCCAGCCTCACCAAGATGATGACCGCGCTCATCACCGTCGAGTCCGCGCCATCCGACGCGCACGTGCTCGTCACCAAGCAGGCCGTCGACGCCGCCGGCTCCAAGGTCGGCGTGCTGCCGCTCGGGCGCCACGTGCGGCTGCGGAGCATGCTCTACGGGCTGCTGCTGCCCTCCGGCAACGACGCCGCCACCGCGCTCGCCCAGCACGTCGCGCACACCGTCCGCCGCTTCGTCGTGCGCATGAACCAGGAAGCCGCGCGTCTCGGGCTCGGCTGCACCCGCTACTCCTCGCCGTCCGGCTACTACAACGCCGGCAACTTCTCCTGCGCCGCCGACCTCGCAGTGCTCGCGCACGTCGACATGCAGCAGCCGCGCATCGCAAGCGTCGTGCGCACCTACTCCGCCGTGCTGCCCTTCCCCATCAAGGGCGGCAAGCTCTACCTGTACAACAACAACCCGCTGCTCATCTACAAGTACCCCGGCGTCACCGGCATGAAGACCGGGCAGACCGAAGCCGCCGGGCGCTGCCTCGTCGCCACCGCCGAGCGCCACGGCGTGCGGCTCGGCGCGATCGTGCTCAACTCCCAGGAACCGGGCATCCAGGCGCGCCAACTGCTCGACCTCGGCTTCGAGGACGTCTACCACCAGCCCGTCGTGCCCGAGCAGCCGTTCCCGCCCGGCGCCTGAGCGCCGTCGCGCCATATGCGGCACACGCCAGCCACGGGGCGGCCTCCGCGGTCGCGGGCCGGTCCGACGCGCTCGCCCGGAGTGGTACCTTTCCCAGACTAGATTGACTGGTCAGTCAGCCAAAGGAGACGCCGTGGATCTCGACGACACACCCGAGCAGGCCGCCTATCGCGCACAGGTGCGCAGCTGGCTCGACGAGCACAAGTCCGAAGCGCCCATCTTGCAAGGTCCCGGCGCACTCCAGGACGAGGACGAGATCGTCGCCGCGCGGCGCGCGTGGCAGGGCAAGCTCGCCGAGGGCGGCCTCGCCGGCGTGACCTGGCCCAAGGAGTACGGCGGCCAGGGCCTCGGCCCGATCGAGCAGGTCATCTGCAACCAGGAGATCTCCAGGGCCAAAGCGCCCGGCATCCTCGACGCGATCGGCGTCGGCATGCTCGGCCCCACGATCATCGCGCACGGCTCCGAGGAGCAGAAGTCGCGCTACCTCGGCCCCATGCTCCACGGCGACGAGGTCTGGTGCCAGCTGTTCTCCGAGCCCGCCGCCGGCTCCGACCTCGCAGCCGTGCAAACGCGCGCGCGCCAGCAGGACGACGGCACGTGGCGCCTGACCGGACAGAAGGTGTGGACCACCAACGCCCAGTTCGCCTCCTACGGCCTGCTGCTCGCGCGCACCGACGTCGACGTGCCCAAGCACAAGGGCATGACCATGTTCGTCGTGCCCATCGACGCCGAGGGCGTCACCGTGCGCGGGCTGCGCCAGATCTCCGGCGAGGCCGAGTTCAACGAGGTGTTCTTCGACGACGTCCAGCTCGAGGAGGGCGCCGTCGTCGGCGGCCTCGGCAACGGCTGGGGCACCGGCCTCACCACGCTGATGTTCGAGCGCGTCACCATCGGCCTCGGCAGCGAGGGCATGGGCTACAACTCCACGCGCTTCGCCGGCGCCATCGCCGCCGACGAGCACGCCCGCCGCGACCCCGAGGTGCGTCACCGCCTCGGCGAGATCGCAAGCGAACTGCTCGCCGTGCGCTTCACCGGCTACCGCACGCTCACCGCGCTGCAGAAAGGTCAGATCCCCGGCCCCGAGGCCGGCCTCGCGAAGGTCACGATCGTCGCCGGCGCGATCAAGGCCGGCGACCTCATCGCCGACGTGGTCGGGCCCGACGCGCTCGCCGAGGACAGCCAGTGGGCGTACATGATCTCGTTCCTGCCCGGCCTCAAGTCCGCCGGCGGCACCGAAGAGATCCTCAAGAACACGGTCGGCGAGCGCGTCCTCGGGCTGCCGCCCGAGCCGCGACTCGACAAGGGCATCCCATTCTCCGAGCTCCGGTCCAAGGAAGGAGCAGCGGCATGAACCTCGCACTCTCAGACGAGCAGGTGTTCCTGCGCGAGGCCGCCCGCGGCGCGCTCTCGCGCTTCAAGACGCTCGAAGCCGCGCGTGGGGCGCTGGATGGCGACGACAGCGCGATGCCGGACCTGTGGCCGATGGCCAAGGAGGCCGGCTGGCCGGGCCTCTTGATCGACGAAGCCCACGGCGGCGCCGGCCTCGACGCGTTCGACGCCATGCTCGTGCTCGGCGAGTGCGGCCGCGTGCTCGCCGGCGTGCCGCTGCTCGGCCACCTGCCCGCCACCGCGATCGTCAACGCTTCACCCAACGCCGCCAGCTGGATCGGCGAGCTCGCCAGCGGCGACAAGCGCGCCGCGTACCTGCCCAGCTGCCCGCCCAACGACATCGGCAGCGGCTGGAGCAGCGACTCGCGCGGCGGCCTCGCACGCGGCGAGCTGCCCGTCGCCACCGCCGGTGGGCGGGATTCGGATCAAGACGGGCAGACCAAGGTCAGCGGCAGCTTCGCGTTCGTCCCCGATGCGCCCGGCGCCAGCGGGTTCGTGGGCGTGGCATTGATCGATGGCAAGCCCACGGGCGTGGCGATCCTCAGCGAGTCCGCGGGCGTCCAGGTCGAGCCGACGACGCGCTACGACGCCACCCGCTCGCTCGCGCACGTCACATTCCAGGACGCGCCCGCGCTCGTGCTCGACGCGCCCGAGGATGCGCTCGTGTCCGCGTGGTACCTCGCGCAGGCGCTGATCGCCGCCGAGTCGCTCGGCAGCGTCGAGACAGCGCTCGACGTGTCCGTCGCCTACGCCAAGGAGCGCTTCACGTTCGGGCGCGCCATCGGCTCCTACCAGGCCGTCAAGCACGCTTTGACGGAGGTGCTGCGCCAGCTCGAGAACGGGCGCTCGCTGCTCTACTACGCCGGCTGGGCCCGCAACGGCGCGCCGGAGGAGTTCCCGCTCGCCGCCAGCGCCGCGCGCGCCGTCGGCGGCAACGCGCTCGACACCGCCGCGCGCACCATGATCTCCGTGCACGGCGGCATCGGCGCCACCTGGGAGCACGACGCGCCGCTGTACTTCCGCCGCGCGCAGCTCTCGCGGCGGCTGCTCGGCGGCACCGGGCAAGCCACCGATCGCGTCGCCGGCGAGCTGATCGCGCAGGCCGACGCCGCCTAGCGTGGACGGCTCGCCGTCACGGCCTTCGGCTGCGCGTCCGCTTCCAGCGCCGCCAGCACCGGCGCGCCGTACGCGGCGTGCACCGCTTCGACCATCGTCGGTTCGATGCCGCAGTTGATGCAGAAGCCGTGTTGCGACCAGCCGATCGCGCGCGCCAGCACCTGATCGGCGTACGTCACGCCCGTGGCATCGTGGCCGTAGTAGTCGTACGCGGCGTTCCACGCCGAGTCGTTCAGCGCGTACTCCGCGCCGTCCGCTGACAGCAGGTGCGCCGCCGCCATGATCGCGTCGAAGTCGTCGTAGATCGACGGGTGCGTTGCCGTCATGTGGTCGTAGCGCGCGGGACGCCTGCCGTAGACGTAGGAGTCGCTCACCATGTCCCACGTCGTCAGCGGTCCGTTCTTCACGTTGAACTGCATCGGCCCGCCGCAGCAGCCCGCGAAGTTCAGGCCGTGGTAGATGCCCGGCGCGGTCGAGAACGCGCTCTCCTGCCTGTGGATCGAGGCTAGCAGCAGCCAGTTGACGCCGAACGTGCGCTGCGCGACGCCGTATATGGGGTAGAAGCCTTCCATCCAGCGCCTGGAGATGTGCGTTTGCGTGGCGTCCACCAGTTCGTGCGCGTTCAAGCGCTGCTGCGCCGGCGACGGCTTCGCCACGATCGCCGCGTGCGCGCGTGCGCCGGACGTATTCGCCACGCCCGCGGCGGAGGCGGCGCCGGCTGACGCCGCGGACGCCGGTGCCGGGGTCGCCGCCGAGACCAGCACCGGCGGCGGCGCCACCGGTGCGCTCGCGCTGCCGAACACGCCCGCGAGCGCCGCCGCCAGCACTGCCACGCCGAGCACGCCGATCGTGCACGCGAGCAGCCACGCGCCGCGTTCGGACGGCGGCGACGGCGGCTCGGCAAACGGGGGATCGGCGGACACTACGACTCATCCTACGCGGGGGCGCGTCGATTATGGACGTACCGGGTTATCGCTCACGTGCATACCAACGCTCTCGCTGTCCACGCTCGCCGCCGCCACCGCCTGTTTGCTTGGCTGGCGGTGTATCCGCCGCCGACCTCCTGAGCGGCTACGGCGAGGGGGAGCCCGGCTGGCCAGACGCCGCGAACGGGCGCAGGTACTCCACCAGCTCCGGCACCACCTGCGCCGCCTGCTCGCGGTGCGGCCAGTGGCCCGCGCCCCGCACGATCAGCGCGCGGCTCGGCTGCGCAAGCAGCTCGGCGGTGCGCTTGTAGAGCTCGACGTCCGCCAGGTCTTCGGCGCCGCCCACCACCAGCCCCGGCACCTGCGGCACGCGCGCGGTCGCAGGCGGCGGGCCTCCCAGCGGCAGGTCGCGGTAGTAGCCGATCGCGCCGGAGAGCGTCGCCGGCGAGGACAGCGCCTGCTTGGCGCGGTCGAGGCTCTGCTCGCGCTCGGGGCCCGACCAGCCCGGCGACCAGCGGCGATACAGCCGGTCCAGGTACGCGAAGTCATCGCGCCGGCACATGCGCTCGGCCCACGGGAGCTTCAGCGCGAAGAAGTGGCGCACGCTCCACACCGCCGACGGCGTGCGCTGGAGCACGGCGGGGTGCGGAATGCCGAACGTCGCGAGCGCGCGCACCCGCTCCGGCGCGAGCCCGGCGGCCGAGTAGGCGCACAGCGCGCCCCAGTCGTGACCCACGAGCACCGCGCTCGACGCGCCGATCGCATCGAGCAGCCCCAGTGCGTCGCGCCCCAGCGTCTCGGGGTCATAGCCGCGGCCAGCAACGATCGTCTCCTCGCGGTAGCCGCGCAGCCACGCCACCGTCACGCGCCAGCCCGCATCCACGAGCGCCCGCTCGATCTCAGCCCACGAGTACGGCGTATCGGGGAAGCCGTGCATCAGCACCACGTCCGGCCCCTCGCCCGCACGCGAGACCACGTAGCGCAGCCCGCCGCTCTCGATCGTCTCGAAGTCCATCGCCCCCTACCTCACACGCCCAGCGCCCGCCGCGCGACGCGGTCGAACACCAGGTCCGGCAGCAGGCGCCTGGCGATCAGCATCGCCTTCGCGTCCCTGCCGACGACGTAGCGCGCCTTCATACGCGACTCCGTGAGCGCCCGCTCGATCGTCGCCGCCACCTGCTCCGGCGGCACGCCGCGCCGCGCCGTGTCCTCCAGCACCTTGTCCATCGCCGCAGGGATCTTGCCGTACACGTCCTGCAGCTCCGCCGGGATCGTCACACGGTCGGCCTGCTCGCGGCTCTTGTCCCAGATCGGCGTCGCCACTGACCCCGGCTCGATCAGCGCCACGCGCACACCGGAGCTGCGCAGCTCCACGCGCAGCGCGTCGCCGAACGCCTCGATCGCGTGCTTGGACGCCGCGTACGGCGACGTGAACGGCATCGCCACGCGCCCGCCGATCGACGACACGAACGCGATCCGCCCGCCCGCGCGGCGCAGAGCCGGCAGCAGCGCGTTCGTGACCGCCACCTGCGCGAACACGTTGACCTCGAACTGCATGCGCAGGTCATCAGCCGAGACCAGCTCCAACGGGCCGCCGATGCCGATGCCAGCGTTGTTGACCAGCGCATCCAGACCGCCGCGCGAGGAGACGCCCGCGCGGGCCCCCTCCTCCTCGACGCGCTCGCGCGCCGCCGCCACCTGCGCCGCGTCGGTCACGTCCAGGCCCAGCGGGATCACTCGATCGCTGCCGGCCTGCTCGCGCAGCCGCTCGCCCGCGTCGGGGTTGCGCACGCCGGCGAGCACCGTCCAGCCGCTGGCCGCCAAGCGCAGCGCAGTCGCCTGGCCGATGCCGGTCGACGCGCCGGTGATCAGTGCGAGCGCCATACAGATGACGTTATCCGACTGCGCCGCGTGTGAGAGCCCTCATCGCACGATTACCCCGCCCTTAGTATTCGCGGCGATGGTTGCGCGCGTGAAAAAGTGCCCGCTTGCAGGGCGGCCTAGAATCGCCGCGCTCGCGCTCGCCGTGGGGCTCCTCGCATCCGTCTGTGGCTGCGGCTCCACCCCGGCGGCGCGCGTCGCCGCCGCCGTCACGCCACAGCCGGCGGACGCGCCCAGCGCGTGCTCGGCGGCGGTGCTGGACACGCTCTCGAGCGTCGTCCAGCGCGTCTACCTCGAGGGCGTGCACGGCGAACGGATCGGCAGCGCCGAGTACCTGATCGAACACTCGCAGGCGCTGCGCACGGCCGTGGAAACCGGAAACCGGACGCTTGCGCGCGCCGCAGCACACGCGCTGCTGGCCACCGGACACCTGACGGACCTGAGCATCACGCGCGGCGGGCAGTCGTTCCTCGAAGTGGGCGGAGCGGCGCTCGCGCCGCTGCACGGCACGCTCGTGGGCGCCGCCGGAGCGCCGATCGGCAGCTACCTGGCGAGCGTGTGGGCCGACAACGGCTTCCTGATCGAGGCGCGCGGGATCTCCCAGGGCCTGGTCGCGCTGCGCGCGGGCACCGCCACGGTCGCCGGCTCCCCCGCGCTCGGCTCGGGCACCGTGCCAGACGTCGGCGCGGCGACGTTCGAACATGCCGCCTACAGCTACACCTCGTTCCCGGCCGAGGCCTACCCGTCGGGGGCGCTGCGCGTCTACCTGCTGATCCCCGCCCGCATGAGCGCCTCGCTGTGCGGGCGCACGCGCGAGGACACCGTCGTCAACACGCTGCGAAGCGTCGCCCATCTGATCTACGCCGGCGAGAGCGGGCAGAGCGCGCAGAAGCAGGTGCGCCGCGTGCAGCGCAACCAGGCGCTGCTGCAGGCGGTCGCCAACCGCGAACCGGCCGCCACCGAAGCGGCGATCAAGACCCTGCTCAACCAGCACATCGTGCGCATGCGCGTCAGCGCCGGTGGACAGCTGCTGTCGGACGTCGGCGGGCCGTACGTGCTCGCCCCGATCGACGCGGCGCTGCGCCTGCACGGCCACACGGTCGGCAGCGTCGTGCTCTCGATCCAGGACGACGAAGGCTATCTGCGGCTCACGCGGCGGCTGGCGGGGCTGGACGTGCTCATGTACATGAACACCGGTCCGGGCGCGCCGCAGCTGGTCAAGGACAGCCTCGGCCCCGCGCCCGGCCCGCCGCTCGCAAGTGTGCCCGCGAGCGGCTCCTACCGCTACCGCGGGCACACCTACCGCGTGTTCACCGTCCGCGCCGAGGCGTTCCCGTCGGGGCCGCTGACGGTCCGCGTGCTGGTGCCGATCCCCTACCTCTGAGCCGTCGTTACAGGCAGATCGCTGGCCTACGCCGGCGCGAGCGACGCCTGCTTGTCGCGCAGCGACCCCAGCAGCTGCGCGAAGGACTCCGAGAATTTCTCGACACCCTCGCGCTCCAGCGTGTCCGTGACGTCATCGTAGTCGACGCCCGCGCGCGCCAGCTCGTCCAGGAGCGCGCGCGCCTGCTCGAGCTCGCCCTGCAGGCGCGGCTGCGGCTCGCCGTGGTCCTGGTAGGCCTTGATCGTCTCCTCCGGCATCGTGTTGACGGTGTCGGGGCCCAGCAGCTCATCGACGTACAGCGTGTCCGGGTACGCGGGGTTCTTGGTCGACGTCGAGGCCCACAGCACGCGCTGCGGTGTGGCGCCCTTGCCCGCCAGGTACTCCCAGCGCGGGCCGCTGAACGCCTCCAGGTAGTGGGCGTACGCGAGCTTGGCGTTCGCGATCGCGAGCTTGCCCTGCAGCTCCTGGGGCGCTCCGACCTCCTGCAGCCTGCGGTCGGCCTCGGTGTCGATGCGCGAGACGAAGAAGCTCGCCACCGACGCCACCGCGCGCGGGTCGCCGCCCTCGGCGACGAGGCGCTCGATGCCGCGGATGTAGGACTCGGCGACCTCGGCGTAGCGCTGCAGCGAGAAGATCAGCGTGACGTTGATCGAGCGTCCCTTGGCGATCACGTCCTCGATCGCCGCCAGCCCCGGCTTGGTGGCCGGGATCTTCACCATCAGGTTGGGCCGGTCGACGCTGCCGTGGATGCGCATCGCCTCGCGGAACGTGTGCAGCGTGTCGTACGCGAGCCGCGGGTCGACCTCGAGCGACACGTACCCGTCGCGTCCGCCGCCGCCGTCCCACACCGGGCGGAACAGGTCGCAAGCGTCCCTGATGTCCTGTTCGGCGAGCGCCCAGAACGCCTGCTCTTCGCCCGCGCCGCTCGACGCCAGCTCGTGCAGCTGCGCGTCGTAGGCGCTGCCGGCGCTCATCGCCTTCTCGAAGATCGTCGGGTTCGACGTGGCGCCCACCACGGAGTAGTCGTCGATCAGCTCCTGCAGGTGGCCGCCGCGGATCGACTCGCGAGAGAGGAAGTCGACCCACACGCTCTGGCCGAGATCCGAGAGACGCTCGAGTGGAGAGGCTGAGTCGGAGGGCATCGTGTCTCCTGTCTGTAGCGCGGCGGGTGTTTCGCGTCAGTGTCCGGATTCAAGCAGCGCGCTTGCGCGCGCGAGGATGTTCTCGACGGTGAAGCCGAGCTCCTCGAGCACGGTAGTGCCGGGCGCGGACGCGCCGAAGCGGTCGAGGCCGAGCACGTCGCCGTCGAGGCCCACCCACTTCCACCAGCTCATGGTCGCGCCGGGCTCGACCGCCAGGCGCGTCCTCACGCTGGGTGGGAGCACCCCGTCGCGATACTCCTGCGACTGCTCCTCGAACAGGTCCATGCACGGCACCGACACGACGCGCACGCGCGTCCCCCGCTCCGCCAGCGAGCGCCCCGCGGCGAGCGTCAGCGGCACCTCGGCGCCCGTCGCCAGCAGCACGATCTCCGGCTCGCCCTGCCCCTCGCCGGCCGAGTCCCACAGCACATAGCCGCCGCGGCGCACGCCGTCGGCGCCGGCGAGGACGCTGCGGTCGAGCACGGTCACGTTCTGGCGCGAGAGCAGCAGCGCGACGGGCCCGTCCTCGCGCTCGAGCGCCACGCGCCACGCCTCGGCGGTCTCGTTGGCGTCGCCGGGGCGCATCACCCACAGGTGCGGGATCGCGCGCAGCGATGCGGCGTGCTCGATCGGCTGGTGGGTGGGGCCGTCCTCGCCGAGCGCGACGGAGTCGTGCGTCCACACCCACACGACCGGCAGTCCCATCAGCGCGGACAGGCGCACGGAGCCGCGCATGTAGTCGGAGAACGTCAGGAACGTGGAGCCGTACGGTTTGACGATCCCGCCGTGGACGGCCAGACCGTTGACGATCGCGCCCATCCCGTGCTCGCGGATGCCGAACGGAACGTTCCTGCCGGCGTGGACCCGCGAATACTCTCCGCCGCCGTCGAACACGGTCTTGGTCGACTCGACCAGGTCGGCGGCGCCGCCCGCCATCGTCGGCGCGTACTCCGCGAACGCCGCCATCACCTTCTGTCCCGCGGAGCGCGTCGCGATCTCCTCGCCCGCCTCGAACACCGGCAGCGACTCGCGCCAGCCCTCGTGCATCTTGCCGGCCCACGCCAGCCGCCAGTCCTCCACCAGCTCCGGGAAGGCCTCGCTCCACGCGTCGAAGCGCTCCTGCCACTGCGCCTGCACGGTGTCGCCGCGCTCGCGCAGCGACATGTGCTCGTACACGCGCTCGTCCACCCAGAAGCGGCGGTCGGGGTCGAAGCCCATCACCTGCTTGGTCGCCCGCACCTCGTCTTCGCCGAGCGCCGCGCCGTGCGCCTTGGCGGTGTCGACCGCGTGCGGCGCCGGGAACGCGATGTGCGAGCGGATCGCGATGAACGACGGGCGCTCCGTTTCATCGCGCGCCGCCGCGATCGCCGCCTCCAGCGCCTCGACGTCCTCGGAGTCCGCGACGCGCTGGACGTGCCAGCCGTCGGCGGCCATGCGCGCGGCGTGGTTCTCGCCGTCGAAGGAGATCGAGGTGGTGCCGTCGATCGTGATGTGGTTGTCGTCGTAGCAGACGACCAGCTTGCCGAGCGCGAAGTGACCGGCGATCGACGCCGCTTCCTGGCTGACGCCCTCCATCAGGTCGCCGTCGCCGCAGATCACGTACACGTGGTGATCGACCAGCTCCCGGCCGGGGCGGTTGTAGCGGTCGCCGAGGAAGCGCTCGGCCATCGCCATGCCGACCGCGTTGGCGAAGCCCTGCCCGAGCGGTCCCGTCGTGACCTCGATGCCCGGCGTGTGGCCGCGCTCGGGGTGCCCCGGCGTGCGCGAGCCCCACTGGCGGAACTGCTGCAGGTCCTCGAGGCCGAGGTCGAAGCCGCACAGGTGCAGCAGCGAGTACTGCAGCATGCACGCGTGGCCGGAGCTCAGCACGAAGCGGTCGCGGTCCGGCCACTCGGTGTCGCGCGGGTTGACCCGCAGGAAGCGCTGGAACAGCGTGTAGGCGAGCGGCGCGAGCGCCATCGCGGTGCCCGGGTGGCCGGCGTTGGCCTTCTGCACCGCGTCCATCGCGAGCGCGCGGATCGTGTCGATCGACAGCTTGCGGATCTCCGCGTCCGTGCCCGCCGTCGCCACCGCCTGGCCGCCGCCCGCGGCGACGGCGCCCTCACTCGACGGCGGTGGTGCGGACATTGCAGTCGATCCTACCCCGATCCGGCCCGCTACAGTCGCTGGATCATGTCCGAGCAGTTCTGCGACGTCGGCAGGGGCATCACCCTCTGCTACGAGACCTTCGGCGAGCCCTCAGATCCGACAGCGCTGCTGATCATGGGCCTCGGCACGCAGATGGTCGCCTGGCAGGAGGACTTCTGCAACGAGCTGGCCGCGCACGGCCTGCACGTGGTCCGCTTCGACAACCGCGACATCGGGCGCTCGACGCACGTCAGCGGGCGCCCGCCCACGACCGCGCAGCTGCTCACGCGTTCGCCGCGCGCCGCCAGCTACACGCTGCGCGACATGGCCGACGACGTCGCCGGGCTGCTGTCCGAGCTGGACCTCGCGCCCGCGCACGTGATCGGCGCCTCGATGGGCGGCATGATCGCGCAGACGTTCGCGGTGCACCACCCGCAGGCGGTGCGCTCGTTGACGTCGATCATGTCCAACACGGGCAGCCGCCTCACCGGCCAGCCGTCGCTGCGCGTGTACCCGATCTTCCTGCGCCGGCCGCCAGAAGGGCGCGCGGCGCGGATCGCGCACATCGAACGGCTGTTCAGCGTGATCGGCTCGCCCGGGCTGCCGCACGACGACGCGGACCTGCACGCGATCGCCGCCGCCAGCTACGAGCGCGACCACGACCCCGCTGGGCCGGGCCGCCAGCTCGCCGCGATCATCGCCGCCGGCAACCGCACCGCCGAGCTGATGCGCATCACCGCGCCGACGCTCGTCATCCACGGCACGGCGGACCCGCTGATCGCGCCCTCCGGCGGGCGCGCGACCGCGCGCGCGATCTCGGGCGCTGAGCTGATGCTGATCGAGGGCATGGGCCACGACCTGCCGCGCGCCGTGTGGCCGCGGCTGATCGAGCGGATCGCCGAGCACGCCTCGCGCGCCGATGCGCTGGCGGCAGCCGACGCGGACGACCTGCCCCTGCCGGCCCGCTCCCCCTCGCGGACCGGCAGCTGAGCAGGACCCCCAGCCCCTCCGTCTTCCCAGCTTCCCTCTCAGCGTCCCTGCGGGCGGCGGTTGCACGCGCGCAGGCCCAGCATCGAATGCGAGCGAGCGCTCGCGCACCAGCACCCCGGCGACTGCACGCGCACGAGCCAGTGCAGGTCGTGCCGGCAGTGTGAGCGGCGGTACGGCCAGCGGCCGTGCAGCGCGCGGAGCATCCTGTGCTCGTGGCAGGTGAACAGCCTCATCTCCATCTGAACCCTCCGTCCAGCGTCTGGTCTCGCATCATGCTCGACCCCATACCCCATCGTCATCCGTTCCATCACTCGCCGGGAACCAGTCCCTTGCAGAGACATATAAATCACGTTTTACGCAGGATGTCAACTTTAGATTCGAGATTGACATCTGGACCGATGGACGAGCGGTGCGGCGTCGACCGCGGGGGACGCGCTGGAGGCGCCGTCGGGCGGGCGCTCGGGCGAGTCTCGAAGGGCAGAGCTGCGGCTGTCGTGAGCCGCGAACGTCGGAGATCGCGCAGACGGCCTGAGACGCTGCGCGGCGAAGACGGAGAGTGCGCCCGGCGGGAATCGAACCCGCGGCCTGCGGCTTGAAAGACCGCTGCTCTTTGGCTCCCCAAAGAGAACCGTTGACCACTGAGCTACGGGCGCGCGCTGTGAATATGTATACGAATCGACGTTTCGTCGAGGACCTTATTCTAAGCACGCCCGCGCCGCATCGGCGTCGCCGCCTGGCGGTGTCTCCCACGGTGCCGGGGGCCCGCGACGCCGCTCAGGGCGTGAGCACGATCTTGAGCGCCTCGCGCCGGTCGTACACGGCGTAGGCCTCGGGCGCTTCTTCGAGCTTCATGTGGTGGGTGACCAGCGCGGCGGGGTCGAGCACGCCGGCAGAGAGCATCGCGAGCACGCGGTCGACGTGGCCGATCACGTTGGCGTGGCCGCCGCGCAGCGTGAGCGCCTTCAGCCACAGCAGGCCCATGTGCACCTCTGCCCGCTCGGCGTAGACGCCGATGCACTGGATGGCGCCGCAGTTGCGCGTGAGGCGGATCGCGCTCTCGAGCACCTTGGGGTCGCCGACGGCGTCGATCGACACGTCGACACCACGCCCTTCGGTGGCGCCGCGCACGGCCGCGCGGACGTCCTGCTCGGCGAGGTGCAGCGGCTCCGCGCCGAAGGACTCGGCGACGGCGAGGCGCGCGGGCACGGAGTCGATCGCGAACACGTGCCCGGCGCCGCAGGCCTTGGCGGCCTGCACGGCGCACAGCCCCACCGGACCGAGCCCGAGCACGGCGACGACGTCGCCGGGGCGCATGCCGCTGTCGACGACCGCGTGGAAGCCGGTGCCCATGACGTCGCCGGCGAACAGCGCCACGTCGTTGCTGAGCCCCTCGGGAACGCGGCGCAGGACGAAGTTGGAGTGCGGCACGAGCGCCATGTCGGCCTGCGTGCCCTGCAGCGAGCCGAGCGCGGCGCCGTGGCCGAACGTGCGCGAGTGCTCGCAGCGGTGGTAGAGGCCCTGCAGGCAGAAGAAGCAGCCGCCGCAGGCGGTCTGGAAGCAGCCGAGCACGCGGTCGCCGACCGCCACGCGCGTGACGCCGTCGCCGGCTGAGACGACGGTGCCGACGTACTCGTGGCCGATCGTGAAGCCGGGTTCGATCTGCACGCGGCCGTGGAAGATGTGCAGGTCGGAGCCGCACACGCCGGTGGCCTCGATCCGCACGATCGTGTCTTCGGCGTCGACCAGCTCGGGCTCGGGCCGCTCCTCGACGCTGACGACGCCCGGGGCCTGGAAGGTGACGGCTCGCATGACGCAGCAGCCTACCGGGCTGTGCGCGGCGGCAGACGGTGGGGGCCGACGCCAGGCCTGGCGTCGGCACTCATGGTTGACATATTGTACGCAGCATGGAGCTGACTGACAGGCATGTCGTGGTGACGGGCGCCGCTGGCGGCATCGGCCGCGCGCTGGTGCGCGCCTTCGTGGCGGAGGGCGCCCGCGCGGTGGTGATCGCGGATCGCGAGCTCGACGGCGCGCGCAAGCTGGCGCAGGAGCTGGGCGCGGGCACGCTGGCGGTGGGCTTCGACGCGGGCCGCGAGGACAGCGTACGCGAGCTGATCGCGACGGCGACGGAGGCCAGCGGGCCGATCGACGTCTTCCTGTCGAACGCGGGCATCGGCGGCATGGGCGGCGGCCCGGAGGTGCCGGACGACTGCTGGGACGAAGCGTGGCGGATCAACGTGATGGCGCACGTGTGGGCATCGCGGGCGCTGCTGCCGCAGATGCTGGAGCGCGGCGAGGGCTACCTGATCAACACGGCGTCGGCGGCAGGGCTGTTGACGCAGGTGTCCTCGCTGGTGTACAGCGTGACCAAGCATGCGGCGGTGTCGCTGGCGGAGTGGCTCGCGATCGAATACGTGGACCAGGGCGTGCGCGTGTCGTGCATCTGCCCGCAGGGCGTACGCACGCCGATGCTCGAACAGGGTATGCAGGAGGCGGCCGCGGCGGCGGCGCTGTCCGCCGGCGGGCTGCTGGAACCGGAGGACGTGGCGGACGCGGTCGTGGCCGGCATCCGCGAGGAGCGCTTCCTGATCCTGCCGCACGAGAACGTGGCGCAGTTCATGGCGCGCAAGGGCGCCGACCCGGAACGCTGGATCAAGGGGATGCGCCGGCTGGTGCGCGAGGCGCGCTCAGCGAGCGACGTCTAGATACACGGGGTCGTGCGAGCAGATCAGCTCGACCTCGTCCGAGTGGCGTGCGGCCAGCTCGCGCAGACGTTCGACGTTGCCGCGGCGAGCGGCGCCGTCGACCTGGTCGAAGGCGGCGAACGCGGCGAGCCCGGGCGGGCAGTGCGGTGGCGTGGCGACCTCGCCGTGGTGGAAGTAGGAGTCGCCGCAGTGCAGCAGCCAGCCGTCGCCGCGCCTGATCGCGACGCCGGTGTGCCCGTGCGAGTGCCCCACGAGCGGGATCAGCAGTATCTCGGCGTCGCTGCCGGGCAGGATGCGCACGCTGTCGAACCCGTGCCACTGCTCGCCGCCGCCGTCGTGCTGCACCCAGCGGGGAGCGTGGGCCCAGTGCGCGGCGACGTAGCGGGGGCCGTCGCGCCAGCTGGGGTTCATGGCCGCCTCGAGCTCGCGCCCGAGCAGGTGCACCTCCGCCTCGGGGAAGTCGGGCAGCCCGCCCGCGTGGTCGAGGTCGAGATGAGTAGTGATGATGTGGCGTACGTCGTGCGGGTCGAAGCCGAGCTCGCGGATCTGGGTGATGGCGGCCTCGGCGCGACTGAGGCGCGGCCGCACGACGGCGGTGAACACGCGCCCGAGCTGGCGGGGGTTGGCGATGTCGTCGAGGCCGAAGCCGGTGTCCACGAGCACGAGACCCTCGGCGCCCTCGATCAGCAGGCAGTGGCAGACGAGCCGCGCATCGCCGAGCAGGCTGCCGTGGCCGGCGATCATGCGCGCGCCGCGCGGACACATGGTGCCGCAGCCGAGGTGGTGGATTGCGCGGGGGGCGGTGTTCACTGAACGGCGAGCATATGCGACTGCTCGAGCGCGCGCCCGTGGCGGATCAGGTCGGCGGCGAGCTCGGCGACGGCGATGGTGGGCGCGTTGGTGTTGCCGCGCGGGACCGTCGGCATCACGGACGCATCGACGACGCGCAGCCCTTCGAGGCCGTTGACACGCAGCTGCTCGTCGACCACGGCGCCGGCGCCCGTGCCCATGCGGCAGGTGCCGCAGGGGTGGTAGACGGCGAAGGTCGTGCGCGCGACGTGCGCGCGCAGATCGTCGTCGCCGTCTCCGGCGGGCGTGTTGTACGGCTCGGCGCAGTACGGCCTCATCGCGTCCTGCGCGCAGATGTCGAGCGCGAGGCGCAGCCCGGCGATCATGCGCTGCATGTCGTCGCCGGCGGTGTAGAAGGCGTTGTGGATAACCGGCTTGGCGGTGGGGTCGTTGGACGCGAGGCGCACGCTGCCGCGGCTGTGCTCGGTGAGCAGGCACGGCGAGACCCACACGCCGTGCGCCTCGGGGTCGCGCAGGCCCTCCTCGACGATGTGCACGGGCGCGACGTGGAACTGGATGTCGGGCGCGGGCGCGCCGGCGCCGACGCGCGCGAAGCCGCCGGCCTCGGCGAGGTTGGACGCGAACGGCCCGGTGCGCGTCGCTTCGTACTGCTCGAGCGCGGCGGGCTCGAGTGCGAGCAGCAGACTCTGCGGCTCGGGGGTGGTCCACACGAGCTGCGTCGCGGGGTGGTCCGAGAGGTTCTCGCCGACGGCGGGCTGGTCGAGCAGCACCTCGACTTCACGCATCGTCAGGTGCTCCGCGGGACCGACGCCGGAGAGCATCAGCAGCTGCGGCGAGTTGTACGCGCCGCCGCACAGGATCACCTCGCGCTCGGCGCGCAGCTCCTGCGCTTGGCCGAGCTGGCTGGCCTGCACGCCAACCGCGCGCGTGCCGTCGAACAGCACGCGCTGGACGAGCATGTACGGCATCACCGTCAAGTTCGGGCGCTCCATGACGGGATGCAGGTAGGAGACGGCGGCGCTCGCGCGCATGCCGCCGCGCTGGGTCACCTGGTACATGCCGACGCCGTCCTGCGCGTCGCCGTTGAAGTCGTCGTTGCGCTCGAGGCCCGCCTGCGCGCCGGCATCGACGAACGCGCGCGAGATGAGGTTGCCGGAGCGCTCTTCGCTGACCGCCAGCGGCCCGCCGGCGCCGTGCCAGCGCGAGGCGCCGCGCTCGTTGTCCTCGGCCTTGATGAAGTACGGGATCAGCTCGGCGGCGGACCAGCCGGGCACGCCCCATTCGTCGTAGTCGAGACGGTTGCCGCGGATGTAGACCATCGCGTTGACCGACGAGGAACCGCCGAGCACGCGACCGCGCGGCAGCGTGATGCGCCGGCCGTTGCACTCGCGCTCGGGCGCGGAGTGGTAGTCCCAGTCGACCTCCGTGCCGCCCAGTTTCAGGTAGCCGAGGGGAACATGAATGTTTTCGTTGGTGTCAGGCGGCCCGGCCTCGAGCAGCAGCACCTGCACGTCGGGGTCCTCGCTGAGACGATTGGCGAGCACGCAGCCAGCGGATCCTGCTCCGACGATCACGTAGTCGTACATGTGGTCACTCCCTCTTTGCCTGCTGGCGCTCGGGCGTTATCCGGATAACGTCCCACACGAGGCCCGTTCGCGCCAGGCCGGCGATCAGCCATGCGGAGGGGTCGAGCTGCCACCAGCGCAGACCGTGGCGCGCGGACGTGGGAAACGCGTGGTGATTGTTGTGCCATGCCTCGCCGAGCGTGGGCAGCGCCAGCCACGACAGGTTGCGCGACTCGTCGCCCGTGGCGAAGCTGCGCCGGCCGAAGAAGTGGCACATGGAGTTGATCGAGAAGGTGGCGTGGTGAAGCAGGAACATGCGCACCGCGCCGCCCCACAGGAGCGCCGCGAGCCCGCCCACGAGCGAGCCGGTGAGCGCGAAGCCGAGCGCGAACGGGAACGCCAGCCCCACAGCCACCCACAGCACGAACGTGCGGTCGACGAAGCGCACGACGGGATCGGCGAGCAGGTCCTTGGCGTAGTGCTGCTCGTCGGCGAGCGCGTCGCCGCCCAGGATCCAGCCGACGTGCGCGTGGAACAGGCCGCCCAGCGCACCGCGCCAGCCGGCGGCGTGGTCGACGTGCGGGCTGTGCGGGTCGCCGGCCTCGTCGGAGAACTGGTGGTGCTTGCGATGGTTGGCGACCCACTCGATCACCGGCCCCTCGACCGCCGCCGAGCCGAGCGCCGCCAGCACCCCGCGCAGCGCAGGGCTGGTCTTGAAGCTGCGGTGGGTGAGCAGCCGGTGGAAGCCGACGGTGATGCCGAGCCCGGTGAGCAAGTAGGTGACGGCGAGCGCGACCAGGTCGGGCCAGCGCAGGGCGCCGCCCCACGTCAGCCATGCCGCGAGCCCCACGAGCGCCAGCGGTAGGACCATCACGACCACGTTGGCAACGCGATCGATCGTCGCGAACGCGCGCGGTCGATCATCCACGCTGACGACGATACCGCTGTAACGGATGGCGGGCTGCGTGGACTGAACGTTGCACGTCCACCCCCGACTCCCAGGAGAACCTCAATGAGATCGATAACTCGCCTCGGCGTGGCGGCGCTCGCCGCCGCAGCCACGCTCGGGACGCTCAGCGCACCCGCGCTCGCGACCGGCACGGGCCACGCGGTGTTCGTCCAGACGGACAACGTAAAAGGCAACCAGATCGTCGTGTACGACCGCTCCAGCGAAGGGACGCTGACGCAGGCCGGCATCTACAGCACGGGCGGGCTGGGCGGCACGCTCGAAGGCTCGGTCGTGGACCACCTCGCCTCGCAGGGCTCGCTCGCTTATGACAGCCAGGACGGGCTGCTGTTCGCAGTGAACGCGGGCAGCAACACGGTCTCGGTGTTCGCGGTGTTCGGCGACAAGCTGGCGCTGCGGCAGGTGATCGGCTCGGGCGGCGCGTTCCCCGTCAGCATCGCCGTGCGCGACGGCCTCGCGTACGTGCTCAACGGCCTGGAAGGCGGGTCGGTGCAGGGCTTCGCGGTGTCGGGCGGCCGCCTGGTCGCGATCCCGGGCTCGGGCCGCACGCTCGGCCTCGGCGCGGAAGGGCCGCAGTTCACGCACACGCCGGGCACGGTCGTGTTCTCGCCGAGCGGCACGCAGCTGATCGTGACGACGAAGGCCAACGGCAACGACGTCGACGTGTTCGGCGTCTCGCCGGGCGGCGCGCTGTCTGCGACGCCGGTGGTGAACGAACTGCCGGGCACGGTTCCGTTCGCGATCGTGTTCGACAAGCAGGGGCACCTGATCCTCGCCGAGAGCGCGGGCGCTCTGGCGGACTTCGAACTGAGGGAAAGCGGCACGATCGCACAGCTCGACGTGGTCCCCTCGGAACAGATCGCCACCTGCTGGGTAGTGGAAGCGCGCGGGGTGTTCTTCACCTCCAACCCCGGCAGCGCGTCGCTGAGCGGCTTCTCCTCCAGCCACGGCGGGCAGCTGCTGACGCTGCTGGGCGACACGCCGACCGACGGCGGCACGGTCGACGCCGCGGCAACCGGCGACGGCCACTTCCTGTACGTGCAGACGGGCGCGGAAGGCAACGTGGACGAGTTCGCGGTCGCGGCGAAGGGCGCGCTGACGAAGATCGGCTCGGTGACGGTGCCGGGCGCGGTCGGCGGCGAGGGCATCGTCGCGGGCTGAGGGAGGCCATGCCATGCAGGTTGCGGCGCCCGCGCGGGCGCCGTAGCCTGCACGGCGGCGAATGAACGGCATGCACTGTGCTCCGCATCTCTCATCCGATCCCCGGGGCGACACGTGGGACTGATCGCCGTGATCGCCGTGATCGCCGTGATCGGGGTGCCGCTTCGGCGCAACCGCACGGCGGGGGCGGTGGTGGACGCGGACGGCGAGCTCGTGGAGCGACTGCAGGCGGGCGAGGAGCAGGCGTTCGTGGCGCTGGTGTCGCGCCATCACGCCGCGATGCTGCGCCTTGCCGGCTCGTTCGTGGCGAGCCCGGCGGTGGCGGAGGAGGTCGTGCAGGACACGTGGATGGCGGTGCTGCGCGGGATCGACGGCTTCGCCGGACGCTCCACGTTCAGGACCTGGCTGCTGCGGATCCTCGTCAACCGCGCGACGAGCACGGGCATGCGTGAGCGGCGCACGGTGGCGGTGGGCGACGCGGGGCCGGTGGTCGACCGCGCGCGCTTCGACGCGTCGGGCGCGTGGATGTCGCCGCCGCAGCACTGGGTGGAGGACAGCGACGATCGGCTGCTCGCGCAGGGGCTGACCGCTCAGATCCAAGACGCCCTGGACGCGCTGCCGGCGCGCCAGCGCGACGTCGTGCTGCTGCGCGACGTCGACGGTCTCAGCGGCCAGGAGGTGTGCGAGGTGCTGGAGATCTCAGACGCCAACCAGCGCGTGCTGCTGCACCGCGGGCGCAGCCACCTGCGCCAAGCGCTAGAGAGCGAGCTGGGGGGCGTCTGAGCATGTTCTGGTCCAAGCCCGAGCTGGTCTGCCGGGAGATGGTCGAGCTGGTCACCGACTACCTCGAAGGCGCGCTCACGCGCTCGCAGCGCCGGCGCTTCGAGGCGCACCTGGCGGCGTGCGAGCACTGCACCGAGTACCTGCAGCAGATGCGCGCCACGATCAGGCTGACGGGGCGCCTGCAGGCCGAGGACCTGACGCCGCAGATGCGCGAGGACTTCACGGACCTGTATCGGCGCTGGCGCGCCGAGGAGGACTGAGCGCTCAGTCGCTGCTGGACTGCGCCCGCAGAGCACGTCGACGCCGCGGATCGAGCTGCCCCGTGGGCGCCGCGGCTTAGGCGCGCGAGAACGGGCGGTGGTGTGCCGCGCCGAGGCGGTCGAGCACGGCGGTCAACACCGCCGTGACCTCCTCGGCGCTCACCTGCTCCGCGGCGACCTCCTCGGCCGCCATCAGCTCTGCGGAGATATCCCAGCGAGGCTCGCCGTAAGCCTCCTGGCCGCCGTAAGCCTCCTGGCCGCCGGAAGCCTCCTGCTCGAGGGGAGCCTCCTGAGCCTCCCGCTCCGGAGGAGCCGCGGCGAACACGTCACTGGACGCGAACGCCTCGGGGGCGAGCGCCTCGCGTAGCGCGGTGAATGCGTCGGGCTGCTCGGGTGCCACCACCGCGCGCGGCGCGCTGCGGCGACCGAACAGACGCGCGAAGAACCCACGACGTGGCTCCGGCTCGATCGCGGGCTCGGCTGGCGGCTCTGGCATCGCCTCAACGGATGCCGGCGCGACCGCAGGCTCCGGCTCGGGGTCGGGATCGGCGGCCAGCTCCGGATCGGCGGCCAGCTCCGGATCGGCGGCCGGCTGCGGATCGGCGGCCGGCTGGTCCGCGGGCTCGGCGACGGCGGGCTGCGCGCCCGGAGTCTCGCGGGTGACGCTGAGGGTGACCTTGGTGCCCCAGCCCGAAGGCTTGATCGAGACGGTGCCGGTCGTGTTCTCGGCTGCCCACTCGACGGTGCTTTCGGGCTCGGTGCGCACGATGCGGATCTCACCGAGCTCGCCGAGGTGGCGTGCGAGCGCGGCGGGATCGCTCAGCTCGGCCCACAGCTCGGGCGGCGACTTGACCAGCGTTCGCTGCACCTCCGAAGAGATCATCCCTGAGGGATTCGAGCGTGCCGGCGCTAGTCCTTCCTGTACAAGCCGAGCTCGCTCACCGACGAGGAGTGGAAGGTGATGCGCAGGCACACCGAGATCGGGGCGCGGATCATCGCGGCGGATCCGAGCCTGGCGGACGTGGTGATGCTCGTGCGCGCGCATCACGAGCGCTACGACGGAGGCGGCTACCCCGACGGGCTCGTCGGAGGCGAAGTGCCGTTCGGCGCATGCGTGATCGCGGTGTGCGCGGCGTTTGTGGCGATGATGCGCACCGCCCGTACATCGACGGGATCACCGTCGTGGAGGCGCTCGCCGAGCTGCACCGCTGCGCCGGCACCCAGTTTCACCCCGAGGTGGTGGACGTCTTCCACGAGGTCTTCCGCGAGCTGTTCCAGTGACCGCGCCGTAGGACATCCGTCGAGCAGCACGCACAAGCGCGTGCGAACACAGCACAGTGATCGAGCCGATGTCGGGGGTCGATCACACCAGTCGCGAACGCGCGCGCAAGCAGGCGCGGAAAACGGCTCGGGCACCGACCACGGCGACGGCGGCGTGGCGTTCCTGATCGGCACGCGGGCTGCCGGGAAGATGGTGGGCGAGTTCCCCGGACTCACCAACCTGGCCGAAAACGAAAACCTCATCAGGACGTCCGACTTCCGCGGGATGTACTGCTCGCTGCTGGAGCAGTGGTTCCAGACGGAAGCCGGACTGGTGATACCGGAAGCGGCCTCGTTCGAACGACCGCTTCTGGTGAAGTGACGCTTTACGACCGTCGCGATCGCACCATCCTCAGCGCCGGCGCGCGCCTGCGCCGGGCAGCGACCTCGTCCACCTGGAACGGCAGCAGCTCGGTGACGCCGGTCCGCTCGAAGGCGCGCTGGATCGGCTTCGGTCCGGGGATCAGCGAGACGCCGAGGCCGCGCCGCTGATACAGGCCGCAGCGGAACGCGATCACGGCCACGCCGATCGCGTCGATGTGGCCGAGCTGGCGGAGATCGAGGGTGATGCCCGTGACCCCGTCTTCGCACAGACGCTCCATCTCCGTTTCGAGCGCATGTGCGGACCGGCGGGTCAGCTCGCCCGTCAAGACCAGCGTATGCGTCCAGATGAGCGGAGCCTGCTCCGTCGCGTCGAGCGTGCTGCTGATGTGCTGTTCGCGCGCGTGCCTGTCGAACACGGCGCTCACGACATCGGCGCCCGCCGGAGTCGCGTCGCCGCTCTCTCTCCTGTCGATGCTTACTGTTGACGTCGTCAGTTGACGATCCATCACTTACAGCTCCTTCCGAGAAGCTTTCGAATTGATTCCAGGCCCGGATCACTGGGTCCGGGGCGAGTGAGACGAGCGGGAGGAGCTAGCCCGGTCGCTCTGGAATCAGAACGAAGAAAGCCGTCAGCCACGGACGGCAGGAGAGCCGCAGGCGGCGCAGGGCGCGCGGCGCGGCATGCAGAAGAAGGCCCGACAGCGTGAAGAAGCCGGAGAAGGCGCCGCCGGCGCCGCCCGCCGCGGAGCCGCCGAAGGCGCCGCTCGGCGCCGGGCCGGGCGGCGGCGCGACGGAGCGGCTGCCGCCGCTGGAGCCGCCAAGGCCGCCGTCCTGCGAGACGCCGGTGCCGGGCGTGGGAGCCTCGGAGGCGAACACGGCCGAGGCCGTGGCCAAGCTCACGGACCCCGACCAGGCTGAGGTGCAGCTTTCTTCGGCCTGGCCCGATAGGCCGGACAGCTGGCAGCTGAGGTCGGCAGCGCGCTGAGCGGGAGTGAGGTTAACTCGCGCAAGGGTTGCGTCCGAGCGCTTGGTGGAGCTTTCGAGTGGCGCTTCCGGCTCGCCGGTGGTGGCGATCGTCGCGGGAGGCACGAGCAGTTGGGGCACGGCTTCGGGCGCGACTGGCGGGGGAGGGCTCGACGCGGGATCGAGCGGCTGCTGCTGCGCATCGGGGGACGACGGCGGTTCGCCGCCTGCCGGCGTGAGCAGCGCGGATTCCTTCGTCTGTTCGACGACGATCGGCGACACGGGCGAGCTGACTTCGGACACCGGCGCGGGTGTCACGGGCGGGGCGGGTTCGGGTGCGGGTTCGGGCGTCGGCTTGGTGGCTTCCGGCGGGGGTTCCGTGACGGGCGGGGGTTCTGTGACGGGCTTCGATTCCGCGACAGGCGCTGGTTCGGAGACCGGAGCCGGTTCGGGCGCCGGCGTCGATTCTTCGACCGGCGGCGTCGATTCCGGTGACTGGGCGACTGGTTCTGAGACGGGCGGGTCGGCTTCCGGCGCGGGTTGGCCGGACGGCGCTTCGGCTTCGGGCGCCGTTTCACTGATGGGGACCGTTTCACTTCCAGGGCCAACAGATTCACCTGCCGTTTCGGCGCTGGCCGTCGCCGCCAGCAGAAGCATCATCAGCAGCGCCGCGATGGCTGACCCCACGCAGAGGTGAGCTCTGCTGGCGATGCTCGCGACGGGGTTATGGGCGGTGCCGGACATTTCTGATTCTGGGTGGCGCTTCCCGCAACGACCAATGATAAACGCGCGAGAGCCTTGCATCATCAGCCCGTCGCGCGGAAGGATCCGCCTCGCGGAACGAACGGGAGCTGATCGCTGCGCTCGTCGGCCGCGACCCTATGCTCAGCCAGATAGCTCGCAGCCCAGTCCGCCAGCGCGGCGGTCTGCGTGCTGTCACTGCGCGCGGCCAGCCGGCACATGCCCAACCCGAGCAGTGCGATCGCCACGGCGATTGCTGGAACCAAGATGAACAGAACGATGACCTAAGGCTAGGCGATCCGCGGAAATGCCGCTGAACCACGAAGCCCCGCCCGGGCGTGGGCGCTACGCGGACCTACTGGACGCGCGCACGGCGAGGTCTGATCGAGCGAGCAGGGGCGGCATGTCTCCAGCCCCCGATCGCGCTCCGGGCCTGCCTGGCGTCAGCTCATTACGCGGACTGCGGCAGCTTGACGGCGCCTCGGCGCCTGGCAGGCGCTGACGGCGGTGGCACGACCGGGCCGATGTCGCCGTCGGGCGCCTCGTCCAGATCGACGATCACGGGGGCGTGATCGCTGGGTCCGGTGCCCTTGCGCGCCTGCCGGTCGATCCACGCCGCGCGCACCCTGTCGGCGACGGGCGCGGCGGCCAGCACCAGGTCGATGCGCATGCCGAGGTCCTGGTGGAACATCCCGGCGCGATAGTCCCAGTAGGTGAACACGCGCTCGGCTGGCCACCGATCGCGCACTACGTCGCGCAGGCCCAGCTGCTGCAGCTCAGCGAGCGCTGCCCGCTCCGGCGCCGTGACATGGGTGTGTCCGACGTAGGCGGCCGGGTCGAACACGTCGATGTCGGCTGGCGCGATGTTCATGTCGCCGCACACCACGGCGTCCCCGGGACCGGCGCCGACCACGGCACGCAGCGCTGCCAGCCAGGCGAGCTTGTAACGGTAATGCTCAGAGTCCGGCTCACGGCCGTTGGGCACGTACACGCAGTACACCCGGATGCGGCCGCACGTGGCCGCCACCGAGCGCGCCTCCGGGTGCGGAAATCCCGGCGCACCGGCGAGCGCGGAAACGACGTCGTCGAGCCCGACCCGCGAGAGGATCGCCACCCCGTTCCACTGCGCCTCGCCATGGCGGGCGAACGCGTAGCCGCGGCCGGCGAGCTCCTCGCCGAGCAGCTCGTCGAACGCGCCGTCCGTGAGCTTGGTCTCCTGCAGGCACACGACGTCCGGCTGGCGCTCGTCGAGCCACGCCAGCAGCCGCGGCATCCGCTGCTTGACCGAGTTCACGTTCCAGGTGGCCACGCGCACGTGGCGTAGGCTAGCGACAGGCCCTCGCCCCGTTGACGACGCGGTCGCGTCCTGAGCGCTTGGCCTCGTACAGCCGCTGGTCGGCCGAACGCGTGAGCGCTGCGAGCTGGTCGGGGTCGTCGGTGGAGGCGACGCCCACGCTGGCGGTGACGGTCAGCCCCGCGACGACCTGCTCCCATGGCTCGCCGCGCAGGCGCTGACGGATTCGCTCGCAGCACGCGGCGGCGGCATTCACCTCTGTGCCCGGCATCAGCACGAGGAACTCCTCGCCGCCGCTGCGGACGACGACGTCCTGCTGACGGAGAACCTCGCACAGCAGCGCGGCCACGCGTACGAGCACGTGGTCGCCGATCTCGTGCCCGAAGCGGTCGTTGATCGACTTGAAGTGGTCCAGGTCGATGATCGCCAGACTGAACCAGTCGCCGCGCTGCTCGGTGGCGAGACGCTCGAGCTCGCGCGCGAAGTAGCGGCGGTTGTGCAAACCGGTGAGCCAGTCGCGCTCGGCCTGCTCCCGGAGCTGGCCCTGGAGGACTTCGAGCTCGCCCGCGCGACACTCGAGCTCGCTGTGCGCGTCGGCGAGCTGCCGGTTCTTGGCCGCCAGCGCGGTGCTCGTCTGCCGCGCTGCGCTCGCCTCGAGCGTCGCCCGTTCGAGCCTCAGCTGCAGCTCGGACAGCTCGCGAAACGCCTGGCGTTCGAGCTCGGCGCTGCGCGCGAGCGCGTCGTAGGCCTGCTCGAGCCTGCCCGCGGCGCGCAGCGTGGATGCGAGCGTCGAGAGGATCAGGCTGCGCGTCTGCGGCACGCGATCGCCCAGCCAGCTGAGGGCTCCCTCGCCGGTCTCCAGGGCGTCGTCCAGCTGCCCGAGGGCCATCCGCGCCTCGACGTCGGCGCGGACGGTGGCTCCGAGGATGTACGGGTTCGGGTCGTCGGTGGCGGACAGCAGCTCGATCGAGCGCTCCGCATCCGCCAGCGCGTCCTCGGCTCGTCCCTGCAGCAGCCGGATATCCGCTCGCGTCGAGTGGATCACCGCCAGCGCGAAGCTGTTGGCGCCGTCCACACGACGCGCCGCGGCGAGCGCTCGCCCGAGCTCGCTCGCTGCCTCGTCGAGCTCGCCCTGCTGCTGGCGATAGCAGGCGAGGTCGTTGCGGGAGATCGCCTCCTCCCACGGACTGCCGATCTCGATCGCGAGCGCGAGCAGTTCCTCGATCCGCTCCCGCAGGTCGGGAGCTTCGACGTTGCCGAACACCGGGCACGTGGCGCGGCGGGCGTAGACCCGCAGCTCGAGATCCTGCGCGGCGTCGGCGTGATCGACGGCGAGCTGCGCGTGACGGAGCGCCTCGGCGTAGGAGCCGGTGAAGAAGCTGATCTGCGCCTTCAGGGCCGCGACCTCCGCGCGCGCGACCGCGTCGTTACTCGCCTGCGGGTGCCGCTCTGCCTCCATCGCGAGCGTGAGGCCCCCGCGCAGATCGCCACGATGCAGCGAGATCATGCCCTGCAGGGCAAATGCGCGCGCGCACAGCACCTCGTCGCGGAGCGAGCGACCGATCTCGCAGCAGCGAATCGCGTCCGCGAGTGCGCCGGCGGGGTCCTCGTAGTAGAGACCGCGCGCTCGGTCCAGTCGCAGGCGCGCCTGCCGGGCGTCGTCGCTCCCGGCGATATCCAGGTCGGTCGCGTGGGAGGAGGCCATGGAGGAACGGGTCGGCGCCTACCCCCGATCTATCGGCAGATCTCGAGGTCGACTTGACGGGCGGGCCCAGCCGCTCGGCGCCTCCAGCTCTCCCTGCAGAGGCGCCTACGACATGGCCGCGACTGGCGCTTCTCAGTACTCGTCGTGGCGGCGCCACCATGCGCCGGCCTCGTTGCGCCCGAACGGTGCGCGGTCGAGCCACGCGTACATGCCCCAGACGCCGTCGACCCCTCGTCCGTACGCCGAGTAGGTGTGGTAGACGACGCCGTCATCGAGGACAAACGCGCTCATGCCGGGCCCCTCTTTCCTGAAGGTGACGGGATCCGTGCCGGCGCCCGACGCGAGCTCGATGAGTCCGGGGCTCTTCTCGGAGGGCCGGAAGTCAGAGGTGTGGAAGTTGTACTCGACGGCGCCCGACTGCCATTCCTGCTCGGTGTGGGTCACGTGGAAGTCGTGGTTGAAGTCGCTGTCGAACGCGGACGCCCACGGAAAGCTCCAGCCCATGCGCCGCTTGTAGTCCTGCAGCTTTGCCAGCGGTGCACGCGACACCGCTGTGAAGGCCACATCGTGGTTGACCAGGTGCACGACCGAGCCGGAGAAGCCGTCTGCGATCGCGGAGCACGACGGGCATCCGGCGATGAAGTCGGGGCCGAACATGAAGTGGTAGACGATCAGCTGCGAGCGACCCCCGAAGAGGTCGGCGAGCGACGCCGTTCCCTCATCGATCTCGAAGGAGTAGTCCTTTTCGATCGGGACCCACGGCAGGTCCCGTCGCTGGCGCGCCAACTCATCGCCGCGGCGCGTCAGCTCCTTCTCGGCGTCGAGCAGCTCCAGCCGTGCGGCGAGCCACTCCTCACTGGTTCCAGTCCTGTGAGCGGTCATTGCGTTGCTCCTTGTCGGTGTTTGGAGTCGATTTCTGCTTGGGCCTGCATGGACTCGGCGAGCCGCTTGATCCGTGCCAGGCGCCTGTCCCACTGCGCGGCCACACGAGCCATCGCCTCGGCGGCGTCGTCCAGCCGCTCGGGCCGCACGGCGTAGCGCACTTCCCGACCGCGCCGCTGGCCTGCCACGAGGCCCACGCGGTCGAGCACGGCCAAGTGCTTGGCGACGGCCTGTCGTGTTACCGGCAGCCCCTGAGCGAGCGTGGTGGTGCTCGCCTCTCCGCGCTCGAGCAGCGCGTCGAGCAGACGCCGGCGCGTGGGGTCAGCCACCGCCGTCCACAGGGCATCGTCCTCGATGACCGCGGTGGCCATCAGCTCGCCGCCCCGGTTGAGGTCGACGCCACGTAGTCGAGCAGTTCGCCGAGGTGTTTCCCCCAGCCGCGTTCGTGCTCTTCGACGTACCGCGCCCTGCTCGGCTCGTCATGCGTCACGGCGTTGATGCCGGTCTCGAGCACCCTCAAACGCGTCCCGCCGGCCTCCTCGACGAGCGTGAACTCGACCAGTGCCGAGTTGGCCTGATCCGGTGTTGCGCCCTGCGGATGGTTCCAGCGGAAGGAGAAGCGGCGGAACGGCTCGGCGTCCACGACGCGGATCGGCACCAGCAAGTCGAGCTCCTTGCGTCCGCCGCGGCCTCCGGGCGTCCACGTGAGGGTGCCGTCCGCACCGGCGCGGCCTTTGACGTCGGCGTCGTCGCTGAACCAGCGGCTGATCTGCTCGGGCTCGGTTATCACGCCCCAGACGACCTCCGGGCTCGCCTCGATCAGGATCTCTCGTTCGACGCTGTCCGCGGCCACGCCGGCTCCTTTCGTTGATGTGCAACCGATGGTTGCGTCAATGGGAACATAATAGCAACCAAGGGTTGCGTGTGCCGCTCGCGACGATCGAACGACCGATGACCGGCGCGCGGCAGAGCTGCACGCCCGTAGGGAGTCGAGCCCGCTCCACAAAGGACGCGGCGGCTGTGGTCGCCCGGCCAGAACAGGACGACTCTGCCGCCCGCCTACGTGTCCGTCTGGCCAGCTGGCCCATCTGCCGCCCTTCGTCGCTCGCTGAAGCCGAACTGCGGATCAGCTGCCTACGGCCAGCAACACTGCTCAGCTCCCAGCGCGGCCGAATGTACTCCGACCCCACCCGTGAGTCAGGGCGACGGTCATGTTCGGGAATTACGGGACATTGCGAGACGTCCGACGCGGAAGGACCGCACAGGCCCACGGACGATGCCCACAGACCCGCCAGCGGGGCGGCGCTGGATAGTAGAATCGCGGCCGTGCCGTTCACGCTCAGCAACGTCAAGGAGGATCTGGAGGATCTCGGATCCAACTTCGACGGCGCGCCGGACCTGGAGTTTCGCCACGCGAGCAGGGCGCTCGAGCTCGAGCAGTGCGGGCTTTGCTACCAGCGCATCCCGCCCGACTATCGCTTCCCATACGGCCACACGCACAAGGAGCAAGAGGAGATATACGTGGTCGTGCGCGGGAGCGGGAGGATGAAGCTCGACGACGAGATCGTCGAGGTCAAGGAGTGGGACGTGGTTCGTGTCCCACCCGGCACGTGGCGAAGCTACGAGGGCGGGACGGAGGGCCTTGAGATCCTCGTATTCGGTGCACCCAACCTCGGCCAGGATCCGCGCAAGGACGTGGAGGGTCAGCGCGGCTGGTGGGCCGACTAGCGCAGTGTTCTTGTCATCCTCGCCGTGTTATCCCGGTGACCTCCCATGCCCGGCCAAGAGCGCTGCCATAACGCCACGATGACGAGGACCAAAGCACGTTGCAATGCGGCACTCTGGGTGTTCGCGAGGAGCGCTACGGCGAGGCCGAGCTGCACTGAGTAGCCCACAACCGAAATTGACGCGAAGACGAGATTCAGCTGTCTGTTTCGAGAGCTGGAGGTGAAGTTTCCAGCCCGCTTTGCCCACCCTATTCGGTCATCGAAGTGCGTGACCTTGGTTGCCGATCCGCCGGTCAGCTGGTCGCGACGGAGAGGCCGAACCCCATCCAGATCGAGCAGGACCCGGGTGCCCTAGTCGGAGCGGCCACAAGATGGGTTTCTCAAGGACGGAGTCCGACATGCCGACTCTAAAGCTTTAGTCGCCGTATCCGACAGACGCGACCCAAACCATCTCATGCTTGTCTCCTGCCTAACAAACAAGCCGAACCGGACGCTCACTCCCGACGTCCCAAGTCAAGACCCTGCCGCCGCACGGCACAATGCGATCGCCGACGTTAGACGATGCGTCGTCGCAAGCTAGATAGAGGTCGCAGACCGCGTCCCCGACGCGCCCTCAAGGTTCACCGGCAACCGACAAGATTCAGATTTGTCGCGTTTCGTACCCACGCTGCACGCATATCCTGGGCGGTCCTCGGCGCTATAGCGCTCTGCGCAAGCGTTCTCGTCGCGCTCCCGGGCTTCGATGAAAACCCACCAGCACCTCGACCTTGGAGCCTTTGGCTGAGCACGAACGCACCGACGATCGGGGGCCTGGACGAACCGAACTGGCTTTTGAGTTTGACACTCGTCACCAATGCTGGCTGCCGAACGGCGACCCTCACGGGATCGCTTCAATGGAAAATTAAGGAAGTCGACTCCGTAGTCCAGCCTGAACCCGACCGCTATATCCTGGGTGTCGAAGGCGTGCGGGTGCTCGGCTTGGAAACCCGCGATATCGATCATGCCGACCAGCGTCTTACCCGACAGTGGCACTCCACTCCAGTGTCACTGATAGAAGGAGCAGACGTTGTTGAAATCCCTGCTCCGTTCTGGCCAGATAGTCTCGAACCTGCCGAATTTCGTCTCCGGGTCACAGCAGCCAATCCTGCTGGCTTTCACTCCTGCTATCTTGCGAGTCCGAGTATCGGCGGCCCACGCGAAGGAGTACCGCTTTACCGGTCGCCGAGAATCGGCTCTGCAGTAGAAACATTTATCGCATCGCATCACAGCCCGGAAAATCTGAGCGAGCGGATCGCCTCGGATGCCGTTATGGAAATGATGGTCCCCGGAGAGGAACCAGAAGCTGCGCTATCCAATGCCGCGATTGCCAATCAGCCTGGCGGAGCGGTAACGACTTGCAGCACCCGTGAATCCAGCGGACAGACAGTCAAAGGCGAAATCGACCGCTTCACCGAATATCGCCGGAATAGAGCAGAACCGCCATGCGCTGGAGTGGAGCGCTTCCGATCGCGCGACCTGCAAGCCTCACTGAACAGACGCTCATTCATCTCGGGGATTCTGCTCACTGCCGGCATGGGAATGCTCACCGACTCGCTCATGGGCGCTACGGCTGTCGTGGTTGCGAGAAGGCGCCGAAAAACTAAAAGAGCGGCAGGTAGCCGTAGATGACTGCGATCGAGCGTCGGTCGCGGTAGGGACCGCCATTGCTGGCGGCCCCCCGCGCAGATCCCAGCGTGCGGGACTACCGCACTGGGCTCTTGCCTTGGATTCTGGCGTCGAAGCGGGCAGTGGGCCAGGGTGCTGGATGCGGACGGTTGGTAGCCATCGACCAGCGAGGCGCGTCATCCGTGCCCAGGTCATCGTTGTGCGCTTGACCGGACCCCCAGGTCCGCCACAGGATCTCGAGCGCCTTTTCAGTGCCGAGCGGCTGAGCACGTACATCGACCACTGCGGCGGCGATTTCGCAGCGGCGGTTGAGATGTACCGCTGGAACTCGGCGATTACCGCCGCCTTCTGGGAGCCCATAGGTCACCTGGAGGTGGCTCTGCGAAACACGCTCGACAACCGGCTCGCCGCACGCCATCGCCGACTGGAGCGGCCGGGCTCTTGGCTGGATGATCCGGAGCGGGAGCTGAGCGGCCGAGCACGTCTGAACATCTCGGGCGCCGCGACCGCGTGAGGCAGAAGGGCAAGCGTGCGAGCTTGGAACGATCGAGCGTCCGCTTGCTCGCCTTCACGTCTTCCGCAACCGTCTCGCGCACCACCAGCGCGTCTGGAGCCACGAGCCGGACGAGCGCTACGAAGACCTCCTCGCTCTCGCCGGCTACATCGACCCGGCTCTACCAGGCTGGAATGCGGCCACCAGCAGGGTCCCGCAGACGCTCAGCGCCAAACCGTGACGGTTCGACCACCGTCATAAACGCATCCCAGAATCCGCTGCAAATCCCAGCCTATGGAGCCAACCGGGATCAATGCGAACCGCTTTACGCTCGTATCAGGTGGGCGAGTGGTGCTTTGCGAAGATGGTTAGGGGGCGCGGTCGTGCTCGTCGGAGGGACGCTGCAAGGCACCGCCGCCGTTCAGCCTGCCGTGGCGGCTGCAGAGGATAGGGCGTCTTGGATGGTGAGAACGAGAACCAGGTTGCTCGACTCTTCGAAGCTGTAGACGATCAGCATCCATCTCGCGACCGTACTCAGCCTGACTTCGGCCAACGGACCTACAACTCGTCGAGTGGGATCGTCTCGCCAGATCGCGCCCGTTCGAGGCCAAGCTGAGCGCGTTCGTAAGCGCCAGGGATACCGTCGAGCACGGCGACGACGCTGCGCGCGTGCGGGTCGGCGTCCTCGATTGCCATCGAGAGCAGCGAGCGGGCAAGGGTGCCCTCCTGCACATGAGTGCGCTCCGCCAACTGGGCAAGTCGGCCCCCGCGGTTCGCATTGAATCCGGCTACATGGGCGAAACTTGGCTGTGCACAAACCACGCGCTGATGGCGGCGGCGGCGGTTGCATTCGGCTGATGTGATGTCGCAGTCGGGTCACACCGCGGTGCACAGCCGAGCAACCTGAGCACCGATGAGATCGTTTGGCGCGCACGCGAGGACGCACAGGACGGTGAGCTGTTCCGCCTGGCCGCGTACACCGGCCTGCGCCTCGGCGAGCTGATCGCGCTGCGCTGGGAGGACATCGACCTGGACGCGCGCCGCATGGTCGTCCATCGCGCCGTATCCGCCGGCGTGGAGGGACCGACAAAGAGCTGGCAGGCACGGTTTCTCCCGCTCGCCGACCCAGCGGCGGAAGCCCTCGAACGGCTGCACGCCCGCGTCGACAACACCTCGCGCGAGGACTACATCTTCTGCTCGCGCCTCGGCCGGCGCCTTGATCCGTCAGCCGTCCGGCGCCGCTTCAAGGCAGCTCGTGACGCCGCCGGGCTGCGCCCACTGCGCTTCCACGCCCTACGCCACGCCGCCGGCAGCCTCATCGCCCGACACGCCGACGCGCGCTTCGTCCAGGAGTTCCTCGGGCACTCGCGTATCACGACCACGGAGCGCTACATGCATGCCAAGGCTCGGCCCGAGGATCTTGACCGGGTCAATCGGGCGTTTGCCCGTGAGCCATCGGCTGACCAGACGGCGCGGTGATCCCGGAGCGGGCCAATAACATGGCCAAAATACCGGCCAACAACCTGGCCATCGGCTAACATCCAACTACGCCAAGCCCAAGAGCACGCGATCAAGTGCCACGACGAGCGAGGGAACCATGCCAAAGCTCCGTTCAGCCCCAGAACAAGCCCACCGGAAGGCCGTCGAGTCGAACATCGCCGACGTCGTCGGATACCTCCAGGAGGTGCTCGGACAGAAACTGGTTGCGCACATAGCGGGAGTGTCCGACCCCAGAACGGTCGCGCGCTGGGCGGCCGGGGAGCGCGCTCCGCGAGCAGAGCACGAGCAGCGCTTGCGCTGCGCCTACCAGACGTTCCAGCTGCTGCTGGCCGAGGAGTCGCCCCACACCGTCCGCGCATGGTTCCTCGGCCTGAACCCGCAGCTCGACGACCAGTCCCCCGCGCAGAGCATCCGCGAAGGAGACTTCCGCGACGTACTCGTGGCGGCCAAGGCGTTCCTGACAGGAAAATAGCGTTCAGGCTGCCATTGCCTCCTGCAGGGTGACGGTGTGTCCGAGCGCTTCGAGCTGGGTGATGAGGCGTTTGGTGGTGCGCTCGGGGTCGCGTTTGCGGAAGTAGTCGCCGCCGAGGTCGTTATA
>DATHPU010000009.1:0-29398 GCA_035483595.1 Solirubrobacteraceae bacterium
CTACTCGCAGTCGCTGGAGCGAGGCCTCGCGATCCTCGGCTGCTTCACGCCCAAACGCCCCGTGCTCGGGATCGCCGACATCGCCGACGAGCTCGGCATGAGCCGCTCCACCACCCACCGCTACGTCATCACGCTCGTAGCACTCGGCTACCTCGAGCAGGGCGCATCACGCAAGTACCGCCTCGGACTGCGCGTCACCGACCTCGGCATGTCCGCCCTGAACTCCACCGGGCTACGCGAGCACGCACACCCCTACCTCGAGGAGCTCCGCCAACGCACCTCCTACACCACCAGCCTCGGCGTGCTCGACGGCACCGACGTGCTGTACGTGGACAGAGTGCGCAGCTTCCGCCGCGGCCAGGCGAAGATCGACCTCGACCTGCACACGGGCTCGCGCGTGCCCGCGTACTGCACGTCGATGGGCAAGCTGCTGCTGGCGAACCTACCGGAGGCCGAGCAGCGCGACCTGCTCGCGCAGATGAAGCTGACCAAGCGCGGCCCCAACACGATCACCAGCAAGAAAGCGCTACGCGACGAGCTCGACGAGATCCACGCCGCCGGCTTCGCCGTCAACGACCAGGAGCTCGCCGCAGACCTCTACGCGATCGCGGCGCCCGTGCGCAACGAGGCGCGCGACGTCGTGGCCGCGGTCAACCTGGCAGCACACGCCAACATGATCTCGCTGGAGGAGCTCGTCGACGCGCTCGGCCCGCACCTCGTCTCCACCGCGGACCGCATCTCGGCGCGCCTGGGCTACAGACGCGACGACGAGTCCAACTAAACCAATAATCTTGCGGCCAGATGCGCCGCCCGCTCGTCATCGCATGCCTGCCGCTGTCCGCGCTCGCGCTGACGGCGTGCGGCACCACGACCAGCACCGCAGGCTTCTCCGGCGAAAAGCACCAGGTGGCGCAGACGCTCGCCAACCTGCAGTCTGACGCCACGGCCGCGGAACCGAAGAAGATCTGCGCCAACGACATCGCCGCCGCCACCGTGACCCGGCTCGGCGGGAGCAAGCGCTGCGAAGCCGCCATCAAAAGCCAGCTGAGCGAGGTGGACAGCCTGGAAGCCAACGTCAAGTCCGTCACGCTGGCCGCAGACGGCAAGACCGCCACCGCTCAGGTCAAGAGCATCCGCGAGGGCACCAGCGCCACCAGCGCGGTCTCGCTGGTCAAGGAAGGCGGCAAGTGGAAGATCTCCGGGGCCAGCTGAGCCGCGCTCGATCCGGCGCGCAGCGCCGACCGGCGCTCAGCTGATCCCGTCGAGCAGATCGCACGGCGAGGCAAGCTGCAGCCCGCGCGCGAGCACGACGAGCGTGTCGAGCCGCGGCGAGCGCTCGCCGCGCTCCAGCAGACCGATCTCCGTGCGGTGCAGATCGCAGATCTCCGCGAGCCGTTCCTGCGACAGGCCCGCGTTGTGACGATGGCGTCGCAGGTTGCTGGCGAGCTGCTCGCGCGTGGCGTCCATGGCATACGCAGCCTGCCGCAACGGCAGACAGTATGTCTACAGACTTCTGTCTCGGGAGCTGCGGCAACACACGAGCTCCAGCTCGGGCTCCCTCGGGAAGCAAGCCGCTCAGCCCAGCGAGCGCCCGTACTGGCGCTCGTAGTACGCGCGGTACTCGCCCGAGCGGATCGGCTCCCACCACCACGCGTTGCCGCTGTACCACGCCACCGTCTGCTCCAGGCCCGCGTCGAAGCGCACGCGCGGCTCCCAGCCCAGCGCGCGCACCTTCTCCGAGGACAGCGAGTAGCGGCGATCGTGCCCCGGCCGGTCGGTCACGTGCTCGATCTGCGACTCCGACGCGCCCGTCAGCTCGACGATGCGCCTGACGACCGTCATGTTGGCCTCCTCGTCGGGGCCGCCCGCGTTGTAGACCTCGCCCGGCGCGCCGTGCTCGAGCACATGGCCGATCGCCGCGGCGAAGTCCGTCGCGTGGATCCAGTTGCGGACCTGCATGCCGTCGCCATACACCGGCAGCCGGTCGCCGTGCACCGCGTTCAGGATCATCAGCGGGATCAGCTTCTCGGGGTACTGGTACGGGCCGTAGTTGTTCGAGCCGCGGCAGATCAGCGCCGGCAGCCCATACGTGTGGAAGTAGCTAGCCACCAGCAGGTCGGCGCCCGCCTTCGTCGCCGAGTACGGCGAGGACGGCGCCAGCGGACTCTGCTCGGTGAACGTGCCCTGCTCGATCGAGCCGTACACCTCGTCCGTGGACACCTGCACGTAGCGCAGCTCACGCTGTCGAGCCGCCTCCAGCAGCACGTACGTGCCCAGCGCGTGCGTGGAGACGAACGCGTCCGGCTCCGCGATCGAGCGATCCACGTGCGTCTCGGCGGCGAAGTTCACGATCGCCTGCGGCGCGGCCGCGTCCAGCGCCCGCGCCACCGCCTCGCGATCCTCGATCGCGCCCCGGACGAAGCGGAAGCCGGGATCGTCGAGCAGGTCGTGGAAGTTCTCCTCGCGCCCCGCGTACGTGAGCTTGTCGAGCACCGTCACCCGATCGCCGTGCTCGCGCACGCGCTGGCGCGCGAACGTCGAGCCGATGAAGCCGGCGCCGCCGCACACGAGCAGTCTCATGCGCGCATCATCCCAGCCCGTGCCGCCAGGTAGCCCGCAAGCCCGTCCTGCCACGGCGGCAGCGGCAGCACGTCCTCGCGCTCGGACTCCAGCACCGACCATGCGGGACGGGGCGCCGCGCGCGCCATCTGCGCGCTCGTCGCCGCCTCCACGCGGCAGTCCACCTCCGCCTGGCGGAATACCTCCGCGGCGAAGCCGTTCCACGACACGCGCCCAGCGCCCGCCAGGTGCACGAGGCCCGACGCCCCCCGCTCGATCAGGCCGAGCAGCGCCGGCGCCAGATGGCCCGTCCACGTGGGGCAGCCGACCTGATCGGTGACCACCTGCACCGCGTCACGCTCGGCGGCCAGCCTCAGCATCGTCTCAGCGAAGTTCCTACCGCCCACGCCGAACAGCCACGCGCTGCGCACGACCGCGTGGCGCGGCGAGGCCTCCAGCACCTGCAGCTCGCCCGCGAGCTTCGTCTGACCGTACACCGAGCGCGGCGCCGTGCGATCGGACTCCACGTACGCGCGCGGCGCGCCGGACGCATCCACGCACGCCTCCCCATCGAATACGTAGTCGGTGGAGATGTGCACCAGCGGCACGCCCGCGCGCGCGGCGGCGCGTGCGAGGTTGCCCGCGCCACCGGCGTTCACCGCGTGCGCCTGCTCTACGTGCGTCTCGGCGCCATCCACGTCCGTCCACGCCGCGCAGTTGAGCACCGCGTCGGCGCCGGCGCGCTCGAGGAACCGCTCCACCGCGCGCGCATCGGCGATGTCGAGCTCGGGCAGGTCGACGCCGAACAGCTCGTGACCCGCGCGCGCGCCCGCGCGCAGCACGTCCAGGCCCAGCATCCCCGCGGCGCCCGTCACGAGCAGCTTCATGGGGCCGGCCTCACCGGTCGACCGGTCTCACGCGGCCGGCCTCACAGGATCGAGATGTCGGAGTTGTCGCCCACCATGAAGCGGTACGCGCGCGGCTGGCGGTCGCCGCGGCGAACCGTCACGTTGCGCCCCAGCAGCGAGCTCTCCATGCGCCCGTCCAGATCGGACACCGTGCAGCCAGCCAGCAGGATCGAGTGCTCGACCTCCGATTTGGAGATCGAACAGCGCTCGCCGATCGCGGTGTACGGGCCCACATAGCAGTCGCTCAGGCACGCATCCGCGCCGATGATCGCCGGCCCCCTGACGGTCGTGCGCTCCAGCCGCGCACCCGGCTCGACCACCACGCGGCCGTCGACCTGCGAGTCGATCAGCTCGCCCTCCACGCGCTCCTGCAGGTTGTCCAGGATCAGGCGATTCGCCTCCAGCATGTCCTCCAGGCGGCCCGTGTCCTTCCACCAGCCGCGCACCACATGCGGCTCCACACGCAGCCCAGTGTCGACCAGGCGCTGGATCGCGTCCGTGATCTCCAGCTCGCCGCGCGGCGAGGGCTCGATCGCCCGCGCCGCATCGTGCACGGCGGCCGTGAACATGTACACGCCCACGAGCGCCAGGTCCGTGGCCGGCTGCGCCGGCTTCTCCACCAGACGTATCACGCGCCCCACCTCGCCCGGCTGCGCCTGCTCGAGCTCCGCCACGCCGTAGTTCTCCGGGTCGGGCACCGGCGTCAGCAGGATCAGCGCATCCGGCCCGTGCTCGCGGAAGGCCGCAACGAGCTCGGAGATGCCGCCCTGCAGCAAATTGTCGCCCAGGTACATCACGAACGGGCTCGCCTGCAGGAACGACTCCGCCGTCAGCACCGCGTGCGCTAGGCCCAGCGGCTGGTCCTGCACGATGTAGGTGATGCTGACGCCGAAGCGCGAGCCGTCGCCCGCCGCCGCTTCGATCTCCGGCCCCGTCTCCGGCGCAATGATGATGCCGACCTCCTCGATGCCCGCCTGCGCCATCGCCTCGATGCCGTAGAACAGCACCGGCTTGTTCGCCACCGGCACCAGCTGCTTGGCGCTCGTGTGCGTGATCGGCCGCAGGCGCGTGCCCTTGCCTCCGGAGAGGATCAGTCCCTTGAGCGGCTCCATCGCCGCTGGAGCCTAGTAGGTCCCCGCGAGCTTGCGGTGGTCCCAGCTCGCGCGGCGCAACTCGACGAACTCCATCGCGACGCGCTTGGCCGCCTGCTTGTCGACCATCGCGCCCACCTCCGCCGGCAGGTCCTCCGCCGGCGGCTGGCCACGGGGCGAGGCATAGCGAGCGAAGATCTCGTGGCCGAGCGCTTTCACGATCTCCAGGTCGCGGTGCACGACCACCTCGCACTCCAGCATCAACCCGCGCAGCAGGTGGTACTCCTCGCCAGCCTCCACCTGCAGCGTCGCCCTGGGGTCGCGCTCCATGTTGCGCACCTTCTGCGACACGGCGTACGTCCACGCCCACACCCGCGGGGCGGGCTGGCTCGACCCACCGGCGGGGGCGTCCCGCAGCACGTACCACAGCGGCATCAGGTGCGGCCAGCCGCGCGGGCCGGCCGTCGCGCACGTGACGGTGCGCTCCTCCGCCAAGAACGCGGCTGCCTCCGCCTCGCTCATGCGAATCTGATCACGACGACTCACGCAGCGACGGATCCTACACGCCTGTGTCAGCAGGCCGCGGGGCCTCGCGCGGGAGCAGCCGTGGTACGTGTTCTTACCCGATCGGCCCACCTGTCTCCAACCGCGCACAGGATCCAGACCCAGCGTACAAGCCGAATCGCGAGCATTTTGCCGGCCACGCCGGCACCGCACGTGGACGCGCCGTTGACGTCTGCACGGAGTCATCAATATCGTCGAACCGATCGCGCGCCCTCACCCAGACGGCCCGCACCGTCGATCCCACTCCTGCATCCAAAGAGCCAGCCCATCATGTCGAAAGCCCTGCCCGCACCCGGATCGTGATGGGGACGAAGACGTTCTCGAGGCCCGCTGCAGCGGACGCAGCGGCGACCAGGCCGACCGCGGGCTCGCTGCCGCCCGTGGTCGCGGCGGCGGTGGTGTTCATCGCCTGCGGCGCGGTGCTCGTGCTGGAGATCCTCTCCGTCCGACTGATCGCCCCGTATGTGGGGCTGACGCTCGAAACGACCACGTCGATCATCGGCGCGGTGCTCGCCGGGATCGCAGTCGGCGCGGCGCTCGGCGGGTGGATCGCGGATCGCATCCACCCGCAATGGCTGCTCGTGGGGCTGTTGATCGGCGGCGGCCTGCTGGTGCTGCTGACCGTGCCGATCGTACGCGCGCTCGGTCCAGCCGCGAGCGAAGGCGGGAACCTCGGCGCGATCGAGATCACATTCGCCGCGCTGGTCCCGGTCGCCGCGGTCCTCAGCGGTGTCACGCCGACCGTCGCGCGACTGCAGCTGCGTGACCTGAAAGCCAGCGGGACCATCGTGGGCCGCCTGTCGGCATGGGCCACAGCGGGCGCGCTGGTGGGCACCTTCGGCACCGGTTTCGTGCTCGTCCCGCTGTTCCCCGTGAGCAACTCCGTCCTCGCGATCGGCATCATGCTCGTGCTCGCCGGGATCCTGATGGGCGCTTACGTCCGGGTACTCAACCTGGGCAGCGTCGGCGGCGCCGCGCTGATCACAGCCGCACTGGCGCTGTTCACACTCGCGCAGCGCTCTCCCTGCTTAGCGGAATCGACCTACAACTGCATACAGCTCGAACCCGCTCCCGATCGACCCTCGGCGGAGCTGCTGCTGCTCAATCGGGGCTACAACTCGGAGGTGGACCCGTCCGATCCGCGGTACCTCGGTCTCCAGTACGAGTACTGGCTGGGGGAAGAGATAACCGCGATGAGCCCCGAAGGGACTCCGCTGGATGCGGTGTTCGTCGGCGGAGGCGGCTTCACGATGCCGCGCTGGCTCGCGGCGACCAGACCCGGCTCGCGATCAAACGTCCTGGAGGTGGACGGCGGCCTCGTCGAATTCGATCGCCAGCATCTTGGACTGCACACGTCGCCGGCCCTGCGCGCGACCGTCGGCGACGCACGCGTCACGATGCGCCGCGAACCGACCGCAAGCGCCAACCTGATCGTCGGCGACGCATTCAGCAGCCGGACCGTGCCCTGGCAGCTGATGACAACCGAATGGATGCACGAATTGCAGCGCGTGCTGCGCCCAGGCGGCATCTACGCACTCAACATGATCGACCTCAACCCGTTCAAGCTGCTGCGGGCCGAGGCCGCCACGCTGCTCGGCTCCTTCACCCACGTGCAGATGATCACAGTTACCGGCAGCGGCAGGACCCTCGCCGGAGGCAACGAGGTGCTCGTTGCGTCCGACGGCCCGCTGCCGCCACGAAGCGAACCATCACCGGGCGGAGGAAGCACCTTCGATCGCGCAGCGCTCACCAGGATCGTGGCCGGCGCCGAACCGCTGCGCGACGACTACGCTCCGGTCGACCAGCTGGAGACCAGGTAGCACCAGCGGCGCTCAGACGCTCGCCGGCGCCGCGCTCATCTCGCGCAGCCGCCCCACCGCCGCGCGCACCGCCTCGCGCGCGTCCTCCGGCTCGAGCACCGCCGCGTCGCCTGCTTCCTTGAGGATCTCGCGCACCAGCCAGTCGACGCCCGCGAAGCTCAGCTCCACGACGACCGCGCCGTCGCTCCACTCCTCGACCACGCGGCGCGCCTCGCGCGCCCAGCGCGCGCGCTCGGGCGAGATCCACACGCGCGCGGTCGCCGACGCGGGCACCTCGCCCGTGCGCAGCCAGCCATCCACCTCCGCCGCGGGATCCACCTCGGGGCGCGGCTCGAAGCGCTCGTCGGTGACGTGCACGTGCTTGATGCGGTCCAGGCGGAAGTGGCGCATGCCGCCGCGGTCGGGGTCGAACGACGCCACGTACCAGCCCTCGCGGCCGTTCGTCAGCGCGTACGGCTCCACCCTGCGCTTGGAGATCTGGTCCTCGTTCTCCTTGAAGTACTCCAGCTCGATCAGCTTGCGCGCGACGATCGCCTTGGACACCGCGCGCGCCACGTCCGAGTCGTCGCCGGACGTCGGCGCCACCTGCAGCCCCTGCTCCATCGGGTCCTCGCCCAGCGCCGCCACGATCTTCTCGCGCGCCGACGTCAGCGACCCCTCCGGGATGTGCTCGCCGATCAGGTCGATCGCCGCCACCAGCGCCTTCGCCTCCACCGGCAGCAGGCGCGCGGGGCGGTCGAAGTTGTCGCTGTAGGGCTCCGGGTCGACCTCGATCTCGCCGTCCTCCTCCTTGAACTCCGCATACAGCACATACGAGCCGCCGCCGAAGTTGACCACGTTCAGCACGTTCACGTCCTCGCGCAGCTCCTCCTCGCTGATCTGCAGGCGCTCGCAGATCTCCGCGATCGACACGCGCTCGCCCGCGCGGCCAGCCCTGATTAGAATGCTCGCGAGCGTCACCAGGCGCGCGAAGCGCTCCGGGCGGATCGCCGCGTCCGGACGCGCCGCCGGGGCGTCCACCTCCACCCCCGCCGTCTCCGCGCGGCGCGCGGCGCGCGTGCGCGACGAGCTCGTGATGCGCGCACCCGCCGCGCCGCGGGTGGAGGCCGCACCGCGCGAGGCCGTAATCACCGATCCCGTCCCGCCTGGTGCCGTCGGCGCGGTCTCGCCGTGGTGCTCCTCCAGCAGCTCCAGCCGCTGCTGCAGCTCGCACACAAGCTCGTCGGGGCCCAGCAGGCGCGCGTTGACGCCCAACCCCAGCACCCACGAGATCAGGCTGCGCACGCTCGAGTAGCCCGTCGCGAACACGGTCTCCCCATCCTCCTCCACGATCTCGCCGTAGCGGCCGAAGTGGCGTTCCACCTGCCACGCGATGCGCTCGCAGATCAGCACCCGCGCCACGCCGCGCTCCTCGCCCAGCTGCCAGTCGGCGCGGTTGGCGTACGCGCGCGGGTCGAAGTCCTCGGGACGGTGGAAGTCATGCTCCGCCTTGGTCGCGTAGGAGACCTTGCCGCGGATGCGCGTCAGTCGGAACACGCGCACCGCCTTGCGCTCGTGCGCGTAGCCCAGCAGGTAGAACTGACCGCCCTGGAACAGCAGGTGATACGGGTCCACGCGGCGCGAGCTCACCTCGTCGCGCTCCATCGTGTAGTAGTCGAACACGATCGTCTTGTTGCGGAAGATCGCCGTCTCCACCTTCGCCAGGCGCGCCGACAGCTCGTGCCCGCCCGCCGATGCCGTGATCCCCAGCGCCACCCCGCGCTGCTCCGGCGCGCGCAGCGGGCTCGGCCGGCCCCACGTGATCTGCTGCAACGCCAGGCGCAGCGGCTCCGCGTACGCGAATTCGCCGTCCAGCAGGCTCAGCGCCGTCTGCAGCGCCGCCAGCTCCTTGTCCGTGAACTCGATCGCCGGCAGGTGGAAGTTCTCAGGGCGCAGCGAGTAGTTCTCCTGCTCCGCCGCGCCGTCCGCCGGGCGGTCCACCGTCAGCTGGATGCGCAGCGATTCGAGCTCCGAGCGGTCCGCGTAGAAGCGGCGCGCGAATGCGTCCTCGTTCATGCCGCTGTAGCCCTCCACGTCGCGCCGGATCTCGAGCGCCGTGACCGGCCTGCGCTCGGCCATCAGGTAGGAGATCAGCGACAGCTGGCGGATCAGCTTCTCGGTGTCCTTTGCCATCGGCGTTGAACGATAGAAGCCGGCGACGAGACGGATACAGCACGGCCGAATCGCCGCCCCGCTATTTGCGGAGTTTCAGGCCGCTTCGCGCGCGGGCGCCGGCTGCTCGACCGTCGCCGGCTGCTCGACCGCCGCGATCGCCGATCGCTCCGCGAAGAACGCGCCGCCGCCGATCGCGCGGTCGAACGGCGACCAGCGGCGCCCCGGCGAGAGCTCCTTCTCGAGACGATCGAAGCTGCCCAGACGCCCGCCCAGGTTGTCGATCATGTGCACCAGCGTCGCCTCGCGCGTGCACGGAACCACCGGACTGCCGTGCTCCAGCGTTCCGTGGTGGGAGAGGATGATGTGCCCCACCGCCTGCGCCAACTCCGGTGGGAAGCCGTCGATGTCCTCGATCAGGCGGCGGATGCGGTAGTAGCCGAGCGCGATCTCCCCGTGCAGCCGGCCCGCGTCGGTCAGGTCGATCGCCTCGCCGCCGCCGCCTTCGGTGTACGCCTCGAGCTTGCCGATGTCGTGCAGCAGCGCACCCGTCACCGCCACGTCGCGGTCGATCCCTCCGAACGTCGCGCTGATCGCGCTCACCGCCTGCGCCACGCCCAGGCAGTGCTCCAACAGCCCGTGTGTGTACGCCTGGTGGTAGTACTTGGCCGCCGGCGCCGTGCGATAGCCCGCCCACAGCTCGCAACCCTCGCCGAACACGCGCTCCAGCAGCACGCGCAGGTGCGGCTCCTGGATCGTGTCAAGCAGCTCGCGGATCTCGCCTTCCATCTGCTCCACGTCGCGCGACGGCCCGTCGCGCAGCTCGGCCGGGTCATAGCTCCCCGGCGGCGCCTCCTCCAGGTCGCGCAGGTTTATCTGCGGGCCGAAGCGCGGGTGCACCACATAACGGCCGCGCACGTGCACCGCGGAGCCCGCGCGGACGAGCTGCTCCAGCTCCGAAGAGGCGTCCCAAACCATGCACGCCACCGCGCCCGTGCGGTCGCCGACACGCAGTCGCAGGTAGTCGCCGCCTTCTCGCCGCTGGCGGCGCTCAGCCTCGCGAACCAGCAGCACCTGGTCGATCTCCATGCCGTCTGTCAGCTCGTTCAGGAGCATGTCCTTGACGGTAGACGGGGCCGCGGACGGGACGATCGGGGCCGCGTTCTTGCAGGCCTTCACGAGCGCCGCGGCCGGTAAGGGCTACGACGCCCGCGGAGACCTGGCGCCGGGGGACGCCTGGACTCTCCCCGAGCATCGCCGGAGAGGTGGGACGATGCTCAAGCTCGTACCGCCGAGCCGCGCCGTTGCTGCCATGACACGGCCAGCGAGGAAGAGTTGTCGCCCGTTCCGCCACTGACTTTAGTTCCGTATAGGCGACGAGCGCCAGTCCTGTTTTCGACTCGGCGCAGGGCCGAGCCGCTGACTACGGCTCGAGCCGGTGCGGCCCGCGGTACAGGAACGTGACCTCGCGCACGTTCTCCTGCCCCAGCATCTGCATCAGCAGGCGCGTCAGCCCGAAGCCGAAGCCGCCGTGCGGCGGCGCGCCGTAGCGGAAGAAGTCCAGGTAGTACTGGATCGGGCCCACGTCCACGCCCTTGTCCGCCGCCTGCGCCAGCAGCTGCTCCTGGCGGTGCTCGCGCTGCGCGCCCGTCGTCAGCTCGATGCCGCGCCACAGCAGGTCGAAGCTCTTGGTCACGGTCGGCCGGTCGGGGTAGCGCATGTGGTAGAAGGGGCGCACCGTCGTCGGGTAGTCGGTCACGAACGCGAACTCGTGGCCGTGCAGCTCCTTCACGATCGCCGACAGCGCGCGCTCGCTCGGCGGGTCCAGGTCGTGGCCCGCGCCAGGCGCCTCGTGGCCATGCTCGCGCAGCAGCTGCTTGGCATCCTCCAGCGTCACTTTCGGGAACGGCAGCGTCGGCACCGTCAGCTCGGTCGCGAACGTGCGCTCGATCTCGCCGCCGTGCGCGTCCTTGACCGCCGCCAGCACGTGCGCCAGCCAGCGCTCCTCAAACGCCATCACGTCCTCGTGCGAGTCGATCCACGCGATCTCCACGTCCACGCTCGTGAACTCCGTGTCGTGGCGCGACGTGAACGACGGGTTCGCACGGAACACCGGGCCCACCTCGAACACCTTGCCGAAGCCAGCCGCCATCGCCATCTGCTTGTAGAACTGCGGCGACTGCGCCAGATACGCCACGCGCTCGAAGTACTCCACCTTGAACAGCTCCGCCCCCGACTCGCTCGCCGAGCCCATGAACTTGGGCGTGTGCAGCTCGATGAAGCCCTCTTTGCGCCAGTAGTCGCGCATCGCGTGCTCCGCCGTCGTCTGCACCTCGAAGATCAGGCGCCGGTCCGGGCGGCGCAGGTCCAGATAGCGCCAGTCGATGCGCTTGTCCAGCGCCGAGTCCGGCGCGATCGGCACCTCCGGCTCCGCCAGCGAGTCCACCGCCAGCTCCGCCAGCTTCAACTCCAGACCGCCCAGCTTCACGCGCTCGTCCGCCGCCACCGTGCCCCTGACCGTCACCGCCGACTCCACCGTCAGCGCCGAGATCGCCTCGTTGAGCTCGCTCGGCGGCTCGCCCTTCGGCAACACCGCCTGCGCCAGGCCCGTTTCGTCGCGCACGATCACGAACTGCACGCTCTTCTGGTCGCGAATCGCCTGCACCCAGCCGCGCACCGTCACCTGCTGGTCGACCTTCTCCGCCAGATCCGCTATCAGCGTCCTCGTCACGCCGCGGACCCTATCCCACGGTCCTCCTCCGCCAGCTCCACCTCGACACCGAACTCGTCCGCCTCCAGCTTCTCGATCCGCTCGATCGAGCCCGCCTGCAACAGGTCGTCCTCGCCCAGCTCCAGCGCCGCCAGGCGCTCCGCCGTGTCGCTCACCACCACGCGCGTAACCGGCGCGCGCATCTTGCGCTTCGCCTGCGACTTCGCCTTGCGCACCTCGCGCAACACGTCAGCCGTCACCTCCAGTGCCGTGCCCTCGCGGCGCCCCTCCCCCGATGCCGCCGCGACAACGAGCGCCTCAACATCGGGCCAGCTCGCGCGGTGCACCGAGCCGTCCTGCCACCACGACCACACCTCCTCACAGACGAACGGCAGGAACGGCGCGAACAGTCGCTGGAACACCGACAGCGACAGCCCGAGCGCCAGGCTCACAGAGGCGCTCACCTTGGGGTCGGGGTCGTACCGGCGGCCCTTCACCAGCTCCAGGTAGAAGTCGCAGTACCACCAGAAGTAGCTCTCCGCGCGCTCCAGCGCGCGCGCGTAGTCGTACTCGTCGAAGCTCGTCGTCGCGTCGCGCACGACATCGGCCAGCCGCGCGATCAGCGCGCGGTCCAGCGGGTGCGTCAGCGCCTCCCCCAGGGCACCGCCCCCGGAGGGGGTGCTCGGCAGGTCCGCGAGCGCGAACTTCGACGCGTTCAGCAGCTTCACCGCGAGCCGGCGACCGACCTTCATCTGCTGCGGGTCGAACGCCGTGTCCGTGCCCGGTCGCCCGCTCGCCGCCCAGTAGCGCACAGCATCCGCGCCGTACTCCTCCAGCAGGTGCATCGGCGTCACCACGTTGCCCTTCGACTTCGACATCTTCTTGCGGTCGGGGTCCAGCACCCAGCCCGAGATCGCCGCGTTGGCCCACGGCAGCTCGTCGTAGTCCAGCTGCGAGCGCAGCACCGTCGAGAACAGCCACGTCCTGATGATGTCGTGCGCCTGCGGGCGCACGTCCATCGGGAACACCTTCGCGAACAGCTCTTCGTCCTCGCCCGCCTGCCCCGCGATCTGCGGCGTCAGCGACGACGTCGCCCACGTGTCCATCACGTCCGGATCGCCCACGAAGCCGCCGCGCCGGCCGCGCTGGGACTCCTCGTAGCCGTCCGGCACGTCCGTCGACGGGTCCACCGGCAGCTGCGCCTCAAGCGCCGCCATCGGCTGGTCGTACAGCACGTTGCCGTCGTCGTCGATCGGGTACCACACCGGGAACGGCACGCCGAAGAAGCGCTGGCGGCTCACGCACCAGTCGCCCGTCAGCCCGTTCACCCAGTCCTCGAAGCGCGCGCGCATGTACGGCGGGTGCCACTGCAGCTCGCGGCCGCGCTCCAGCAGCGTCTCGCGGTGCTCGATCGTGCGGATGAACCACTGGCGGCTCGTCACGATCTCCACGGGGCGCTCGCCCTTCTCGAAGAACTTCACCGCCCGCGTCACCTGCTGCGGCTCGCCGATCAGGTCGCCGGACTGCTCCAGCAGCTCCACCATCCGTTTGCGCGCCTGGTTGACCGTGCGGCCCTGCAGCTCCGCGTAGTCCTGGCGCGCGCGCGCCAGGTTCTCCGACTCCCAGCCCGGCGTGCCCCACGCGATCTCGAGCAGGCGCCCGTCCGGACCCAGCACCGAGCGCACCGGCAGCCCCAGCTCGCGCCACCACGTCACGTCCGTCAGGTCGCCGAACGTGCACACCATCACCAGGCCCGTGCCCTTCTCGCGCTCCACCAGCGGGTGCGTCAGCACCGGCACGCGCGTGCCGAACAGAGGAGTCAGCACGTCCGTGCCCACCAGGCCCGCGTGGCGCTCGTCGTCCGGGTGCGCCAGCAGCGCCACGCACGCCGGGATCAGCTCCGGACGGGTCGTCTCGATCAGGGCCTCGGCATCGCTCTCGGCCGGGCTGGCGCCGTTGCCGGGCGCCACGCCGTCGGCCGCGGGCGCCGGCACGAAGCGCACGCGGTGCATCGCCCCCGGGCGCTCGCGATCCTCCAGCTCCGCCTGCGCCACCGCCGTCTGGAAGTCCACGTCCCACAGCGTCGGCGCCTCCAGCTGGTATGCCGCGTCGCGCTTCAGCAGGCCGATAAACGAGCGCTGCGAGATGCGCTGCGCGGCGCGCCCGATGGTGGTGTACGTCATCGACCAGTCCACCGACAGGCCCAGTGTGCGCCACAGCGCCTCGAACACCTGCTCGTCATCCTCCGTCAGCCGCAGACACAGCTCCACGAAGTTCGGCCGCGACACCGAGATCGGCTCCTTCTCAGAGGGCTCGCTCGGCGGGCTGAACTCAGGGTCGTACGGCACCGACGGGTCGCAGCGCACGCCGAAGTGGTTCTGCACGCGGCGCTCCGTCGGCAGGCCGTTGTCGTCCCAGCCCATCGGGTAGAAGACCGCGTCGCCGCGCATGCGCCGGAAGCGCGCCACAGCGTCCGTGTGCGTGTAGGAGAACACGTGGCCCACGTGCAGCGAGCCGCTCACCGTCGGCGGCGGCGTGTCGATCGAGAACACGCGATCGCGCGGCGCCGAGCGGTCGAAGCGGTACGTGCCGTCGCGCTCCCACGTCGCGCTCCACTTCGCCTCCAGGCCCTCCAGCGTCGGGCGCTCGGGCACGCGCGAGCCTCCCGCGGGGGCGCCCGGGCCGGCATCACCGGTGGAATCGTATGACTGTGGCAAGTCGTTGATCGTAGCCGCACGCGCGTGCGGCACGAGAGAGCAGCACGGCGAAGCCGGGGGAGCACGGTGCCCCGCGACTCCGGACACCCGGCAAGACTTTCATGAGATTTCTCTTAGAAATGTGTACGGCTGGACAACCCGGGAATAGAGTGACCAGCGTCCCACCCACACGCAGCACGAGCGCTTGAGGAGGCGCGTTGAGCATTCGGGGAGGAGCCGGATGGCTTCTGGGGAGCCGTACCAGCGGTCGGAGGGTCGCGTGAGCGTGTTCGCGAAGAAGCTGCTCGGCGTCAGCCTCGCCGTCGCCGCGCTCGGCGCGCTCATCGGCCTGTACGTAGCGGCCTGGGCGACCAGCGCGCCGCCGCCCGTCGCCGCCGTCGCCGCGCCCGCCTCCAGCGGCGGCGCGGACCTCACGCTCGAGACCGTCGCCGCGATCGGCCCCAAATACAGCCCCACGCACCCCGACTGGGTCTCCTATCTGGTCAGGGAGAACGGCAAATGGGTCCACAGCACCAACTTCACCGTGCCCGCCAACTCCACGGTGCACGTCACCCTCTATCAGTACGACGGCGACACGGGCCTGCGCAACCCGCTGCTGTCACAGGTGCAGGGCACCGTCGGCGGCACCGAGACGATCGACGGCAAGGCCGTCGACGCGATCGACCCCGAAGAAGCCTCACACACGTTCGTCGTGCCCCAGCTCGGCGTGTTCGTGCCGCTGCCCGGCGTGCCCGAAGAAGCCAAGAACCAATGTGAATTCGCGCCGTGCGAAGGCGCCGCGCACCGCACGATCGAATTCAGCTTCCACACCGGCAAGAAGGGACGCTACCGCTGGCAGTGCTTCGTCCCGTGCGCCGCCGGCTACCTGTACGGCCTCGGCGGCCCGATGCAGACCTACGGCTACATGGACGGGTTCCTCAATGTCGTCTGAACCGTCCGCCGCCCCCGGAGGGCTGGCGCCCGAACCGAACCACACCGCGCGCTTCGCTGCGCTGTGGGCGGTCGTCACCGTGATCGCGATCCCGCTCGTCATCTGGGTGATCGGGCCGCTGATCGGCGCCGGCAGCGGCAGCGACCAGTCCGCCGCGCAGGGCACCGACTACACCGTGCTGGCCGTCACCGCCACACCGGTGCTCACGCTCGTGGTGCTGTTCCTCGGCTACTCGATCGTCTTCTTCCGCCAGCCCAAGGGCGCCGCGCTGGAAGGCCCCGCGGTGCGCGGCGACGCGCGCGTGCAGACCACGTGGATCGCCGTCACCTCGCTGATGGTGCTCGGCGTCGCGATCTTCGGCACCGTGCGCCTGGAGGCCGGCGACGGCGCCGGCTCCGGCAGCGGGCCCAACCCGCTGACCGTGCCCAAGGGCCCCAAGCTGCCCGTGCAGGTGATCGCGCAGCAGTGGCTGTTCACCTATCGCTACCCCACCTACGGCGGCGTCGAGACCACCGAACTGGTGCTGCCTGCGGGCAAGCAGGTCGAATTCCACGTCACCTCGCTCGACGTCATCCACGACTTCTGGGCGTACAAGCTCGGCGTCAAGGCCGACGCCAACCCCGGCGTCGACAACGTCGTGTTCGTCAAGCCCGAAAAGCTCGAGAACTTCACCGTGCGCTGCGCCGAGCTGTGCGGCATCTGGCACGGGTACATGTCCAACGCCGGCAGGGTCGTCGCGCCGGCCGCGTTCGAAACGTGGATCCACGGCGAACAGAAACGCCTGGCGCCGGCCACCAAGGTCCTGCCCAAATACAGCACCACCTACCTACCCGAACCGACGAGGCGTGGAGAATGAGCACCACCAGCGCAGCCGCATCAGCCCCCCTGCCGGCACAGCGGCCGCTGTGGCGGCGGCTGCTCGGCTTCAACCTGCTCACCGCCGTCATCCTCGGCGTCGGCGGCTACTACCTCGGCTGGTGGATCGGCCACCTGATCAACGGCCCCAGCTTTGAATACGAGAGCGCCACCGACGAGAACGACGTCGCGCTGCTGCTCGCGTACTTCTTCGGCGTCGTCGGCTTCCTGATCGGCCTCGGCTTCGCCAACTACCCGATCTCGCGCATGCTCGGACGCCCCGCGTCGCTGCGCGAGAAGGAGAGCGAGGGCATCGGGCGCTACTTCGGCCTGTGCACCGACCACAAGGTCGTGGGCATGCAGTACCTCGTCGGCATCGGCGTGTTCTTCTTCGTCGGCGGGCTCAACGCGATGCTGATCCGCGCCGAGCTGCTGCACCCCGTGCCCACGCTCGTCGGCCCCAACCAGTACCTGTCACTCGTCGGCATGCACGGCACGATGATGATGGGGATGATGACGTCCGGCATCCTCGGGCCGTTCGCCAACTACTTCGTGCCGCTGATGATCGGCGCGCGGCGCATGGCTTTTCCGCGGATCGAGTCGCTCACCTTCTGGCTGCTGATGGCCGCCGGCTTCATCCTCGTCTCCACGATCTTCTTCGGCGGCTTCCCCACCGGCTGGACGGGCTATGAGCCGCTCAACGACGAGGCCGTCATGGGGATGGACTCCTACATCGTGTTCTTCGCGCTCGTCGGCGTCTCGATGGCGCTGCTCGGGCTCAACATGATGGCCACGATCATCACCATGCGCGCGCCCGGCCTCACGTGGTCGCGCCTGCCGATCTTCGTGTGGTCGGTGTTCGCCACGGCCGTGCTGATGGTGCTCGCCGCGCCGATGCTGATCGCCACGCTGCTGATGGCGGCGCTCGACCGCACGATCGACACCTCGTTCTTCATCACCGGCGGCGGCGGCAGCTCCTACCTGTTCGAGAACCTGTTCTGGTTCTTCGGGCACCCCGAGGTGTACATCCTCGCGCTGCCCGGCTTCGGCATCGTGCTCGAGCTGCTGCCCGTGTTCACGCGCAAGCCGCTGTGGGGCTATCGCCTCGCCGTCTCCGGCATGCTCGGCGTGTCGCTGCTCAGCTTCTTCGTGTGGCAGCACCACCTGTTCGTCAGCGGCATCAACGCCGACCTGCGCCCCTTCTACATGCTCTCCACCGAGATCATCTCGGTTCCCACCGGGTTCATCTTCCTGTGCGTCATGGGCACGCTGTGGCGCTCGCGCATCACGTTCACCGTGCCGATGCTGTTCTGCCTGGCGTGGACGTTCAACTTCCTCATCGGCGGCCTGTCCGGCGTCGTGCTCTCGGACGTGCCCACCGACACCGGCCTGCACGGCAGCTTCTTCGTGATGGCGCACTTCCACTACACGATCATGGGCGGGCTCATCTTCAGCTTCTTCGCCGGCATCTACTACTGGGTGCCCAAGATGACCGGGCTGCGCTTCAACGAGATGCTCGCCAAGGCGCACTTCTGGCTGATGTTCATCTTCTTCAACTCCACCTTCCTGCCGCTGTTCGTGCTCGGCATCAAGGGCATGCCGCGGCGCGTCAGCACGTATGAACCCAGCCTGCAGGGGCTCAACGTATGGGTGTCCATCTCCGCGTTCGTGCTCGGCTTCTCGATGCTCGTGTTCCTCTTCAACGTCGTGTACTCGCTGATCTTCGTGCGCGAGCCCGCCGAGGCCAACCCGTGGCGCTCCAAGTCGATCGAGTGGCAGGTGCCGACGCCGGTGCCCGTCAACAACTTCGAGCAGATCCCCGTGTTCGACTCCGACCCCTACGACTACGGCACGCCCGTACCGCTCTCAAGCGGCGGCAGCCAGCCGGCGACGGCGGGCGCCTGAGCGATGGCCTCGCCGAGCGAAGGACTGCCGCGGGGGATGGCCGTGCCGCCAGGAGCGAGCGGGACGGCGAGAGCGAGCGGGCCGCCCGTGCCCGCCGGCCACGAGATCCCGCCCGAGCCGCCCGACGTCGGCGCACGCGCGCTGTCGGTCGCCGCGCGCATGCTGTGCGGCGCCACCACCTTCTTCTTCCTCGCGTTCGTGTTCGCGTACTTCTACCTGCGCTCGATCGACGCCGACGGCATGTGGCACCCCGCGCACGTCAAGCCCAACCAGGGTCTCGGCGCCGCGTTCATCGCCTGCGTGCTGCTCAGCGCCGCCGCCTCGATCGTCGCCGGCCGGCGCATGAAGGCGGGCTCGCGCAACTGGCTGGCGCCCGGCGTCGCAGGCGTCGTGCTGGGGCTCGCAGCGATCGCGCTGCAGTGCGTCGAGTACACCGTGCAGCACTTCGGCCCCACCGACGGCGCCTACGCCAGCGTGTTCTGCGCGTGGAGCGCCTTCTACCTGATCGCGGTGCTGTTCACCATGTACTGGCTGGAGACGCAGGTCGCCACGGAGGTGCGCGCGCGGCGCGCGCCCGCCAGCAGCGGGGGCGACATCGAGAACCCCGACCACCTGATCGCGCCGGGGCTCGACGCCGCCGTCTTCTACTGGGGCTTCCTCGCCGCCATCGGGATCGTGACGTACGTGACGCTGTACCTGTTGTAGTGCTCGCCACGGCGCCAGCGACGCCGGGCTTCTGGGATTGGTCGTTCGACCCGCCCCTCGTGCTCGTGCTCGACCTGGCGCTGCTGTACTGGCTCGGCGCGCGGCGCACCGTCACACCCGCGCGCAAGCGCACCATGCAGCGCTGGCGCGACGCCTCGTTCTACGCGTCGCTGTTCGTGCTCGCGGTCGCGCTCGCCTCGCCGATCGAGCGCCTCAGCGCCGACCTGTTCTGGGTGCACATGATCCAGCACGTGCTGCTGATCGTCGTCGCCGCGCCGCTGTTCGTGTTCGCCGCGCCGTGGATCCGGCTGTGGCGCTGCCTGCCGCTGGACACGCGCCGCTGGCTCGCCCGCGGCTTCAGCCACGGCCGCCGCGCCGCACCGCTGCGCGCCATCAGCCGCACGCTCGGGCGGCCCGTGCCCAGCTTCGTGGCGTTCTCCATCGTGCTGCTCGGCTGGCATGTGCCCGCCATGTTCGACGCCACGCTGCGCTCCGAGACGCTGCACGCGTTCGAGCACACGCTGTTCTTCTGCGCCGCCGTGATCTTCTGGAAGCAGGTCATACCCTCGCCACCGCTGCACATCAGGCTCGTCGCGCCGCAGCGCGTCGTGTACCTGATCGGCGGCATGATCGTCAGCTGGGCGCTCGCCGTCGTGCTCGCGCTCGCGCCACAGCCGCTGTACAGCTTCTACGCGAACCTGCCCAGCCGTCCCGGCGGCATCTCCGCCATCGCCGACCAGCAGCTCGCCGCCGGCATCATGTGGGTGCCCGGCTCCGTCACGTTCCTGCTCGTCCTGTTCGTCTACATCCACCGCTGGCTCGTGCCGGCGGCGCCCGAGGGCAACCCCCGGGCGCCGCGGCTGGCCGGCGATCACTAGGGAGATCCAATGCCGCAGATCGTCATCCCCATCGCCACGCACTTCCTCGCCGGCTCCATCCTCACGCTCGTGCTGCCGCTGGGCGTGCTGATCTGCGTTGCCGTGTGGTACGTCGCGCTTTGGAAACGCGGCTCCGGCGAACGGTGAGCGTGGGGCGGTGGGGAGTCAGCGGCTGATGCGACGCTGACGAGCAGCTTGTAGAAGCGGCTTCGTTGTGGTCCTCGCCCTGCACGTGCCCGCCTCGTCGCATTTGCGCAGGCGCGGCGTCATCGCGCGGCGCTCTCTCGATGGCCTCGGCGCAGCACGCGGAGCGTCCCGTAGAGCTCGATGCCATCCCTGGCCACATCCAGGAGCACCTGCCGCGGCGCTTCGTCCGCCAGCTCCTCCTCGCCGAATTCGAGGACTCGGGCGTCGTTGCCCGTCCATGAACTCGCGAGCATTTGGAGCCTTGACAGCTGCTCCTGCCAGACCGGCTCGTCGGGCGCACAACCAGCCGGTCGTACGACGAGGAGGTCGAGATCGCTGTTGGGAGTAGCTTCGCCGCGCGCCACCGACCCGAACAGCGCAGCCATTTGGCAATAATACTTGCCACAGCAAGCGCGCCAATCCACGCAATCCGGTAGAGCTGCCCGCCTCACCGCGCCGCCAACAGCGGCACGTCATGCGCGATCTCGCTCGGTTCGAACGAGTCGGGGTAGATCGTCATGAGCTTGCCGCTCGCGCTGATCCCGTACACGAGCGCCGAGTGCGCGACGAGCTGCGGCTGGTCGACTTCGCGACTGGATCCCACGTTCCAGGCCTTCCACGTCGGCGCGAGTTCGGCGGCGGAGCCGATCAGATACTGCATCCTGCCCGTCATCTCATGCTCGCGCACGAACCTCGCGACATTGGCGGCGGTATCGCCGCGCGGATCGACCGACACGGCGATCACCTGCACTGCGGATGCGCGCTTGCCGAGCAGGTTCAGCGCGACCCGCAGATTCGATGTGATCAACGGGCAGATGTCAGGGCAGTTGGCGTACAGGAACGTGACGAGCACGGCCTTGCCGCGGTACTCGGCGAGCGTCACCGGCCGACCCTGGTAGTCGCGCAGGTGGATCGCCGGCGCCGGCTTGGATGGCAGCGCGAGCGTGCCATAGAAGCCGCTGCCGGCGCGCCCCTGCTGCGCTCCGCCGGGCAGCGCGGGCTTGGCGGAGCCGCGCGCGAGCAGGAAGCTGCCCGCGGCGACCACCACCAGCAGCAACGCGAGCGCGGGCGCCATCCTCGCCCATGGGCGCTCGCCTTCTCGCTTCCCCTCCATCAGCTCATGTTGACGTATCCCGTGGCTTCGCTGGGGCTGCGCACGTTGGCCGCGACCTTGTTTTCGTAGTTGCCCTCGATCGTCTGGATCTGGCCGTTGGGCAGCACGTCCCTGACGATGCCCACGTGTTCGTCGCCGAACACGATCAGGTCGCCCGGCTGCGGCACCACGCCCGGCCCGTTGGGGATCGCGCGGCCGCTGCTCTGCGCCCACGACCACACCTGCGAGACGGCGCCCGCGCCCTGCCCGCCTTCTCCGATCGGCTCGCCCGCCTGGCGCGCCGCCCACGAGGCGAAGTATGAGCACCACGGCGCCCCGGGCATCGCCCCGGCGGTCGCGCTGCGGTACTGCGCGATCGCGGGCCCTTCGTTGGACCCCGGCGGCTGCTCGGTCTGGCCGAGCTGACTTTCTGCGACCGCCACGATGCGCGCGCCCGGCGAGCCCTCGCCGGCGGCTTCCGTCGGCGACAGCGCGGAGGAGCCGGCGACGCCGCTCGGGTAGGCGCCGCTGGCGCGTTCGAGCGCGCTCGCGAAAGACGACCCGCCGCCGGCGCCGCTCGTCGATGGGGCTTCGACGCCGCCGCTGATGGCGCTGGCGCCGACCAGCGCCGAGGGGTTGGCGAGCTCCTGGCGGATCGCGGAGATGCGCTGCACCGTGGCCTCGAGGCTCATCACCCCGGTAATCGGCAGCCGGGCCGGTGCGTTGAGCCGCTGATCCGCCGGCCAGGGCTGCGGAATTGTCTAGTAGATCTCCGCGTAATTGTCTAGTAGATGCCTGCGTAATGGTATAGTAGCTTCGGATGAGCGTCCTGCGAGACACCCTGAAGGCGCCTGCCGGCGACTACGAGCGACGTATTGTCGACGACGAGCTCGACGAGCTGATCGCGGGCCTTCCGGCGATCGCGCTGGAGGGTCCGAAGGCCGTCGGCAAGACCGCCACCGCCCTGCAGCGCGCCGCGAGCGCGTATCGCCTCGACGACGAGGGTGAGCGCTCGATCGCACAGGCCGACAGCTCACGGCTCCTGGAGGGCGAGCGACCGATCCTGATCGACGAGTGGCAGCGCCTGCCCGAGTCCTTCGACCGCGTGCGCCGCGCGGTCGACGCCGGCGCTCCCGCCGGGAGCTTCCTGCTGACCGGGTCGGCATCCCCGACGGAGCCGCCGACGCATTCGGGCGCAGGCAGGATCGTGCAGGTGCGCATGCGGCCGATGACGCTCGCAGAGCGCCACGTCGAGGCTCCGACGGTGAGCCTGAAAGAGCTGCTCCAAGGCGAGCGCGAAGACGGCAGGCTGGCGCCGATCGCCGGACGCACGGACGCCAACCTTGACCGCTACGTGCACGAGATCCTCGCGTCCGGGTTTCCCGGCCTCCGCGGCCTGTCCGACCGGCTGGCGCGCGCACAGCTCGACGGCTACGTCGACCGCATCATCGACCGTGACTTCGACGAGCTGGGGCGCCAGGTCCGGCGACCGGGGACGCTGCGCAGGTGGATGCAGGCGTATGCGGCGGCGACCGCCACCACGACGTCCTACGAGAAGATCCGCGACGCCGCCACCAGCGGCCACCACGAGAAGCCGGCCAGAGCGACGACACGTCCGTATCGCGACGCGCTCGAGCAGCTGTGGATCCTCGATCCCGTGCCCGCCTGGCTGCCCACGCGCAGTCGACTCGCACGCCTCGCGGCACCTCCCAAGCATCATCTGGCGGATCCGGCGCTCGCGGCGCGGCTGCTCGGCGTCGATGCCGCGACGCTGCTGCGAGCCCGGCCCGCCGTCCCTTCGATCGCCACCGAAGGGACGCTGCTGGGGGCGCTGTTCGAGTCGCTTGTCACGCTCAGCGTCCGCGTCTACGCCCAGGCCGCCGAGGCCCGTATCGCCCACCTGCGCACCTGGAGCGGCGATCACGCGGTCGACCTCATCGTCGAGCAGGGCCAGCGCGTCGTCGCGATCGAGGTCAAGCTCGGCCACACCCCCGAGGACCGCGACGTGCGCCACCTCCGGTGGCTGCAGAATGAGATCGGCGACGAACTGGCGGACGCGATCGTCATCACCACCGGTCAGGCCGCCTACCGCCGCCCCGACGGAATCGCGGTCGTGCCCGCGGCGCTGCTCGGGCCATAGTTAAAGCAGGCGGGCGGCCGTCGCCGCCCGCCCAACCACCGTTCCCTCGATGAAGCGGCGGTATGTGGCTTCTGTCGGCCAATCCCTGACCGCCTGAAGCGTTATTGACCCGTCTGCCCGCAAGCGGCCGATGCAGAACATCGCCCAACGGTCAGAGGGGCTTCACTGCAGCGGTGGCGTCCTCTAGGCGCCACCGCTGAGGAAGTTGTCGTGTGAAAACTGCCGCGTGATCTATTCGATCAGCTTCAGAGCCGCGTCAGGCAGCTGGTTGGCCTGCGAGAGAATCGCGACGCCAGCCTGCTGCAGAACCTGGAGCTTCGTGAAGTTGGTCATTTCCGTGGCCATGTTCACGTCGACCATGGCGCTAACCGCCGAGGTCAGGTTCTGACTGTACACTTCCAGGTTGGCCTGGGTGTACTGGATGCGGTCCTGCACGGCACCGAATTCACCCGCGAGGCCAGACACCGTGGAGATGGCTTCGTCGAGTTCTTTCAGGCCGGTCGGCGGGTGTTCCTTGTTCAGTTTGGCGATTGATTCGTTGAGTTCGCCGACTTTGGTCTTGAATTCGGTGATTTCTTTGTTCACTTCTTTGACTTCAGCTTCGGTTTTGCCGCCTTTGGCAAGTGTTTCCTGAAGTTTGGTGATTTCTTTTTCTTCGGTTTCGATTTCTTTCTTGAATTCTTTGACTTCTTCCTTTTCGGCTTCACCGAGGCCGTTCAGGAGTCGTTCGCCCAGCGTTGCCGGTTCAAGCTTGCTTTCGATTGCCGAGTACAGCTTGATCGTGCTGACGCTGATTGATTCGCCGTCGTTGGCGCCAACCTGGAACTTGATTTCTTCAGACGCGTTCAGCAGGTTCTTGCCGTTGAACGAGGTCGTTTCACCAACGCGCTTGATCTCATCGGTCAGCTGGCCGACCTCAGAGATGATCGCTTTCTGGTCTTCTTCGGACGTCGTGCCGTTCGCGTACTCAACGCTGAGCTCGCGCACACGCTGGAGCATCCCGTTGACGTCGTTCAGCGCACCCTGAGCGGTCTGCGCAAGCGCCACCGCGTCCTGGATGTTTTCGCCAGCCTGGTTGAGGCCGTTGACCTGGCTCTGCAGGCTCTGGCTGATGGCGTAGCCGGCGACGTCGTCGGCTGCCGAGTTGATCTTGAGGCCGGAAGACAGGCGCTGCATGGCCGTCGAGAGGGAGTTCTCGGTGCCATTCAGGTTCCTGCTGGCGTCCATCGCCTCCAGGTTGTTGTTGATCGTGAGGCCCATGCGTTCATCTCCTTGATGACGTTTGTTTGGTTAGGTCCCGAGCCGACTCCGTGTCGACCCACGCGGATTATCGTCAGCGCGGCGGGAAACTTGAGAGCGACCTTTTCATGCAGACGGGTTTCCCGATCACGGCGCGGTTTCCTGCCTGCGCACGGACGCGTTCAAGCGGGCGTTCGCCGCGTCCAGGCCGGCGCATGGGCGCGGTCATGCCCGCACGTCGACGTGCGGGCGCCCGTCGTCGTCCGCGTCGCTCTCGTACTCCGGCGGCGACGGCTCGCGGCGGGGCTGGCGCCGGCCGTGGTCCTGCGCGGGGCGGTCGCGCTCGCGCGAGATGCGCTCCAGCGGCTGCACCGGCAGCCGCGCCGCGGGAGAGATCGGCGGCGGCCCGGGTGTGATCGGCTGGATCGGGTCCACGCCAGGCTCTCAGTCCCTAGGAGGCCGCACCCGCGGCTGGACGCTCTGACCCCGGCGGCAGCTCGCGCCGGGCGTTGGCGGCCTTGACGGCCTCCACCAGCTTCTGTTCGCGGCTCTTGATCTCCAGGATCACGAGCCGGCGCCACAGGAACACGGCGCCCGCCCACGCGGCCACGTAGCAGACGATGCCCGCCACCAGCGCGCGCAGGCCCGCGCCGGCGAGCGTGTTGGTGGGCAGCGACAGGTAGCCGCCGACCACGAAGCCGGCGAGCCCGCCCCAGCCCTTGGCGCGCGCGACCGCGCGCGCGGCCCGGGGGTGGGCCGCCACGCTGGGAGCATCCGCGTCGAGCTCGTCGTGCTTCTGCGGCTCGCGCGGCTCCGCCGAGGCGGCGACGGGAGCGGCGGGCGCGTCCGGCGTGTCGGGGGGCGCTTCGGCGGTGGTGTCGACGGCTGCCATTCAGATCACCCGAGCCCGCGCTGTCGTTCGGCGCGCTGGCACTCGAAGATGAAGCGCACGAGGCGGCGGCGGTCGAGCTCTGAGATGTCCGTGAACGCGACCGCGCGACGCCCGTGGGCGTCGATCCGCACGACCTTGCCGGTGCCGCCGATCTGCAGCACCCCGGGCGTGAGCGTGATCTGGAACCTGACCTCCCCGCCCATCCGCAGCGAGTCGGGGCCAGCGAGCAGGAAGCCGCCGCCGCTGAGATCCACGGTGAAGCTCTGCACGGCGGGCTTGCCCGCTGCGCCATACACCACGACGGGCCGCGCGGACATGATGCGCACGTACTCGCGTTCCTGCAGCACCTCGACAGAGCGCGGCCCGTCCAGGCGCAGCACGTCCGGGTCGGAGGGGTCCTCGATCGACACGGTGCCGGTCAGCCGCACGCGCCCCTGGGGAGCCACGAATTCGAGCACCATGCCGTCCAGCTGCGCGGGGCGGAGCCGCCCCACGGGAATCATGATCGCCACCAGCAGCGAGTCGGGGCTCGACTCGAGCACGCGCGCGGTGATGCCGTCGCTGCCGCGCGGATACAGCGTGACCGACTGCGAGCGCTCGGGCAGCGCCACCGGCTTGGCTTTCTCGGGGGCGCCGCGGCTCAGGCCGAGTTTCATGGCAACAGCCTCTCCGCGAGCGCGCTCGGCTCCAGCTGGCGCAGCCGCCAGCCACCGCCGCGCGCGCGATCGAGCATGTACTCGGGCGCGAGGCCGAAACGGCACGCGGCCTCGATCGCGACGCCGAGCTGGTCGGTCTCGTCGGCGTGCGTCACCGCCAGCGCATTGGCGCCGAGCGGCTTCAGCGCCTGCAGCAGCTGCGCGGCCGCCGCCGCGCCAAGCGTGGCGGGCAGCGCCACGACGACGCGCTCGGGCTTCAGCTCGACGAGCAGCTTTGCGAGCTCGCGGATGCCGGCGCGGTCCGACGGCGACACGCTCGGAGTGTCCAGCACAGCGACGCCGTCGCCGCGGACCCTGCGCAGCGCGCGCAGCGCGCGCGGGGAGCGCGCGGCGGTGGGCTTCATGACATGCGGGCTGATCAGCAGCTGCAGCTCCCCCTGCGACGGGTCGCGCGTGAGCGTGGCGAAGCTCGCGGGCAGCGAGCTGCCCTTGCGGTAGGCGCCCAACAACGCCGAGCAGCAGCTCGTCTTGCCCGCGCCGCCAGCCCCCACGATCGCGATCACGGCGCCCTTGGCGGGCAGCGGCGCCGCCACGGGGATGCGCTGCGTGAGCGTCGTGCGCACCGCCTGCGCGAGGCCCGCGCGGGGCGCCAGCGCCAGCGCGTGCGCGCTGGCGGCGTCGATCAGCTCATCGGCGAGCGCCTCGCTTACACCGCAACGCTGCAGGCTGCGAGCCACGCCGGCGCGGGCGCGACCCTGTGAGCCGGGCGCGACCTCGCGACGCTCGCCCGCCTGCCACGGCTGCGCGGGCGCGGGCGCGGGCTCGAACTCGGCCGCGCGACGCGGCTCCGCGGCGCGAAGCGGCTTGGCGGCGCGAAGCGGTTCGATCGGGCGAAACGGCTCGATCGGGCGGCGCGGCGCGGGCAGCGGCACGTTGGCGCGGTCGCCGCGGTCGGCGCGCGCAAGCGCGGCCAGGTGCGCGGTCACGTACGCGCTGCCCTCGCGGGCGGGCTGCGTGGGCTGGCGCGCGAAGAACGGCGGCGGCAGCGCGGACGTCGCCTCGCCGGGGACCGGCGTTTGGCCCGGCGGCGGCGAGGGCGCGTAACCGAGCATCGGCGGCCGCACGGGCGGCGCCGGGGCGGCGGGCGGAGGCGTGGGCGCGGGCGACGGCGTGGCGGCGGGAGGCGCCAGGGACGCGGGCGGCGCCGGGGAGACGAGCGACGGCAGCGGCGCGGGGAGCGCCTCCTGCGCGCTCGGCTCGGCGGCGGCGTGCGAGTACGGCGACGGCGGCGCGACGCTCGCGTCCTCGTCGTAGACGTCGACGCCGGGCGTGCCGGCCATCGCCTCGATCTCGATGTAGGGGTGCTGGAAGAAGCCGAGCACGCCGCCGGTGAGACCCTCGCGGCGGCGCACGATGATCGCTTCGTCGCCGAGGTCGCGCTGGATCTGCGGCACCAACTCGTCGACGGAGCGCCCGCGATAGATCCGGGTAGCTGCCGCGTCGCCGCCATTGCCAAAGCGCGCGCGCGCCTCGCGCCCGAGCGCCTCCAGAAGCTCTCCTGGGGTGCTCATGCGTGGATCACCCCGACGGTTTCGACGTTGATCCCGGGGGCGATCTCGTTGTAGGAGCACACGGCGAGGTGCGGCTGCGCCTGTGCGATCAGGCGGCGCAGGTGGCGGCGGATGCGCGCGGAGCACAGCAGCACGGGGCCCTTGGATGGGTGGGATCCGGTAGAGCCGAGGGCGGCGGCGTGCTCGACCTGCGCACGCAGCGCCGTGACGATCGCCTGCGCCCGCGGCGGATCCATGGCCAAATACTCCCCGTCCGTAGTTTGGGTGATGGAGGTGGAGACCTCCTGCTCGATGGCAGGATCCAGGGTAATGGCTTGCAGGCGCAACTGCTCGTCCAGGTGGGGAGCGGTGATCGCCCGGCCGAGCGCCTGGCGAGCGTACTCCGATAGGAGACTTGTGTCTCGTGTTGTTCGAGCCTTGTCGCCGATTGCCTCCACGATCGTGCCGAGATCGCGGATCGGCACGCCCTCCATCAGCAGCGACTGCAGCACGCGCTGGATCTCCCCGAGCGACAGCGCGTCCGGCACGACCTCCTCGACGACGGCGGCGTTGGTCTCCTTGAGCTTGTCCAGCAGCGCGCGCACGTCCTGGCGCGTGAGCACCTCGGCGGCGTGTTCGCGGATCGTCTCGGTCAAATGGGTGACGATCACGGACTCTGGGTCGACGACCGTGTAGCCCTGCGCCTCGGCTTCGCCGCGCGCGCCCTCTCCGATCCACACGGCCTCCAGGCCGAACGCGGGCTCGCGCGTGGGGATGCCCTTTAGGTTGCCGCTGGCGTCGCCGGGGTCCATCGCGAGCAGGTGCCCGGGCATGATGCGCCCGCGCGCGACCTCCGAGCCGCGCACCTTGAAGACGTACTCGTGCGACTCCATGCCGAGCTCGTCGTGGATGCGCACGGGCGGCACGACGAGGCCGAGGTCGCCGGCGAGCTGGCGACGGATCTGGCTGACGCGTCGCAGCAGCGAGCTGCCGGCGCCGGAGCCGGCGTCGACGAGCGGCACGAGGCCGAAGCCAATGGCGAGCTCGAGCGTGTCGACGCCGACCTCGGCCATCGGCTCGTCGCCGGGTTTGGGCAGCGCTGCCTGTGCGGCGGCGGCGCGCGCGGCGTCCTCGGCGTCGATGGCGCTCGGCAGGCCGTTGCGCACGGCCCAGCCGATCGCGGCGAAGATGCCGGCGATCAGCAGGAACGGCAGCTTGGGCAGCCCGGGGATCAGCGCGAACAGGCCGATGGCGCCGGCGGCGACGAGCGGCGCCTTGCGCTGCCCCAGGATCTGGTTGGCGATGTCGGAGCCGAGATCCTTGTCGGAGGCGGCGCGCGTGACGATGATGCCGGTGGCGACGGAGATCAAGAGCGCTGGAATTTGCGCCGACAGGCCGTCACCCACAGTCAGCAGCGAGTACTCGTGGGTGGCTTCGGAGAAGCCCAGATGGCGCTGCAGCATGCCAACGATGATGCCGCCGACGAGGTTGATGGCGGTGATGATGACGGCGGCCATGGCGTCGCCTTTGACGAACTTGGAGGCGCCGTCCATGGCGCCGTAGAAGTCGGCCTCCTGGGCGATCTCGGCGCGCCGCGCGCGCGCCTGGTCGTCGGTGATGAGGCCGGCGTTGAGGTCGGCGTCGATCGCCATCTGCTTACCGGGCATGGCGTCCAGGGTGAAGCGGGCCGACACCTCGGCGACGCGGCCGGCACCGTTGGTGACCACCACGAACTGGATGACGATGAGGATCATGAAGATGACCAGGCCGACCACGACATTGCCGCCGACGACGAACTGACCGAAGGAGGCCACCACGGAGCCGGCGTTGCCGGTGGTGAGGATCAGG
>DATHPU010000010.1:0-104689 GCA_035483595.1 Solirubrobacteraceae bacterium
CGATGGACGTCGCCCGCGACGACATGGACCTGCTCGTGGTCACCGAGAACGGCTACGGCAAGCGCACCCGTATCGACCAGTACCGCAAGACCAACCGCGGCGCCAAAGGCGTCAAGACGATCGGGCTGACCGAGCAGAAGGGCGCGCTCGCCGGCGCGCTCGTCGTGCGCGAGCACCAGGAGCTGGTGTTCATCAGCGTCGGCGGCATGGTCCAGCGGACGGCCGTCGCGGGTATCTCCCAGCAGGGCCGCTCGGCCACCGGCGTGCGCGTGATGAACCTCAAGGACGACGACGTCGTCAGCGCTGTCGCGCTGGTCATCGACGCCGGAGAGGATGGGGCTCCGGATCCGCCCGACGACGTCGCCATCGAGGACGACGCCCCGGTTGCGCCCGAGGATGCTGGCCAGGCCGCCGTCGAGGACGACGCCCCGGGTCAGTAGTCCGCCCCGTTGCCGCTGCTCGAACTCCGGGCCTGCCATGCACCAACCACGCAGAGTTCCGCGCCGGCGCCTCCCAACCGTCCAGAATCGCCTGCGCTTGCTCAAAGTGACTCGATGACCGTCCGACAGGCAGAGGGTGATACCCCGAAGCCTCTCAGCAACAGCCCTCGCGACCCTCGCCTCCGCCGCCCTCGCCTTCGGCGCCTCACCAGCTCTCGCCGCCCCCCAGACCGCCCCTAAAGCCGTCGTCGCCGCTCACGCGCACGCCAGCTGCGCCAAGCGGAGCTCGACACGCGCCTCGCGGCGCGCATGCCGCGCGCGCAACCACAGCCTGCGCGTCAGAGACAGGGCGAAGGGCCCGAAGTCCCACCCGAGCAAGGTCCGTCCCGTGAAGCCGCTGCGCACCAGGACCAGGGGCACGGTTCCCGTCGCCAAGCCCGAATCGAGCAGCGCCACTTCGACCGCAGCCTCCGTCCAGCGCACCGACGCGACGATCGCAGAGGCGCTCGCCACCCCCTGTCAGAACACCGAACTCACCCCCGAAGCCGGCAACCTCGAGCTCGTCCGCGGCGCGGTCCTGTGCCTGATCAACCGCAAGCGCGCGGAAGACGGCGAGAACCCGCTGGTCGCCAACCCCGAGCTCGAAGCTGCCGCTGGAAGTCACGCACAGGAACTCATCGCCGACGACTACTTCGCTCACGTCTCCCCCAGCGGCGAGACGCCCGTCGACCGCATCCGCGGCACCGGCTACATCCCGAGCACGAGCGTCGGCTACGTGATCGGCGAGAACCTCGCATGGGGCACCTACCAGCTGTCGACCCCGCAGGCGATCGTGGCCGCGTGGATCGCCTCGCCGGGGCACCTCGCCAACATCCTCGAATCGCAGTACGTCGAAACCGGGATCGCGATCACGCCAGCCGTGCCCGAATCGCTCGCACCAGGCTCGCCCGGCGCGACCTACGCGCAGGAGTTCGGCGTCATCATCCCGTGAGCCCACAGGGCGCGCGCACCTCCTGCGGCGCATGTCATCCGCGTTCGCTACTCTGGCTGGACCAGAGAAAGGAGGTGGTCCAAACGTTGAGTGACAGTTCTTACGGGACCCTGGAGGTGACCGGCCGCTAGGTCGGGAGGCTGGCCGACCGGACCGGTAGACACTCGCTCCGCGAGCGTCCCCGAACCGGTCAGCGGAATCCAACCCGGGACACCCCGAGACGCCTGCCGGCTCTGGTCCCTCCGGCCGCCTTTTGTCGTCTCGGTCTTTCCAGTCAGAGCAGCTGGCGAAGGGCGTCCCGTCGGGGGCGCCCTTCGTCGCTCAGGCAGCTTGCGGCAGGTACGCCAGCCACGCCGTCGGGATCGTCGGGCTGGCGACGTGGATGAAGATCTCCGCGCGCGGTGTGCGCGGAGCGCGCCGCGGGTGCATCCCCGCCTGTCGCGGCAGACGGTCGCCCTTGCGCCTGTTGCAGGGCGCGCACGACGCGACGATGTTCTCCCAGCTGGAGGTGCCGCCCTTGGAGCGCGGGATCACGTGGTCGACCGTGAGGTTGGAGCGCGATCCGCAGTACTGGCACGTCCAGCTGTCTCTGGCGAACACCGCGCGCCGCGTGATCTTGCGCCTGTGCGCGTCGCGTGGCACGTTCACGTAGCTGACCAGACGGATCACCACCGGGCGCGCCAGCGTCGAGCTCTCCGAGTGCAGCTCCCAGCGCCCACGCTCGACCAACTCCGCCTTCTCCTTCAGCAGCAGCACCACCGCGCGGCGCACCGTGCACACGTTTATCGGCTCATACGTGGCGTTCAAGACGAGCACCCGGCCGCCCATCGCCGTCACAGGCGACGTGCCAGGTCCGTGCCGCTGGTGCTCTGAGGGCGGCACGGACCCCACCGGCTCGGGTGGGACTGTGCACTCCATATCCAGGGCCGCAGTCTAGCGGCGGCGCCAGCCGCACGCGGCACCGGCCGCGCACGAACGGCCGAGGGCCCTCTCTACGCGGGTCGCCGCGCGGCGGCGTAGGAGCCGAGCACCAGCACCTGCTGGCACACCCCGCGGATCTCGGCGAGCGCCTCCGCGACCTGCGGATCGTCGGCCCGGCGGGCGAGGTCCGCGAAGAACATGTAGCTGCCAAGGCCCTCCCGCCGCGGCCGCGACTCGATCTTCGTCAGGTTGATCTCGCGGCGCGCCAAGCCGTCCAGGCAGCGCACCAGCCAGCCGGGCCGCTCGGCGCCCGCGCCCCAGAACACGAGCGATGTCTTCCACTCGCCGATGTCCGCATCGCGCAGCGGCGGGCGCTCGAGCGTCGCCGAGCCCGAGCCTGGGGTCGCATTCGCCAGCCACACGAACCGCGTTTCGTTGTCCTCGCGGTCCTCGATGTGAGCCCGGACGATCGTGCCGCCGTAGATCCGCGCGGCGAGCTCCGTGCCGATCGCGGCCTGCCCGCGTCGTCCCTCGACGAGCACCGTTCGCACCGCCTCCGCGGTCGAGCTGGCCGCCAGCGCGCGCGCGCCCGCCAGCTCCTCGCGCAGGAACCGCGTGCATTGCCCCGGGACCTGCGGATGCGTGATCACGGTGTCGATCTCCTCCAGCGGCGCGTCCTCCGGAGCGATCAGCGCGTGGCTGATGCGCAGCAGCGCCTCGCCCACGATCTCGACGTCGCTTGCCTCCCCCGCGAGCAGGTCGAGCGTCACGTTGATGGAGCCCTCCAGCGAGTTCTCGATCGGCACGATCGCCCAGCGAACCTCGCCGCGGCGCAGCGCCATCACGGTGTCGTAGATGCTCGTCTGCGCCACCGGCTCGACGGCGCCCTCGACGGCGCTCGACAGCAGCGCCTCCTCGGTGAAGGTCCCCTCTGGTCCCAGGTAGCCGACGCGCGGGAGCTCACCCACGGGGTTCGAGCGCCAGGCGCACCGCCTCGGCCTCCTCGGGCGAGAGCTCCAGCTCGCCGCGCCCGTCGTACACCTGCTTGCCATACACGCGCGCCTGGTCGCGATGGTGGATGCACGACAGCACGATGCCCGAGCGTTCGTCGTCGAGCAGCGCGATCGACATCGATTGGTGCCCCGACAGCTCGTTGTACGCGTCGTAGCGCACCAGCGCGCGGTGCGCGATCCGCCCCCGCAGCGCCGTCTCCACGGCCGCGAGACGCGCGTCCAGGCGCGCCGCCGTGTCCTGCATGTAGGAATGCAGCTCCGCGAACGCGTCCTGCAGCGCGGCCGCGTGCGCGACGAGGTCCTGCTCGCGCCCGTCGCCCAGCACGCGCCGCTGCGCCCGTCGCAGCCGGCGCATGCCCAGCGCGAGCGCGCCGCACGCCACGAGCGCCACGAGCGCCAGCGCGCCAGCCGCCAGCGCGACGATTCCCTGGGTGTCGGTGATCGACGCGGCCATCGCCACAAGTTAGCCGCTGGCGCAGTCGCCGGGACCCCGGTCGGTCGGTCCCGGCCGGCGCGGCGCAGCCCCGCCCTATTCGCCCAGGATCGTCAGGAAGCTGCTCTTGTTGTTTTCCATGTCCGTCTCGCCGGGCACCTTCTCGACTTCGACTTCCACCTTCGCCGGCTGGCCCACCGGCAGGTTGCTGACGGGGAGTTCGACGTTCGTCTTGCTTCCGGCCTGCATCGAGTTGATCACGCGCGAGGCCTTGTACTGCTTGCCCGCCGCGGTCACCGTGATGTCGACCTTCACGTCGGTCTCCTGATTTTCGCCGCTGTCTTCCACCGTCACCGTGAACGTCGGGTTGCCGCCCCCGCCGATGTGGTTGATCGTCGGTTCGGCTTCGAGCGCCGTCGTGCCCACGCTCACACCGATCAGCGCGCTGCCGTGCGTGCCGGGCGCCAGCCCGGTCTGAGAGGAGGACGAGCCGCCGCTCGCCTGCCCGGTGATGCGCGCGAGCACCGTCGCCGGTTCGAGCCAGCCCACATTCGGCGTGAAGCGCGTGCTCGTCGTCGTCAGGCCCGTGATGCCGGCGTTGCTCAGCGTCTGCTGGATCAGCGGCGCGACCCGCTGCGAGTAGATGACGTCGGAGGCGAGGAAGATCTCCATGTCGCCTGCGATCTTCGTGCTCGCTGCTTTCGCCTGCCCGCCCAGCGCGGTGGGCACCAGCGCCGCCAGCTTCGTCATGCCTTCCACGCGCAGGTCCAGCGCCAGCAGCAGATCCTGCTGCGCCGCCGCCATTCCGCCCGGCGCGCTCAGGCCCTTGGCGTGCGTGGCGATGCTCTGCGCCTGCTTGAGCAGTTCGTCGACCTGCTGCTCCACGTCCAGCGCGGACTTGGTCGAGGAGTCGGTCAGCGCCACGAACAGCGGGTGCGAGACCTGCGCGTCCGATTCCTGCGCGAGCGCGCTGACTTCGCGGTTGTAGGTCTTCAGCGCCTGCTGTTTTTCGCTTTTCACGCAGCTGTTGATGACCAGCACGATCACGATCAGCAGCACCACCGCCGCGCCCGCCGCCCAGCGGCGGCGCACCATCAGCGTGTGCTGGTCGGCCCCCGACGCGCCGGCGTGCTGCGGCCGTCGCGGCCGCGGCCGTCGCGGTGACGCGGCAGCGGGTCGGGCGCCGGCCGGCGAGCGTCGTGGTGCTCTGGGTGACGGTCGAGGTGCTGTCTCCTCGTCATCGTCGAAGAACGACAAAGTCAACCGCTCCTTTGCAGGGGCTTTACGAAGGGGGCAGTATGACTGGCCTCCGCTCCCCTCGCGAGATTGCAACTTCTCGGTCAGAGCGACTTTTCCTGCCTTTCGCGGCAGGGACGCGGCCGCACGGCGGCGAACGCGGGAGCCGGTGGAGTCCTCACACACCCTCGTTCAGGCGGATCGCCGCGCAGGCGAACCCGGGGCGGAGCCTGCTCGGCACAGGATCGCTCAGTCCGGTGGGCAGCCCGGCGAGCAGGAGCTGGTGCGCGGCCGCTATCGGCTGCTCGAGCAGCTGGGCAGCGGCGGCTTCGGCGTCGTCTGGCGTGCCCACGACGAGCTGCTGCATCGCGAGGTGGCGGTCAAGCGCGTGTGGCTGGGGCCGGACGGCGACACTGAGCGCGCGACGCGCGAGGCGCTCGCCGCGGCGCGCCTCGCGCACCCCGCGATCGTCGCGCTGTACGAGGCGTGCAGCCAGGACGGCGCCTTCTACCTGATCTCCGAGTTGGTCGAGGGCGACACGCTCGCGCGGCTGATCGCGCAGGAGGCGCTCGCCGACGAGGAGGTGCTCGAGATCGGCCTCGCGCTGGCGAGCGCGCTCGGGCACGCGCACGCGCGCGGGGTGATCCACCGCGACATCAAGCCGCAGAACGTGCTCGTGCCGCACCCGCCCGCGGACCGCGGACCGGCGCCGCGGGCGCTGATCGCCGCGGCCAAGCTCACCGACTTCGGCGGCGCCAGCCTCGTTGGCGAGGAGGCGCTCACGCGCACCGGCGACGTGCTCGGCACGCTCGCGTACATGGCGCCCGAGCAGAGCGACGGGGACGAGGTGGGAGAGCCGGCCGACCTGTACTCGCTGTCGCTCGTGCTCTACGAGGCGCTGTGCGGCTTCAACCCCGTGCGCGGCGCCACCCCCGCGGCGACCGTGCGTCGCATCGGCCGTCCGCTGCCGCCGCTCGCTCGCGCTCGCCGGGACCTGCCCGCCTCGCTCACACACGCGCTCGACCGCGCGCTCGCCCCGGCGCCCGACAGCCGCGGCACGCTCGAGCACCTGCGCCTAGCGCTCGAGGAGGCGCTCGAGCGCGGGCTGGGACGTTCGCGCCCGCGCGAAGCGGTGCGTCCGCGCGAAGCGGTGCGTCCGCGCCCGCACGACACGGCCGAGCGCCCCGCCGTCGCGCTCGACCCCGCCCCGGATGCCGCGCCGCGCCGCGGCATCCGCGTGGCGCGTGGCGCGTGGCTGGCCGCCGCCGCGATCGTGGTCTGCTGGCAGGCCGTCATCGGCCATCCGGGCGTCGCGTTGCTCGCGCTCGCCGCGTTCGCGCCGCTGGCGCTGCTGCCGGGCGAGCGCGGAGACACGCGCGTGGGCGCCGGCTGGCTGGCGTGCGCGCTCGCGCCGACGCTGGGCCTCGCCGGCCTCGCGGGCGCGTTCCCAGCGCTCGCGGGCCAGGCGCGCGGCTGGCGCCAGCGCGCGATGCTGGGCGCGCTCGGGTACTGGTGGCTGACGCTCGCCGGGCCGCTGCTCGACCGCCGGCTGTGGCTGCCCGTGCCTGCCGGAACGCCGGCCCGCCCCGAATGGGAGGGCTCGCTGAGCCTCGCCGCCACGCACGTGGTCGCGCCCGCGCTCGCGCTCGGCGTGCTTCTCGGCGCGCTGCTGTGGGCGCTCGGCGCGCTCGCGCTGCCGTGGCTGGTGCGCGGACGCAGCGCCGTTCGCGACCTCGTCGCCGCCACCGTGTGGTCGGCGGCGCTCGCCGCCGCCGCGCCAATGCTCGACGCGGGCCTCGGTGCGCACGCGGTCCACCCGAGCCCGCGCGGTGCCATACTCGGCGCGATCCTGGGTGCGCTCGTCGCCGTCGCCGCACGCGCGCTGCGCGGTCCCGTCTAGCGTTGTAGAGACAGCTCCCGCGTGCGGGTGCGTAGCATGGCTCCCGGCTGCCGGTCGATCCGTCGCGCTCGATCAACGCCCCCACACACCCCCACCGATGAACCCGCTCAAGAGCGTCGAGACAATGATCGCCAACCTCGTCGAGGGCACCTTCGGGCGGCTGTTCCGCACGGAGGTCCGCCCGATGGAGCTCGCGCGCAAGCTCGCCCGCGAGATGGACGCGCATCGCACCGTGTCGGTCTCGCGCGTGTACGTGCCCAACGAGTACGCCGTATGGCTCTCCCAGAGCGACCGCGACCGCTACGAAGGCGTCGAGCACGAGGTGATCGACGAGCTGTGCGCGTATCTGCTGGAGCACGCGCGGCGCGAGGACCTGATCCTGGCCTCGCCGCCGCACATCACGTTCCACACCGACGAGCGCCTGTCGCTCGGCGAATTCGGCATCCAGGCGCGGTTGGTCCGGGCCGAAGGCCAGGATGAGCAGCACGACCCGGCCCAGGCCCCGTCGCGCTCGCCCCAGCCGCCACTCGAACAGGAGCACGGTCAGACGATGATCTACAGCAGCTCCGCGCGCGTTCGCGAAGCCGTCGAGGACGTGCACGCGCGCCGGCCGCCGGAGCGCGTGCTGCTGGCCGTCGGCGGCCGGCGGCTGCTCGTGCCGCCCGGTGGTGGCACCGTGGGGCGCAGCCGCGACTGCGACGTGGTGCTCGACGACGCCGGGATCTCGCGACAGCACGCCGAGCTGCGTCCGGGGCCCGATGGCTGGACGGTCGCCGACCTCGGCTCGACCAACGGCGTGCGCGTCAACGGCGCGCAGGTCAGGGGCGTGCAGCTGCTGCGCTCCGGCGATCGCGTCGAGCTCGGCTCGACGGAGCTCGTCTTCGAACTCGCATGAACACGCTCGCCCCCGTGTCCGTCGCGCTCAAGTTCGGGTTCCTCGCCGTCATGTACCTGTTCCTGCTGTGGATCGCGCGCAGCGCGCGCAGCGACCTGCGGCGCGGCGCGGCCGCAGGCGAGGCCGGGCCGGCGCAGCCCGCGCGCGGATCGATCCCGCAGGACGCCACCGGCATGCACTCGGCCTCCACGCTTGGCACCGCCGGCGCCCGCCAGCAGTCGCCGCGGCTGGTGATCGAGCGTGCCCCCGGCCACGACCCGGGCATGATCTACGACCTCGACGGCGACCTCGTGCTCGGCCGCGGCGACCACGCCGAGATCAGGCTCGAGGACCCGTTCGCCTCCTCGCGCCACGCGCGCGTGTACGAGCAGGGCAACATAGTCGTCATCGAAGACCTCGGCTCGACCAACGGCACCTACCTCAACGAGGAGCTGCTGCAGACGCCCAGGCCGCTGCATCCCGGCGACAGGGTGCGTATCGGCGACAGCGAATTCACGTTCGAGGTCGACTGACATGACCGGGGGCGAGTGACGTGCTGCGCGTGGCCGAGCAATATGCCGGTAGCGACACGGGGCGCCAGCGGCGCGCCAACGAGGACTCGCTGCTCGCGCGCGCGCCGCTGTTCGTGGTCGCCGACGGGATGGGCGGCGCGCAGGCCGGCGAGGTCGCCTCGCGGATCGCCGTCGAGTCCTTCCAGCCGGGCCTGCCCGAGACCTCGCACCCGGAGCTCGAGCTGGCCGCGCTCGCGCGCGACGCCAACGCGCGCATCCACGAGCTCTCGCGCGCGAACGCCGAGCAGGCGGGGATGGGCACGACGCTCACCGCCGTGTACGTCGGCGAGCAGGAGGTCGCGATCGCGCACGTCGGCGACAGCCGCGCCTACTGCCTGCGCGACGGCCAGCTGCTGCGCCTGACCGACGACCACTCGCTCGTGGACGAGCTGATGCGCCAGGGCCGGCTCACGCCCGAGGAAGCCGTCGAGCACCCGCAGCGCTCGGTGATCACGCGCGCGCTCGGGCCCGAGAGCGTCGTCGAGGTCGACACGCGCTCGTTCCAGGCGCGCCCCGGCGACGTGTACCTGCTGTGCAGCGACGGGCTCACGACGATGATCTCCGAGGAGCAGATCGCGGCCGCGCTGCTCGCGCACGAGCGCCTGCACGACGCCGGCGAGGCGCTGATCGCGGCCGCTAACCAGGCCGGCGGCCGCGACAACATCACGGTCGTGCTGATCCGGCTCGAGGACGTGCAGCTCGCCCCCGCGCCCGTGGACGCGGAGCACGCGACGATCGTCGGCATGCCGGCCGTGTCGTCGCCTCCGACGCCGCGCCGGTCGCCTCGGTTGCCGGCGCGGGAGTCGGCGCCGCACAGTCGTGCACGCATCCGCCGCGCGGGCACGCTCGTGTTCCTGCTGGCCGTGCTCGGGCTGCTCGGCTCCGCCGCCTATCTGGCGCTGCAGTCGGTGTACTTCATCGGCACCAACAGCCGCGGCCTCGTCACGATGTACGAGGGGCTGCCGTACAAGCTGCCGGGCAGCCTGACGCTGTACAGCAGCCAGTACGTCTCCGGCGTCGGCGCCTCGACGCTCACGCCGGAGAGACGCCGCACGCTGCTGGACCACTCGCTGCGCTCGGAAGCGGACGCCGCCTCGCTGATCCGCAGCCTCGAACGGGAACAGCTCGAATGAGGCGGGTCTGATGAACCGCCCGATCGTGCGCCTGTACGGGCTCGTGGCGCTGCTGTTCGCGCTGCTGGTCGCGTTCACCTCGCGCTGGACGATCTTCGAAGCCTCCTCGCTGCGCGAAGATCCGCTCAACAAACGCGCGCTGCTGGAGCAGGAGCGGATCGAACGCGGCCCGATCCTGGCGGCGGACGGCACGGTGCTGGCGCGCAGCGTGCGCGGGGCGGAAGGCATCTACCAGCGGGTCTACCCGACGGGTGAGCTGTTCGCTCAGCCGATCGGCTTCGACTACGTCGTCCCCGACCTCGGCAGCGCGGGCGTGGAGCGCTACCGCAACAAGGGCCTGAACGGGCAGAACGGCACGAACCTGCAGAGCGTGCTCGACCAGCTGCAGGGCAAGGAACCGCGGGGCGAGAAGGTGATCACGACGCTCGACCCGAGCGCGCAGCGGGTCGCGCGCGCAGCGCTGGGCGAACACGAAGGCGCGGTCGTGGCGCTGGAACCGCGCAGCGGCGCGGTCGAGGTGATGGCCTCCTCGCCCAGCTACAACCCCAACGCGCTGCGCTCGCCGGCGGCCCGCCTGGCGCAGCAGCGCCAGATGAACGCGAGCCCGCCGACGCGCTCGGAACTGAACCGCGCCACCCAGTTCGGCTACGCCCCCGGCTCGACGTTCAAGATCGTCACCGCCACCGCGGCGATCGACACCGGCGAGTATACCCCCGAATCGGTCGTGAACGGGCGCAACGGGATCGTCGTGTCGGGCAAGCTGCTGCAGAACGACAACGGCGAGAGCTTCGGGCCGATCACGCTCTCCTACGCGCTCGCCCATTCCGTCAACACCGTGTACGCGCAGGTCGCCGAGCACGTCGGCAAGCGCACGCTGGGCCGCTACATGGAACGCTTCGGCTTCGACCGCAAGCCGCAGTTGGACTACCCCGCCGACGAGATGTCCGCGAGCGGCGAGCACGACGGCGAAAGCATCGTGCCGCCGACGAGCCCGTCGGTCGACGTCGGGCGCATGGGCATCGGGCAGGACAAACTCGCGGTCACGCCGCTGCAGATGGCGGAGGTCGCCGCCGCGGTGGGCAACCACGGCACGCTGATGGTGCCGCATCTGACGCAGCGGATCGTCGACTCGGAAGGGCGCACCGTGCAGACGGTCTCGCCGCGCGTGCAGTCGGCCGTGATGAAGCCGTCGACCGCGTCGGCGGTGAGGACGATGATGGAAGCGGTCGTCAAGGAAGGCACGGGCACTGCCGCGGCGATCCCCGGAGTCCAGGTGGCGGGCAAGACGGGCACGGCGGAGACGCAGTTCGGCAACTCGATCAACAACGTGTGGTTCATCGCCTTCGCGCCCGCCGCCGACCCCACGGTCGCGGTCGCGGTGACGCTCAAGGCGGTGCCGGGCGAAGGCGCGACGTTCGCTGCGCCGGTTGCGCGCGCGGTGATCGAAAACCTGCTGAGGCACGCGCCATGATCGATCCGGGGACGATCATCGACGGCCGCTACCGCGTCGTCTCGCGCCTGGGCTCGGGCGGCATGGCCGACGTGTACCTCGCCCAGGACCAGCAGCTGGGCCGGGACGTCGCCGTGAAGGTGCTTCACCACCACTTCGCCGAAGACCAGGAGTTCGTCGAGCGCTTCCGCCGGGAGGCCTCGAGCGCGGCGGCGCTGTCGCACCCGAACATCGTCGCGATCTTCGACCGCGGCGAGTGGAACGGCACGTACTACATCGCGATGGAGTACGTGGCCGGGCGCACGCTGAAGGAGCTCGTGCGCGAGCAGGGCGCGCTCGATCCCGCGACGGCGATCGAGATCGTCGTGCAGATCCTGCGCGCGGCGCGCTTCGCGCACCGCCGCGGCGTCATCCACCGCGACCTGAAGCCGCACAACGTGATCCTCGACGAAGAGGGGCGCGCGCGCGTCACCGACTTCGGGATCGCGCGCGCGGGCGCCTCGGACATGACGCTGACCGGCTCGATCATGGGCACCGCCCAATATCTGTCCCCCGAGCAGGCGCAGGGGCTCGTCGTGAGCGCCGCCTCGGACCTGTACTCGATCGGCGTGATCCTGTACGAGCTGCTCACCGGCGCGGTCCCGTTCGAGGGCGAGACGGCGGTGGCGATCGCCTTCAAGCAGGTCTCCGCCGAGCCGCAGGAGCCGAGCGCGCTCAACCCCGCGCTTCCGTTCTCGCTGGACGCGGTCGTGCTGCGCGCGCTGGCGAAGGACCCGGCGCACCGCTATGCGGACGCCGACGAGCTGATCGCGGCGCTGGAGCGCGAGCGCCAGCTGCTGCCGGCGCTCTCGGGCGCGACAGCAGTTCTCCCCGACGGCCCGCCGCACCACGTTCAGCCGCCGCCCCGCGCGGGCGCCGGCTCGCTGCTGCTCGCGCAGCCGGGGACCGGGCAGTACGAGCTGGAGGGCGGCGTGCCGGCGGACGGGCAGCGGCGCCCCGGCTGGCAGCGCGCGCTGCTGTGGGCGCTCGCGATCGTGCTGGTCGCGGCCGCCGTCGTGGCGGCGGTGGTGCTGCTGGGCGCACCGGTCAAGTCGGTGACCGTGCCGAGCGTCACCGGCCTCAGCGAACAGGCCGCCGGAGCCAGGCTGCGCGCCGTCGGCCTGAACCCCGAACCCTCGCTGGCTCCCAGCGTGAGCTTCTCCAGCGGTCTCGTGATCCGTCAGACGCCGGCCGCGGGGAGCGCCGCGAAGAAGGGCTCGCGCGTCGGCATCGTCGTCTCGGAGGGCCCCGCCAACGTGCCGCTGACCGACGTCACCAATCTCACCGCCGCGCAGGCCGAGGCACGGCTGCACAAAGCCCACCTGAAGACGAAGACGAAGACGGAAGCCTCCAAGACGGTCGAAGCGGGACGCGTGATCGCCACCGAGCCGCCCGCCGAAACGGAGGTCCAGGAAGGCCGCGTGATCACGCTGGTCGTCTCCAGCGGCCCTGCGCCCGTGCACGTGCCCGACGTGACCGGGCAGACGCTGGAAGCAGCCGAAGCGACGCTCACCAACGACGAACTGGGCGTGGGCACGGTCACCAAGAAGGTCTCCGGCTCGCAGCCCGCGGGCACCGTGCTCGCGCAGTCGCCGACCACCGGCAGCTCGGTGAAGGCGGGCACGAAGGTCGAACTGACGGTCGCGCAGGCGCCCAAGGAAGTCGAAGTCCCGAACGTCGTGGGCGCGACCGAAGTGGCGGCCACGGCCGCGCTCAAGCAGGCCCACCTGAAGTCCACGGTGCAACTGCGCGCCACGAGCGAACCGGCGCAGGTCGGCGTGGTGCTCGAACAGACGCCCGCGGCCGCGACGCAGGCGCGCAAGGGCACGACGGTGACGCTCGTCGTCGGCATGCTCGGCTCGCCCACGACGACCACCCCGACCACCACGACGACGAGCACCACCACGACCACACCCCCGACTCCGCCGGCACAGCCGCCCGCGGCCGGATGACCGGCGGCGTCGACATGCCGGACCTCGCGCCCGGCGGGCAGCTGGTCGTGGCCGTGATCGCCGGCGGGCGCTCCTCCGAGCACGACGTGTCGCTGTCCTCGGGCCAGGCCGTGCGCGAGGGCCTGGCCAGCGCCGGGCACGAGGTCGTGTGGGTGGAGATCGGCCGCGACGGCGTGTGGCGCCGCGACGGGCGGACGCTGAGCGTCTCGCCCGGCGGCGGGCTGCTCGGGGTGGACGTGGCGTTCCCGGCGCTGCATGGCCCTCATGGCGAGGACGGCGTCGTGCAGGGCCTGCTGGAGGCGCTCGACGTCGCCTACGTCGGCTCCGGCGTGGCCGCATCCGCGCTGTGCCTGGACAAGGTGATGTTCAAGCAGCTGATGTCCGCGCTGGACGTCCCCCAGGTGGACTACGTGGGCGTTCGCGCGGAGCGCTTCGTCGCGGAGCGCGAGCAGGTGCTGGCGGAGGTCGCCGAGCTGGGGCTGCCCGTGTTCGTCAAGCCCGCGCATCTCGGCTCGTCGGTGGGCATCGTCAAGGTTGATTCGGGGGATGGCGTCGCGGGCTCCATCGAGCAGGCGTTTGGCCACGACGGCCTGGTCATCGTCGAGGCGCTGGCGAGCGGCGTGGAGATCGAGTGCGGCGTGCTCGGCATGCCCGAGGAGCGCCGCCGCGCGGGCGTGGAGGCGGTCGCGTTCGAGCCCGGGGAGATCGTGTTCTCCGGGGAGTTCTACGACTTCGGCGCGAAGTACGAGCCCGATGGGATGGAGCTGCGGATCCCTGCTGGCATCTCCGCGAGCGCCCGCGAGCACGTCCGCGAGCTGGCGCTGCGGACGTTCCTCGCGGCCGGCTGCGAGGGCCTCGCGCGGGTCGACTTCTTCGTCGACGGCGAGCGTGTGCTGGTCAACGAGCTGAACACGATGCCCGGCTTCACGCCGACGAGCGTCTACGCAAAGCTGCTCACGGCCTCGGGCGTCCCCTACCCGCGGCTGGTGGACCGTCTGTGCCGGCTGGCGCTCGAGCGCCATGCGCGCCTGCGCGTATACGGCCTCTGACGCAGCGCCACGGAGCTATTTGAACAGCGTCAGCTCGGCGATAGTCGCCGACTCCGCGTGCGGCGGCAGCGAGGTCAGCCACACGAGGTAGTAGCGATGCGCCTTCCCGGCCAGCGCGAGCGCGATGCGTTCGCCGTTGTGCACGTCCGCGCTGGACCCCACCGGTCCCTGCCAGCCGCGCGCGGCGAGCGGCGTCGAGCTGCCGTATGGCAGTTCGAGGTCGATGTGGTCGGCGGCGTACACCTGCACGGCGAAGCCGGGGGTGGTCGTCTGGATCTCGAGCGCCTTCGCCAGCACCCGCGGCGCGGCGTCCAGGTAGATGCCGAGGCCGACGCCGCCGCTCTTGCGCAGCGTCTCGTCGTAGTACTGCTCGGTGCTCCAGGTGGTGCTCGGGTCGCCGTCGACGACGTTGCCGATCAGGTCGCGGTTTTCGGGGCCCGTGCCGAACGGGTTGTAGGAGCGCGCGGCGGCCTGGCCGAGCTGCACCGGCTCCAGGCCCGCGTGCGCGTCGACGTCCGGCGGCTGTCCCGCGCCGCGGTGCGTTTCGCCGGCGGCGATCGTGAGCACGATCGCGACGATCGCGGCGAGCAGCACGAGCGACAGGGCCCAGCGCGCGGGATGGCGCATGCGCCACGGCAGCCGCCGCCTGGTGGGCGCGGGGAGCGTGCGCAGCACGCTCGTCACCTCACCGGTCGCCTGGCCAGATCTCGCGGCCTCGAGAGCGAGCACCTCCTCGAGGTCCGCGACCATGCTGGCGGCGTCCTGGTAGCGGCGGGTGAGGTCCTTGCTGACCGCGCGCTCGACCACCGCCGCCGTGGCCGCGGAGATGCCGGGGCGCAGCCGCTGCACGTCGGGGACGTCCTCGCGCACGTGCTTCATCGCGACCGCCACCGGCGTGCTGGCGTGGAACGGCACCTGCCCGGTGAGCATCTCGAACAGCACGACGCCGAGCGAGTACAGGTCGGACTGCCCCGTGACCGGCTGCCCGAGCGCCTGCTCGGGCGAGACGTAGTCGGTCGTGCCGAGCACGCGCCCGGCCATCGTCAGGCCCTCTTCGTCGAGCGAGCGCGCGATCCCGAAGTCGGTGATCTTGGCGCCGCCTTCCTCACTGATCAGCACGTTGTGTGGCTTGACGTCGCGGTGCACGATCTGGCGCTCGTGCGCGGCGCCGAGCGCGCGCGCGATCTCGATCGCGTAGGCGAGCGCCTGTGGGATCTCGAGCGGCCCCTCGCGGCGGATGACGTCCTTGAGCGTCTCGCCGTCGACGTACTCGAGCACGATGTACGGCGTGCCCGCAGCGCCGTCGCCGGGCTGCGCGCCGTCGGGGGCGCCCTCCTCGCCGGCGTCGATCACCGTCACCACGTGCGGGTGGTTGAGCTGCGCCACCGAGCGCGCCTCCCGCCTGAAGCGCTCCAGCTGGTCGGAGTCGGCGGCGATCTCGCGGTGCATCAGCTTGATCGCGACGGGCCGTTCGAGCACCGTGTCGAAGGCTCTGTAGACGGTCGACATGCCGCCCCGCCCGATCTCGGCGTCGAGCCGGTAGCGCCCGCCGATCATGGTTCCGAGAGGAGTCACCGCGTCTATTGTGCGCGCCCGCCGCGCTCGCGGCGGTGGCGGCGGACGACGATCGCGGCGAGGGCGCAGCGGTAGAGCGAGTACGGCCACAGGGGACCGCCCTCGTGCAGCGGGCGAGTCAGCAGCCGCGCGCCCGCCAGCGTCGAGGCAAACGCGCAGATGCCGCCCACTGCGAGCGCCGCGCGCTGCTCGCGGGGAACGCCGCGGCGTCGCATGCGTGCGCCCTGGAGCATGCTCGCCCCGAGGATGATCGGCAGGCCCGCGTGCCAGGACAGCGCCTGCGAGTCCGCGCGGGCGAAGCCGCGCGCCCGCGCGGCGCTGAGTGTGGCGCCGTTGCGCGAGACCCCCGGGATCAGCGCGGCCGTCTGCGCGAGCCCGAGCGCGAGCCCGTCGCGGGCGGTGGCGTCCTCCTGCGCGCGCCCGCTGGGGCCGCCGGCGCTGCACGCCCCGTTGTCATCCGCGGTGGCGCTGTCGTTTGTGCGGGCGACGCGACGGTCGGCGACAGCCATCGCCACGGCGCCGGCGGCGAGCCCGGCGGCGATCGAGCGCGGTCCGCCGAGCCGTCGCTCGATTGCGGGCCCGAGCGCGTAGCCCGCGAGCGCTGGAGGCGCGAGCGCCGCTGCGATCACGCCGGCGCGGCGCGGGTCCACGCGCGCGGCGTCGCGCAGCAGTTGCCCGCGCATGTGGATCGCGAGCGCGGCGCCGGCGCCGGCGTGTAGCGCGACCTCGAAGGACTTGCGCTGCTCTCCCGCGAGGCGCGCGTAGGGCCAGCCCGCGAGCCACGGGACCAGCGTGGTGTGGGCGGAGGAGGAGATCGGCAGGAGCTCGGCGGGGCCCTGCAGCAGGCCGAGCGCGATCGCGTGGCGAAGCGGCAGCGCTTGGTCAGCCGACGGCATCGGTCGCCGGGTCGCGCCGCGCCCGGCGCCTGCGCACGAGCCAGTAGGCGATGCCGGCGACGGCCAGCGCGACGACCACGTAGTCGACGTACTCGAAGCCCTTGCGCACGCTCGTCCAGTCGCCGCCGAGCGCGTGGCCGGCCAGCGCCAGCCCCAGCACCCACGGGACCGTGCCGATCAACGAGAACAGCGTGAAGCGGCCGATGGGCATCCTGGCGACGCCGGCGGGCAGCGATATGAACGCCCGCACCACCGGTATCACCCTGCCGAACAGGACGGCGGCCTCGCCGTGGCGCTGGAACCACTCGTCGCCCTTTTGGATCTGGCTGGGGCCCATGTGCAGCTTCGCGCCGTGGCGTTCGAACAGCTCCAGACGTCCGCCGCGGCCGATCCCGTAGGTGACCCACGAGCCGAGCATCGTGCCGAGCAGCCCCGCGAGCACGACGCCGACCATCGTCAGATGGTGGTGGGAGGCGCTCTGGCCGGGGTCGGCGACGGCGAAGCCGGCGAACAGCATCACGACCTCTGACGGGATCGGGATGCAGGCGCTGGAGATCGCCATCAGCGCGAAGATTCCCGGCAGCCCGGCGTCGCGCACAAAGTGCGAGGTTTCGTTGACTAGCGTTTCGGATATCGAGGCGAGGACCAGCAAGGCCGGCCAACGATAGCGGTGATCCGGGGCCGATCGCCGCGGATCGTTAGCGTCTCTGCGCATGCGCGTTTGGATCGACCTCACCAACAGCCCGCACGTGCTGGTCATGCGCCCGGTGATCGAGCGCCTGCGCGCGGACGGCCACGACGTGCGCGTGACCGCGCGCGACTTCGCGCAGACGATCGAGCTGTGCGAGCGGCTGGGCGTCGCGCATACCCAGATCGGCCATCATCGCGGCGAGCGGCTCGGCGCGAAGGCGGTCGGCCTGGCATCGCGCTCGGCGGCGCTCGTGCGCTGGGCGCGCGCCGAGCAGCGCGCCGCCGGACGCTTCGACATGGCGCTCGGCCACGGCTCGAACGACGTGACTGTCGCCGCCGCGGTGCTGCGCATTCCGAGTGCGACGATGTTCGACTACGAGTGGGCGACCGTGCAGCACAACGTCAACTGCCGTCTGGCGCGTGCGGTGGTGGTGCCCGACGCGATCCCGCCGCAGCGCCTGGAGCGCTACGGCGCGAAGGGCAAGGTGCGCGCGTACGAGGGCTTGAAGGAGGAGTACTACCTGGCCGACTTCGAGCCTGACGGGGCGGTGCTGGCGGAGCTCGGGCTGGACCCCGATCGCGGTCTCGCGGTCGTGCGCACGCCGCCGACGGTGTCGCTCTACCACCGCTTCGAGAACGACCTGTTCGCGCGCGTGCTGCACCGACTGGCCGTCGCGGCGGCAGCGGACGGCACGCAGGTGGTGGTGCTCCCGCGCGTGGCATCACAGCGCGCGGAGCTCGCCCGCGTGCCCGGCTTCATCGTGCCTGAGCACGCCATCGACGCGCAGTCGCTGATCGCATACGCCGACCTCGTGATCTCCGCCGGCGGCACGATGAACCGCGAGGCGGTCGCGCTGGGCACGCCCGTCTACACGACGTTCCAGGGCCGCCTGGGCGCGGTCGACGAACGCTTGATCGACGAACGGCGGCTGCGCATGCTCGAGGACCCCGAGCAGCTGGAGCTGGGCGGCCGCACGCGTGTCGAGGCGCCGCCCCGGGTGCGCCGCGACCCGCGCGTGCTGGTCGAGCTGCTGCTCTCGCCCGTGCGCGGCTGACCGCCGCCCGTGACCGGCTGGCGGGCCGGTACGGGGATCGGGGCTTACAATCTGATCAATGCGCCGACGGATCCGCTCGGCGGCCCTACCCCTCCACCGTCACTCGCTGCCGCAACTCGCAGTGGACGGGGCGCTGGTCGCATTCGCATACTACCTCGCCTTCCAGCTGCGCTTCACCACGAAGCTGCCGTCGCACTACTCCGAGTTGCGCTCCGACACGATCTGGTGGGTGCTGGCGGGCAGCCTGCCGGTGCTGGTGGTGGCGCGCGTGTACCAGCGCCGCTGGCGCTACGCCGGACAGCGCGACTACGAGGCGGTGGTGCTCGCGGTGGCGCTGATCGTGCTGCTGACAGTGACCGCGATCGAGATCCTGCGCCCGGTCCACCAGTACATCGAGTCTGAGCGCTCGCCCGGCCACGCGGCGGCGGTGGCGGTCGTGCTCCCCGACACCGTGATCGTGCTGTTCGCGCTGCTGTCGCTGGTGTTCCTGGTGGGCGTGCGCGCGCTGGCGCGCACCGTGTACGAGCGCCGGCCGCTGGCGGCGTTCGGCGGCCTGCGCCGCGACCAGCGCTCGGTGCTGATCGCCGGCGCTGGCGAGGGCGGGCGGCTGGTGGCGCGCGAGATGATGCGCAACCGCGACCTCGGACTCGTGCCCCTTGGCTTCCTCGACGACGACCCCGCCAAGCGCAGGCTTCGCATCGAAGGGCTGCGCGTGCGCGGCAACACCGAGGGCGACCTGCCGCGAATCCTCGACGAGGCCGAGCCCGACGAAGTGATCATCGCGATCCCCTCCGCGCCGGGGTCCACGCGGGCGCGCATCGTGCGCGAGTGCCGCGTGCGCGGCATCCCCGTGCGCACGCTGCCGACCGTGTTCGAGCTGCTGCAGACGCGCGGCGCGCTCGCGCGCCAGATGCGCGAGGTGCGCGTCGAGGACGTGCTCGGCCGCGAGCCGGTCATCATGGAGCTCGAGCGCGTCGGCGCGTACCTGGCCGGCGAGACGGTGCTGGTGACGGGCGCGGGCGGCTCGATCGGCTCGGAGCTGTGCCGTCAGATCGCGCGCGTGGAGCCGCACCGGATCGTGCTGCTGGACCACGCCGAGGACAACCTCTTCTCGATTCAGCGCGAGCTCGAAGACGAACGGCACGTGCCGGCGTCGATGCTCGCCGCGGTGCTCGCCGACTGCAAGGAGGAGGAGCGCATGCGCGAGGTCTTCGACGAGCACCACCCGACGATCGTGTTCCATGCCGCCGCCTACAAGCACGTCGGCCTGATGGAGGCCAACCCGGTGGAGGCCGTGCGCAACAACTCGATCGGCACGCGCGTGGTCGCGCACATCGCGGGCGAGACGGGCGTCGCGCATTTCGTGCTGGTGTCGACCGACAAGGCGGTTGCGCCGGCGACCGTGATGGGCGCCTCCAAGGCGCTCGCCGAGTTCGCGCTGGAGGCATCCGCCGCGCGCTGGCCTGGCACGCGCTACAACGCGGTGCGCTTCGGCAACGTGCTCGGCTCCTCCGGCAGCGTCGTGCCGATCTTCCGCCGCCAGATCGAGCGCGGCGGCCCCGTGACGGTGACAGACGAGCGCATGACGCGCTACTTCATGACGATCCCCGAGGCCGTGCAGCTGATCATCCGCTCCGGCTCGCTTGCGTCCGCGCGCGACTCGCGCGGCGCCGAGGTGTTCGTGCTCGACATGGGCGAACCGGTCTGCATCATGGATCTGGCACGCGCGATGATCGACCTGTCGGGCCTCGATCCCGACCGCGACATCGACATCGAGATCGTCGGGCGCCGGCCCGGTGAGAAGCTGCACGAGGAGCTGTTCAACGCGTACGAGCGCAGGCGGGCGACCGAGGCGGAGAAGATCGTGCTGGCGGAGCGCGAGCCGCTGGGGCAGGACGCGGTCGAGTCAATGTTCGCCGAGATCGGCCTGCTGGTGCTCGAGGGGGACGCCGCGGGCCTGGCGGCGAAGGTGTCGGAGCTCGCGGCCGCGCGCCGCGGCGCTCCCGTGGCGCCGCCGTCCGACGAGGACCCGCCGCCGGCGGCCTCCTCCGAGGACCCGCCGCCGGCCACCGCCGACGGCGATCGCGAGCTCAACCGCCGCGATGCGCCTGCGCCCCTCGTACACTCCCCCAACTCATGACCTCCCTGCCGTTCGCGCTCTCGCTCTCGAGCACGTTCACCCAGATCGGCGCGATCGCGGCGTTCGTCGCCCTGGTCGGCATCGCGATCCTGTCGCTGCTGGTGTTCTCGCAGGCGCGCGAGCTCAAGCGCCTGCGCGAGTGGGCTGGCCGTGCGCCCGAGCGCGCCGCTGACCTCGAGCAGCGCGTCAGCAGCGCAGCGGCGGTGCGCGTTCAGCAGCAGAGCCCCGCGCAGATGGCGCGGCCGGCGCCGCGTGCGGTCCCCGCCGGCGCGGCGCTCGCGGCGAGCGCTCCGCCGGCGACGCGTGTCGTCGGTACTCCCGTTCCACCGGTCGGCACGGTCGCTGCGCCCGCCGCAGCGGTGGCGCAGGCGGCGGGTGCGCCTGCGGCCGCTCCGGGCATCCCCGTGCCCGGTACGGCGGCGCCCGGCCAGCCGCCCGCGCCGCCGCGTGCGCCGACCCCCGGCCAGCTGCCGGTTTCACAGCCTCCGACTCCGGGCCAGCCCGTCGCGCCCGGCTCCCCCGCCTCGCAGACGCCGCCGGTGGGCGCGCCCGCGTCGGCGGCCGCGGCGGCGCAGCGTCAGCAGCCGCCCGGAGCCACGGTGCCAGGCTCGGGCGATCCGCGCTCGCTGGAGCCGGCGGCTCCGGGGGCGCCGGCTCCCGCAACGGTTGCCGCGGCGGCCGGCATGTCCCCGCCCGGCGTCGTCTCGCCCCGTGCCCCCAGCCCGCCGCCACCGCCACCGCCGGCGCCGCGGGTCGCGGGCGCGGGCGCTGTCGCCGGCACGCTCGCCGGCGTGCAGGCGTCGCCGGCCAGGGCGGCAGCGGCGCCGCGGCAGGCCGCTCCGCCGCCGCTCGAGGGCAGGTCGATCTACGCCGCCAAGCGCTCGCGCGGCAGGCTGATCGCGATCGTCGCGGCGGTGGCCGTCGTGGTGGTCGCCGCGGCTGTGGTCGCCGTGATTTCGCTCGGCGGCTCCAAAGGCGGCAAACCGGAACGCACGGCATCGACCCCGACGACGCAGCACAGCACGACGCCCGCGAAACACACGTCGCACAAAGCGCACAAGCCGAAAGCGCCGACGGTCAGCCCGGCCGAACTGAACGTTGCTGTGCTGAACGCCACGGAAGCGGAAGGCCTCGCGCACCGGACCGCGATCGCGCTGCAGCAGACCGGCTACTCGCAGGCGACCGCGCTGACCGGCAAACCGCCCGGCTCAGGACAGGTGAGCGTGGTCGAGTACACCAGCGGCCACCAGGCTGAAGCGGAAGGTGTCGCCAGCTCGCTGTCGATCTCGCACGTGCTTCCAATCGAAGCGGCCGTGACCGCGCTGGCGTCGTCGGCGAGCGTGGTGGTGATCGCGGGCGCTGACAGGGAACGGGAAGCCTCGACCCCATAGCCGGCTTTCTCGACATCCCGCCGCGCTCTGCCAAGCCTCGCGAGCATGGCATCACCCACGTGATCGACACGGGCCTGTCGGTCGCGGCGGTCGACGACCTGCTGGAGGTGGTGGGCGACGTCGTGGACATCGTCAAGCTCGGCTGGGGGACGGCTATGGTCAGCGCCAACCTGCAGCGCAAGCTCGAGCGCTACGCGGACGCCGGCATCCCGGTCGTGCTCGGCGGCACGCTCACCGAGCTGGCGATCCGCCAGGGGCGCGTGGACGGGCTGATCGCGTGGCTGCGCGAGCTGGGGCTGCGCCACGTGGAGGTCTCCGACGGGACGATCCCGCTGGAGCCGCAGGTCAAGCGCGAGCTGATCGAACGGCTCGCCGGGGAGTTCACGGTGCTGGCGGAGGTGGGCAGCAAGGACACGGACTTCATCATGGCCCCGTACGTGTGGGTGGAGCAGATCGAACGCGACCTCGAGGCGGGCGCGTGGAAGGTGATCGCCGAGGCGCGCGAGTCGGGCACCGCCGGCATCTACCGCGCCACGGGCGAGGTGCGCACCGGCCTGATCGACGAGATCGTGCATGCGATCGACCCCGAGCGCCTGATCTTCGAGGCGCCGCTGCGCGCGCAGCAGGTGTGGCTCCTGAAGCGCTTCGGCACGGAGTGCAACCTCGGCAACATCGCCCCGGCCGACGTGCTGTCGCTCGAGACGCTGCGGCTGGGACTGCGCTCCGACACGGTCGAGCGCTTCGCGCTTGGCGGTTGGGATTGACTGAGGCCGCCGCCGCGGAGGATGACGGGCGCGCTCGTGCCCGCGCATCGGCTCCGGGCGGCGATCCACTGGCGCGAACGGTGTTCGCGCTGCTGGTGCTCGCCTGCTTCGCGGCGTTCCTGATCACGCAGCGGCTCAAGCACACGCCGACGGCTGTGCACAGTTACAAACTGGCGAACGCGTTCACGCCATATCCGGGCGGTCACACGAAGCTCGAGGCGATCTCGTTCAAGCTGGCCAACGCGGAAGACGTGACGGTCACGATCATCGACGCCTCCGGCAACACCGTCGCCACGCTCGTGCGCAACTACCCGGCGCCGCGTTACAAAGATCTCTCGTTGCGCTGGAGCGGGCGCCGCGGCACCGCCAGGCGCTACGGCCACATCGTGACGCCCGACGGGCGCAGCATCCTCGTGCCGGACACCGAAGGCCGGCTCGCGCCGCCGGGCGAATACCGCGTCGGCGTACGGCTGCAGGGCCGCGGCCAGCAGGTGCTGCTGCCGCGGAGCTTCGCGCTGGTGAAGCCGTGAGCGCCCTGGCGGTCGCAGGAGGGCTCGTCGGGGTGCTCGTGGTCACCGCGGCACTCGCGGTTCTCATGCGCCGTCACAACGAAGCCTTCCCGCTGCTGGCCTTTTGCGCGCTCCCCTTCAGGGTGCCGATCTCCGCCGATGGCAGGACGGTGAACCTGCTGATCCCGCTTTACCTGGTCGTTGCGGCGGGCACGCTCGCGCACCTGCTTCCACAGCTGCTTCACCGGGATGCGCCTGCGCGAGCCCGGGGGCGTGTCTCGCTCACGAGCCCGGCCTCGTGGGCGACCCCGCGCGGCGTCGAATGGCTGCTGCTGGCCACGGTCGGCCTGTACGCGCTGCAGACGCTGTACTCCGGCGATCGCGCCAAGGCGGCGGAGAACATCGCGTTCTTCTACGTGCCGTTCGCGCTGCTGTTCCTGCTGCTACGCGACGTGCGCTGGACGCGGCGCCTGCTCGTGCGCTGTCTCGGCATGGCGGTCGTGCTGGCGGTGCTGTTCGCGGGCGTGGGCTTCGTCGAGTACTACCGCAAGGCGCTGTTCCTGAACCCGAAGGTGGTCGCGGCGGACCAGTACGACAACTACTTCCGCGTCAACTCCGTGTTCTTCGACCCCAGCATCTACGGGCGCTTCCTGGCGCTGGTGATGATCGCGCTGACGGCCGTCGTGCTCACCCGCGGCCAGCGGGGCGGCCGCCGCGAGCTGCTCTCCGGCGCCGCCGTGCTGGCGTGGCTATTGGCCGGGCTCGTGACGAGCTTCTCGCAGTCGAGCATCGCGGCGCTGCTGCTCGGGCTGGCGGTGCTGGGAGCCTGGTGCTGGGGCTGGCGGGCGACGCTGTATGTGTCCGGCGGGCTGCTGGCGCTCGCCGCGGCGGTCGTGCTGCTCGCGCCTGCGAGCCTGCACTTCGGCCTGAAGGGCTCCAGCGGCTCGGCCAGCAACGCCACCAGCGGGCGCACCACGCTGGTGTCCAAAGGCCTCGAACTGTTCGCCGAGCGGCCGCTGGAGGGCTACGGCTCGGGCTCGTTCGAAACCGAGTACAAACGGCACAGCAAGGCGGCGGCGGCGAGCAGCGAGAACGCGACCTCCGCCTCGCACACGATCCCGATAACGGTCGCCGCCGAGCAGGGGATCGTGGGACTGGCGGTCTACGTGGCGCTGCTGGCGGCGGCGTTCGCGGTGCTGTTCCGCGGCGCTGGCCGCTCGCCGCCGAGGACCGCGATCGCGGCGTGCTTCGCGGCGCTGGTGCTGCACACGTGGGTCTACGCGGACTTCCTCGAGGACCCGTTCACGTGGACGCTGCTGGCGCTCGGCGTGGCGCTCGCGCGCGGCGAGCCCTCCGCCTCGCCTGCCGACGCCGACGCGACCGCGGCCGCCGGCGCGGCGGGTGTGCCGGCCAGTAGCGTCTGAGCCGTGCTCGGCTACCTCAAGCGCCTGATCACGACCGGCGCGGCGTACCAGTTCGGGGACATAGTCGCGAAGGGCCTCGCGCTGCTGACGCTGCCGCTGTACACGCGCCACCTCGGCACGGAAGCGTACGGCGTCGCGGAAACACTCCTTACGGCGGTGATCCTCGCGAGCATCCTGCTGCGCGTGGGGGTGGGCGAGGCGTTCATCCGCTTCTACTTCGACGACGAGGACCAGGCGCGGCGCGAGCGGATCGCGCGCACGGCGACGGCGACGGTCGCGTGGACGACGACCGTGGCGTCGCTCGCGGCGGTTGCGTTCGCGGGACCGCTGTCGCGCGTGGTGCTGCCCTTCGAAGACCCGTTGCTGCTCGACTGCGCGGTGCTGGGGCTGTGGGCGTTCACCAACCTGGAGATGGCCTACGCGCAGCTGCGTGTGGACGAGCGCGCGCGCGCCTACGTTTACGCGTCGGGCGCCAACGTCGCGATGACGGTCGCGTTCACGGTCGCGCTTGTGGTGTTCGCAAACCAGGGCGCGCGCGGCCTCCTGCTCGGCAACTTCGGCGCCTCGGCGCTGGTCGTGCTGGGCTTGTGGTGGGTGCTGCGCCGGCGCGTGTCGCTGCGCGTCCGCGTCGCGGACCTGCGCGCGATGCTGCGCTTCGGGCTGCCGACGGTGCCGGCGGACGCGAGCGTGTACGCGCTGCAGGTCGCCGATCGCCTGTATCTCTACCGCGCGTTCTCCCGTGGTGCCGCGGGCGAGTACGCGATCGCGATCAAGCTCGCGACGGTGGTGTTCGTGGCGGTGCGCGGCTTCCAGTACGCGTGGCCGCCGCTGGCGTACTCGATCGCGAGCGACGAGCGCGCGGCGCGGCTGTACTCGCTCGTCACCACCTACTACGCGCTCGCCACCGGCGTGGTCGTGTGCGCGGTGGAGCTGCTCGGCCGCTGGATGGTGCGGCTGCTCGCCGCCCACAGGTACTTCGACGCGTACCGCGCGCTGCCGTGGCTGGCGCTCGGGTGGGCGCTGTACGGCCTGTACCTGGTGTTCGTCGCGATCGCCGGACGCGCGCGCGTCACCTCGCGCAACTTCCCAGCGGGCGCGGCCGGGCTGGCGGTCAACGTGGCGCTATTGCTGGTGCTGGTGCCGCACAGCGGCGCCGGGCTGGGCATCGCGGGCGCGGGCATCGCGCTGTGCGGCGCGTACGTGGCGATGCTCGTGGTCATGTACCTGCTGACGCGCCGCCTGTTCAAGGTGGGCTTCGAATGGCTGCGGCTGGCGCAGCTGGCGGCGGTCCTGCTCGCGGTGGCGCTCTCCGGCGAGCTGCTGCTGCCGAGCAGCGGCCTCGCGGGCCTCGCGCTGCGCGTGGCATGGCTCGCGCTGGTCCCGGCGGCGCTGCTGCTGACCCGCTTCTTCCACCCGCACGAGCGCGCGCAGGCCGCCGCGCTCGTGGCCGACGCCCGCGGGCGCGTGGTCGCGTTTCGCTCCCGGCACGGCGACGTCGAGGCCTACTCCGAGGATCCACTGAAGGACGTCTGAGCGCTCGCTGACGGCTGTCTGGGATCGACACGAGCCGGCGCGTGTCTAGAACAGTCGATTATTTGGCTCAAGAAAGCGACATTTACGGCCGATGCCTGCCCTGTTGTGCCCGAGCTAACCGCCAAGCCCCCAACCCTTGCGGGAGCCAAGGAGCGCCGTAGGCGTGCCGAGGCGCTGCGCCGCCACCGTGCTGACGCGCGCGTCAAGAGCATGGCCGAGACCGGCGAGGTGGCATACCTGCGCGAGCAGCTGCGCCTCGCGGCGCGGCTGACGGCGCGGCTTGCGAGCAAGAGCGAGATCGAGGAGCTGGCGCAGCTGGTCGTGGACGAGCTGCACGAGACGTTCGCGTTCTACCTCGCGGCGATCCAGCGCCTCGACGCCGACGGCGTGCTGCGGCTGGTCGCGGGCCGCGGCCCGCTGGCGGAGGTGATGACGGAGTTCCTGCTGACCGAGCAGTCCGTGTCGGAGGGCGTCAACGGCAAGGTGGCGCGCTCGGGACACACGCATCTGGTGTCGGACACGCGCTCGGACCCCGACTACATCGTGCGCGACCCGAAGACGGACCCGCGCTCGGAGCTGGCGGTGCCGGTGCTCGTGGATGGCGCCGTATGGGGCGTGCTGAACATCGAGGCGACCGACCCCGGCGCGCTGGCGGAGGCCGACGCGGTGCTGGTGGAGGCGATCGCGACGAGCTTCGGCGTGGCGGTGCACCGCGCGCGCCTGGTGGCGGATCTCGAGGGCGCGTTCACGACGGCACTGGCGGCGCTGACGAGCACGGTCGAGGCGAAGGACGACTACACGGCGTGTCACGGCGAGGACGTGGCGGTGCTGTCCGAGCGCGTGGCGCTGCGGATCGGCCTGTCGAACGCGCAGGCGCGCGACGTGCGCTACGCGGCGATGCTGCACGACCTCGGCAAGGTGGCGGTGCCGGACGAAATCCTGCAGAAGCCGGGCCCGCTGACGGACGAGGAGTGGGTGGTGATGCGCGGCCACGCGGCGATCGGCGGCGAGCTGGTGGGGCGCATCGACGCGTTCGCGCACCTCGCGCCTGCGGTGCGCGCGAGCCACGAGCGCTGGGACGGCGGCGGCTATCCCGACGGCCTCGCCGGCGAGGCGATCCCGCTGGCGGCGCGCATCATCGCCGCCTGTGACACCTACGACGCGATCGTCACCGACCGGCCGTACCGACCAGCCCGCTCAGCGCGGGAGGCGTGCGAGGAGCTGCACAGGGTCGTCGGCTCGCAGCTCGACGCGACGGTCGTGGACGCGCTCGTGGCGGAGCTCGCCGAGCGACCGTAGTCTCCCGCGTCGGCCTCCGGGCCCGCGACCCCGGACTGGCTCCCCGTTCCACCCTAGCCGCGCGCTTCGCGGTTGTACGCGGCAGCCGCCTCGCGCAGCCCCTCGCCGCGCTCGGGGTGAAGCGCGGCGGCCACGTGCAGCCGGTAGCGCCGCGCGTCGTGGCCGGGCAGCGCCGGCGCGGCGAGCGCGCGCAGCGCGTAGCTCCAGGCGGTCAGCCAGCGCACGAGCCGCGCCTGCAGCGCCGAGTGGTGCTTGCGCATGTACAGGTCGCGTCCGCGGGACAGTTCGACGATCCGCCGCTCGGGCAGCGCGCCGGTGGACAGCTGCTCGTGGTGGACGGCCACCGCCTCCGGCACGTACACGCTGCGCCAGCCCGCGTCGCGCAGCCGCCGCGCGAAGTCGACCTCGTCGGAGTAGACGAAGAAGTCGGGGTCCAGGTAGTCCACCTGCGCGGCCGCCTCGCGCCGCACGAGCAGCGCGGAGGACTGGCACCAGTCGACGTCGCGCACGCGCTCGCCGGTGCTCTGAACGGTGTACAGGCGATGCAGCATCAGCGCGCCCGCGAGCGCGGTGGCGAGCGTGGGAAAGCGCCACGCGCACGCCTGCTCGCGGCCGTCCGGGCGCAGCAGCTTCGCGCCCGCGCACGCCGCCCGCGGGCGCTCCTGCAGCGCCTGCCACAGCGCGAGCGTCGCGCCGGGGCGCAGCTCGGAGTCCTCGTTGAGCAGCAGCGCGTAGCGCCCGCGCGCGTGTCGCAGCAGCTCGGAGTCGTTCAGCGCCTTGCCGCGGCGCTCGTCCAGCGCGATCGTCTCGTCGACCGTCGGGTGCTCGCGTGCCGCCTCGGCGGAGCCGTCGCGTGAGCCGTTGTCGAGCACGAGCACCTCAGTCGCGAACGGCAGCTGTTGGCGATCCCGCGCGATCGCATCGAGCCCGCGCAGCAGCAGCGCGCGCTGGGAGGTGTTGACGACGCAGTAGCTGAGCTCGATCTCGGGCACAGCGGGACCCTACTTTCACGGGCCGCGACCGGCGGGCATGCCGGCGACGGCTGCCATGCATACCCTCTAGCGCATGCAGGCACTCGAACAACTGCGCGACCGCATGGCCGAGCTGTCGGATCTCACCGCGGTGGGGATGCTCGCCGGGTGGGACCAGCTGGTGATGATGCCCGCCGAGGGCGCGGCGGCGCGGGCGCAGCAGCTGGGCACGCTCGCGCGCCTGACCCACGAGCGCGCGACCTCCGCGGAGATAGGAGAGTGGCTGGAGCAGATCGACGCGGCGGCGCAGACGCAGGAGCTCGGCGAGATCGACCGCGACATCGTGCGCGTCGCCCGCCGCGACTGGGAGCGCGCACGCCGCGTGCCGGACGAGCTGGCGGTGGAGCGCGCCCGCGCGGAGGCGGACGGCCAGGAGATCTGGCAGCAGGCACGCGCAGACGACGACTTCGCGGCGTTCGTGCCGGCGCTGCGGCGCAACGTGGAGCTGGCGCGCGCGTACGGGGAGTGCGTGGCCGAGGACGGCGAGAGCCGCTACGAGGGGCTGCTGGGCGACTACGACTTCGGGCTGCGCACGAGCGAGCTGCGCCGCGTGTTCGGGGCGCTCGCGCGGGAGCTGCCGCCGCTGGCGGCGGAGGCGAGCGAGCGCACGCCGCACCGCACGCTGGAGGTGCCCGTCGACGCGCAGCGCGCGGCCGTGGCGGGCGTCATGCGCCGGCTGGGGGTGGACGAGGCGAGCTGGCGCGTGGACGTGTCGACGCACCCGTTCACGGCGTGGGTGGGCCGCGGCGACTCGCGCGTGACGACGCGCTACGGCGACGGCGAGGTGGAGTCGCTGCTGAGCTCGCTGCACGAGTACGGGCACGCGCTGTACGAGCGCCAGGTCGACACGGCACTCGACCGCACGAACCTCGGCGCCGGCACGTCGATGTCGATTCACGAGTCGCAGAGCAAGCTGTGGGAGAACCACGTCGCGCGCAGCCCCGCGTTCGCGGAGGTGCTCGCCGTGGAACTGGGCGCGGGCGGCTTCGCGGTGTCGCCCGCGGATCTGCATACGGCGCTCGTGGGCGTGGAGCCGTCGCTGGTGCGCGTGTCCGCGGACCCGCTCACCTACCCGCTGCACATCGTGCTGCGCTTCGAGCTGGAGCTGGCGCTGATCGACGGCGACCTGGCGGTCACCGACGTGCCGGACGCGTGGCGCGAGGAGATGCGCAGCCTGCTCGGCGTGGAGGTGCCGTCGGATGCGCTCGGCTGCCTGCAGGACGTGCACTGGGGCGCAGGCGCCTTCGGCTACTTCCCCAGCTACGCGCTCGGCTGCCTGATCGCGGCGCAGCTGTGGGAGGCGATGGAGGGCGAGCTGGGCGCGCGCGAGGACGATCTGCGCCGCGGCGAGGTGGCGCCGATCCAGCGCTGGCTGGGCGAGCGCGTGCACCGCTTCGGGCGCCGCCTGGACACGATGCCGCTGGTCGAGCACGCCACCGGGCGATCGTTGGAGATCGAGCCGTTTCTGCGTTACGTGGCTCCGCTGGCGGGGCGGGCATGATCGCAACGCTCGACGCTAGCGGCCGGATCGTCGTGCCGAAGCTGCTCCGTGAGGAGCTTGGTTTCAGGGCCGGGCAGCGGCTGGAGCTGAGCGCGGTTGACGGCAGGCTCGAGGTCGAGCACCCCGTAACACCCATGCGCCTGGAGCGACGCAAGGGCCGCTTGGTGGCTGTCGTCGATCGTCCGATGCCAGAGCTCACACAGGATCTCGTGCGGGAAATCCTCGGACGGGTTCGCCGGTAGCTGCGCTCCATGCGAGTGCAAGTCGTCGACCCCTCGGCCTACACGCCGCCGTATGACCACGCGCTTTGCCGCGCCCTTGGCGCGGAGGGCACCGACGTGGAGCTGTACACGAGCCACTTCGCGCACGGTCCGGTGGCGGCCGCCGAGGGATACCGCCGCAGCGAGTTCTTCTATCGTCGCGCCGCGCGCGTCCCCGACGCCCGCGCGCGCCGCGCGGTCAAGCTCGCGGAGCATGTGCCCGACATGCTGCGCTACCGCCGCGCCGCGCAGGCCGCAGACGTCGTGCACTTCCAGTGGCTGACTGTCCAGCACATCGACGGGCACCTGCTGCCGGCTGGCCGCCCGCTGGTGCTGACCGCGCACGACGTGCTGCCGCGCGAGGCGAAGCCCGGCCAGCGCGCGGCGCAGCGGCGCCTTTTCGGACGCTTCGACGCGATCGTCGTGCACTCGGAGCACGGCAGGCGGCGCCTGAGGGATGAGCTGGGTGTGGACGCGGAGCGCATCCACGTGATCCCGCACGGCGTTTTCGAGCATCTCGCCGAAACGCCGGTGTCTGCGGCCCCGCCGTTCGAGACCGACAAGCCGGTGGTCCTGTGCTTCGGCCTGATGCGCCCGTACAAGGGCATCGACCTGCTGCTGGAGGCGTGGCGCGGGATCGAGCACGCGGAGTTGTGGATCGCTGGGGCGCCGCGGATGGACATCAGCGCGCTGCGCGCCTCCGCGCCGCCGGGCGTGCGCTTCGTACCGCGCTTCATCGGCGACAGCGAGCTTCCGGCGTACTTCCGGCGCGCCGATCTGGTGGTACTGCCGTACCGCGAGATCGACCAGTCGGGCGTCCTGTTCACGGCGCTCGCGTTCGGCAAGCCGCTGCTGCTGAGCGACGTTGGCGGCTTCCCCGAGCTCGCCGCGACCGGCGCCGCGCGCACGTTCCCCGCGGGCGATGCCGGCGCGTTGCGCACCGCGCTGCGCGAGCTGCTGGACGACGAGAGCGTGCGCGCCGGGCTGGCGGCGCGCACGCGTGAGCTAGCTCATGGCGAGTATTCGTGGGCGGCGATAGCGCGACGCACGCTGGAGCTGTACGAGTTGCTGGTGGGCGGGGATCGCAGGCGATGAACGCTGCACTCGAGGTCGTGTTCTGGGTGTCGTCTGGGCTGATCGTGTGGACGCAGCTCGGCTACGCCGCAGCGCTCGCGATACTCGCCCGCGTACTCCCCTCCGCCGCATCCGGCTCACACGCCACCCCCCAGCGGAGCCCGGAGGGCGGAGCCCCTAAAGAGTCGTCGTCGGAGTCCTCGCTGCCGGCGCTGTCATTGATCGTGGCGGCGCACGACGAGCAGGCGGTGATCGCGGAGAAGGTCGCCAACGCGCTCGCGCTGGACTACCCGCGCGAGCTGCTGGAGGTGATCGTGGCGTGTGACGGCTGCAGCGACGAGACGGCGGCGCGCGCGCGGGAGGCGGGCGCGGACCTGGTGCTGGAGCTGCCGCGCGGCGGCAAGATCCGCGCGCAGGACGCTGCTGTGGAGCGCGCTCGCGGCGAGATCGTGGCGTTCTCCGACGCAAACGCGCAGTGGGAGCCCGAGGCCGCACGCGCGCTCGCGGCCGCCTTCGAGGATCCGCGCGTGGGCTATGCGTGCGGGCAGGTGCGCTTTGTGCAGGCGCAGGCGGGCGGCTCCAACCAGGAGGGCGTGTACTGGCGTTACGAGATGGCCGTGCGCCAGCTCGAGTCGCGGCTGTCGTCGATCACCGCCGGCAACGGCGCCATCTACGCCACCCGCCGCGACTCCTACATTGTGGTCGACCCGATCATGGGCCACGACCTGTCGCTGCCGTTCAACACGGTCAAGCGCGGCCTGCGCGCGGTGTACGTGCCGCAGGCGCGCGCCAGCGAGAAGATGGTGCCGTCGCTCGGCGGCGAGTTCGCGCGCAAGCGGCGCATGATGAGCCACACGTGGCCGATCGTGCTGCGCGGCGGCATGCTGTCCCCGCGCGGCTACACGCCGGGGTACGCGCTGATGATCGTCTCGCATCGCCTGCTGCGCTACGCCAGCGCGATCCTGCACGTGCTCGCGCTGGCCGCCAACGTCGCGCTGGTGGCGCTCGGCGGCGGCGGCGGTGGTGGCGGGGAGGACGTGTACATCGTCACGCTCGCCCTGCAGCTAGGGTTGCTGCTCGCCGCTGCGCTCGCCGGCGCGCTCCCTGTCCGCCCACTGCTGATCGTGCGCTACTACGTGCTGACCACGGCGTCGCTCGCCGCCGGAATGTGGGATTGGCTGCGCCACGGCACCGACGCGACGTGGACGGCGGCGGAGGGCACACGTTGAGGCGGCGAGCGCGCTCGCTGCGAGAATCCCCGCCGTGATCCGCCGCGCCATCGACATCGTCGTATCCGCGACGGCTCTCGCCGTGGCGTCTCCGGTGATCGCGCTCGCCGCCTTGGCGGTCCGCCTGGAGACCCCCGGCCCGGTCATCTACCGCCAGCGCCGCAGCGGCCTGCGCGGCCGCGAGTTCGACGTGCTGAAGCTGCGCACGATGGTGGACGGCGCGGAGCACGAAGGCGCGGGCCTGGCGATCAACGCGAACGACGCGCGCATCACGCGCGTGGGCGCGTTGCTGCGGCGCACGTCGCTGGATGAGCTGCCGAATCTGGTGAACGTGCTGCGCGGCGAGATGTCGCTGATCGGGCCGCGCCCGACGCTGCCGGTGCAGGTGGCGCAGTACACCGAGCGCCAGCGCGGGCGGTTGGCGATCAGGCCGGGCATCACCGGCTGGGCGCAGGTGAACGGCCGCGCGACGCTGCCGTGGTCGGAGCGGATCGAGCTGGACCTGTACTACATCGAGCACCGCTCGCTGGCGCTGGACCTGAGGATCCTGCGCCGCACCGTCGCGATGGTGCTGGGCGGCTCGGACCTGTACAAGGGCGCTGCCGGCGGCTGGGAGGGCGAGCTGTGAGCGCCCGCGAGCCCGGCGGTCCGGGCCGACCCCCCGCGGTGCCCGCGGGAGACCGTCCGGCGATCCTGCTGACGGGCGCGGGCAAGCGCTACGACATCGTGTCGTGCTTCGCCGCGCAGACGAGGACGATCGTGGCCGACCCGGCGCCGCTGTCACCCGCGCAGTACGCGGCGCACGTGCGCGTGGCGGTGCCCCGCATGGACGACCCTGAATACGTGCCCGCGTTGATGGCGCTGTGCGAGGAGCACGGGGTCGGCGCGGTGCTGCCGCTGACGGATTTGGATATAGAGATCTTGGCGTGCGCGTTGGAGGAACAGCGGCTGCCGGCGCTGGTACCGGCCGCGGCGGTTGCGCGCGCGACGTACGACAAGTACGAGACCCACGTGCTGTTGCAGCGCCACGGTCTGCCATCGCCGCCGACGCTGCTGGCGCAGGACGACCTGAGCGTGCTCGAATACCCGGTGATGGTCAAGCCGCGCCGCGGGTCGGGCGCGCGCTCGATCCACCTGGCGCACGACCCCGCGCAGGCGCGCTTCTTCATCGACTACGTGGAGCGCGCGCCCAGCGCGAAGCGGCCGAAGGGCCTGCCGGGCCCCGAGCCGGTGATGGTGCAGCGCGCGATGGGCGGCGACGAGCTGTCGATCGACTGCCTCGGCGACCGCGATGGCCGCTGTCTGAACGCAATCCCGCGCACGATGCTGGAGTCGCGCGGGGGAGAGTCGATCAAGGGCCAGGTGGTGCACGACGAGGAGCTGATCGAGCTGGGGCGGCGGGTGATGGAGGCGCTGGAGGTGCGCGGGCCGGCGACCATCCAGGTGTTCCGCGACCCCGACATCGGCCTGGGCATCACCGACGTGAACACGCGCTTCGGCGGCGCGTTCCCCGCGCCCGCGTACGCGACGCTGCCCGGCCGCAGCTACCCGGAGCTGATCGTGCGCATGGCGGCGGGCGAGCGTGTGGAGCCGCACGTGGGCGAGTTCCGCGCGGGCATGACGTTCACGCGCTACTACTGGCAGCTGGAGTTGGACGAGCAGCTGCAACCGACGGGTCGCGAGATCGTGTCGGGGTAGAATCGGAGACGATGTCAACGTTGCTCGCCGACTCGCCGCCCGTCCCCGAGAACGGGCAGCCGGAGCCGGATGGATCGAACGGAGCGCCTGCCGGACAGGCGCCGGTCGCGCCGCAACTGGCGCCCGCCGTGCGCGCCTGCTCGAAGTGCGGCGCGGAGCTGGCCGCCGGGCAGGACTGGTGCCTGCAGTGCGGCGCCGGCGCCCCCGGCAGCCTCGGCACGCCCGGCTGGCGCTCGGCGGCGGTGATTCTGGGCGTGGTGACGGTGCTGGTACTCGGAGCGGCCGCCGCCGCGGTGGCGGCGCTGACGAAGGGCACGGGCAAGGCCCCGGTCGTGATCGCGACCGTCGCGCCGCCTCCCGCGCCCACCGCGAGCACACCCGCGGGCACCGGGGCGACGACTCCTGGCGCTCCCGGGACGACCTCCACGCCGGGCTCGACGCTGCCCACGGGCACCACCAAACCTCCGAAGATCCCGTTGACGGCGGCGACGCCGAAAGCGTCTGAAACGACCGCGACGACGACCCCGAGCACGAGCACCCCGAGCACGACGACCACGACCGGCACCACGCCGTCGAGCGGCACGGGCACGACCGGCAAATCCGGCGAAGAATCGCAGCAGTCGGCGATCCTGCTGGACACCAACGCGGCGAGCACGTACAACCCGTACGGCTACCCCGCGGCGGGCTTCGGCGACCCGAGCCTGGCGATCGACGAGGACCAGTCGACCGCGTGGACCGCGCAGGTGAACCCGGCGACGGCTCCGAAGATGGCGCAGGGCCTGCTGATCGACCTGAAGGCCCAGCAGAAGGTGGCGGTGCTGCAGCTGATCAGCTCGACGCCGGGCATGACCGTTCAGGTGTACGGCGCCAATGCCACCACCGCGCCGGCGTCGATCACGGACCCAGCGTGGATCCCGCTGAGCTCGGCGAAGGTAGCCAAGAAGCGGAAGCTGCGCCTGAAGCTGCGCGACGCGCGCAAACAGTTCACGTTCATCACGCTGTGGATCAGCAACGCCCCGCAGTCGGCGCTGGGCACCGCGCAGGCGCCGGGCCACGTGGACGTGAACGAAGTGGAACTGTTCCCGCCGAAGAGCTGACGCGCGGCGCCTAGCGGCGTGGCGAGGCGCTCGCGCCCTGGCGAGGCGCGCGTGCGGCGGCGCGTTTGCGCGGCCTTGCGCTGGACTTCCGCCACACCCCGTCGACGAACTCGGCGATCTCGTTGGTGAGGCGCTCGGGGTGCAGGCGCAGCTCGACGAGCGAGTCGGCCTGCAGCAGGCGCGCGTTGGGCATCTCCTTGGCGAGCATGCCGGCGTCGGAGAACGGGTGCACGGGGTCGCGCGGGTGGCCAAGCACGAGCGTGGGTGTGGTGAACGTGGCGCGCTCGCTGCGCGGCGGCGCGATGCGCCCGAAGAACAGTCCCTGCAGCAGCGCGCCGCCGGGCCCGGGGTCCTGGCGCACGAGGTCGAGCATCACGTTGCCGTAGTGCGGCAGCGCTTTGCGCGGCACCGCGCGCGTGACCCGCGACAGCAGCTTCATGGCGGGCTCGCCGAACGTCAGCGCGACGAGCAGCGGCGTGAACGTGAGCGCGCTCCACAGCAGGCCGTTGTCGAGCACCGGCATCTCGATCACGAGCCCGCGCAGCCGCTCGGGGTGCTGCGAGGCGACCTCCAGCGCGGAGTTGGCGCCCAGCGAGGTGCCCATCACCACCGCCTGCTCGAGCGCGAGGTGGTCCATCAGCGCGACGATCTGGCGGCCGTAGCCGGCCATCGAGTAGCGCCACATATCGCGCGGGCGGTCCGAGCGGCCGTGGCCGAGCAGATCCAGCGTGATCACGCGGTTGCCGCGAGCCGCCAGCGCCTCTGCGAGCGGCCGGTGCATCTCCTGCGAGAGCAGCAGCCCGTGCAGCAGGATCAGCGGGCGCCCGTTCGCGGGCGCGCTCTTGGCGGTGCGCCCCCGCCGCCCAGCGGCGGTGACCGCGGCGGGGCCGCCGCCGAACTCCGTGTAGGCGAGCCGCTGCCCCTCGAACTTGAAGAACGGCATGTCACCCACCCTACTCTCTCGATGCTGGCCGGCTGGCCAAAGCGCTAGCTTTGCGGGAGAGATTTCGCTCGCCAGACACCGTCAGGAGGAGACCATGGCCAGGCAGCCCCGCATTCTCGCTGGAGAGACAGCTGCGATCACAGGCGCCGCCCGCGGCATCGGCCGCGCGACCGCTGCGGCGCTCATGCGCCACGGCATGCGCGTGGCGATCGGCGACGTCGACGTCGAGGCGGCGAGGCTCACGGCGCAGGAGTTGGGGCCGAGCGCGGTGGCGTTCGAGCTCGACGTGACCGACCGCGCGTCCTTCGGCGCGTTCCTGGATGTCGCCGAGGAGCAGCTGGGGCCGCTGGACGTGCTCGTGAACAACGCCGGCATCATGCAGGTGGGGCGCTTCATCGACGAGGACGATCTGACCGCGCAGCGGATGATCGACATCAACCTGCACGGCGTGATTCTGGGCATGAAGCTCGCGCTCGACCGCATGCTGCCGCGCGACCGCGGCCACATCGTGAACATCTCCTCGCAGGCGGGCAAGTTCGGCGCGCCCGGCGGCGCCACGTACTCGGCGACGAAGCACGCCGTCGTCGGCCTGACGGAGGCGGTGCGCGGCGAGCTGCGGCTGATGGACGCGCACATCGACGTCAGCTACGTGATGCCGACGGTCGTCAACACGGAGCTCGGCTCCGGCCTGGGCGAGGTCCGCGGCATGGCCAACCTCGAGCCGACCGACGTGGCTGACGCGATCGTCGAGGCGCTGCAGCTGGGCACGGTCGACGTGTGGGTGCCGAAGTCGGCCAAGCGCACGAACGCGCTCGGCACGCTGCTGCCGCGCCGACTCGCGGAGGGCATGGCGCACGCGATCAAGGCTGACCGCGTGCTCGCTGGCGCGGACGCGAACACGCGCCGTGAGTACGAGCTGCGGGCGTCGCATTCGGAGCCGGGCCTGGAGCCCGCGCCGGAGCGCCAGCGCATCACGCAGTCGTCGGGGGAGTGACGGCCACCGGCGGTCGGCCGGGCGCCAGGGCAGTCCGCCGGTGACCGCTCAGCCGGCGGTGAGCCAGTCGGCGATCAGCGAGCCGATCAGCGGCCCCTGATCCTCCTGCAGGAAGTGGCTCGCGTCCTCGATCGTGCGCGGCTTCTCGCGGCCGATCGACTCGGCGAAGCGCTCGCCGGTGGCGAGCGGCAGCACGGGGTCGCTGTCGGCCCACAGCATCAGCGTCGGGCGGCGATCCTCGCGCAGCGCGGCGTGCACGCGCTGGCCCGCCTCCGCGCCGGGCGCGTCGGGGGTGCGCGGGATCAGCAGCGGGAACGCGCGCGCGCCGGCCTTGGAGGCGGCGCCGGGGTACGGCGCGTCATACGCGGCGATGACCTCGTCGCCGGGGTCGGTCTTGCAGGCGCCGCGCACGAGGAAGCCGACGGGCAGGTCCTCGGTGCGCGCGACGAAGTCGCGGAACGCGATCCACGCGTCGCTCATCTTCTGGTGGCCGGTGAACAGGCCGGTGTCGAGGATCACGATGCGCTCGATGCGCTCGCGCTGCTCGATCGCCAGGCGCAGCCCGATCGGGCCGCCCCAGTCGTGCACGACGACGGTCGCGCCGCGGACATCGAGGTCCTCCAGCAGCGAGCCGGCAAGCTCGCAGTGGCGGTCGTAGGAGTAGAAGTCGATGTCGGTGGGCTTGTCGGAGCGCCCGAAGCCGGCAAGGTCCGGCGCCAGGCAGCGAAAGCCCGCGTCGCGCACCGGCGGGATCACCTTGCGCCACAGAAACGACCACGTGGGCTCGCCATGGAAGAAGATCACGGGCGCGCCCTCGCCCTCGTCCAGGTGCGCCAGCCGCAGCCCGTCGACGTCGCGGTAGTGCGAGACGAACGGGAAGTCGGGGAGTCCCTGCAGCGCCTCCTCGGGCGTGCGCGTCACCTCGCTCATCTCGAGGCCTAGCATACCGGCGCACCATCGGTTAGGCTCGCCCACAATGCATACGTTGGCCCTGCAACTGGCGCCGGTGCTCGCGGCGGAGAAGAGCAAGGTCCCGTTCTACATCGCGGGCGGGCTGCTGGTGGTGTGGGCGCTGGTGCTGTCGCTGGGGCTGGGGCTGCGCAAACCGGACTTCCCGGGAAGCCTTGCGGGCCAGCGCGCGATCGTGGCGGTGACCGCGGTGCTCGTGCTGGCGGCGGCCTCGACGGCGGTGCTGACGGCTGGCACGCCCGCCAAGGGGCCGGTGCCGCCGACGCGCACCGAAGCGCAGGCGCCGATCCCGGTCGTCTCCGCGCCGGTGCAGAGGTAGCCCCCGATCGCCAGTCCGTCGCGGCGCTCCGCGAGCATCCGCGCGGAGTCTCTGTCGGCGAGCGCCGCGACGCGGCCGAGCGCGACGGCGAGCAGCGCGCCGAACCCCATTGCGCCGAGTGCCGAAGCGACGATGATGGCCATCGAACCACCCCCTTTGCCCCTCTCGGGTCCACTCCCATGAAGACCCTCTCACACCTCCCGGACGGGGATCCACCCCCCGGGCTGCGAACACATCGCTAACTCCGTAGGTTTCTGCATAGCGAGCCTGATTTCCTGCTCCGCCCCCACCACCAAACACACGAAAGAAGGGAACGCTCAATGGACGTCCTGGCCAGACTGGATGAGACACGCGCGGCGATCAACGTGCTCGAGCACCCGTTCTACCAGCGCTGGAGCGCCGGCGGGCTGGGCGCGCAAGAGCTCGCCCTGTACGCGGGCGAGTACCGCCGCGCGGTGGTCGCGCTGGCCGACGCCTCCGTTCTGACGGCGTCGTGCGCGTCGGCGCAGGCGGGCGCATCGGCGCCGGCCGCCGCGGCGAGCGACGGACTGCGCCGCCACGCCGAGGAGGAGACGGCGCACGTGGCGCTGTGGGACCAGTTCGGCGAGGCTGTTCAGGCCGCAGGCGAGCACGACGCCGCCGGGAACGACGCGCTGGCGCAGACGGACGTGTGCGTGCGCGCGTGGACGGCGGGCGAGGACCTGCTGGAGCACCTGGCGGTGCTGTACGCGATCGAGGCGGGCCAGCCGCAGATCTCGGCGACGAAGCTGCAGGGGCTGACCGAGCACTACGGCTTCAGCGCGGAAGGTCCGGCGACGGAGTACTTCCGCGTGCACGAGCTGCGCGACGTCGAGCACGCGCGCGAGGCGGGCGAGCTGATCGAGCGGCTGATGGCCGAGGTGGAGGACCCGGAGGCGCAGGCGGAGCGGATGCTGGCGCGAGCGAGCGAGGCGCTGCGCGGCAACTGGCTGCTGCTGGACGGGGTCGAAGCGGCGGCTTAGTCCGGTTGCCGGGCGCGGCCGGCATGCGCCGGCTGCGGCGACAGCCGCCACGCGAACAGCACGGCGGCGACGGACGTGGCGAGGTTGAGGCTGGACACGCCCGCGCGCATGGGGATGCTGACGCGCGCGTCGGCGCTCGCGAGCAGCTCGGGGCTGAGGCCGTGGCGCTCGGTGCCGAACGCGAGCACGGCTCGCGCGGGCAGCTGCGCGGGCTCGAGCGGCTCGCCGTCGGGGTCGAGCGCGAGCAGCGGCCGCTCGTGCTCGCGGGCAAGCGCGCACAGCTGCTCGAGCGCGTCCAGCCGCGCGACGGGCATCGCGAAGTGCAGCCCGGCGGCGCCGCGCAGCGCGTCGGGGTGCCACGGGTCGTGGCTGCCGCTGGTGAGCACGCCGGCGACGTCGGCGGCGGCGGCGACGCGCACGCACGCGCCCATGTTGCCGAGGTCGCGCGGGTCCTCGAGCACGACCACTGGCGCGGGGCTCGGGAGGGCGAGCACGGCCGCGGGCTCGATGGGGCGGCGCCGCGCGAGCGCGATCACGCCGGTGGAAGGCGCGAGCGGCGCGAGCTGGTCGAACACCTTGGGCTCGATCTCGCGGGCGAGCGCGAGCATGCGCGCGGCGACGTCGGGCGCGAGCTGGGCGGCGAGGCGCGCGAGCTCGTCCGCGTCGCGCGTGACCGCCTCGAGCACGTCGGCGTCGAAGCGCAGCGCGTGCTTGAGCGGGTGCAGCCCTTCGAGCACGGCCAGCTGCGGATCGCGACGCGCGCGGCCGTAGCGGGGGATCAGCGCTCCATCTTGCACTCGGCGATAATGGCACTCCGATGAAGCTCGAGGGCATTCACCACATCAGTGCGATCACCGGCGACGCGCGCGCGAACGTGGAGTTCTACACGGGCGTGATCGGCCTGCGGATGGTGAAGCGCACGGTCAACCAGGACGAACCGAACATGTACCACCTGTTCTACGGCGACGAGCGCGGCTCGCCGGGGATGGACCTGACGTTCTTCGAGTACCCGGGCGCGGCGCGCGGCGTGGCGGGCGCGGGGATGGTGCACCGGATCGTGTGGCGCGTGGCCGCGCGCGAGGCGCTGGAGTTCTGGCGCGAGCGGCTGGCGGCGAACGGCGTGGAGGCGGAGCTGCTGGGGGACAGCCTGCTGTTCCTGGACCCGGAGGGCCTCGAACACGAGCTGGTGGTGAGCAGCGTCCCCGACGAGCCGCTGAGCGCGCTCTCGCCGGAGATCCCCGCCGAGCACGCGCTGCAGGGCTTCGAGGGCGTGCGCGCGTACAGCAACGCTCCCGTGCGCAGCGAGCGCCTGCTGGGCGAGGCGATGGGCTTCACGCGCGGCGAGGGGGAGCACTGGGAGGTGCGCGGCGAGCGCAGGGGCGGCTTCTACGCGTATGACCCGGCGCCGCCGGAGATCAACCGCTCGCAGGGCGCCGGCACGGTGCACCACGTGGCGTTTGCGTCGGTGATGGGAGAGCTGGAGGAGTGGCGCATGCGCGTGGCGGGCGCGCGCCCGACGCCGGTGATCGACCGCTTCTACTTCAAATCGGTGTACTTCCTGGAGCCCAGCGGCGTGCTGTTCGAGATCGCGACGATCGGCCCGGGCTTCGCGGTGGACGAGGACGAGCGCCACCTCGGCGAGGGCCTGTCGCTGCCGCCGCCGCTACAGCCGCTGCGCGAGCAGTTGGAACGCACGCTCAGCCCGCTGCCGTACCCGCCCGCGTGGCGCACCGCCGCCGGCGAGTGACGCGGTCTGCATAGGTCTGCGCTCGGCGTGCAGCTGGTCAGGCGGCGGCGTCGCGCAGCCGCGAGGGCGGTGAGCGGCGCGCGAGCACGGCTCCCCAGTCGGCGTCGTCGATGCGCCCGGGCGGGGTCTGGGCGACGAACTCGCGCAGCAGCCGCGCGAGGCCGCGCGGGTCTTCGAGGTGCGGGAAGTGCGCGGCGTCGGGCAGCGTGCGGAAGAAGCTGTGCGGAATCGCCTCGTGCGCGCGGCGACCGTGCTCGAGCGGGATCGTGTTGTCGCGCTCGCCCCACACGATCATCGTGGGCATCGTCTCGAGCAGGTACAGCCGGTCGGTGGCGCTGACGCGCTGGCCGCGCACGTCGATGACGGAGCGCAGCGTGTGCAGGAACGCCTGGCGCGCGTCGGCGTTCTCGAGCGGCCGCAGCGCGCGCGCAACCGCCTGCAGGTGCACGCCGCCGGCGATCGCGCGCTCGCGCATCCGCCGTCCGGTGCCGGCGATCGCGGCGAGCAGGCGCGGCTGGATCGTCATCGACAGCAGCGCTGAGACGCCCGGCAGCGCGGCGCTGCGCAATATCGGGCTGACCTCGTGGCCGAGGCCGCCGCTGGAGATCAGCACGAGCCGCTCGACGCGCTGTGGGAACTGGTAGAAGAACTGCATCGCTACGCCGCCGCCGAGCGAGTGCCCGACGATGGTGGCGCGCTCGATCCCGATCGCGGCGAGCAGGTCGCGGATGCTGGCGGCGTGCGCCCCCAGCGAGTAGTCGCCGCGCGGCGCGGCGGAGTCGCCGTGGCCGATCAGGTCGGGGGCGATGACGGTGTGCTCGCGCGCCAGATCGAGCGCGACCGACTGCCAGTGGCTGGAGGAGTTGAGCATGCCGTGGATCAGCACCACGGGCGGTCCGCTGCCGGCGATCCGGTACTCGACGCGCCGCCCGTGCAGCACGATCTGCCACTCCTCGAACCGCCCGGCGGGCGCGGGCACGCGTGTGATGCGTCCCTCGCGCGCGCCCGCCTCCGGGGGCTCGGGTGTGGCCTGGCTGGATGTCAGCGCGGCACCTCACGGCCAGACTAGCAACCGCGATGCTCGTCCCACAGCCGTACGTTGCGCCGCCCCCAGCGCCGCGCCCTGCGCACGGCGAGCTCGCCCGCGTCGAGCGCGCCGTCGCCCGCCTCGACGTGCTCGTCGACGTCGGCGCGCGCGTCGTACGGCTCGGCCCACTCGTACAGGCAGTGGCTCGCCGACGCGAGGCGCCGGCAGGCGCGCTGCAGCTCCTCGCCGAGCTCCAGCCACGCGTCGGAGTGGGGCGGCGTCCCGGCGTCGAGCAGCAGCGCCGCTCCCGCGAGCCGCTCGCGTAGGCTGTCGCGGAAGCGCTCGATCTCCTGGCCGGCGGCGCTGCGCGCGTTGCGCCACGCGCGGTGCTGGGGCGACTCGGGCAGCTCCGCCAGCGCTCCTGCGCCGCGCGCGTTGCGCAGGGATGCGAGCCCCTCGGCGGTGGGCGTCCAGGTGGGCACGCTGCGCCGGCGCGTGCGCTCGAGCAGGCCGGCGGAGAGCATCGCGTCCATGCGCTCGCGCACGTGGCGCGCGGCGGCGGAGCGCCGCGGGATCGCGAGGTGTTCGAGCACCGCCCACGCGGGAGCGGCGGCGGGCTCGCGCGTCTGGTGGCGCGCGGCCCGCTCGACGGCCGCCAGCAGCAGCTCGTCGGATGGGCGGTCGGCGCGCTCGCTGCGCTTGGGTGGATCTGGGTGCGGCATCTGGCCTCCTCTTGCTCTCGAGGCGCCGAGCGCGCGCCTGTCGAGTCCGGCGGCGTGCCGCGGCGATGCGTGGAGGGCAGCGCTGCGGGACAATCGACGGGCATCGAGGGTGAGCAACTCGGTGCCGGGCCCGGGGTGTTGGCGCACCGCCGGGCCGCTTGCTTTCAGGATGCGTCCGAACGTAGCTTGCGCGTCCGGCCGCGGCAAGCGAAGGTGGTAGAAAGACTCAGTGTTGACACGCTTCGGTTTCACAGCTGACACAAATGTGAGCCCTGTGTGACAACCGCGCGTCAGCAGCAGACGCCCTACCTGGATGCGCTGTGCGCGTACGCGGAGCGCAACCCGGCGCGCCTGCACGTGCCGGGCCACAAGGGCGGCGCGGGCGCCGACCCGGGAATGCTGGCGGCGTTCGGCGAGCGCGCCGTGAGCATGGACATCCCGGCGCTGACGCACGGCATCGACGTGGGCGTGGACCCGACGCCGTTCGAGCAGGCGCAGCGGCTGGCGGCGGAGGCGTGGGGCGCGAAGCGCGCGTGGTTCCTGATCAACGGCGCCTCGCAGGGCAACCTGGCGGCGGGCCTGGCGCTGGCGCACTACGGCGGCGAGGTGGTGATCCAGCGCAACGCGCACTCGAGCGCGATCGACGCGCTGGTGCTGTCGGGCCTGCGCCCGACGTTCGCCGCGCCGGAGGTGGACCCCGAGCTGGGGATCGCGCACTGCCTGACGCCGGCGACGCTCGAGCAGGCGCTGGAGGCGACGCCGGGCGCGGTGGCGGCGTGGGCGATCTCGCCGACGTACTTCGGCGCGGTGGCGGACGTGGCGGCGCTGGCGAGCGTGTCGCACGCGCGCGGGGTGCCGCTGGTGGTGGACGAGGCGTGGGGCGCGCACATGGCGTTCCATGAGCAGCTGCCGGAGCACGCGCTGGCGCTGGGCGCCGACCTGGTGATCTCGAGCACGCACAAGATCGTGGGCAGCCTGACGCAGTCGGCGATGCTGCACCTGGGGCACGGGGACGGCCTGATCGGCGAGGACACGGTCGACCGCGCGGTGACGCTGACGGAGTCGACGAGCCCCAACTCGCTGCTGTGCGGGTCGCTTGACGCGGCGCGCCGCCAGGCGGCGGTGCACGGGCGCGAGCTGCTGGGCAGGACGATGGCGGCGCTGACGCAGGCGCGCGAGGAGATCAGCGCGATCGAGGGGCTGGACGTGCTCGACGACCGCCTGGCGGGCCGCCGGGGCGTGTTCGCGTACGACCCGCTGCGCCTGGCGGTGGACGTGCGCGGCGTGAACGCGAGCGGCTACGAGCTGGCGCCGATGCTGCGCGAGATCGACGACATCAACATGGAGCTGTACGGGCAGAACGTGCTGGTGGCGGTGTTCGGCATGGGCGAGCGCGGCCTGCCGGAGGCGGCGCGGCTGGTGGCGGCGCTGCGCACGGCGGTGGAGCGCGTGGGCCTGAACCCGGGCGGCTCGCGGGAGAGCTTCGCGGCGCCGCCGCCGTGGGGCGAGCTCGCGATGACGCCGCGCGAGGCGTACCTGGGAGCGCAGGAGGTGGTGCCGGCGGCGCAGGCGGCGGGTCGGATCGCGGCGGAGTCGCTGGCGACGTATCCGCCGGGGATCCCGAACGTGCTGCCGGGCGAGCGCCTGACGGCGGAGACGCTGGCGTATGTGCAGAACACGCTGGAGCTGGGCGGCAGCGTGCGCGGCGCGAGCGACCGGCTGCTGCGGACGGTGCGCGTGGTGGTGGAGGACGGGCGCGGGTAGCGCACGCCCGGGCGCCCAGGTCGGCGGGGATGCCGACGACGCGCTCGAGCTAACGAGCTCAGCGCGGCGGCTGCTCGCCGTCGTGGTAGTCGACGGTGTCGCCGAGGCGGAACATGGCGCGCAGGCCGCCGCCGTCGGGCAGGCGCTCGAACGCGCCGAGCTTGCCGGAGTCGGGATACATGACGACGTCGGGCTCGCCGCTGCTGCTGAACGACAGGAAGCGCACGGTGGCGTCGGTGCGGTTGACGAGCTGGTGCGCGCCGTGCTCGCCGCGCGGGAACGCGACGACATCGCCCTCGCGCAGCTCGCGCCAGCCGTCTGGCGTGCGCAGGCTGGGCGCGCCGTCGAGCACCAGCACGAGCTCCTCCTCGGTGTAGTGGAAGTGATACGGGTAGGCGGCTTCGCCGGGCGGCAGCTCCCACAGGCTCAGCCCCAGGCGCTCGCTGCCGGCCTGGCGGCTGAGGCGGGCGCGCTGGCAGTGGAAGCCGGGGTGCTCGCGTGGCTCGTCGAACAGCGGGTCGTTGAGGTTGGGCATGGACGGAAGCGTAGGCGGGAAGCGGGCGGAGCGATCGGCAGGACGCGTCCGGGGCGCCGGCGGGGCTGCGTGCGCGCGCGTCGGCCTGCGAGGCTTCGGCGTGCATGGGCGAGCTGCAGCTGGTGATCTTCGACTGCGACGGCGTGCTGGTGGACAGCGAGCGCCTCTCGAACGCCGTGCTGGCGGAGATGCTGAGCGCGGAGGGGCTGCCGACGACGCTGGAGCAGTCGAGGAGCGCGTACCAGGGGCTGCTGCTCGACGATATTGGGCTGTCGGCGCAGGCGCGCCTCGGCCGGCGGCTGCCGGATGGCTGGCTGGCCGGCTACGAGCGGGCACGAGAGGAGGCGTTCCGCCGCGCCCTGAAGCCGGTGCGCGGCGCGCGCGAGGCGGTGCGGCGCATTGCTGCGGCTGGCGTGCCCGTGTGCGTGGCCTCGCAGGGAAAGCTGGAGAAGACGCAGCTGTCGCTGGAGCTGACGGGGCTGGGCGACCTGTTCGCGGAGGGGGCGGTGTTCTCGGCGTACATGGTGGCGCGCGGCAAGCCGCACCCGGACCTGTTCCTGCACGCGGCGGCGGCGATGGGCGCGGAGCCGGCTGACTGCGCGGTGGTGGAGGACACGCCGTCGGGTGTCATGGCGGCGGTGGCGGCGGGCATGCGCGTGTTGGGCTACAGCGCGGACAGCGACGAGTCCGCGCTGCGCGAGGCGGGCGCGGAGCTCGTCGCTGCGATGGCCGACGTGCCGGGGCTGCTGGGGATCGCGTGAGTCAGGCCTGCTGGTAGCGCAGCGAGCCGGGCGTGGTTAGCGTCTCGCCGGTCTCGAGCAGCGTCTTGAGGCCCGAGAGGATCATCGGCCAGCCGCCGTACAGTTCGCTGTTGGCGTTCTCGCGCAGCTGGTCGTGGGTGAGCGTGAGGCGGCAGGAGTCGCCGACGGGTTCGATCTCCCAGGTGACGCGCGAGTCGCCTTCGCCTCTGACCTCGTCGCTCCACACGGCGCGGAAGCTGTGCACCAGCCGCAGGGGCGGCTCGACCTCGAGAATCGCGCCCTCGCCGAGGGCGGTGCCGGCGTCGGGGCGGTAGGTCTCGATGCTGGCGCCGGGCGTCCACTCGGAGCGGATGCCCATGCCGAATGAGTACTTGCGCCGCGTCTCGTCGTCGGTGATCGCCTGCCACAGGCGCTCGGGCGTGGTCTTGATGTAGATCTCGAACACCTTGTCGTTTGGCGATGCGGTCCAGGGACGCTTGCCGCTGCGCTGCGTGTCGTCTGCCGTGTGCGTGCTCATCTGGGGGTCCTCCTCGATTCGTTGCTTTAGCTCGCTGAGCGTCGCCGCCCAGGGCTCTGCGTACTTGCTGACCCAGCGGTCGTGGACGAGCCTGATCGGCACGGGGTTGAGGAAGTGCAGCTTCTCGCGCCCGCGCCGCCTGGTCGTGACGAGCCCCGCCTCCTCGAGCACTTTCAGGTGCTTCATGACGCCGAAGCGCGTCATCGGCAGCCGCCGCTCGAGCTCGCCGAGCGTCTGCCCGTCGCGCTCGAACAGCTCGTCGAGCAGGCTTCTGCGGGTGGGGTCGGCGAGGGCCTTGAAGATCTCGTCCACGCGGGGCAGTATAGGTGACCGGACAGTCACATGTCAAGAGGATTGCGCGGAACCGCTTATTGGACGTGCATGAGTGTGGCCCTGGGGCTGGCGATGACCAGGCAGAGATGGCAGCGGAGGGCGCAAACGACCTGACCTCACACGCCCGCTGCTCGACCCCGGCCCCATTGAGAAAGCCGGGATCCAGCAGCGCGATTCGTCGATGGAGCTAGGGGGACTCGAACCCCCGACCTCTTGGGTGCGATCCAAGCGCTCTCCCAACTGAGCTATAGCCCCGAGCGCGCACGCCAGCGGCGACGCGAACGGCCTGAGAAGTGTAGTCGCAGAACGAGTCCCGACGAGCGCAGTATGGTTTGGAAGCGCGATGGGACTGCTCGACGACGCCATACGCGAACACTTGGAGCTCAAGCGCCGCAGCGGCGCCGACCCCGGCGCGATAGCGCGCGAGGAGCGCGAGGCGCTGGCGCCGGTGTTCCCCGAGGAAGCGCCCGACGAGGGCGGCGCGGTCGCTGTTGAGAAGGAGCCGGAGGTCGCTCCGGCCTTCCCGGCCAATGTGGTGCCCGCGCGCCAACCGCCGCCCGGCGACGAGCGGGTCGAGGAGTTCTCGTGGGTCGGCCAGGAGACGGCCGAGCTCGACATGCAGGCGGTGATGGAGGAAGACCCCGAGGCGGCGGACAGCGCGTCGCCGGTTGGGCCTGTCGAGGTGGGGCCGGCGGCGGCGTACTCGGGTGGACTCCTGGCGGACGACTCTGATGGGGATCTTGCGGACGGTGGGGCGGGGGAGGCGGTGCCGGAGGATGTGCCTGGGCAGGAGCGGCTTACGTTCGAGTAGGTCCCGACGCAGGACCACTACGCGAGCGCGAGCTTCAGGTCTGCGGGGCTTGCTTCGCGGGCAGTTCCAGTCGAAGCTCGCCATCCGCTTCGTCGACGAGCTTGCGGATGTCGATCACGGTGAGGCCGACCAGCTCCCCGTCCTCATCGAAGCTGACGGCGTGCCCCCCCGGCGTCTCGTCGAAATCGACCGCGCGCGCGGGATCTCCGTGGGAGAGGTAGAGCACATCCGCGTCGTGGTCGTAGCGGACGCGGTCGAAGATATAGGGGCCGATATGGACGGTCATGGCTGGCGCCAGCGCTCCTCGGTCAGCTGCACCGGGCGCCCGAGTGGATCTATGGCCAGTTCCATCGCCGCGATTCTTCTCGACGGTGCGGACCCGCGGGCTCGTGGCCGGCGCTCGTGGAGAGCCGTGAATAGGCAGCAGCGGCAATTCTGCTGCGTCTCCGGCGCCGTCGCGACTGGGCCGCGGGACCGGAAATCGGCGCTACAGGGCGTATATTGGAGGCTCCTGGGGCCATAGCTCAGCTGGGAGAGCGCCTGCTTTGCAAGCAGGAGGTCACCGGTTCGATCCCGGTTGGCTCCACTCGCGAATGCCCTGCAAATCGACTGTTTTTAGGCTTCACGCGAGGCCGTCCGGAGTGCTCTCGGGAGCCATTTTCGAGCGTTTTGGTCCTATTGCCGGTCCTAAACCCCCCTCCTGGGGCGGTCTGGACGGTGGCGTCGGCCTGCTCCCGTGCCCCGCGAATGAGCCTGTCGAACTTCGCGCCGTTGTCGCGCTTGGCGCGCTGCTGCATCTGCGCGTAGACATCGAGCGTCATCTTGGAGTCGGCGTGGCCGACCTGGTCCATGACGTACTTCACGTCCCACTCGTAGGCGACGAGCGCAATCGAGATGTAGGTGCGCCGCAGCGTGTGCGGCGTGGTGTGCGGAAGCGGCGGCAGCCCCTTTTCGGCGAGCCTCTCTGACGCGAGCTGTGCGGCCTCGCGCACGATCTGCTCGACCCTCCCGTACTCCATCCGCTTGCCGCTCAGGTTCGGTATGAGGTAGTCATCGGGCCCGGTCGGCGCGCCGGTGCGGCGAAGGCGGTCGAGGTGCTCAACGATGCTGTGCACGAGATCGGGGCTGATCTGCACCTCGCGGATGCCGGTCTCCGTCTTCGAGTCGGGGATCTGAAAGCGCGCGCCGTTGGGGTCGTGCAGGCGAACATGCCCGATCTTGATGTCGCAGAGCTCGCCGGCGCGAGGCCCTCCGTAGCCGAGGATCTCCATCACGACCCGCCGCCCGATGTAGCCGCGCCCGACCTTCAGCCCGAGCTTTGCAAGGTGGTAGCTGACGGTGGACTTGGCGAGCCCAAGCTGCCTCGCGATCTGCTTGGGCGACTTGCCCTGGCCGTGAAGGTGCGCCACCTGCGCGGCGGTGAGCCCGAGCTCGATCGGAGCGACGTCCTGGGTGAGCGAGATGTCCTGCTCGGCCGCCGCGTCGATCAGCGCGGCGAGCTCGTCCATCTCGAGGAACGTCCGCTTGGGCTTGGGGACATGGACGCGCATGCGCTTCCCGCGCGCGGGGTTGTGGTCGATGTGGCGGTCCTCGACCGCGTCGTCGAGGATCGCGGCGAGCCTGTCGAGCACTTTGCGGATCGAGCCCGCCGACAGCGGCACCACGCGCTGCTTGTGCCCGTTGCGCAGATCGGCGCCCGCCTCGATCGCCTCGCGCAGCTCGCGCGCCTGCTTGAGCTTGTGCGCCTTGAACGCGAGGCAGAGGTCGGCGTCGATCTGATCGAGCCGGTAGTCGGCGAAGAACGGCAGCAGATGCGACTCGATCTGCCAGCGGTACTGCTCCTGAGTCTTGGGGCGGATCGGCTTGGCCCCGAGCACGCCGTCGATCTTGGCTTGCAGCCAGCGCGAGGAGTACTCGCGGAACGTCGGCACGCCCGCGTCGACGGGCGCGCTCGCTGGCGCGCGTCTTGCCGGTGGCGTCCACACCCCGGCCTTCACGCGCGCGAGGATGTTCTCGAGCTCCACGGCGGCGGTGCGTTCGTTCCAGTTGCCCCCACAGCCGCAGTCGCAGTCACGGCGCTCGTGCAGGCGCACGGTCTCGCGTTTGCGGTTGGCGCTGAAGCGCAGCCGGAAGCAGAGCGTTCCGTCGCCCGCGGCCTCGGTCGTGATCGTGCCTGTGGCTGGGCGTGCCATCAGCTCACCGCGAATCCGCGTCGCGTGCGAGCGTGGCAGCCGCGGGTGTTGCGGGGGTATGGGTCGCGGATCTGTAGCAGTGGCGTGTCGGTGGGGTAGGCGTCGGGGCGCCGTGTGGGCTTGCGGCGTGGCTGCGTGGCGTGGGTGGTTTGCTGTTGCTGTTGTGTGAGTGCTTGGGTGGCGGTGTGTAGGTCGAAGCGGATGCGGGCCTTGGGGCCGGTTCCGGTGCGGATCGCGCCGAGCTGCTCGGCGTGTTCGTAGACCCAGGCGGGGTTGAGTTTGAGGTGCGCGGCGAGCTCTTTGACGGTCATCCACCCGGGCGCCGGCGCGGGCGGGGGGCTGGTCTTGGCTGTCGGCTGGTGGCGGAGTAGTTGTGCGACGCGGGTGGCGATCTGCTCGATGGCTTGGGGGGTGAGCTCGACGGCGATGTGGCGTGCGGCGGCGAGTCCGCGTGGGCGTGGGGGTGCTGGCATCAGTGTTCTCCTGGTGGGGGTGTGGGGTGTGCTTGTAGGCGTGCGATGCGGGGCTTGGTGTAGGGGTGGGTGGCGCGGGAGAAGCGCATGTGGGGGATCGGGCGCTCGTGGGGGAGCGATTCGCGGGTGAGTGACTGGGCGAGTGCGTGTGCTTGTCCGAGGCGGGCGGCGTATTCGTCGGCGGCGAACTCGCGGGTGCGCCAGTACATCTCCCAGGTGTTGCCGGTGAACCAGAACACGGCCTGCCCGGAGGCGACCCACCCGAGGCAGCGGAACGGCAGCGACCACAGGGGGTACAGCCCGGGGGTGGTCATGGGTCGTATGAGTAGGAGGCTCAGTGCGCTTGTGAGGTGTGTGTCGCTGCTGCGCAGGTGCCCCATCTCGTGTGCGATGACCGCGGCGGCGTAGGGGCTTTCGAGTAGCCCGCGGTTGACGCATAGCGAGGAGGCGTAGGCGCTGGCGTTGCATGCTGGCTCTTCGGCGACGAACCAGTGCCGCGGCGGGCGCAGCGTCGGGTCGACGGCCTGTAGCTCGTTGAAGGCGCGCTGGAAGGCTTCGCGCTCGTCCTGCTCGGGGGCGCGTCCGCCTTGGCTCATCTCCCACCAGCGTCCGTCGATCGGCGCGACGAGCGGCGGGCAGAGCACGCTCAAAAGCGACACCGCAAGCGGCGCGAACCCGACGGCGAGGGAGATCGCGTTGACCGGGATCGTCCAGCCGGTGAGCAGCCCGACGATTTCGAGCACGACCGAGGCGATCAGGGCCCGCGCGATGGCGGCGAACAGCTGTCCGGCGAGCGTGACGGTGTAGAGCACGATCCCGGGGGACTGGGAGGCCAGTCCGCGTGCTGTGGTGCTGATCCGCGCTTCGTTCACGATGCCTCTTTTACTCACCCTGGCCGGTGAGATACCAGCGCTGTTTCTCGTTGCGGGCTTCGCCGGCCTTCTTCATCGTCGACAGAAGCGTCCTGACGCTCCCAGGGGGAACGCCGAGCGCGTCGGCGACCTCGAGACTCCGAAACCCAGGGTTTTCGGCCAGAATCGCGCGCAGCTGCTCGCGCTTGAGTACCTTCGCGTTGGGGCTGCGCCCGCCATACAGCGCGGCTTCGGCGGCCCGCAGCCGCCTGATCCGCTGATCGGCATCTTGGCGCTCTCGCGTCGCCTCTTTGAGTTCGGCGCGGATCTGGCGGACCGCGCCGAGACCCGCTGCTCTACGTGGCGGCATAAGCGATCCCTCCCCGAAACATGTTTGTCATGTTACGGACACTAGTGTAAGGTGAGGTGCATGTCAAGGTCAGGAGCAGACCGTTTGTGGGGGCCCACGCACCAGCGGATGGAGCCCCCGTTCCGCCGTGGAAGCTCGCTTCCTCGGCTGATGGCCGGTGTCGTGATCGGCGTGCCGTTTCTGTACATGCTGGTGGACCTGCCGCGCATGCTGCTCGGCTTCGGCGCCGGGCCCGGCGGCCTGTTCTCGTGGATCGCCGGCGCGCTCATCGTCCTTGTGGCGGTGCGGCTCGGCTTGATGCTTGCCATGAGCGTGCTCACCCGCCCGCCGCGCGCCCACGGAACGCCCCCGCCGCTGCGGACTCCGCTCGCGCCGGCGGAGCCCGACACTGGACCGGCGGCCGCCCGCGCGCCAGCCCGGCCGCGAGGCGTCAGCCCCGCGGAGCGCGCCCGCGAGGCGAGCGTGCGCCTGGGCGCGGGCGCGTACCTCGGCCTCGATGAGCACGGCGGCTGGGTGACGGCCGACCCCGAGAGCGCGGTCATGATCCTCGGGCCGCCGCGCAGCGGCAAGACCAGCGCAGTCATGATCCCCGCGCTGATGGCCAGCGCCGGCGCCGCGATCAGCACCTCGACCAAGCCGGACGTGATGCGGGCGACCCTCGCCGCGCGATCGGAGATCGGCCAGGCGTGGCTATTCGACCCCGCCGGCACCGACACCGATCTGCCCGAGGGCGTGCGCCGCCTGTGCTGGTCCCCGGTCGCCGCGGCGGCCAGCTGGGATGAGGCGCTCGTGATGGCCAGGGCGATGACGATGGCGACCCGCCCCGGCGCGGGCACGACCAACGAGACGCACTGGTCAGAGCGCGCCGCCGCGCTGCTCGCCCCGCTCCTCTACGCTGCCAACCACACCAGCCAGCCGATCGCCACCGTCCTGCGCTGGACGCTCCGCCAAGACCTCGCAGCCGCCCAGGCGATCCTCGCCGACCTCCAGGCGCCGATCGCCGCCGACGTGCTCGCCGGGATCGAGCGCACCGACCAGCGGGAGCGCTCGAGCATCTTCAGCGCGACCGCCGGCGTGCTCGCCGCCTACAACTCCGACGCCGTCCGCCAAGCCGCCGCAAACCCCAACTTCGATCCCCAACGCTTCGCCACCTCGACCGACACGATCTACATCACCGCACCCGAGCACAAGCAAGCCCTCTGCGCCCCCCTCATCGTCGGGCTGCTCGAGCAGATCCGCCACGCCGCCTACGAGCACGCCCGAACCCACACCGCCACCGGCCCACCGATGCTGTGGGCGCTCGATGAGATCGCGAACACCGCCCCCATCCACGACCTCCCCGCCCTCATCTCCCAAGCCGGCGGCCAGCACCTCCAAATCATGATCGGCCTACAAGACCTCTCACAAGCCCGCAGCCGCTGGGGCGAGCACCAAGCCGACGCACTCCTCTCCCTCTTCCAAACCAAGCTCATCCTCACCGGCATCGCCGACCCCCGCACCCTCGAAGCGATCTCCCTCACCCTCGGCGAATACGACCGCGACACCGTCAGCCAAACCCTCAGCCACGCAGAACCACAAGAATGGCTCACCCACCCCACCCACACCGACACCGTCAACTACCACACCCAACGCCAACGCATCCTCACACCCGGCGACATCGCACACCTACCCCACCAACACGCCCTGCTGTTGCGCGGCGCCGACTGGAACGCGATCCAACTCACTCCATGGCACGAAACCCAGCCATGGAAAAGGATCGCCGTCCCCGCACCGGCATAAGGCTCGCGTCGTATCACTCCGCGCCGCTAGATCCGCGCGAGGATCTCGAGCTTCTTGGCCGCAAACTCCTCGTCGGTCAGCACGCCCGCAGAACGCAGCTCATCCAGACGCGCGAGAAGCACCACGAAGTCGTCGCTGCCGGCAGCGGGTAGAGCGGCGCGCGTCGCGGCGTCGAACTTGGTCCATAGCGAGGAAAGCATCTGGCGCACCGTCGAGGGCATGAACTCGCCGTGGTGAAGGATGATCTCCCCGTTCACCGACCTGATGTACAGGCCGGTGTTTATCGTGTCTTGCGTGGCGCCTTGTTGAGCGCGGAAGCGATGATAATCCCTTCGAGCGCGCCTCCCAAGCCAGACCCGAGTCGAAGATTGGTTGCGGAGGTAGCCGAAGCGTGAGGGACAATTGGTGGATGCCCTTTGCTCTTCCTGACTACGACCTCGCATGCGCCTACGTCATTTCGCGGGTGACGAAGGACCTCGCGAGGGCGAGCAACCCGGTGCTCAGCCAGATCAAGGTCGTGCCGATGAAGAGCACCGTGTCCAGCGTCGTGGAGACGCGACACGACATGGCTCTAGACCTTCCAGCGGAGCCCGTCGGATTCGAGCTTGGCGTCAAAGCGGAGGACGTGCGCTACGGAGACTTCGAGGCTCTTCAGGTGAAACTGGTGGAGGCCGCCGAGGGGTATGCCGAGCAGCTCTCGAAGCTGCTCTACGGCAGCCTCGACAAGGTCACCACCGCCACCGGGAACACCCATGACGCGGAAGGCGGCCCGCTCACCTTCGAGATGCTGTACGAGATGCTCGACAAGATCGAATGGACACTGGACGAGAACGACGAACTGTCGACGCCATCTCTCGTCATGCACCCCGACATGGTGTCGAAGTTCTCCCAGCCGACGCCCGAGCAAACGCAGATGATCGAGGAGCTAAAAGCTCGAAAGCTGGAGGAGCTGCGTGCTAAGCGACGCCGTCGCCGCCTATCTTGAGGCCGTATCGGAGCGCGCGTTTGACGAGCCGTTGATGGCTCTGCTCCGGGCGCGCGGGTTTACGTCCGTGCGGCTCGTCCACGGCGCGCGCGAGTTCGGGAAGGACGTGATCGCCCGACGCGACGGCGAACAATGGGGCTTCCAGTCGAAGGTAGGTGATATCGGGCAGCCTGAGTGGCGAGCCCTCACCGGCCAGCTTGACGAGTTGCGCCTCGTTAACCTCGGACATGGAGAGTTCAACACAAAGCTGCCGCGCCGCGCGATACTGGCCACGACCGGCCGTCTTGTCGGCAACGCGCCGGAGCTCTACGGCGACTACAACGAGCGAGCCAAAGAGAAAGACGAGCCCGAGCTGGAGCTGTGGGATCGCGACATCCTGCTCGGCCAGCTCGCGGGCGATCCGGAGTCGGTGCTGAGAGGGTCGATGGACGGTCAGCTCATGTCGATTCTGGGCGCCGCCGAGGCGCGGTCGGTGACGATGCAGGAGCTGGAGGTGTTCTCCCGTCGGTGGATGGCGTGGGAGCCGGACCGGCTGGCAGGACTCGGGGTGATCGAGGCCGCGTTGGTCTGCGAGAAGCTGCGGGGCGTTGATCGGCTCGACCTAGCCTGTCATGTCGCGCTATGCCTCGTCCGCGCGGCGTGGGCCTCTGGAGCGCTGAGCCTGCCCGACGACACGGCAGCCCCATCGGCGCGGTCACTGTTCGAGGCATATGCCCGCGCGCTATGGGAGAAGTGCGGCGACGAGATGCTCGAGCATCCGCTGCTCAATCACATCGAGTTCGGGGGATGGGTGACGTACCCCGTGCGCTGCGTGAGACTGGCCGAGATCCTTGGCCTGCTGGCGCTGCTAGTGAAGGAGTCCGACCCGAAGCTATGGGAGGAGATCTCGCGATGGCTGGTGACGCTCTGCGAGAAGCAGCCCGGCGTAGCCCATCCGATCAGCGACCAGTATGCCGTGAGCCTCATTCCCACAGTGCTCGTGCTCGCGAGTATTACTCGGGAAGCAGCGGAGACGCACCTCAGGAGATGCACCATCTGGCTATGCGATCGGTACGAGCGCTACGCGCTCGGCCTCGCGCGAGAAGACGCGACTCCCGAAGAAGAGATCGAATATATGATCGGCGGTCCGTTCGAGAGCGTGCATCTCGAACGGCGCTCGGACTCCCTCGTCGCTCCCGTGCTCCTCGACCTAGCCGCCGCGCTCGGCTCGAAAGACTTGTACAGCGACATCTACAACGACGTGATAGCCGTACGCATCTTCCCGCAAGTGCTCCGCCTCGCTGACAGTCCAGACCAGTACTCCCGCATCGGCAATGGGAATCGCATCGACCCGAACGTCGATTTCGCCGAATCGCTGGCTGACGGAGAGGTCGTCGCGCCGCACCACAAAGACAAGGCCGGCGAAAGCCAAGTCGCGAGCGGGCACGCATGGGACCTACTCGCAATAGGATCGGCCCTGCGCGATCGATACTACGTCCGCTCACTGGCGTCCCTCGCGGACGAGTAGGCCGCACTCGTACTCCGGCAGCCCGCCTGCAGGGGGTCCTTAAGGCGGCATCTGATGTGAGCCGGATTCGACCAGCCCCAGACACCATCGCTTTGTCACGGATGCGAGCATGTCGGCGACGACCATGAGACCCGCGTTGGGCAGGGGTGCGTCAGGCACACGGACAGGGCCCACAAGGCGTGCGCTGTGGGCGACAGCGATGTACGCCGGGGCTGCGGCTCCGCGCTACAGGCCCGCCATGTGGACCTCGTGCGACCGGATCAAAGTACAGCGAGGCTGGGACCAGTACGCCGGCAAAATCGACTCCAGGAGCAACGAGGGTGCCGGTCCGACAATCTTCACCAGACCGCTACACCAACTCGCCTTACGCTCTGCGGGCGAGAAAAACCACTGCCCTCGTTGAGATAGCTGGTAACGTACTGTCACTACGTTAGGTGGAGGCCCGTGAGCGATGGAGTCGCCCGATAGTTCGGCGGCTCCATCCTCACCACTGGAAAATGCTAGACCGTCATTCGCGGGCGTACGTAATTTCGCCGTATGGACCTACATTGACGTGCCACTGCCCGCCCTTTTCTAGAAACGAGCCGTAACAGTACCACTGCGCTTCGCCTTGTTTGTTTTTACCCGATGGTTCACATTCGTCCTCGAAGGGGCCGCCACTGAAATGGTGTAGCGCGTATTCTTTGGCGTCTTTCCACGCTTGTTCGTGGGTGTACGCCATCGTTGGGGTTGCGACGATGCCAAGGACAACAACTGCACACACAAGCGTTGCACTGAGCGTGCGGAGCGAGCGTCTCATTGTGATACCTCCTTTAAGTATCGGAACATCCTCAATATGCTCCCGCACTACTAGTCATACCGACCAATGAGACTCTTGCGGTGTCCGGCTTGGGACGATTGCCAGGGTTACTTGTCCCCATAGAGACAGCCTGGGTGGAGCGCTCCGGGTATACGGACTACAGCCTCCAGTTCCCTGCGGGGAACATTTCTGGCGAGTTAAAGTAGCGCCCTACGTTTGCGAACCGCGAGCAACCTACGGGCGCGCCCGTTGCTGTCTGCGGTCGAACAACACGCGTATGTGGTGGTCGTTGAGGGCTGGCCGGACCCCGTTCATGGGTCTACCTGTTGTGAGAGTCGGTGGTTGTTGTTGTGTTGCGGGTTAGGGGTGTCGCCGTCTCGCGGAGTGAGCCCGGAGGGCGAACGCAGCGGTGTGCTGGGCATGGCGTTTGAGATCGGAGGTGGAAGTCCTGTCCTGGGGCCCTGACAGGGGGAACCCAACATTGATGAGGCAAGGGCGCGGCCCGGAGTTCACCGGGCGGTCCCAGTGCGGCTGTTTGCGCTGCGGGGCTTCCGTGAGGGCGGGTCTGAAGGAAGCCGTAGGTGTGTCGTGGTTGCGAACGAGAGTGAAGCGCCGTAAGGCGTCCTTTGGGTGGGTGAGCTGGCCGCCGGCAGCGATGCCCTGTTCCTGTCGGTCCCGGGGGCGTATTGGCGACGTGATCGCGGCGAAATCTCAGCGTCTTACCCCAGGAGGTCTGCTGGGTTCCAGTCGTTTGGCTGGTAGGCCGGAGAACGAGAGGACGACGGTTGATGGCCCAGCAGAAGTCGGAGGATCGCGTATTACTGGAAGGCGGGGTAATGCCCGCTGATCGTGCCGGGTCGAGTCCCGACGCGCAAGGGAAGGCGATCCCGGTTGATCAAACGGCGTGGCAGCTCTGCCTGCCGATCGCGACAGCAGAAGACCCGGAAGGGTCCGCTCGCGTGGTGGCCTCGAACCTGTCGGGGACCGTTCATGCGGGGGTGCCGGAGGCGATCGTCAATGCAGAACAGGTCACGCCGGTGACGATGGAAGGGGTTGTGAGCCGCTTGTCGGCGGCGTTGTTGAAGGTGGTGTCGAACAAGGGAGCGCCTGGGCCTGATGGGCAGACGGTCGGCGAGCTGCGTGAGCAGTGGCCGCTCGTGGGTCCGAGGCTGGCCGCGGCTTTGGTGGATGGGTCCTATCGACCTGGCGCGACGCGCCGGGTGATGATCCCGAAGGTGGGTGGCGGCCAGCGCGGGTTGGGCATCCCGAACGTGATCGACCGGGTGGTCTGTGAGGCCGTGCGCCAGGTACTCGAGCCTGCGTTCGAGCCGACGTTCCATCCTTCGAGTCACGGGTTCAGACCGGGTCGTGGTTGCCACACGGCGATCGAGGAGGCCAAGCAGCATCTGGGAGATGGGTACGGGTGGGTGGTGGACATCGATCTGGAAAAGTTCTTTGATCGAGTCTGTCACCAGCGGCTGATGTCAAGGCTCGCGCAGCGAGTCGGGGACCGGCGGCTGCTCGTGCTCATCGGACGGTTGCTGAAGGCCAAGATCGTGATGCCGGACGGTGTTGTGGTCGCGAACGAGGAGGGCGTGCCGCAAGGCTCGCCATTGTCCCCGTTGCTATCGAACATCGTGCTGGACGAGCTCGATTGGGAGCTTGACCGGCGTGGTCACAGGTTCGTTCGCTACTGCGATGACGGCAACGTCTACGTCAAGAGCGAGCGAGCGGGGCTGCGGGTGATGGCCAGCCTGGCCGGGTTCATCGAAGGGCGCTTGCGCCTGAAGATCAACCGGGACAAGTCAGCTGTTGCTCGCCCGGAGGAACGCCATTTCCTCGGGTTCTCTCTGCGGTTTGACCCGCAGACTGGGTCCGTGGAGATTCTGCTCTCCGAGCGCGCCAAGCGCATGGCGATGCAGAAGATCCGGCAGCTCACGCCGCGATTGTGGGGGTGGACCCTTCAGGGGTGCATCCTGCGGATCAACGCGTGGCTACGGGGGTGGCATCAGTACTACCGGATCGTCTCGCCCGACGAGCAGTTCGTGTTGCGCGCTCTCGATGCTCATATCAGGCGTCGCTTGCGTGCGATCCTGCTGCACCACTGGAAGCGTCGCCCGACGATCGTTCGCAGCCTCATCGCCCTCGGTGTCCAGCGATGGGCAGCATGGCAAGGTGTCTATTCGGGACGCAAGTCCCTATGGGCGCTGAGCCACATCCCGCAAGTCGACAATGCCCTGCGGACTCGGTTCTTCACCGACCGTGGGCTCGTCCGCCTTGTGGAGCTGCACCGCGACTGGCACGAGGAGATCGTCGCCCCCACCCACGGGCAGCTTGCGATGGAGTGGGGATAGACCAAGGTCGCCAAGAAAGCGGCTGGCGGCGGGGTTCGCAACCCGCCGTCCCGAGGAGCCGTGTGTGAACAGCACAAGCACGGTTCTGTGGGAGCCGGGACGGGCGACCGTCCCGGCTACCCGACAGGCGGCGAGCGTGTCTTGTCGGGCTCTCCATGCCTTGGCGAACTTGGCGGGTGCTTGCATGCCGAGGGCTGAGTGTGGCCGGTGCTCGTTGTAGTCCTCGCGCGAGTCCTCGACCATGACCTGCGCCTCGGCGAGGCAGGAGAAGATCTCGACGGCGAGCAGCTCGTCGCGGATCCGTGAGCCGAAGGACTCGACGTAGGCGTTCTGCCAGGGCGAGCCGGGCTCGATATACGCGCTGCCCGCGCGGGAGAAGTGGCACCAGTCCCGCAGCGCGTTGGCGGTGAACTCCGGGCCGTTGTCGCAGCGGATGAACTCAGGTGAGCGTCCACGTGTGGCGAGGATTCGGTCCAGCACCGTGACGGTTCGGTCGGCGTCGATCCGCCGGCGACACTCGACGACGAGGGCCTCGCGGGTGAACTCGTCGACAACGTGCAGCAGCTTCAGGATCCTGCCGTCGGCGGTCTGGTCGAACTGGAAGTCGATCGCCCACACGTGATCGGGGCGCTCAGCGGCCAGCCGTGCAGCGGGCACCGTCGAGTCTCCCAGCCGCCGGCGCTTTCTGCGGCGCACCGGCACACGCAGTCCCTCCTCGCGCCACAGCCGCTGCACCCGCTTGCGGTTCACCTCCCAGCCCTCACCGCGCAGCGTGGCATGCGCGCGACGGTAGCCCCACCGCGGCCGCTCGCGGGAGATCTCACGCAGACGGCCACGCAACGCGCCGTCATCGACGGCGACGCACGCCTCGCGACGCTGGGTCGAGCGGTGCTGCCCGACGTATCACGCCCGCCGCTCCGAGAGCCCGAAACGGTCCTGGAGCATCAGGACCGCGGCTCTACGGCGCGACGGGCTCACCAGTTTCCCTTCGAGATCTCCCGCAACGCGAGGTTCTCCAGCTCCTTGTCCGCGACCAGCCGCTTCAGCTGCGCGTTCTCGCGCTCGAGCTCCTTCAGCCGCTTCACGTCGTCTGCCTGCATCCCCCCGTACTGCGCCCGCCAGCGGTGATAGGTCTGCTCGGAGACCTCGAGCGCCTTGGCGACCCCGGGCACCTGCATGCCCTCGGCGATCAGCCTGTCGGCCTCTCTGAGCTTCCTGACGATCTGCTCCGCGGTGTGTCCTCTGCGCTTCACGTGTCTGGTCCTCCTCTCGCCCATTTTGCATGGGCAGAAGGACTCTCACACGGACCGGACCCAACCTACGGGGTCGGGCCAGGGCGACAAGTCTAAAGAGCAACTCTTGGCTCTCCTGCTGCCCAACGGTCGTTGGGCGACTCGCGCGATTCTAGACCAGTGACTTTCTACGGAGACGTCTCGCGCGCAGGAGTCAGCGCGCCCGATCCGTTGCTTCGTCCCGAGGTTGGAGCTTCTCAAGGCAAAGCGCAACGCGAAGTTCGGTGCTACATGCAGATAGCGGATGTCCAATAAGCTGCTCGATTGATCGCAGGCGGCGCACAACGGTCTTGGTGCTGACGTTTAGCTCTTCGGCAGCGCTGACCGTATGCTCGTTAGCCCGAAAGTAGGCACGCAACACTGAGCGGGCGCTGGCTCCTCGAGTGCTGTTTGATTCGCCAAGAGGAGCGAGATAGATCCTCACAAGTGAGCTGGCGAGGATTTCGTCCTCAAGCGCCGTTGCGAGAAGCATCACATCTGTGTAACGAGTAATTGGACGCGGTTGGCTCAGGACAACGCGCAGAGCCGCTTGAGCCTGACGGTGTGTCAAACGCCAGCCGTTTATGCCCCGACCAGGCTCGCCTACAGCCAGGGAGGTGCCAGGGGGTACAGTCCCACTCAAGACTTTGTCCAGATCATCTGGCCTGAACTGCCGGCGCGAGCTGAACCACGCCCAGACTACCTCGGGTTCAGCACGAACGATGAGGGCCGAGACGCCAGACCTCGCTTGCACTAGCCTGAGGGTCTTCTGCGACGCGGTTCCGATTGCGATCACCGCCAAGTGCCAGCCGTCGATAGCACATCCGAGTTGCGTGAGGTCGACGCGTTCACCAGCAAGTAGTCGGCGTAGACTCACAATGCGCTCCTGGTCAGCAAGGTGCGCTGTGTGTACCAGCTCGGTTTCGTACGCTTCGGTGACCTCCAGCACTAGACGATCCATAAGACCGACTTGCCGCTCGTGGGGCCAGCAAGATGCGAATTGCTGTCCCGTCAAACCAAGACCTTCAGCTTCATCACCCACGAAGCCCTCGAACATTCCGTAGCCTGCGACGTAACAGCGTAGGACTGTGGTCAGATCCACCTGGACGCGCGCGGCGCTACGCGCTTGGGCTAGGGCTATCGTCGGGACTGAGACGCTGTCTGTATCGCTCTGCTCGATCCCGCCAATCCCATACTCCACCACAGCTCGAATCGTGCGCTGCAGCTCCGTCGCGTACATCGCATCATCGAGAAGGATCGCGGCGGGGAAGTGTTGGTGTATGTGGCTAAGGATCGCTCGCTCGATCTGCCCCCTGCGGCTCCACAAACGCGCGACCAAGTCGGCACGGGCGCACTCGGGGTTCGCCGCGCCCTGGCTTGGACTTGGGGCACTGACCGCCATCGTCTCTTCCCCCAGTCTGTCATGGACCAGCCAGCTAAGTAACAATCCTCACAAAACATTAGGTGTCGAAGGCTGATCCGTCAAGATGTTCCGAATACTCGGCAGTGTTCTGAATCCACACGCCGTGGCTCGGGGTGCCCGTGCAGGATGGTGCGCTGGCGATCTTGCGCTGGGACGGCCGGTCGCCTTTGGTTTGTTACCTATGGCCGCCAGCCATCGATGTGCTCCGTCGGCGGTCAGGAGCGGGACGTCGATCGCCTCGGCTGCGTCCGTGTAAGCTGCGTCGTGGGTGCTCAGGTGATCACGAAGCGCCCGGCTGCACAGCAGCCGCGGCATGGTCGCCTCCAGCACGACGTCAACTCGCCCAGCCATCGAACAGGCTGAGGTCGCCAAGCTCGTCCGCAAAGAGCGACTTGGCTGTCTTTGCGCCGGGATTGGACGAAGTCATCAACGCGTTCGCGCCAGGTTTGGGTGGTTTTCTTGTGTACACGCCTATCGGCGTGTAGCGTCGGGCTGGTCAACGCCACATAGTGGCCCCGGCGACAGCTGTAACTGCCCCGGGGCCGTGGCACGGAAAGGAGGATCCCCTTCCCATGCGCGATCAGCGTAGTGGTATGCCGTCCGCGGGGCGGCGCAGCGAGGACGTCCAGGTGCTCGTGCTCTCGCTGCTGTTGGACTCGGAGCGTCTTGCGCCGTGGCCTGTGGAGGAGCTCGCGCGCGTGGTCGGATGCGAGAGGGCGGCCACCGGGGCGGTCGTGACGCTCGACGCCGCGGGCTTGGTGTGTCGCCGTGGGGCGCTTGTGTTGGCGACGCCGGCGACGCGCGCGGCGAGCCGGTTCTTGCAGCTCCTGCGTGAGTGAGGCGGACGCGGCTGTAGATGGCAGTGCGACAACGTAAATAGTGCCCCCGCGCCGCTGTAACGGCCGGGGGCGTGGCACCGAGAGATTTGGGCTCCCGGCGCATGGCGCAGCGTACCCCGATGGGGGTTGGCTGGTCGTGTGTGCCGTTGGCTGTCTCCCGGGGCCTCCAAACCGAATGGAGGAACCGATGAGCAATCCCCCCGTTGTTGAGGTCTCTGAGATGTTGGTGCTTGCCGCGGTCGAGCGTGCGCAGCGCCACAGCGGTAGCGGCGCGGAGGGCGTCCCGGTGTGGGAGGTGCTGGGCCATCTCGATATCAAGAGACGCACGAAGCGCGCTCGCCGTGTCCGCGGGCTGTTGGGGGAGCTTGAGGAGTCGGGGTCGCTGAAGTGCTCGCGTCGCCGCAGCGTGTCGGTGTGGACGTTGACCGGCAGGGGTCGGCGGCGTCTGTCGCGGGCGCGGCGTGCGGGCCGGCTGCCGGTGTTGGGCGAGTCCCCGCAGCACCGCAGGTGGCGTGAGGCGCGGGGGCTTGCGGAGCGGAGGATCGAGGGGTTTCGCGGTGAGCTGCTCGACCTGGTCGAGCACGCCGAGGAGCTGCTGGCCATCCCCGCGCCGGCCTCGCCGGCACCTGACGGGCAGGGTGCTGCGCTGGGTGTCTGCTCGGATGTGTGGTTTGAGGTGGGGGAGCGTCTGCAGCGGGCGTGCGGGCGGCTGGGGTCGGCGAGCTACTGCTTGTGGGAGTGGCGGGAGCCCGAGGACTCGCGTGCGGACATCGATGATCTCGGCGGCCTGGGCGATGAGGTGCTTGACGCGCGGCGGCGTGCTGTGCGTCGTGCGCGCCGGGGCGGGCGGCGCAACACGCTGCTGTGGGATTCGCACCCGGAGCTGGTGTCGTTGGGGTGGGCGGTCCGTCAGCTGCGCGAGGAGCGGGGTATGAGCGTCGGTGAGCTGGCCGGCAAGACCGGGATTGGGGTGTCGTGCATGGCGAGCCTTGAAGCAGGCAGGCTTGACCCGGACTACGAGCTGCTGGGAAAGCTCGCCGACGCGCTCGACACGAAACTGTCGGCGCTGGTGATCCGCGGCGAAGCACCCAGGGGCAACAGAGAAACCGAAGTGGGTGTGGCCCTAACTGTGCGTCGTGGTGCCCGTGGGGCGGAAAGGGGATGACGCCCCTTCGGGGCTTGAACGGGAAGGTACGGCCCTTCGGGCGTGACCGGTGTCTGCATCCGTGCAGCCACCTTGAGAACAGCGCAGACTACACGCACCTTCGATGCTGAACCTAAAGGTTATTGCCGTGGGTTACAGATGATTCTGGCGGGTGTTGGGGGCTGGTTGATGTGTGAAAGTGGTGGCGTTACGTTCGCGGGGTGCAGAGCACTCACAAGATCCCGGGCAGCTCGGCGACGACGTGGTCGAGGTATCTGGTGTCGCGGGCGTCACGTGGTGACTACTACACCCACGACGGTGAAGGCCGTGGATCGGCGGCGCGGTGGCACGGGCCCGAGGGGCTGTTGCGGTCGTTCGGCATCGACCCGGAGAAGGCGGTGCAGCTGAGCGATCTCAGGTCGTTGATGCACGGTTTTTCGCCGGTGGATGGTGAGGCGATCCGGCCGGCTGGCTCGAACGGCACGAGGGTCGCCGCGATCGATTTGACGTTCAGCCCGCCGAAGGACGTCTCGGCGTTGTGGGCGACCGCCGGCCCGTACCGTCGCGCGCAGATCGAGGCTGCGCACGGCAAGGCGGTCAAGAGCGCGCTGGAGCGCACCGAGCGCGAGGTCTCGGTCGTGCGCCGCAAGACCAATGGTGTGGTGCGCTATGAGAAGGCGAGGAATCTGTTGGCGGTGGAGGCGGTGCACACCACCAGCCGCCTGGGGCGCGACCAGGACACCAGCGGGATCCCCGACCCGCAGCTGCACTCCCATGTCGCGGTGATCGCCGCCGAGCGCCGGGACGGCCAGCTGGCGGCGGTCGAATCCAAGCAGCTGTTCCGTGCGGCCCGCGAGGGCGGCGCGTGGTACCGCTCAGAGCTCGCCGCGAACCTGCAAGAGCTGGGTTTGCAGATCGAACGTCGCCAGGGCAGGAACGAGCGCTACTTCGCGATCCAGGGAGTCTCGAAGGAGCTGTCCGAGCACTGGTCCTCCCGCGGCCAGGACGTGGACCGTGCTGCAAACATGTTTCGTCAGCGCTACGGGCGTGAGCCGCGGCCGGGCGAGCTCGACAGCCTCACCGTCGGCACCCGCGGCTCGAAGTCGGCCGCGGGCCCTGTGGAGGTGGATGCGGCGTGGCGTGCGCTCGGCGCTGAGCACGAGCAGACCGCGGCGCGCTCGGAGGAGCTGTTCCACGACCAGGGCCGCGATGGCGCGCGGGATGTCGATCTCGCGGGCGAGATGCTCGCTGAGGTGACCCGTGAGCAGTCGATGATCACCGAGCGTGAACTGCGCGCGAAGGCGTACGAGCTGAGCGCCGGCGTCTGCCGGCCAGCAGCCGCGGACCGTCTCGTCCGCGACCTCGCGCGCTCGGGTGACCTACTCGCGTTGGAGGGCGGGCTGTGGACGACCCGCCGGCTGCGCGAGATGGAGTACGCGACGATCGAGACCGCGCAGCAGCGAGCCACGGAGATCGCTGCGCCCGTGACGGAGGGAGCGTTGAAGCAGGCGCGCCGGGAGGCCGCGAGCGAGATCGGAGGCCCGCTTACCCCCGAGCAGCGCGAAGCACTGGAGGCGATCACGGGCCCGGGAGGTGTGACGGTGCTGGTCGGCCGGGCTGGCACGGGCAAGGGTGTCGTGATCGCGGCGGCCGCCCGCGCGTGGCAGCTGGACGGCCGCGAGGTGATCGGCACCGCGATCGCGGGCGTCCGCGCGCAGGGGCTGAAGGACGAGGCGAGGCTCGACCGCGCGCACACCGCCGACCAGCTGATCAACGGCGTGCAGAACGGCACGATCAAGCTCGGCCCGAACACGGTGCTGGTGATGGACGAGGCCGCGATGAGCGACAGCGAGCGCCTGGAGAAGATCACCCGGCTCACCGCCCGCGCGAACACCAAGACGCTGTTGGTCGGTGATGCCGCGCAGATCGGCTCGATCGGAGCCGGCGGCCTGTTCGCGCAGCTCGAGGGCAAGGTGCCGACAGCCGAGCTGACAGAGGTCCATCGCGCCCACCACGAGTGGGAGCGCGAGGCATGGGAGCAGATCCGAAACGGCGAACCGGGCCCCGCGCTCGCGCAATACCAGTCCCGCGAGCGGCTGCACATCCACGACACCCGAGCGCAAGCGGCGCAGGCGATGGTCGAGAACTGGGATGAGATGCGCAAGAGCCTGCCGGGCGCGCGCGCAGTGATGCTGACCGACGCGAGCAACCTCGAGCGCGACCAGATCAACGCGATGGCACAAGAACGCCGAGCAGCCGCCGGCGAGCTCGGCGCGCACAGGGTCAGGCTGCCCGGCAAGCCCTACGGCCTCGCGGCGGGCGACGAGATCATCTTCTCAGCCCAATACCGCCCGCCCGGCCAGAACCGGGTCGAGAACGGGATCACCGGCACGATCATCGACACCAGCCGCGAACACGACCAGGTCACGATCAAGACCCGCGAACGCGAGCCGCGCGAGATACGCATCGACACCAGCGAGTTCTCCGACCTCTCGCTCTCATACGCCGCGCACGTCCACAAAGCCCAAGGCATCACCGCCGAGACCTCCGGCATCCTCATCGGCGGCTGGCAAACCGACAAGGAGCACGCCTACGTCGCCGTCAGCCGCGCCCGCGAGCAAACCCAGATCTACACCTCCCGCGAAGACCTCGGCGAACAAGGCTTCGACACCGCAGCAATGGAACGCCTCGCCGAGAAGATCAAGCGCAGCCGAGCACCACAAGCGACGATCACAAAGAAAGTCATCGAGCAGGACGCGTCGCGCGAGCAGACCACCGAGCGTCCACGACAGCCACAGCGCGCCACCGAGCGAACACGCCCACACGAGCACGACCTCGACGGTCTCCTCGACCACCTGCACGGCCACCCCCACGACAGCTCACACGAGCGCGACCCCACATCCCACAGCCAACGCGACCAGCACCACCACGATCGCGCTCACAACGATGCCCACGAGCAATTCGCAGAGCACCAGCCCGAAACCAAAAACCCGCCCGTCAACATCCAACACGCCAACCCGGCAGACATCCAGCTCGAAGTACGCGACCTCGGACACATGCAGCTCGCCTACTCAAACGGTCTCTACGACCTCCAAGCCCACACCGGCGAGCCGACATACGTCCTCTTCGGCGGATGGCAAACCGACCAGCAACTCGGGTTCGTCGCCGCCACCCACGCCGGCGGCCAAACCGACGTCCGTATCACCACCGAGCACCGCGACGGCCGAGACATCCAAACCGAGCTACACGACCGCATCACACTAATCATCGAACACAGCCAAACCCACGAAACCACCAACACCCACGACACAGCCCACGAAAACCAACCCGACCCCGGTGCCCTCCACCTCGAGCAAGACCACCCGCCCGAGATCCAGCCCGCCCCCGAAACACAACACGACCATCAGCAAGCGCACGAGCCGGAGCTCGACCTTTCACTCGGGATCGAATAGCTCGAGGCGCGGCGATCTGGGGCCTTCGCGGGAAGGCGCCGCCGCTGATCTGATTGACAGGAACGTTCAGCGCCTAAAGCGCCAACAGCGCTGTGCCGATCCCTGCACCGCCACGTCATGCGGGCTGTCCGCGACCTCGCCTCATATCGCGATGCCGTGATGCCCCCCTCGAGGAAGGAAGTATGCGGTGCGCATTTGCGAGGCACAACGGCAGTACATGCGGTGGCTCCACGCCACCAAGGATTTGTCGCCGCACACCCTTCGCGCCTACGAAGGGGATGTCGCAGCGCTCGGCCATCACCTGGGTAGCCGCGCACATGTCCGTCGCATCGACCGCGATTGCCTTGTGGCGTTCGTAGAGGCACTCCGAGACGCGGGGCTGTCGCCGGCTTCGATACGAAGGCGGATCGCCGCAGTTCGCGGCTTTTGCAGATGGCTGCTCACCCGCCAGCTGCTAGCCGACGATCCACTGGTCGGCATGACGCTACCGGCAGGCCGGCGCAGAACACTGCCTCGCATCGTGCCGACACACGAACTCGACCGCCTATTTGGTCATCTTCAGCACGCCGCGCTCCTACGTGGCAACCCGCGGCCGCAAGCAGTCAGGGCTCGGCCGCATCAGTGCACGACGCTGCTAGGCGTCGCACTCATGCTGGCAACCGGAGTCCGAGTACACGAGGTCGTGGGCATTGCCTGTGATGACATCGATCTTCAAGCTCAGAGCATTCGCATCCTCGGCAAGGGCCGCCGAGAGCGCCATGTATTCCTGCCTGACTCGTGGCTGACCGCGCTCACCGCGACCTACCTCCAAGTGCGCGGTGAGCTAGGCATCGCGCACCCACACCTCCTCTTCAACTCGTGCCACAACCCACTGACCACTCAGGCAATGAGATCCCGTCTGAAGAAAGCCGCCGACGCAGCGGGGCTCGACCTGCAGATCACGCCGCACATGCTCCGCCACACAGCGGCCACCCAGCTCATGGAAGCCGGCGTCGACATCAGATACATCCAACGCCTGCTCGGACACTCGAGCCTGGCTACGACAGAGCTCTACACGCACGTCTCAGACGGCGCGCTGAAACGCGTGGTTATGGCCGCAGACACGCTGGCGCGATATCGCAATTGATAACTAGGGATTATCGACGGTGCCCATCAGTCGCGAGGAGCTCCTGCGGTCACTCGACGAACAGCGAACACAACTGGCGGAGTCGATCGTGTTGACGCCCGTCGACAGCCTGCCGTTTATCCTCACCGATCGTCACCGCACGGGATTCCTGCACGGCCTGTACCTCAGCGACAAGGTCCGCGATAAGGACGCGCAGCAGGCGGCCGTCATCCAGTTCGGTGGTCGGGAGCGAGCGGCGCGTGATCTAGACGCGATTCACAAGTTGCTCGCCACGCGTCTCGGTGCGGCCGCTGGTTCCATGCGCCTCCTGGCCGGCCTGCACGCACAGGCAGCGACATTCATGAGCCTCGCGGCGATAGGCGATTCCGTGCTGCTGTTGAGCGAGGAGGGCGGCGGACACTTCAGCACCGCTGCGATTCTGCAACGTCTCGGGTTGCGCGTCCTCAACCTTCCGCTTGATCGCGAGCGCCTTCGCGTCGATCCGGACGCTGCACGCGCGATGCTCGCGGACGAGCGACCCGACTTCGTGTTCGTCGACCGCAGTGAGGGTCTGCGCTACGAGGATTTCCGTTGGCTCGCCGAGGTCGAGGGCCCAGTAAAGGTCTTCGATGCCTCGCACTATGTTGCGCAGATCATGACCGGAGCGTACGAGAACCCTCTCGACTGGGGTTTCGACCTCATGCTGTTCACCCTACATAAGAGTTTCCCGGGCCCACAGAAGGCGGCGATCGTAACCCGGGAGCTCGGCCCTGCATGGGATCGCATGCTGGCAGGGCTATCACTGTTGGTCTCCAGCTCACACGCAGAGAGCAGCTACCTCGCGGGTCTGGCCCTGCTACGAGACGACTGGCTTAATCGCTATGTCGAACGACTCGTCCCAACGGCGCTCCTGCTTGAGCAGGAACTACGCTCGCGTGGCGTCCCGGTCGTGCCTCGTACAGCTCAAGGTGAGGCTAGCTGGCCGGCGTCACACCACATCTGGATCCGTTACGGGGCGCCGAACGTGGCGTTCGCGGCGTTTCAGTCGCTTGCAGCCGTCAACATCCACGTCAACTACCGCAAGCTGCCCTACAATTTGGAATGGGGGCTCCGGCTCGGGACATCGCATGCCGTCAGCTCGGGGCTTACGGCCGAGCATGTGGGCGAGCTCGCGGACGTCATCGCCGAGACGTTGGTCGGAGCGGAGACGGAGGGAATGCGCCAGCGCGTCGCCGCGCTCGCTCGGGAGATGGCGCGCGACGCCATCGTCGCGTTGGAACCCGAAGGGTGACGCGTTACCGAGTGCTCCGCTCGATCGACTACGAACCCGCCGACGAACCGTCGCTGTATCGGCGATGGGAGCGCAATGAGACTGCAACGATGACCGCGCCCATCGCGGTACGCAGCGCCGCCTATCGCGAGTTTCTTGCCGACACGCTGGAACCATATCGCTGTCCCGGAGACACACTTCTGAGCGTGGGCGCTGGCAACGGGTTCGTCGAGGTGGAGTTGCAGAACCGTAGCTGGGATGTGACGGCGACCGATCGGGCCGACGATGCTGTCGCGCATTGCCGAGAAAAGGGGCTTCGGGGCGCGCGGTTGGAGCTCCTCGAGGATCAGCCCATCGGCCAGTTCGACGCCATCTACTGCGATGGCGTTCTCGGACATCTGTGGCAGGAGGACTCGGCGACGTCGACTGCGTGGCTGGCGCTGGCGGCCCTCGCTGCTCGAGGCGCGGTATGCCTGGCGAGCAACGATTTGGCCGATGACGACCATGCGCCTACGCTGAGAGTCCGCTCAGCCGCCACTGCGGAGTTCTACCGTCCCCCCGCCGGCTGGTTTGCGCGGGATGCCATTGCTACCGGCCATTGGGCGCTAGAGACGGAACACATCTACCCGTACGATCGGGAGGGTGAGCGGCGGCGGCGCGAGCTCGTCGTAATGCGACTATTGATGGACGATCGGGTAGTAGCGGAAAGCCGCAAGGAGTCCCATGATCCGGACCGTACCCGAGTTCGCGAGATGTCTTAGAAGCTCCGCTCCGAAGCCATATCGCCGGGCGGACATCCGCTCTGCGAGCGCCAGCGCCGCAGTGGGGTCGAACGGCTGCCGCCGCCTCAATGCTTCCAGCAGCATGCCGAAAAGCTCGGCGCGATACAGGCCATACTCGTTCTCGACGGCGGTGTCGTACAGTACGGCGCGCTCAAGCCGACGCGCCGCCTGGTCGAGTTCGGCGTCGCCGTCCAAGATGCGCGCGGCGGAGTCCGGTGCGACCAACCCGGCGAAGTGCCGCAGGATGTGCCAGCGCATGTAGTACAGCTGGGGGTAGCTACGGATGTCGACGAATCCGGTGTCCTCGACAAAGCGTTCGTACGTGTGCAGGTCCGCGCTCAGCGCATCGAGATCTGCGCCCGTCTGGATCATCCGTACGTTGAGCACGTCGGCTTGGAGATAGCTGGCCTCACGATCTCCGTACTGCCAGAACTCGTCCCGCGCCCGTCGGTACAACCGTTCCGCGGCAACGGCAAGCGCGTCCTCAGATTCGGCGTCTTGCATACTGATCTGGGCAAGTGCCGTGTGTCCCGGCGCGACGGGCTCACCGAATAGCGCTCGCCGCGGAAGCAGCACGTGCGCGACCAGGTGCGCCTCTCCATACAGGACATGCAACGCCTCGAAAGTCGGCAGGTGCCTACTGATGACGTCGTCGAGATTCTGTCGGGGCGGCGATGTGAGCGCCTCCACCGGCCACCCGCCGGTGAGGTAGTGGTGGCGCAGCGAGTCGAAATGCATGCGTGCCATCGCGTAGATAGTCCAGTAGTCGTCATGATCGACCGGGAGTCCGGCCACCTCGGTAGCGAGCTCAAGCAGGCGCTCCGGCGCGAACCGTCCGCGATGTGCCGCCATATGCAGATCCCAGTACTCGCCGATCAGCGCGACCTCGGGATCCTCAGACGCGCGCAGCACAGCGGCGTCCTGCAGTGACCGCTCGTCGTGGCCTGCCTCGATGCGCTGGGCGGTCAGCATCGCGGCGAGGCGGTCGGCTCCGTGTGCCGGCCAAGCGTCGCCGATCAGCGCCCGGGAGGCCGCGAAGTCTCCAACGCGGTCGAGCAAGATCGCCAGCTGTAGACGCGACGTCTCGTCGAGCCGGTAGCGTGCCGCGGCCCGGCGCAGGCACCCTGCCATCCGTGCGTAGGCGCCGCACGCCATGGCGGCGTCAAACATCTCGGCGAGTACATCTTGCGCGTTCGTCTCGGCGGCGACCAGCCAGGCACCGAGCGCCTCGCGCCGCTCACGCAGTGCCACCAATCGCTGCGCACCAACACCTCCAAACGCCTCATCGAAAGGAGATAGACCGGTGAGCCTGTCGATGCACAGCTCAGCTATCGCCTCATGGAACACGAACCGGACACCGCCGACGTTGAGCTTTGCGACCAAGCCCACACGGTGCAAACGCTGCAGGTCACTCAGCGCCGTCGCGGTGGCCCGCCGCGAAGACTGGGTCGCTGCCCGGGATGACAGCGCGCGCAGCTCGGCGCGCCGGAACGCACCACGGTGCACGGTCATCGCGGTCACGGTCCCTAGGGCGCGGAGCAGGTCGTCGTGTCCGCTGGGCACTGCGCCGACGAGCAGGCCAAGGAGGTTGCGCACGTCATCAGGTACGCTCGCGTTGCGCACAATCACCTGCGCGAAGTGCAGCTGTGCCGCGGTCGCGACAGGCTCGCTGTTGAGCTGGCGCAGTTGCGAAGCGGCCGTCTCATCCAGTGCGGCCACGCGACGCACTACCTCCTCCGCCAATGGTCCCGTGAGCGAGACATGGTGCTTGGCACTCTTTGCCTCAGACAGGATCCGAACGTCGGCGCCTGGGCTGAGATTCCACGCGTCTCCGGGCCGGGCGAGGAATACCACGAGCCGCTCATGTGCGCGACCTGGGCGATCGAGCAGCCGCTCGGTGATGATGCGCAGGATGTCCGCGCGCACGAGCTGGAAGTTGTCGACCAGCACGACGACACCATCGTTGCGTGGAGAACCGAGACAGCGCAACAGCTCGTCCTGAACCTGATCTGCGTCAGCGAAGTCGTACAAATAGCAGTGACTCCCGAGCTCGAAGCGACGCAGGTCGCGTATCAGCGTCTGGACCAGCAACAGCGCCGTTCGGGTCTTGCCACTCCCGCTTGTGCCCTCGACAAACCAGAACTGACCATGCGCATCGGCGTCGCACGCATCTGCCAAGGCAGTGACAGCCGCTTGCTGAGCCTCATAACGGAACACCGGAACGCGCAGGGCCTCAGCGGTCAAAAGGCAGGCAAGCCCGTCACGATGAGAACTGCGAAAGTCGTGATCGCATGAGAGCGCGACGTAGCGGCGAGCAAATGCGAAGAGCCGGTCGACCCGTTGCTCGACCGTTTGCAATTGCAATACCACGACGTACACGATTGTCAGCAGACCGGCGCCGACAAGGCCCCCGGCCGAACCCACGCCAGTGAGGGCGTTGAGCGTGGGTGCCGCGACGCCAAACAGCAGCGCCGGGATAACAACGATCTTGGTCAGTGCAAACAGACGGTCCAGGGGCCGGACGACGACAGGCACCCGCCATGCTGAGTTGGCGTCAATCACTTGGTGTCCCAGCCGACGACATAGTCATCTCCATCTGATGCTCGCCGTGGTCGCGAGCACCCAACATCCTGACTGTTGCTAGGGTCGCGAACGTGTCACCGCAATACGAAAGCACCTCTGCGATGCTGCAGCACACGTTCGCCAACATGCTGACGTGCGGCAATCTGGCGGCTGGGGTAGCAGCGACGCTCATGCAGCGCGACGGACGGGGCGTGCGGCGGTCGACTCTGATCCTCCTCGGAGCCACGTGCGACTCGTTTGACGGAACGTTCGCGCGGCGCGCGGGCCACGCCACCGTGCCAGGTGCCCGAGCCGATGGGTTCGCCGACGTCATAACGTGCGGGGTTGCGCCAACTGTGCTCTTGTCCCGCCTAGCCGAGGGCGCCGACAGTCGACTGGTCCGTCTCGCCCCCCATCTATATATGGCTGGGATTGCATACAGGGTGGTCAAGAACGGATTCCCGGCGCGGACCAGCCATATCAACGAGGGGCTACCGGTGACCGGCGCTGGGATCGCCATCGCCGTTGGCGCACAGCTCCGCCTGCCGCCTCGCGCCGTTGGCTATCTGACTGTTGCGGCTGTCGCGGCGATGTTGAGCCGCGTACGCGTCCCCTCCGGCGAGGCACTAGTTCGGCCGCAGCATGTACGCGCCAACGGCTACCGCGTCTAGTCGCCACCCGCCTCCGGCAAGGGATCCGATTCGGCACCGATAATCCCTAGTTATCGCTCGGGTGGATCACGAGCCCGAACTGTACGCGATCGCGGAATTCCGCGCCGTGTTCCGGTGCTTGCCGGGTCTCGGCAGCTTGGTTCAAGGCCGAGGGGGCAGCAAAGCTGCTCATGCGCACGGACGGGCCGGCGTGAGGCCAGGTTTGGCCAAGAGAGCGGGGGCGCTCTTCCGGGCCTGCGTGTCGATCCGTCTCTGCTCGGCTGTGCGTACGTTGAAGAGTAGGCCCGTGATGATTGGTTGCGCGTTCTCGGCGCGACTGGGACGCCAGGCTGGGCGATGGGACTCAGCATTTCTACATCCGCCGTGAGCGGTAGCTTCATTGGAACTGCTCCATGTTTTCGGCTAGGAACGATATGCGGACAGCCTCCGGGCAGCCGAGTCCCGTGTGCTCGCGATGCCGACAGCGGTAGCCGAGCAGCTGCCTGCCGACCTTGAGCACATGCGTGCGGCCTTCCGTCTGGGCTGGGCGGTCGCTGAGTTGCGGGGCCGCTACCGACCGGATCTCTTTCTGCACCCAGAGCCCGATGCCCCTAGGGCGTTCAAACGCAACGCGCAGGAGCGGCCGCTGCCACTTGCAGGCGAGCGTAAGAGCCGAGAGATCCGCATCGAGATCTACGAAGCAGCGGTCGGCCTGAGCGGCGCTCTCGCCTTGAACCTCCAGACGAGGCACGCGGGAGGCTCCGTCTCGACACTTGAGCTGGTCAAAGACGCGACGTTGCACATCGAGAATGCGAAAAACGCCGCCGAGCGTAGGAGCGCCTGGCCCTCAGTCGCGCAACGTTTCTATGACTGGGACGCTCAGCTTCAGGACACCTTGGTCGTGGACGCGACGACGGCGGCCGCGTACCAACTCGGTCGGGCGCTTGGCGAGACGCATTGGGCGCTCGAACCGGCGCGTGGTGAGCGCGAAATGGGATCTTGGGTGTTCCTGTTCGGCGAGGAGCGCGAAGCCGTCGTCAAACGGCTTCTAGAACGGCTCTCGCCCTATCTCGGGCCGCTCGTTGTTGCCGGCGTCAAACACTCATATAAGGCATGGTGCAAGCTCGCAGTCGCCCCACAGCGACGGGATGCGGACGGAGTGCGGCGCAAGCTCTACGAACAGGGCGTCGTCTGGCGCGACCTGATCAGGGGAGAACGGCAGCCGCTCGAACTTCCCCGGCCGATCGTGACCGACCCGTGGCGGGAGATTGCTGGCTACCGCAAGGCAGTCAAGGCACTGAAAGGACCGCTGATCGTCGGTGGCGGCTTCGCGCTGCTGCTCATCCTGGGAGGGGCGCTTCTCGCGAGCGGCACAAAGAATCCAGCAGCCCCGGCAGCAGTGAGCATCCTCGGGGGGCTCGGTGTGACGAGCGCGGGGCTGTACGCACGAGCGAAGGCGCAGCTCACCTCGCTTCTGTCGACCCTGCGCCTCGAACTGGACAAGCAGAAGGTGCGGGAAGCCGCGGACTTGTGTCCAAAACAGTCCGAGGCGCACGTGACGAGGGTTGGCGCCCTGTGGGGTTGGCGGCCGCATCTGTGAAGTCGCCGGGCTAGAATTGCTGCCACGAGATCGAGCACATGAGCGGCTTACCCTTCGGCGTCGCGGATACAAGTACGACGCCGGCTTGGAGCACAATGCTCCTTCGGTTGGAACCTAGCTTGGAGCTTCCAACCTAGCTGGAAGTTCTGACCTCGGTCTGATCGTGAAGCGGGCCCGGCGATGACGATGGGCCTCTGCTGGGTGTCACAATGGCCGGCGCGGGTGACGACGGCAAAGAGCACGCTGATCGGGCGCAGCTGGCGCTCAGCTCGAACCCCCGTGTCCTGCAACCTGATTGGGGCACCGAGGGGTGCGAGCCGGCTCTTACACTCCTTGTGCGCCGCCGGCGGGCTCGGCGCAGGCGGTGAGGCGGGCGTACGTCACAGGGTTGCGCCGGGTCGGCGCAGCTACGTTCATCGGAGGCGGGCCTCACGGCCCTTTTGGACCGGCGCTGGCGCGATTGAGAATGCCCCTCCGGATCATGGCCGCCCCAAGGGCGCGATTTCGTCAGCCGGTGGCGCGTTGCGTAGACGGCTGCCGAGTTCCCGCATCACGAGGTCGGCGGCGGTATCGGGGTCATAGCCGGTGGGTGTGTTGGTCACAAGGGCGTTGAGGTCGCGAAGGAACCGTGTGCTGCCCAGCTTGGCGGCGAGGTTGCCGCGCAGCTCGGGGAAGCTGAAGGCGTTTTCGCGCATGTAGTGGTTGAAGCCGGCGACGATCTGGTCGGGGTCGATCTTCAGGACGGTGAGCCCGAGCCAGAGGTCGAAGAGGTCGCGTCCCTTGCTGCGCTGGTAGAGAGCGCGCAGCTTGGTGGCGAGCAGCTCGCTGGTCTCGTAGGTGGGGATGTCGGCCTCGCCGCTCCACCAGGAGGTGTTGACCGTGTGGCGTATGGCCTTCAAGGGACGGTGGGGCTCGGTCTCGGCGATGTTCATCTCGATCTTGATGCGGATGCGCCCGACGCCTTCGGTCGGCTGTGCGTCGAGGTAGACGTGGACCATCTGCCCTGAGCGTTGGCGGCTTGAGACGATGAGCCCGAGGCGTTCGGCGAGATCTCCGAGGGCCTGCGTGTAGGGCTTGATGCCGGTGTGGGTCCTGCGGACGTAGTCGAGATCCTCGGAGTAGCGCAGCGGGGTGGGGAGGTGGAGCTTGTGCAAACAGGTGCCGCCGCGCATCGCGAGCTCGGGGCCGAGCACGTCGTTCCGGGCGATCTCGATCATGAGGCGGGAGAGCAGCAGGTCCTGCTCGATCTGGACGGGGTTCGGCCAGGGAGCCTCCGAGCGCCACGCGATGAGGGCGGGGCGGTCGATCACAGGTCTGCTTCGACGTCGCTGTTGACCTGGAGGTTCCAGCGTGGGTCGATCGGGCCGCGTGCGGGGAGCGCTCGAACGAGGCGTGTCGGGTAGCCGCCGCCGGCGCGTGCGAGCTCGCGTAGCGGCTCGAGGTCAAGATCGTCGCGGTGCTGGTCGAGCAGCCATCCGAGGCGCCTGGCGACCGAGCGAGAACGGATCGCTGCTAGCCGGGCGAGCTGCGGCACGTCCAAGGCGCCGATCTCGACGATCACGGTGGCGACGTTGCTCAGCCCGCCCGCGTCGTCGGGGTGGACGACGAGGTCCACGAGGGTCGTCTCGCGGGTGGCGAGCTGGATTCGCCCGGTGTCCACCTGGCGTTCTTCGGTTGCCATCTCGCCGATGTGCTCGTTGGTGTAGAAGCGAAGACGGACGCGCTCGATGTCGCGGGCGGCGACGTGGCGGTCCACCATCACCTGAAAGACTTGCGGCGCCTGATGTGCCGCTCCATGCATCGCCGCCGCGGTGAGCAGGCCGACGTAGTACGCGCGTCCGAGCGCTTGCATCATCCCGTCGATGAACAGCTCGCCCGGCAGGACGCCCCACGCGCGGTACTCGGCAGGGATCACGACATGGAACCCGCGCGCCGGCGAGAACATCGCACCACGGTTACGAAGGCGCTGCAGGCCGGGATAGACGTGCGCGGTCGGGATACCTGCGAGCCGAGCCGCTTCCTCCGAGGTGACCCAGTAACGCCCCTCGGCGAGCAGCGCGTCGGAAAGATCAGCCATAGACGGCATATCGACTAGTCTAACGTATGCCGTTAGTTAGCCCAAGATACCGGCGAACGGTATTGACGGTCCTCGCCCGCTTCCTCTGGTACAGACGACACGCAAACACTGCCTAGTGTGCTCGTCAAGCGTTTAGGACCAAAGCCCGACTTCCGGTCCTAAACCCCCTCAAAAAGCCCGCAAATAGGCATATCCCGGCGCGACCAAATCGCTCGGCAACTACAGGTAAAAGTCCTCCAAATCGGCCGACTCCCAAAGGCTCTCCACCTCAATTTGCAAGCAGGAGGTCGCCGGTTCGATCCCGGCTGGCTCCACCATCTTGACGAAGGTCGAACCGGCCCAGTCCCTTCGGGGGCTGGGCCTTCGGCGTCTCGGGCTGGTGGGGATCGCATCCTTCGGCTGATTGAGGCGTTGCTGGCCGCTCGAGGCGGAGGCATAACTCCGTGTCGCTCAGAGCTTGGCTCGCCTGAATAGCTCAGATGCCGTCATCTCCAAGGCAGCGGCGATCTTGAGAACCGTATCGACGCTGAGGTTGAACTCGCCGCGCTCGATAGCCCCGTAGTAGGAGCGATCCATACGCGCGTTCCTGGCAAAGCCTTCCTGGGTATAGCCGCGCAGCTCCCGCGCCGAGCGGATGGCTTTGCCGAGCCTTTGGTTTGCAGGTGATTTCTTAGCGGGCATCACTTCATCTCCTCTAGCAGGGCTGCGAGAAGGCTGTAGCCGTGTCGCACAAGTGCCGCGTGTCCGGGAGCCATCAGAACGTGAACCTGCCGTCCCATCCGCGTGTGTTGCGGCGGTCTCGCTGCTTGTGGGGAGGGTTGTCAACGTCGGCTTGGTCGTCGTGCGGCTCTGGCCACTCGCGCAGGCAGTGGATCGCGGATGCCAGCAGTCGCCCGGAGCGGTAGAGGCGCTCGCCTAGCTCGAACCAAGCGGCCGAGTCCGCCTCATGGTCGGCTTCAATCAGGGCGAGGGCTTCGTCCAGTGCGCCGCGCAGGTCGCCCCGGAAGCCGGCGATGCGTTCGCCGGCGGCTGAGCGGGCTTCGCGCCAGTGCCGGTGCTGTGGTGCCTCGGGCAGCGTGATCTCAGCGCGTACGGCATCGAGGCGGTGGCGCCCCTTGGTCGTAAGTCCGCAGAGGTCGCGTGTGTCGCGGCGGGACTGCTCGATCAGGCCAGCGGCTTCGAGCGCCTCGAGTTGTGGGCGCAGCCTGATGGTCGTCCAGCCGTTGTGCGGGAGCCCGAGGTGTTCCTTGATGGTGCTGAGCGACTCGGCGTCGCGACCACGGCTGTCATGGCGGATAGCCCGCTCGATCGCAGCCAACAGCTGGTTGTCCGAGATCGGCGGCTCAGGGGTACGCTCTTTCTTGGGCATGGGAGTGCAAGCTCCTTGTGTCCGGGCCTCGGCGCGGTCATCATCCGCGCCGAGGCCGCTTTGTCAGGGAGCCGGCGAGGCTAGGGCTGCTCGTCCTGATAGGTCAAGGTGTGGGCTCCGCGCCCACGGGCGCGGGCGCTCAGCGCCGGACGGCAGCTGGGGCGCTGATCCCGTCGCTGGCTTCGATCTGCTCGGCGCGGGCGATCAGTTCGGAGGCGCTGAGGTCGAGCCCGGAGGCCAGCCGGCGCAGGCTGGCGTAGCTGGGGTTGCGCTTGCCGGTCTCGACGTTGGAGATCCAGCGCTGATGCAGGTCGGTGTCGTTGGCAACCGTCTCCTGGGTGCGGCCGAGTTCTTCACGACGGGCCTTCACGGCGAGGCCCAGGGCAAGTTGGAAGGCCGGGGAGGCGGACATGCCGCCAGCCTGTCCATCGTGCGTTCACAGGACAATGACATCCCGGTAGATCTTTCCTTGACATTGCGGTAGAGTCGCGCTCGATGACATTCCAGTAGAGGGACTTTGCAGGCGCGGCGGCGATCCCCACTGTCGCCGCGCCTGCATGGCTCCCCGACCGAAAGGGACGAACGTTGATGCTCGCAGGCCGGGACACGAACGACACGGGCGGACATCAGTCAAGGATCTGTACCCTCCGCGCGATGCACCGATCACAGCCGTGCATAGCGGGATTGCGGCGGCGTGCGCTCAGACGTGTCGCGTCGACTAGTGGGCTCTTCGTCGGGCTATGCCTCATTGCCTTCCCGGCTCCCGCTGGCGCTTCCGTGGTGGTGCCGACCGAAGGACCGCCGCTCTCGACGCCCGAACTGGCTGTGTCGACCCCTGGTGGTGAACTACGCGGGATCGGCTCTGATGGTGGCGAAGGCGTGTGGTTTGCGGAAGACACGGACATCCACGAAGACGCAAATATGGTGCACTACAGTCCGGCACAGGTCGGCTTGACGACGGTCCCCCTCACGCTTGCGTCTCCTTTCAATGAGGTCATCCAGGGGATCGCGCCTGGGCCAAAAGGAACTGAGTGGTTTGCGCGCTTCTACGACAACGAGATATCTCACATCACTGCACGCGGCAAGCTCGTCACCAAGAAACTTCCTACATCGAGCGAACCGCAGGACGTAGCGGTCAACCAGCAGGGAGCGGTTTGGTTCACAGAGCGAGGACACGGCTGCGCGCTGGGTCGGCTGTGGCCAAAGGGCAAGCTCACTACCTATTCGCCGTTCGGCGCGGACTGTTATGACCTCACGATCGGCCCCGACGAAACCGTGTGGGTGGCTGATTACGCCAGTAATCAGGTGGTAGAGGTGTCGGGAACCACCGGCGAAGTCATCGCCCGTTACAACCTGCGACTGCCGGTTGGCATCGCAACATTGGGCGAAGATATCTATGTAACCGAGGACGAACCTGGAGTAGTAGCCAAGATCGCTCCTTCGGGAGAAGTCACGGAATATCTACTCCCTGCAGGCCGCAAACTTGAGTGGATGACGGCAGGACCAGACGACGCGGTTTGGTTCGACGAGACCATCGGAGCCGGCGTACCTGCCATCGGCCGGCTCACACCAAGTGGCGAACTACGCGAAGTTCCCGTCGCAGGCGGTGGAGGTGGAGAGATCGCCGCTACGAACGACGCGATCTACTTCACCGACGGAAACGGTCTAGAAGCAGGCATCATGCGGATACCGGCAAGCAGCTCCGGCGGCGGAAGTGGAGGCAGCGGCGCGCCGACAGTAGGCACGCCAGCTTGGTGGAACGGTGAATGCGACTCTGGCGGATACCCTGGCGCCCATCGTCTCGGGGCAGTTTGGCACGGGTTGGTCGCATGCGGCCCTCGACCAATCGCCGAAGGAGCCTCCGACCGTACGGTCCACTTCTACCCCGGGGCGTGGGGAGAGTACGAGTGGGAGTGCGTTGAACTATCGATGCGTTGGATGTATGAGGCGTATGGAGTTCACCCATATCCAGCCAATGGTGACGAAATTGCTGACAACTACTCTAGCAGTGACGGGGGCGGCCTCACTAGGCTGGCGAATGGTGTACCCGGCGCATCGCCCCAACCCGGCGATGTGCTTGAGTTCGCGGGACGTTCCAACCACACCGCCGTTGTAACCTCATCTTCGATCGATAAGGCGGGCAACGGCTCCATCGAAGTCATTGAGCAGAATGAGACCGCCGACGGCTGGGGTACGTATGCGGTACACAGTTGGGATGTTAAAGGCGTCACCGACTGGCTGCACAAGCCGTAGCACGCGATTTACACGCAACACAGCTTGCCATCACGCGTACACGGTGAGATACTCAATGCTATTGAGTAACAGTCTGAGGAACGATGGCGGGACGTTGGACAGTTCGAGGCGAGGACGGCGTAGCCCTCATACTAGAGTTGATTCTCGCATCACTTCTGCTGGGGGCGGTGGCGATCGGGGCGGTTCGGCTGGCGCAGGCACACGATCATCCGCCGCCGGCGTCTATAGGCACGGGCTCTGCGCGTGCCACATCTCCCAACCCAACGCATACCGTCGCTAGTAACTCGTATGCAGGATGGCAGCGCTACCGGTCGCCACAAGAGTCAAGCCTGTCGTTCTTGTATCCGCCGGCGTGGCGGGCGACGGCGATTGGTTCGGCTGACCCAGCCGGTGACGGCCTGCAACTCACAAGCCCAAATGGAACCGAGGTCTGGTGGCAATCGAGTATATCCGGCCTCGGGGGAGTATGTCCACCCAATACGACGACGATCGTCACGTCCGTCGATCCGCTTCAGAACGCACCTAGTTATTTTGTTCTAGGTATGATCGAAGCTGGCTCCACTCACTACGGCGTGATCGCCGGCCCTGCGCCGACTGTTGGAACCAATCTCGGATGCCCCTTCTATACGACCTTTCCGAGCAAATTTGACCCAAATCGGAAAATGGCGTTTGAGTCCAATGGGATGGTGGTGCCTTCTGACACTTCTACCGTCAGGCTCATATTGCAGTCCTTCACATACTGAGCGGCGGCATTGCAACTACGAACCGGCCATCTCAACTCACGACTTCATGCCCCACCAACACGTACAGCGCCAGCCCGACTGAGTAACGGTCGGGGAAGTACAACAACTCGTCCTTATCAACCATCTTCCATTGCGCCACGGCTGCCGTCTCCATCTGCGGGGCTTTGACCTGCACCGAGATCGCGACCGCCTCGCCCGGCTCTGTGTTGGGTATTGGCGTAAGCCGCGCTGAGGTCAGCGTCCACGGTCCGGTCGCCGGCCCGATCCGCCGCAGCCTGCGCCCACGCCACGGGACGCTGCCGCTGTTGCGGATCGTCCAGGTCTTGGTGAAGACGGCACCGCATGGCACGGTTGAGCCGTCGGGTGGCGTCTCCGAGACGAACGCTGCCGCGTCTCCCTCCAGCGGATAGCGGGCTTGGCGCGCAACCAGGAGCGGACTGAGCTTGCGCCGTTCCCGGTCGTTCTCGCGGGCGATGTCAACGAGACTGGCGAGTAGGTCGGTGGCGCCGAAACGCTGGCCGTAGTAGCGGATGACGCGCTCGGGGGCGGGCTGTTTGCCGCGCTCGATGCGTGAGATGAAGCCCTGGTCGATTTCGAGGTCGGCTGCAATCGCGGCTTGGGTGACACCGGCTTGCTGGCGCAGGCCGTGCAGCATCGCTCCGACGTGTTGGTCGGGGCGGTCGCCGACCGGCTGGTCCCATCCTGCTTTGCGTCCTGGGCTCATGACAGTTGGTCAAGAAAGCAGACCGGCTCGATCCTCGTCGCGTCGCCATCACCGGCGGCGTCGACATCCAACCATAGGAGGATCGATGAGTAGTTCGCTCGTACCGACCGGGGGTCTGCTGCCCTCGACGCTGGATCGGCAGGTTTCGCGGGCGCTGGCCCGGATCGACGGGGCGGCCCTCGTTGCCAGCCATCAGGATCAGGTCCGGCTGGACCGGGTGGCGACCACCACCGAACGCGGGATGGTGCGGGCCGCCCAGCTGGGCGCGCTCGAGAGTGTCCTGACACAAGGTGCTCCGCAGTCGGCCGGGTACATCCATGCGGTCGCCTGCGCCGGCGCTATTGGGATCGCAGCCGTGGTCTATGAGGCTGGGAGGGGTTCGTGATCGCGCTCCTGCTTGTCCTCGGCGTGTTGATGCTGGTCGTGACGTACTGGCCCCTAGTGGTGGCGGGGCTGGTGCTCTATGGCGTGTGGCGGTGGGGTGTTGCGCCCTGGCAGGAGGCACGAGCCAGACAGGTCCGCGAGCGGCTGCGCCACGCCCAAGCACGCCAAGAAATCGATGACATCGCCTTTGCGACGGTGCGGGCGATGTACGAAGCCGCCACCCCCGGCGACATCATCGAGGGAACGACGGTCGAGGTCGAGCGCGGGTGACGGCGCACGAACAGCTACGGCGTGTCTGCGACTGGAACTGTGAACTTGTCCGCGCGAACAGCCATCTCCGTGAGGAGCTGGTTCAGGTGAGGCAAGAGCGGGATGAACTCAGCGACACGAACGTCAAGCTCCAGGTTGAGCGGGACGCCGCCGACCAGCTGTTGGGTGCCGCGATTGACGAAGCGCTGAGAGCGAGGCACGTATGAACAAGCTAATCCACGTCGGCCTGCTCTTGCTTGTGGGGCTGGTGGTGCTGGCTGCCGCCAGTCCAGCGCTCATCCGTTTGGCGGGAGCGCTGGTCGGGCCGGTTGTGGCCGGCGGGGTTGTTGCGGCGCTGCTGCGCTGTGTGTGGTGGCTGACCGGGCCGAGGTAGTGCAAATGTCGTGGCTCAAAGCACAGCCGGATTCACTTCCTGTCACACAAAGAAAGTCCTTGACTCACCTAAATCGTTTGATCAATACTCAGGAGGTTCGCTTGGGCGAACAAAATACGAACATCACTAATTACGGAGGTGACAAATGTAATACCAACTCACACGAAAGGAGGAATTATCTATGGCGAAATCTAGCCGTATCAAAGTAACAGGGGTCAGGCGGGCGGAGGGCGACGACGTGGAGATGCTGTCGTTGGTGCTGTGGCTTCAAGCCAAAAGAATCTTGAAGGAGCGGCGGGCAAGTGAGCGGGCCGCGAAGGCCAAGGCCAAGCGCCGGGAGGCTGACAGTGAACGCTGATCTGCTTGCGGTTGGCGCCGGCGTGTCCGGCTCGGCCATGCTGGCGGGGATTGCGGTTCACGAGCATGTTCGGGCCGAGAGCATGCGGGCCAGCCGGGTTCGGCTCTCGACTCGCTATCCGGTTGGCCTGGAGGCTACACAGGTAGCGGCCGCGTGGAACGGTTTGGCCGGTGTGCCGTACACGAGCGAGCTGGTCGCCGAGGTCATTGCGACCGAGGGCAGCATTACGCATAGCCTGCTCGTGCCGCAGGCGGTGCGTGAATCGGTGCGCTCAGCGCTGACTGGGGCGGTCCCGTCGGTGCGCCTCTCCGCTGCGGATACCGGCCCGGCTCAGTCAGCGACGCTGACGCTGAGGCTGTTTGTCCAAACGCCGAGCTTCCTGCTCACGAGTGAGGCCGCGAATGTGTCGCGCTCGCTGCTCTCAGGTTTGGCTAATTTGCGCCCTGACGAGGTTGTCGCTCTGCGGTGGGCGCTGGCGCCGGGGAGCCCGAGCCATCGGCAGGAGCCAGCAGAGCCGACGCCGCGTCAACGTGAGATCGCGAAGAGCTGGGCGGCTAAGACGGCGACCCCCGGTTTCCGTGTGAGTGGCCTTGTCTCAATTCGGGCTGTGACGAGGAGTCGCGCCCGTGAGCTGGCCTCGCACATCGAGAGCGTGCTACGCAGCCGCCGGGGCTTGGCGGGCGGCATCCGCGTCACCTATGAGCGTGGCAGCCGGACGTTGGCCTCGCTCCCCGTGGTACGCCGGTCGTCGGGCTGGCTCAGCGTTGCAGAAATTGTGCCGTTGCTCGGCCTGCCCTTGGGTGAGCCGGTGCCGGGGGTGGAGGTCGGCGCCTCACGGGAGCTGCTGGTGCCGCGCCATGCCCCACGCGCAGGCCGGCGGCTGTTCGTCGGCCGGGACTCGAATGGTGAGCGTCCGGTGGCGCTCTCGCCGGAGGCTGCGAGAGTCCACATGGCCGTGGTTGCGCCGACGGGTGGCGGGAAGTCAACGCTCCTGCTGCATAGCATCCTGGCGGATATTGCTGGCGGCTACGGCGGGGTTCTGCTCGACCCGAAGAACCAGCTTGTAAGTGACCTGCTCGACCGTGTCCCGGCTGAGCACACCGACCGCATCGTCGTCCTTGACCCCTCGGCCCCCGGTGCGGTGCCGGGCCTGGACCTGCTCGGCAGCGGTGACCCGGATACCCGCACGGAGGTCGTGCTGTCAGCGCTCAAGGGCATTTACAAGGACGCCTGGGGTGTGCGGATCGACGGCTACCTGCGGATGGGTCTGCGGGCGCTGGCGGAGCTGCCGGACCCGGTGCTCTCGGACTGGACGCGGCTCTACACCGACCCAGAGCTTCGCCGCCAAGCGGTCGGGCGGTTGCGTGACCCCATCCTCGCGGCTCAGTGGCGTACCTATGAGGAGTCGCTGTCGAGCGCTGAGCAGTTTCAGCATGTCGCGCCGGCTCTCTCCAGAATTACGAGCCTTCTGGCGCGCCCGGCGCTGAGGAACATCATCAACCAGCCGCAGCCGAAGCTGTCGATTTCCCGGCTGCTGGCAGAGCGCAAGTGGCTGGTGGTCGCGCTCAGCCCGTCTGCTCTGGGGGAGAGCGCCAACGATCTTCTCTCGGCCCTGGTCGGCTATCTGCTGTGGACGGCCGTGGAGTCCCGCGTCAACCTGCCGGAGCAGGCCCGGCACCCGATCTTCTTCTACTGCGATGAGCTGCAATCGCTGAGGCTCCCGGTCGGCATCGAGGTTTTTCTCGAGCGCAGCCGTGGACTCGGTTGTGGCGTCGTGGCAGCGACCCAGGGTTTGGCGAGATTGCCGCAGAGCGTCCGGGATTCGCTGCTTGGGAATGTCGGGAGCCTGATCGCGTTGAAGGCCACCGGCCATGACGAGGCCACTCGTCTTGCCAAGGAGCTGCCCGGTCTGACGGCCAGTGACCTGATGGGGCTCGGCCGCTACGAGTGCGCCGCGAGGATCAACACCGGGGCGCTGGGCAGCGGCTCGGTCGTAGTGACCGGGCGCACCGAGGCACCGCCGCCGGTGACCGGGCAGGCCGCCCGTATCCGGGCGCTGTCGGCGGAGGCCTACGGCCGTGACCCGGCTGAGATCGAGGCGGAGCTGGCGCGGCGGATGGATGGCGAATCCATAGAGAGCGGGGGCTCGTATGGGCGGGTTGGGAGGCAGCCGTGACCCGTCCCATCGCTTCTCCTGTGAAGTCGAGTCGGGAGCGGCGCAATCCCCGGACAGGAGTAGCTTCTCGGGATTTTTCGCCGCCGAAGCAGTCGGTTCCCGCCCGCTCCAACTACATCACCCCGGATCGGCTCTACCGCATCCAACAGCGGATGACCGACAGCGACTGGCTGATCCTCGGTTTCGTCAGCAGCTCCAGGCTGGCGAGCGGCCATCAGCTCATCCGCCGCTACTGGTTGACGTCGGAGCCGGGCGATGCGCGCGCCAGGGCTGGCCGCCGCGCTCTGAAGCGGCTGACCGACTGGCGGGTACTCGACGCGCTCCCGCGCCGTGTCGGCGGCGAGCGCGCTGGAAGCAGCGGCATGCTCTACACCGTCGGAGTGGCCGGGGTGAAGCTGCTGGCACGGCGCGGCCAGCCGGCCAACCGGCTTGAGGCTCCGGGCGCGCTGTATGTCGCGCACACCCTCGCCTGCACCGAGCTGGTCGTCGCCCTGGGCGAGGCCAGTAGGAGCGGCACGCTGGAATGCATCGAGGTTCAAAGCGAGCCGGAGTGCTGGCGTAGCTTCCTTGCCGGGCTGGGTGGCCGGGTCACGTTGAAGCCCGACCTGTTCATTCGGGTAGCGGCGCCCGGTGGTAGCTATGAGGACCGCTGGTATGTCGAGGTGGATCTTGCGACGGAGGCGACCGGCACGATCCTCGCCAAGACTAAGCGCTATCTCGCTCACCAACGCTCCGGCAGCGAACGGGTCCATCCCAAGGTGCTATGGGCGGTGCCGGACACTCGCCGCGCCGAGCGCATCCAGAGCGCCCTGGGCCGCCTGCCCGTGGAGGCCCAGCGCATGTTCGCCGTCTGCCTGCTCGCTGAGACAGTGGAGTTCCTGACCGCCGAGGCCGGCTTGTGAACAGATCGCGCAACCTCTCGCTCTACCACGATGACACCGACCGCTGGCGGCTCCTCGAAGCCGACGCGCTGCTCACCCTCGCCAAGCTCCCGGACGCCTGTATTGACGCGATCGTCACCGACCCGCCGTATGGCATCGCGTTCGGCGCCGAAGCCTGGGACGGGACGGCCATTCGTGAGAGCGTCCGCCGTGATGGTGAGCGGCTGAGCGATGGGGAGGCGTTCGAGCGCTGGACGCGGGTGTGGGCCAGCGAAGCCGCCCGGGTACTCAAGCCCGGCGGGTACATGGTGGCGTTCGGTGCTCCCCGCACCTTCCACCTGCTGACCTGCGGTGTCGAGCGGGCGGGCCTGGAGATCCGCGACGTGCTGATGTGGCTGTACGCCCAAGGGATGCCGAAGTCGCGGCGGCTGCCCGGTGGACTCGGGACCGCCCTGAAACCGGCCTACGAGCCGATCCTGTTGGCCCGCGCTCCCCTCGTCGGGACGACCCCACGCAACCTCGACAGCTGGGGTACGGGAGCATTGAACACCGAAGCCTCCAGCGTGGGTGGCTACTGGCCCGCCAACGTCGCGCTCTCTCACGACGCGGGCTGCACCGAGATAGGTTGCTCAAGCGAATGCCCGGCCGGGCTGCTCGATGCCGCCCACCCCGAGCGTCACCCGAGTCGCATGTTCTTCTGCGCCAAGACCACCCGGCGTGAACGTGAGGCCGGTTGCGAGCAGCTACCGATTCAGTCGGTGAAACTATTCAATGGTCATCACCACCCTGCGCGACTGATCGCCAACATCCATCCCACGGTCAAGCCGATCGAGCTGATGCGCTGGCTGGTCCGGCTCATCACGCCGCCGGACGGCATTGTGCTTGACCCGTTCTGCGGGAGTGGCAGTACCGGGGCAGCAGCCGTGCTTGAGCGACGGCAGTTCCTCGGCATCGAGCGGGAGTCGAAATACATCGACATCGCCTGCGCTCGTATCACCCATTGGGCGCACGAGTCGGTGAAGGAGTCCGCCTAGCGGCTGGACGGCCTCCCGGCCCGCAGAAGGGCTTTTCAGTCTTTCTGCGGGCCGACATGGTCATTCAACCGCAAAGGAGCAAGCGCATGGCAGTAACCAAGGCCCAGGAGATTTACGACCGGGTCGAGGCGATGATTGCCTCGGGTACGGAGAAGGCGGACGCGTTCAAGCAGATCGCTGATGAGGCAGGCCGCCCTTACGACTCAGTTCGGGGCTCGTATTACAGTCACAAGAAGCGAATCGAGGGAGGCGAGAGCAAACCGCGCACCCGCCGCCGGGAGACAACCCCGGATGACGCACTGGCCGACGCGCGGGCGGCACTGGAACGGGCAATTGCCTCAATCGACCGTGAGGTCGAGGCCGCCAAGGCCAGGGCCGAGGAGGCCAAGGCCGAGTACGACGCGCTGAAAGCTAGTGCCAGTGACCGTAAGAAGGCCATCACCGAACGCCTAGAGGCGTTGAAGTGAACCACAGCGGGCCGGTCGGGGTTTCACACCTTGACCGGCCCGCACTACCAATTAACAGCTTGCTTAACTCAGCAGTTAACGGGAAAATCGTTAAGCCATATTATCCAGGGAAGGAGAAATATCTATGCCACAAAGCCAAACCAAACCACAACCACCTAACCCCGAGACGGAGCCCGCCGAGGCGGCTGCGATCTATGTGCGGGTTTCCAGTACCGGCCAGCTCGGCCGGGACGGCGACGAGGACGGCTACTCCATCCCGGCGCAGGTCGAAGCCTGCGAGAAGGAGGCGGCGTCGCGCGGAGCTGTGGTCGCCAAGGTCTACATCGAGCGGGCCGAGTCAGCCAAGAGCGACGACCGGCCGGTGCTGCAATACATGCTCAGAGAGCTACCGAGCCTCGGCGTCAAGTACCTGATCGTCCACAAGGTCGACCGGCTGGCGCGCAACCGTCTCGATGACGCCACGCTCTATCAAAAGCTGGTCGGGATGGGCATCAAACTGGTATCAGCCTCAGAGAACATCGACGAGACACCGGCCGGGCAGCTCATGCACGGCATGCTCGCCACCTTCGCCGAGTACTACTCCAACAACCTCGCCACCGAGATCATGAAGGGCCTGCGCCGCAAGCACGAACAGGGCGGCACCCCGTTCAAGCCCCCGATCGGCTACCAGTCCAAGCGTGAGCTGATCGGAGCCCAAGACATCCGCAGCGTGATCGTGGACCCGGTACGCTCCCCGCTGGTCAAACTGGCGTTCACGCTCTACTCGACCGGCGAATGGCCGCTGCACCGCCTCGCCGCGCACCTGGAGGAGCAGGGATTGCGCAGCCGAGGCACCCGCCGCTATCCCGAGCGGCCGTTGGGCGCCAACCGCATCAACTCGATGCTGCGCAACCCCTACTACATCGGGATCGTGGTCTGGAACGGCCAGCGCTACGCCGGTAAGCATGACCGGCTGATCGACGAAGACACTTTCGACAAGGTGCAGGGGTTGCTCACCGCCGCCAACCAGAAAGGCGAACGCCCACAAAAGCACCGCCACTACCTGCGCGGGACAGTCGTCTGCGACGAATGCCTCGGACGGCTGCTCTACGGACGCCACCGCGGCCGCTCAGGACGCCAGTACGAATACTTCTGCTGCAACAACCGCACCGCCCGCCGCCGCAAGGCGCAGTGCTCAAGCGGCCACGCCTCAGTCCCAACCGTCGAGGAAGGAGTCCTCGCGCTCTACCGCACGCTACGGCTCGACCCCAAGGTCCAAGAGCAGATCCGCGCCGAGCTACGCCAAGAGCTGACCGACCGCACCGGGCTCATCCAGCGGGAGGCCGAACGCCACGAACGCGCGCTAAAAGCGATCGAGTCCAAGCAAGAAAAGCTAGTGCAGCTCTTCTACAAGGATCTCGTCACAGAGGACGTGTTCGCCGCTGAGCAGGCCAAGCTCAAGGATGAGCGCCGCGCCGCCAAACACCTCCAGGCCGCGGCCACCGCCCAACTCGATGACGTCCAAGCCGCCCTCGACCTCGCGCTCAGCCGCATCAAAGCGCCCTACGACGTCTACCACGACGGCACCGAAATGGAGAGGCGGATCATGAACCGCGCGATCTTCGAGCACATCGAAGTCGGGGAAGAAGGCCACATCACCGGCACCGCCCTGACACCCGTCTACGACGCCCTGTCAGCTTGGCAACCCGGCCTCGGCCGCCCCCAAGCCCAACGGCAGGGCAGCCAGCACCAAACCCGCCAATGTTCGCCTTATGTTCGACCGGCTACCGCCCCCGTCCATGTAGCCGTAGTCAATGCGAACCGCCGGGACACGGAAGGTTGGTTCGATGTGATCGCGTGCGTCTACGCGGATTCCGTCGATCATGGTTTGGAGCACGGCCTTGGTGCGCGCGGGTGTGCTGTCCCTCAGCGCCGCTTGAAGCGTGTCGCGTAGGGCGTCGAGTTCGGCGGTGTTCGCGCGCTCGGGTTGCTCGTCGTCCTCGGCCGCAGCGAGGTCGGCGGCGCGGCCTTCTAGGGCTTTGGTCTGCTCGCCGAGGCTCGCTATGCGTGGGGCGCAGGTGTCCTCGGGCATGGTGCCGGCCTCGAACGCGCGGAAGTAGCGGTCCATCGCGGCGCGCGTCTTTGCGAGCTTGTCGTGTATGGCGGCTAGCTCGGATTGCTGCTCGTCGTCGCGCTGCGTCAGCCGCTCGTATGCCTGTGTGATCGCTTGGTCGATCAGGTCGTCGTTTTGGAGCACCTTCCACAGTCGGCGTGTGACGGCCTGCTCTAGCTGCTCGGCGGGGAGGCGATCATTCGCACAGTGCTTGGTGCCGTAGCGTGCCCGTGTAAAGCAGGTGTAGTACGTGTACCGTCCCGAGCGCCCGTGTGCTGCTGTCCCTACATACGCTTGGCCGCAGCGCCCGCAACGTATCCGGCCGGTCAGCAGGTACTCGGCAGGGTTTGACGCTCGCCGTGAGCGGTCCTCGCAGCGCTCGGCGAGGATGGCCTGCGCACGGTCGAAAAGCTCTTGGGGGATCAGCGGCTCGTGCGCTGCGGGATACCAGTTGCCGCGATAGTAAATCTCGCCGAGGTAGGCGCGGTTGCGTAGCACGGTGATGACGCTCGCTGAACTCCACAACCTGCCGTTCTTGGTGCGGTAGCCCTGCTCGTTCAGCCAGTCCGCGAGCGCCGATGATCCGGCCTGTCGATTCACGTAGTGGTCGAACATCACCGGGACAAGGGGCGCCTCGGTTTGGTTGCGCTCTAGGCTGTCGCGGTCGGCGGCGATGTTGAGCCCGAAGGGGCGCTGTCCGCCGCACCATCCGCCGCGTGCTGCCTTGCGCTCAAGGCCGGCGGTGATTCGCTCCACGATCAGCGCGCGCTCGAACTCGGCGAACACCCCGAGCATCTGCACCATCATTCGGCCTGCCGGGGTGCCGGTGTCGAATGGCTCGGTCGCCGAGCGGAAGATCACGCCTGCTTGGTCAAGCTCGTCGATGATTTGCGCGAGCCCGCGTATCGAGCGCGCGAGCCGATCGACGCGGTAGACGAGCAGCACGTCAAAGCGCCCGTGCTTTGCGTCTCTGAGCATCCGAGTGAGTTCGGGCCGGTCTACCACCGTGCCGGTGAACTGCTCTTTGTAACGACGCTGGATTCCCCACTCGGGCTGACTGCTCACGAATGACTCTAGGCGGACGCGCTGCGCCTCAAGCGAGTTGGGCTGGCGGTCCTCATCGGTGGAGATTCGGGTGTATGTCGCCACGCGCACCGGCCCGGCACTCTCGGCCGGGTCGGGCACGACGGCGAGGGATGCGCGACTGCTCATGGCTGCTCCTTGGCTCGGGAGCATCCATCTAGATCACATCCACGGCCGGTTCTCAAGCTGGAAGGCAGCCGCTCGGGACGGGCTTCAATCCACTCGACTAGAGGCTCGGCCAGCGCGCGCACGAGCCCCTGTTCCTGCTCGCGGCTCATCGGCAGCGTGCGCCCCGGCAGCAGCCTTATCGGCGCCCCGCTGGCGGGTTGGGTCTGCGGCTGGGTGCCGCTCATGTGAGCAGCTCCCAGCGCAGCTTCTTGCCGGTCGGGTGCGTGTCGGCGGCGGGCCGGCCGGGGCGGTTCCAGCGTCCCCCGCCGGCCTCGCCGACGAGCGTGAAGCCGCTCGCCTTGAGTGATGCGCCGCCCTCCTCGGGCAGCGTGTAGGTAATGACCTTGCGGTAGCCGAGCGCCTTGACTGCCCGCCACGCCGCCCGGTAGAGCATCGAGCAGGCGTTCGGCGCTCCATCGGTGCAGCAGCGGCGGACTTCGGCGGTGAACCCGTCATCGAGCGCCCTGGCGATCGGCCGCCCGACCACGGCCACGCCACGCAGCCGCTCGCCGTCGCTTACACCGACGACGCTGATGCAGCCGGGTACGGGCCGGTTGTGGCGGTGGTATTGCGCGATGTAGGCGTTTGCGACCTTGAGCGTCGTCGGGACGATCGTCAGTCGCAGCGGCGAGCGCTCGTGCGCGTATCTCTTCCTTTGCTTGTCACGTTCTGTCAATAGTCATAGTGCCGGCGGAAAGACCCTTGCAACGAAAAAAGGTCGTTTGGGGCGTCTGCGGGTACACGCGCCGCCCGTAAAGATTCGAGTTACACGCCCACGGCTGCGGGCCAGCGCCACCGTCTGCCGAGACAGTCCTCGACACGACGGCCCGGCTGGCGCGGGGAGGCGGGAAGCTCATCGAAGCGGCGTTGCTGCTCGCGGGCGGGTAGCAGTTCGTAGTGCTCACCGTCGATCGAGCCCCACACCCACGGCGGGCCGGGCGGTGCGCAGCGCGCGAGATTCGCCAAGCGGCGCCGACCGTCACAGACAAGCAGGACGTTCCCAAGCTCGCGGTGCGCGTCGGCGGCGAGCGCCTGCTTATAGGCGTCGAGCTTCGCCTTCACCCGCCGCGTCGGCTCGGTCGCGCGGTCTACCTCCAGGTAGAACGTGACCTCGCCGTCAGGTAGCAGGTAGCGGCCGTACCCGTCAGGCCGCACGCTCGCGCCCGTGCCTTGCTGTGCCTGCCGCTCGCCAAGCCAGCGATACAAACCCTCACCCGGACGGGTGAGGCTGCGTTCGATCAGCGCGAGGAAAAAGCGCGCGACCGCGCGGCGGTGCTCGAGGTCGGGAATCGAAAGGCCCGGCGGCCGACGTGTCGGCGCACCGATCGCCCGCCGACCATTCGGGGAGAGGAACCACAGCGCCTCGGAGCGTCCGCCTCTGTGTGAGCGCGCCGGGTACACACGCAACAACAGGTCATGTGCCTCCAGCTTGACGAGTCGTTCACGACAGGTACGAACACCCGAAAAGAAAAGGAGACGAAGCTCAGAGGTGGATAGGGGCTCGGATTGGGAGAGACGGTCGAGTAGCTCCCGGTCACGAATAGTCAAAGCAGCGAGAGCAAGTGTCATGGCCGCCCGCCACCAGGGAACAGGTGTTCATTGTCGGGGTTTTCCTCCGGGCCGGGATCGCTGTGCTGGTGCGGGATACCGCGCGCAGGGGGTCCTCCGTCAGTCGGAGCCCCGAACGGAGGACCGAACGGCGGAACCTCAGCACTCCCCGAGTCGAAGTTGTCACTTGTTTGTTCGTCGGCGTGGGCATGTCCTTGTGGCGGCTGCTCGATACGGCCGTAGCGCTCATGGATCGCCGCTTCCACCGCCCGGCGCTCGCTCGCATTGGCGCGGGCGCGACCACGGACCACGCTCGCGGTATCGCCCCGCGTGGACGGTGGCGGTGGCTCGGTGGTCGCGGTCGCGGCTGGTAGCTGGTGGTGTTCGTGCGCGACGCGGCAGGCGATCGTGTGCGCTGAGAGATGCAGGAGGTCGTGCGCGTCCAAGCGCGGCTGGAAGTGAACGGCCATGCGTTTCGCGTCAGCGGCGCCGAGCCCGAAGCACAGCTTGGTCTGACAGTTCGCGTCCACGGCCTCCGCGAGCTCGCTGTCTTTGAGCTGCGCGAGGTTCTGGTGCGCGAGCACCATCCCGACGCCATAGCCGCGCGCCTGCGCCAACGCTGTTGCCATGCCCTGCGGCATGTGGCAGAAACGGTGGCACTCGTCCACCAAGCAGAGGAAGGGTGGCCGGTCGCTGAGTGCGAGTGGCCCGAGGTGCTGCGCGGCCTGCCACGCGCGATGCAACAGCACCGAGCCGATCAGGTCTGCGGCGTCCTCCCCGAGCGTCTGCGGGAGGGAGACGAGCAGCCACCGGCCCGCGTTGATCCGCTCGGTGAGGTCCGGCGCGGCGGGCTGGCAGAGCATGTTGCGTAGCTGGCGGTTGCCGAGCAGCGCCCGCAGCTTGTTCGAGAGCGCCGCGAGCGCCTGCACCCTGGCCTGCTCGCTGAGCGTCTGCCACTGGCGCCAGAACATATCCAGCGCTACGGGGTCACTCGCTCGATACCGGGTCCGCTCGCCAGGGTCAGACAAGAGCGTGAGCACGTCCGCCAACGTCGGCGCCGGCCCGGCCGGGTCACGCCCACACAACAGCGTCGTGAGCGCGGAGCGCAGGATGTCCTCTGTGCGTGGACCCCAGAACCGTGAGAACAGGCGGGCGAAGATGCCGCAGATCGCGTGCGCGTGCGCGTCACCCTCGCCGGGCGTGCTGGCGAGCAGGTTCAACGCCGACGGGTGGCTCGTGTCGCCGAGGTCGAGCAGGTCAACGTCCTCGACGCGCTCGGCTGGGATTCGGGCGAGTGTGAGCGCTGTCAGCTCGCCGGTGGGGTCGAGCACTATCCCGCCCATGCCCGCGCGGATCGCCTCGACGGTCATGTTCAACAACAGCGTGCTCTTGCCGCGCCCGGTCGGGCCGAGCACGTGCGCGTGCTCAAGCAGCGCCTTCGGCTCAACGCGAATCTCGCGGTCAAACCCGGCGTGGTCGCTGCGGCCGAGCAAAAGCCCGTGTGACGGTGCGTGCGCGGCCGGCGCGATACTCCGCGAGGGCGCCTCACTGAACGACAGCGGAGCGAGCGCGGTTTCCTCTGGCACCGCGATCAACGCCGCGGCCTCGCTGCTGCTCAACAGCAGCCGTGGTTTCACGGGCGGCAGGCAGAACGTCATCCGCCGCTTGCAGAACGGCTCGAAGCCCTTGTGCAGCCCGCCGAGGTCATGGAACTGCCCAAACGCCGCGAGCAGCCCACCGAGCCGGCCGCCCGCACGACGCCGCCCATCCGCCCATGCCCCAACCCGGAGCGTCGCGGCAAGCAACGGTTGTGCGGCCTTCGCCTCGATCGCCTTCGCGCGCTCAAGCGAGAACGGGTCCACCCGTGTCTGCTCGCCCGCTGGCGGCGAACCGGGCAAGAACACATCGATGAACTCAAGCAGCAGCCCGCCGACAGCTTGAAGCGCACGCAACGCCAGGTCCGGTTGCAGGCCACGCCCGGCGCGCAGCCGCCGCGCCTGCCCGCGCGCCCGGTTCGCCGCTGAGCGCGGCGGCGCCTGCAAGACAAGCTGGATCGCGCCACCCTCGCGCGGTTCGTGGGCGCGCAGCGCAGCCAACAACTGGCCGGCAGGGTCAACACGATGATCGACCCGCAACGGCAAGAACCGTGAGCCACCGGAAGCGAGACTCGCCACCCGCATGTACTCGCACATCTCGGCAGGCGGCCCGAGCCCGACCGTTTCGACAGTGACGCCGCCGAAGCCCTGCTCAACCGCCGCGCGGACCTGCGCCACCGGCACACCACCCGAGACGAACAAGCCGCACACCGCGCGATCCTCCGTCGATGACAACTCCAACGCAACCCACGGCGCCGGCCCAAGCAACGGGCGCGGCAGCCCGCCCGCAACCGTGCTCATCAACGACTCGACCGTCGCCCGCGACACCTGCTCGCCAAGGCGAACCTCAAAGCAGCGGCCCTCCGCCGCAAGACGACGACGCCCCCACACCCGCCACACCAAAACCAGCAAGAGCACCACGAACGCGAGCACGAGCAACGGCGCGAGCGTCCCGAACACAGAGAACGAGTGGTGAGCAAACGACGAGCCCGCCTGATGCTGCGGCGAGTGCGGCTCATGCGCGAACCGCCCGGCGGCGCGAAACGGGCGAAGAAGATGCTGTGCGTGATTTCTCATATCCAATGGGTCTGTCTCCTTTCGTCAAGAGAGCGTCCATTTCGAGCGCCAAACGGGACAGCCAGTGGCGACGGCGCCCTGTGGCGGCGGTGACTCCAACTCAGGAGCCCTCCCAATAGGAAAAGGTGCTTTCCGGGGCTCCTGCGGTACAGCCCGCGAAAACTTCGCTAGTGGGTGGGCATCTAGGTAAGGTCGATTCAGGCCCCTTTTTGGGACAGGCTCGCCAAATCTTTATCTCCGCGAACACCCAAATAAGGCTCAATCCGAGCCCCTGCGGTACACCCGGCGGGTCGTGTCAGCGCTTTGCCAGTGATCTGTCAGCTACGTGCAACGGCTTGCCAGTTGAAAGCTGATGCGCCGAAGTCATGCGCACCACCAGCTTGGCTCAAGCTCCACGCCGACAGCAGGACGGCCGAGATCGGCCGCCTTCACGAGCGTCGTGCCGATCCCGCACATCGGATAGACCACGAGATCGCCGCGCTCGGAGTACGTCTCGATCGCCCCACGCGCGAGCGCCGGGAGCATCTTGGCGTTGGAGAGGGCCTGCAGCTGGACGGGGGCCTAGCGGCATCCTTGCGGTACAAGTCCGCCTATAGATACTTTCCCGAAAGGAGCTAGTGTGTCTGGTCCGATGCGGCGGGTTATTCCCGTCGGCTACCACGTCTGCAAGCTGTCGCTGGTTGGCGAGAGCCCCCTCCTGATGTCTTCCGGTGAGGCGGATCGCGACAGCGATACGTTCAAGGCTTTCCGGTCGCTCTCAAAGGTCCGCAGCAAGTCCGATGAGCAGGAGTCTAGGCTCCGCGAACTTGAGTGGTACACGCGGCTCTACTACGACGAGAAGATCGGCGTGTACATACCTGGCAAGAACATCAAGGAGTTGCTGCGCTCGGCAGCTACGAAGTGGCGCAAGGGCGAGGACATCAAGCGATCTCTCGTGGTCCCCGAATATCGCATCCCACTCATCTACGAAGGACCCAAGAAGCCTGCGGATTTGTGGGCGACGGGCTTCCGCTATACGGCGATGGTCGCCAACTCGGGCGCCGGCTCTGGACGTGTCCCTCGGACGAGACCCTGCTTTGACGAGTGGGCGCTTGAGTGCGAGATCGCCTACGACCCCGAAGACCTCGATCTCAGTCTGATCGAAGACGTTGTTGGACGCTCACCTAAGTATGGGCTCGGCGACTACCGGCCGGAGTTTGGTGCTTTCAGCGCGAGCATCGTGTTCGAGCGCGAGCAGCGCTTGCCCGCCCGCGCGAATGGCGCCAAGCCGCGAGACAAGAAGGCAGAAAAAGCCGTAAAAACGATGGCCCGCCGAATCAAGGCTTCTGGATAGACTAGGCGTGCATGGCGCGCCCAGCCCGGGACTGGCGAGGCGCGGCCCGGTCGGGCAAGTCAAGGCGTGGCTCGGCTCTGGCGTGGCTTGGAATGAAGATGAGAGGACGCCGACTCGAATCCGGCGTCCTCTCAATTTCGCTACGCTGAAACCGCCCTGGCGTCGCGCGGCTGGGCGGGGCAAGGCGCGTCCTGGTCTGGCTTGGCGCGGTGTGGCGCGGCGCGGTATGGATGGCGGGGCATGGCTTGGCTTAGCGTTTTTCGCTCACTGACGAACTGAACTCAAGCTAGCCGGCTGCTGCCCAAAGGCCGCCGGCGGTCACTCGGCAAAGCTCGCGTCCGCCGGGTCGATATGCACGCGGCCTACGCACGAGTCATATTCGTTCAGTTGCTCCGTCAGGAGTAGTTGGCCCTCCGTGCTGCTATGAGGCTCAAGGAGTCGGTCAACCTCATGGATGTCGGATGGGCTCAGGTCAAGCTCGGTTATGTGCATGATCCTTGCCCCCCTTTCAGAGCGTGAGTATGCGGTCGAGGTATTTGGCGACTTCGGAGGCGATCGACCGGCTGGCGCGGCGTTCGATCAACCCGGCGGCCTCCAGACGGTCCAGCGCGTCGATGATGGAGCCCTTCTGCTTCTTCTTCGCGCCGAAGGCGTGCCAAAGCTGCTCGACGGTGAGCGGTCCTTGACCGTCGTTGCCCCGCACGATCAGGCTTTCGAGGACCGCGCTATCCCAAACGTGCTCGTGCCGAGAATCGGGGTCTGTGCGCTGCGTGATTTCGTGGTAGTAGACGGCGGCGTGCGATGCGGTTGCCAGGTCGTTCCAGCGGTGGACGAGGCCCCCGACGCGCAGGCGTTTGAGGCTCGCCGGGACGTGGCCCGGAGTGCTGACGATGCGCGCGACCTCGGTTTCCGAGATGGGCCGTTGGCGCTCGTTATCGAGCATGATCTGAAGAACGGCCTGGTCGAGATAGGCGTGCGCCTCAGATTCGAGTGAGCTACTTTGATCCTGCATGGGAGAGCAACCTCCTGTGTCACGGTCTCGGGCGGGGCTGCAATCCCCGCGCCGGGGCCATTATTTGCCTGTACGAACGGCAGCTATACGGGCGCGCGGCACCCTGTGGGCGCGGTACACGACCCTGACACGTAGCCGATACGCTCACGCAACGCGCGTCGCCGGCAGGGCACGCAATGAGACGGCGGCGAGGCGATAGCCCACGCCGCGCGTCGCGCACACCAGCCCGTCGGCGCCGGCCTCGGCGAGCTTGCGCCGCAGCCGCGAGGCGTGAGAGTCCAGCGTCCGCGTGCTACCGGGCAGCCGGAACCCCCACACTTCTCGCAGCAGCTCGTCCTTGGTGTAGACACGGCCGGGGTCGCGCGCGAGGTACACAAGCAGCGCGTACTCCAAGCGGCGCAAGGCGACAGGACTAGCGCCGATCGTGACCTCGTGCGCGGCGGTGTCGATCCGAAGCTCCCCGTACTCGATCACGCAAGGCCCCTCAGCGAAGTCGCGTCGCACAAGCGCCTGCACACGGGCGCGAAGCTCGGGATACGCGAAAGGAGCGCGCAGCACGTCGTCGGCTCCCGCCCCGAACCCCCGCAGCACGTCCCCGAGGTCGCCGTTCGGCGTCATCCAGAGCGTTCGCAGACCCCGCTTGGCCTCGGGCATGAACGCGCCCGCGCGGAGCTTGCGCAGCACGTCAAGACCCGCGCCTCGGCGCGTCGCACGCCCGAAGATCACAAGCTCAACCTCCCACTCGCTGCATACGGCGCGCAGCTTCGCCGCGTCGCTGGCACGACGGACCTCATAGCCGTCCAGCGCCAACTCGTCGGCAAGCGCGAGGTTCACATGCTCCTCGCCGTAGAGGAGCAGCACAATCGGGTCATCATTCAGGGGCGAGCGTCGCCCCGTGGCATCGGGCGCGTCGTGACTTCCTATCGGCGTGGCACTCATCTGGCCTCCTTTCGGCGCACCGAAGAAAGCCGCCAACGAGCAGACGACCGCACCGCAGACAGCTACGGTAGGCCCTGGCATCGAAGGTCGCTGCTTCGGTGCTAACAGGCCGGGCGGGGTGCTCTAACACCTCGTCCGGCCGCTCAATATGTCCAATTGACGCGGATGAGATAGCGACGCCCTCGGACAGACCATTTTCGGCCACGAAGGTGAGCCCGACCGTGGCCTCTTATGAAGCGACATCTGCGCCCGTCCAAACGTCGGCATGTGGACGGTGTCGGTGGGCCTTCGAGAGGGCGATCCGTCGAGCGAACCCGCAGCGCGCGTCGATGGAGCCGCGTATCGTCGTCAGGAGCGCTGAGCTGCGCTGGCCTCCTCGGCTCTAGCTGCTGCGGCGCGCTCAGCGATCAACGCCCGCGCGACCTCGCGCGCCTCTGCGACCGTGTGTGCTTGACCAAAGCGGTACGGCCACGGCGGGCCAAAGCAGCCAAGCGCGTAGACGTGCAGGCCCACCTCCCGAATCAATGCGCGCTTCGCGCGCCGCAGCGCTGCGGGGGAGGGGTCGGCCCCAATCTGGAGCCTGATAAAAGCGTCGTGGTACGCGGCCCAGACACCGATCAGCAGGATGCATGGGATGAGCGCGATGTTGAGCCACAGCGGCAGGATCAGGCCCCGCCCGAGGCTCCCTAGCTTCCCTGCCGCTATCTCTTCGATAACACGCACGGTCCCGTATACGACAGCAGCAAGCCCGAGCACGCCTACAAACGATTTGAGACAACTCCGGGTCTGGTCGTACTCCGTGTCCTCTAGTTGCGGCAGGTATTCAGCCGCCCCGAGCATCAACCCCACAAAGACAAGGAACGGGACGAGGAACATCTCGGCGGCGAAGGGGAGAACAAAGAGGTTGAGGTAGGCGTCGAGTACCACCGCCAACTCGATCGCTCGGCGAGCCTCCTTGCGCGTGAAGCGGCGAACCTCGGCCACCCGATTCACGCGGAAGAAGCCGACAAAGGCGACGGTGATCGTCCACGCAAGGGTCGCACCGATCATGCGCGTGTTCCAGAGGTCGATCTGCGACGCGCCGAACACGACGGCTGCGACGTAGGCGAGCATGAGGCTCACTGGCACAGCCAAGGTTGGGCTCCGCCAGACATTGATGATCGCCAGCATGTGCTGGCGAAGATCACGGCGGAACGCCATCGCAATGACGGCCACGACGACCCAGATTGCAGTCGCCCACTCGCGCGCGGTGAGTGCTTCCGTCCATTTCACGGCCGCCGGACCATAGTTGGGACAGAGGAGGGATTCCTGGCCATACCGATCCTCGCTAGCCATCTCATTTGTAGCCACGGCCGACCAGAGGATTAGGCTGTCTGACATGACAGAGACTTGCGAGGGGTCATTGGGGAAGCCTGGGGAGTACCCGAGGGCGCGGACGTTCCTCCCGACAGCGCGATGCCCCATGTGCGGCTGCTTCGTCGAGATACACCCAATGGAGCCAAGCACCAGCGCCGACGTTTGGCGCCTGGAGATGCACGACCGCTCGGGTCGCACCGTCCACGTCGGGCCGAACAACAACCCGCTCGCAGACTGCTTGATGCCCGATGCGTGTGTGCAGTGCGGCTCGCACTCTGTATCGGTTCGGCCCGAAAACGAGCACATTGAGGCCACCTGCGAGGACTGTCGCCACGTTTGGAGCACAGGACACCTCAACGAGAGCGCAGGGCCATCGAGCGCGCCGCAGCCGTAGCCGCTGCTCCCGAGTTTGAGCGGCAGTGTCCGAGCCCAGCGGTTCGACTTGAGGTCGTTGGCTCCATTCGAGAAATGTCTGCTAATCCGCGTGTTATGGGGCTCGTGATTGCGCCGGACTATCGGTAGGGACGAGCAGAGATTTAGGGGGCCGTAGGGAAGATCATTCTTCCGCCGCGTACTAGGACCAATGAAACCGAACTGGGCCTGCGCTACCGGTGCTATTCCCCGCCGCCGGCACAGAGCGCCTCCGCCCCCTCACTTCAAGATCGTGATGGGCTTGCAGGTAAGCTTCGCCCGCCTCGTCGGTTAGCTGAAGCAACGCGAGGATGATGAGTCCGGTCGCCTCGCCCTTCTTGGATGCAAGGGTAGTGGCCGTTACCCGCGTGAGCGAGATGAGCGTGGAGTGGCCGGGATCGGCAAGCCCTGCCGGACTTGGGCCGGTGAGGAGTGACTCGCGGCCGTCGGTTGGTAGCAAGTCCGGGGTCCAGGTAATGCCCTTGGGGTTCGCATGGATTCCGTGGCTAGCCATCCGGTAGTACGGGCGCATGTGCTGCGTGCCCACGCTCAGCTCGATTGCAGCCAAGGTCGCCTTCTGCTTGGCGTAGCGTTGATCCTTGGCCGCGAGGGCAGCCTGCGCCCAACCATAGGGGTCGCCAAACCGCGAGCCGTAGCGCTCAATCAGTGCGTCGTAGCGACGCTTCGCGGCTTCGACTTCCGTCTCTGAGTAGGGCGTTTCGCCCAAGCTCTCGGCGTGCTGCTGGAACTCCAGCATCCCCCGCCAGGTCTCGACCGCCTCATGGGCGAAGTAGCGCTCGGCGCAGTCGTCGCCGTTTTCCGCGATGAAGTCCGCAACGATCGCGACCTCATCTAGCGCTCTCCAGCGAGCAAGGCCAGCCTGCCCATAGCCCGCCTTCAGCAACACCAGCACCTCCTCGGCTATTCGGCAGGCCCGAGCCAGTAGCCGCGACAGCGCCTCAAATACAAAGTCGTGCTGGCCATCCGGCGGCACGTGCTTCTCGTAGAAGAACTCTCCGGCCTCGAAAGCGACCTTCATCACCATCTCCGCGAGATCAAAGGCTGACCCCCAGTGCTCAGCCACCCTTTGCTCGAACTCTGCCTGCCAGCCACGGCGGTGCTCTAGCATCCCCGGCGCGTCCTGCTTGAGGCGCTCCACCAGCCCCTTCGCCGAGTCCTCTATCGCTTGCGATACGGACGTGGAGATGAAGCTGTCAAAGTTGTCCTCAAGCTTGGCCAACTGCTCCGGTGTCAGACCCTCTAGAGCACGCTCCAAGCCATCCTCCATCGACTCCCGGAACTTCTCGTCGTAGTCGTACTCCATACGTTGACGGTAGCCTCCGTCCCGGCCGTCGTCGGGAGTGACCCATCCCAGGAGCGACCAGCTGACCACGGTAGCGTTGAAACGTGACCGAAGGGGACACCCGACTTCCCAGCACCGACATGATCCGAAAGCACGGGGGCGAACTCGTGGCCTACGTGCGTAGCAACTTCCCGATGCGCTTCTATGCAGGCGAGCAATGGTGGTCGACGTTCGCCGCCGCATCCGTGCTGAGGATGGCTGACACCGTTGACCACATCATCACCGAGCTAGGAACGATGAGCAACGGCGATTCGCTCACCCTTGTGCGTGTCGTGTATGAGCAAGGGGTCACTCTGTGCTGGGTCGCGATCGACCCAGAGTCCCATCACGGGCAGTGGCGCGCGCACGCGCTGGCATCTGACTCGAAGCTCCGCGCCGACATCGAGCGGTTCGGCGCCAAGCTCGATCCGATCCCCGAACCAGACAAGTCGGCCGTTGGACTACCGTCGATGGATCAACGTGCAGAAGAATCGGACCAGCACTGGCATGGAAAGGTCGCCGGTCTGCACGCCGGCACTCATCTCTTCAGCTTCCGTGGCCTTTATGCGGCGCTATATCGCACTGCGAGCCGACCCGCCCATGCCTCATATGGGGCAGTCGCCGAATACGTTGACGACGGGGCGCGACCTGTCGTGGTGCGGAGCCCAACTGCATCGGAACCGGGACTAGCTGTCCTCGCAGTCCCGCTGCTCGGCATGACGCTCGCCGTGCTGGCTTCCCGCGTCCAGTGGATCAATGAGGACAGCGTCCGCGAGATTGTAGGGCGCCTCCACGTGCCTGGCTAGCGAAGCGACATCCTCCCGCCAGGGACTTGCACAAAGCGGTTCGCATTGGCTCTATCGAGACGAACATATGTTCGATCTGACGCAGGAGGTAGGCTTGCGAGCACGAAGGAGTGATCGCTTTGGCCGACAACAGCGCAATCGAGTGGACGAACGCGACTTGGAACCCCGTCACGGGATGCGACAAGGTTTCGCCGGGCTGCGCCCACTGCTACGCGGAGACATTCGCTGAGCGTTGGCGGGGTATCCCCGGCCACCCCTACCAGCAGGGTTTCGATCTGCGCTTGTGGCCGAACCGGCTCGACCAGCCGCTGCGCTGGAAGCGTCCACGGACGATCTTCGTGAACTCGATGAGCGATCTTTTCCACGAGCGCATCCCCGAGTCGTTTATACGGCAGGTGTTCGAGGTCATGGGGGAGGCGAGTCAACATACCTTCCAGATTCTGACCAAGCGCCACGAGCGCCTGGCCGAGCTAGCACCGACGTTGCCCTGGGCTCCGAATGTTTGGATGGGAGTCACCATCGAGAATCGGCGCTTTGTGCACCGTGCGGACTATCTACGCGAAGTCGATGCGGCGGTGCGATTCATCTCCGCTGAGCCGCTGTTGGGTCCTCTCGAAGGACTCGGCCTCAGCGGGATCGACTGGTTGATCGCGGGCGGCGAGTCGGGGGCGAAGCATCGACGCTGCGACGCGGCTTGGATACGCGACCTGCGCGCCCGCTGCGCTGAGGAGGATGTGGCGTTCTTCTTTAAGCAGTGGGGAGGTCGCACATCGAAGGCAGGGGGCCGACTGCTCGATGACCGAACCTACGACGCTATGCCGTCGCCGTCCGATCGTGCGCGGCACCGCGAGCTAGCTATCGCCGCCGTTTAGCCGCCGCTTGCGTGGGCCGCTCTCCATGTCAAAGAGCGTTGCCTGTCCAAGCTCCTCTTGAACGCGCAGACGCACGCGGTCGAACACCCAATCCATGATTCGCTCGCCGGCATCATTGTCGGTAGCGAAGATCAGGAAGTACATGGGCTGTCCGTTGGACTTCTTGATCTGCCGGTCAAGCACCGTCGCGTAGCCCAAGCGCTTAAAGCCCTCCGCGTACATGCGCACATACTCGCCGCGGGCGTCCTCGGCGCTGATCTGGCCGGACTCGCGCCGCGCGTAAATGTCTTTCCAGCCATCGTGCCCGTAGATTCGGGTCACGAGCTCTGGATGGTCGGGCGCGAGCCGCACGAATCCCATATCGGTCGGGAACAAGATGAGTTGCTCGATCTTGTTGGGGCTGTGCCCGCGCTTGTGCTCGGCGATCGCCTCAACCGTCGGCCATTCAAGCTCCGATCCCTCGGGATCGAGGAACGCAAACGCCGGAGCCCGTCGAGGAATGAGGCCCAACATGGCCGCGACAATCTTGTTGGCGTCCTCGTTGAAGCTCTCCACCCGATCGCCATAGCGTTCGGTGCGATGCACCAGCGCCTTGAAAGCGCCGGCGTGGCTCTCAGCGACGGCGACCTTGATCGCCTCGGGCGCCCGTGCCTCCAAGGCGATCAGCGCAGAGCCATTGATCTCCCGGTCGCGGGTCGTGGACCAGTTCAACCCGGTTCCCGCGAACAGGTCCAGGGCATACCAGCCGCCGGCCGTCCTGCACGCCTTCGCAAAGGAGTTGAGATAGGCGTCGAGGATCATCAGCTTCTCCTCCGTCCACGACGCAGCATCTCGCGCCGGGTGGCCGTCTGCCGCCTTATGAAACGTCGCTCGCGCCATGCGGCCCGCGACTTTAGACGGCGCTGCGGAGGTTCTACGTTCGCGCC
>DATHPU010000011.1:0-105582 GCA_035483595.1 Solirubrobacteraceae bacterium
CTCGGGCCCGGCGCCGTTGAGCGAGATGTCGATGTGCTTGAGCCACTCGTCGTCGTTGCGCTGCGGGAAGTCGGTGCGAAACTGCGCGCCGCGCGACTCCTTGCGCTCGATCGCGCCGAGCACGATCGCCTCCGCGCAGTCGAGCATGTAGCCGAGCTCGATCGCGCCGATCACGTCCTGGTTGAAGACGGTGCCGCGGTCGTCGATCCAGGCTTTGTCGGCCTCCTCGCGCAGGCGGTGGATCGTCTCCAGGGCGCCCTGCAGGCCAGCCTCGTCGCGGAACACGGCGGCGTATTTGTTCATGGTCTCGCCGAGCTCGGTCTTGATCTCGGAAACCCTGCGGCCGTCGCGCGGGCGCTTGATGATCGCGTCGATGCGCGCGGCGTCCTCGAGCAGCTGCGCGTTCACGTCGACCTCGGGCATCCCCATGCTGGCGGCGCGCTTGGCGGCGTGTTCGCCGGAGCGGCGGCCGAAGATGAGCGTGTCGAGCAGCGAGTTGGCGCCCAGCCGGTTGCCGCCGTGCACGGACACGCACGCGACCTCGCCGGCGGCGTACAGGCCGTCGATGGGGGTGCGGCCGTCGACGTCGGTCTTGACGCCGCCCATGATGTAGTGCTGGCCGGGGCGGATCATGATCGGTTCGCGCGTGATGTCGACGCCGGCGAAGTCCTTGCCGAGGTTGACGATCTCGCGCAGCGCCTCGAGCGTGCGCTTGCGCGGCACGACGGTGATGTCGAGGTAGATGCCGGCTTTGTCGGGCCCCACGCCGCGGCCCTCGTTGATCTCGATCTGCTCGGCGCGCGAGACGACGTCGCGCGAGGCGAGCTCCATCTTGTTGGGCGCCGATTTCTCCATGAAGCGTTCGCCGTTGGCGTTGAGCAGGTGCGCGCCCTCGCCGCGCGCGCCCTCTGTTATCAGGATGCCGGTCTCGACGAGGCACGTGGGGTGGTATTGGACCATCTCCATGTCCATCAGCGGCGCGCCCGCGCGGTAGGCCATCGAGATGCCGTCGCCGGTGACGATCAGCCCGTTGGTGGTGGGCTTGTACGCCTGCCCGGCGCCGCCGCACGCGAGGATCACGTTCTTGGCGGTGAACGCCTCCATTTTGCCGCTGCGCACGTCGCGCGCGATCGCGCCACAGCAATTGCCGTGCTCGTCGCGCAACAGTGACGTCGTGAACCACTCCTCATAACGAGCGACCGTCTCGTGATGCTTGAGCAGCTGCTCGTAGAGCACGTGTAGCAGCGCCTGCCCGGTGATGTCGGCGACGTAGGCGGTGCGCTTCATCGACGCGCCGCCGAACGCGCGCAGGTCCATCTCGCCCTTGTCGTTGCGGTGGAACGTGACGCCCATGTGCTCCAGCTCCATGACCTCCTTGGGCGCCTCCGAGCACATCACTTCGATCGCGTCCTGGTCGCCGAGGAAGTCCGAGCCCTTGACGGTGTCGTAGGCGTGCGAGCGCCAGTCGTCGTCGACGCTGATGGCGGCGTTGATGCCGCCGGCGGCTGCCACGGAGTGCGAGCGCACGGGGTGCACCTTGCTCATGATCGCCACGCTCGCCCCCTCCTCTGCCGCGGCGAGCGCCGCGCGCTGGCCTGCGAGACCGGCCCCGATGATCAAGACGTCGTGTGCTGGCATGGCTCCCTGGGGTTGCTGTTGAGGAACGGGAAGGGGGGACTGCGCCAGGGGACTCTATAACGCGACGCGCTCGCAAGGCCGCCGCCGCTGCCGGTGCTCGGGTTGGGGCGCGGCGGCGCTCAGGTCGAGGCGCGGGGGCGCTCAGGTGGCGGCGCGCGCGGACCGCGCGGGGCGCATGGCGGTTCGCACCTGCGCGAGCGTGACGACGCCCTGCAGCACGCCGTCGTCGTCGACGGCGACCATCGCGCCGAGCCGGCCGAGGCCTTCGGAGCCGAGCAGCGATTCCAGCGGCGCGCGCTGGCCGATGCGCACGGGCATGTCCTCCTCGAGCACGTCGGCGACGGGCAGCGCGGGACGCCCGGCGGCGATCTCGCTGTCGACGCGCGTCTGGCGCACGACGCCGAGGAAGCGGTGCGCGGGGTCGACGACGGCGAACCACGGCCAGCGGTAGCGCAGGAAGAAGTGCTCCTGGGCGTCGAGCAGCGTGACGTCGGCGCCGATCGTGACGGGCTCGCGGTCCATGATGTCGGCGACGGTCACGTTCTGGATGCGCCGCCCGAGCGTGCCCTGCACGACGGCTGCGCCGGCGGACTGGTACAGGAAGTACGCGAGCACCAGCGTCAGCAGCCCCAGCGAGGAGCCGGTCTGGGCGAACAGCCACAGCCCGTACAGCCCGACGATCAGCGCGAGCGCCTGCCCGGAGCGCCCGGCGGCCTGCGTGGCGCGGTTGCGGTCTCCCGTGCGCCACCACACGAGCGCGCGCGCGATGCGCCCGCCGTCGAGCGGAAACGCGGGGATCACGTTGAACAGGAACAGCGCGGCGTTGATGAAGCCGAGCCAGCCGAGCAGCGCGGCGGCTGGCGTGGCCCTGACGCCCACGCTCGTGAGCGCGACCTCCGAGATGGTGCCGCTCTTGGCGAGCGCGGCGAGCGCGCCGAGGCACAGCGCGAACAGCAGCAAAGTGACGCCGAGCCCGGCGGAGGCGATCGCGAGTTCCTCGCGCGCGCTGCGCGGCTCGCGGCGCATCTGCGAGAGCCCGCCGAAGAACCACAGGTCGATGCCGACGACGTCGATGCCCATGCGCCGCGCGACGAGCGCGTGCCCGAGCTCGTGCAGCACCAGCGACGCGAAGTAGCCGAGCGCACCGGCGACGGCAATCGCGTACGCGGTGGTGCGCGAGCCGGTCATGACTTCCGGGAAGTAGTAGTTGGACAGCCAGTAGATCATCAGGAACAGCACGACGAACCAGCTGGCGCTGACGCCGACGCGGATGCCGAACACGTTGGCGAGCTGCATGTTCCTGCGCGTGCGCATGTATCAATGGTAGGCCGCGCGGCCTCACGCTGGCAGGACAGACACTCCCTGGGCCCAGTCGGGCAGTTCATCGCGGGTGTCGACGTCGATTACCTTCTTGGCTCCGCCTCGACTCTGCTGAGTCAGGTACTCGTCGGCGCGGGCTTCGGCCTCCGCCCGGGTACGGTGGGTGGAGCGGGTGAAGGCCAGCGACGGACCATCGGTCACGATCCACTCCCGCTGGGCGAGCGGCAGCACGTACAGCTCGGGTGGGAGGTGTCGGCGGGCGATCCAGCGGGCGAGCGCCGGATCGACGATCATGCGCTGACCATCGCTGTCACGTTCGACGAAGGCACGTCGTTCGAGGCTCTGTGTCGCCCGCTGTGCGGCGCTGGCGCTGCGCAGTCCCGTGAGGCGCAGGGCCGCACCCTCTTGCGGGGAGAGGCCGTATGCGAGCGCGCTCAGCACGCGCCGCTCGTTCACCGACAGGCCATCCCACGTCGCATGCATCTCTGTGTCCAGCTGACGAATCGTTGCCTCGAAGGCGGCTTTCAGCGCGCCCATCCCGCGGGAGTCGCTTTTCGAAACCTCATCCCATAGACAGTGGGCCAACAGCATGACACGCTGGGGATGCCCGTTCATGACCGCCACCAGCTCACCCAGCACCGCTCCGGGATCGCGACCGCCGGCGTGGAAGCGGGACTCGAGATCGTCGGTCGTCTCGCCTGCCGGCAGCCGCCCTAGTCGCATCTGCTTGGCCTGTCCGTAGAGCGGACGGGCGCGGTCGGCGAAGAGGCTCTGGAGCATCGAGGGCTCAGATCCGGAGTAGAAGTAGGCCGCTGCGTCTGCGTGATGCTGGATGTGGCTGCGCAGAACCCCATCCATTCCGTCCAGGGCGAGCAGTTCCTGAAACTCGTCGAAGACAATCAGCGCTCGCCGCCCGGTGCGCTCGAAGAGCTTGCCTGGCAGGTCGAGTAGATCGTGGATGGTGCGCAGGGGGTCTTGCGTGGTGGTGTGTCTGCCGCCCGCGCTCAGGCTCACCCCCTGCAGGCCGATGGTGACACCGACTTCGGGGAGCAGGCCCGCCAGCACCCGGGCAACCGGGCCTCTGAGCGTGCGGTACGCCTGCTCCAGGCGGATCGCGAAGTCGGCCTGGCTTAGGATCTCGCTGAGATCCACGAGCACCGGGATCATGTTCAGCTGTCGATCTGCCTTACTGAGGACGCTGCGCAGGAGGCTGGTCTTGCCGAAGCGTCGGGGCGCGTAAAGACAAACGGAGTGCCCACCCTCAGCGTTGTCGATGAGGTCGACGATCTCCTGTGCGCGGTCGATCATCTGCTCGGGCCGCAGTGGTCGGTCGTAGATGAACGGATTCGGTCCGCTGCCTTTGTCACGCACGATGCGCAAATGTTATCACGCACGGTGCGTGATAACCGTGACGCACTGTGCGTGACAAACCCTCCGCGAGGGGTGCTCTACACCTGCACGCGGCCACGTGCGATGATCGTCTCGAAGTCGACGCCTGCCGGCAGCGTGCCGTACTCGAGCCCGCCGTCGCTCGCCAGGCGCGAGGCGCAGAAGGCGTCGGCGACCGCTGGCGCGCCGTGGCGCACGAGCAGCGATCCCTGCAGGCACAGCGCCATCGATTCGACCACGCGCCGGGCGCGCTGCTCGAGCGTGGTCGGATCGCCGAACTGGCCCTTGAGTCGCGCGACGCTCGCGTCTAGGCGCGCGTCCGCGCCGCGCGCCTGCTCGACCTCGTCGAAGAACACCTCGAGCGAGCGCGGCGAGCGCGTGAGCGCGCGCAGCACGTCGAGGCTCATGACGTTGCCGGAGCCCTCCCAGATGGACGCGAGCGGCGCCTCGCGGTACAGGCGCGGCATGCCCGACTCCTCGACGTAGCCTGCGCCGCCGAGGCACTCGAGCGACTCGAACGCGTGGTTGGGGGCGCGCTTGCAGGTCCAGAACTTGCCGACGGCGGTGGCCAGGCGCTTGAACTGCTGCGCGTCGGTGTCGTTCGCGCCGGCCTCGGCGTCGGCGTGCGCCTCGTCGTAGGCGCGCGCGAGGCGCATCGCGAGCGCGGTGGTGGCCTCCGACTCGATACATAGATCGGCGAGCACGTTGCGCATCAGCGGCTGGTCGATGAGCGTCTTGCCGAAGGCGCTTCGATGCGCGGCGTGATGGGTGGCGCTGACGACGCCCGCGCGCATGCCGGCGGCGGAGCCGATGACGCAGTCAAGGCGCGTGTGGCCGACCATCTCGATGATCGTGGGCACGCCGCGGCCGGGCTCGCCGACCATGCGCGCCCACGCGCCGTGCAGCTCGATCTCCGAGGATGCGTTGGAGTGGTTGCCGAGCTTGTCCTTGAGGCGCTGGATGTGAAACGCGTTGCGGCTGCCGTCGGGCAGGATGCGCGGCAGCAGGAAGCACGACAGGCCGTCGTCGGTCTGCGCGAGCACGAGGAAGATGTCGGACATGGGCGCGGAGCAGAACCACTTGTGCCCGACGAGCGTGTACGCCGCGCCGGCGCCGCCTCCATTCACGGGTGTGGCGACGGTGGTGTTGGCGCGCACGTCGGAGCCGCCCTGCTTCTCGGTCATCGCCATGCCCGCGATCGCCGAGCCCTTCTCGCTCGCGGGAATCAGGCGCGGGTCATACGTGGAGGCGGTGACGAGCGGCTCCCACTCGGCGGCCAGCTCCGGCTGCGCGCGCAGCGCGGGCACGACGGCGAACGTCATGGTTATGGGGCAGCAGAACCCGGCCTCGGCCTGCATGGCGGTCATGTACAGCGCGGCGCGCGCGGTGTGCGCGAACGGCTCGTCGCTGGTCCACGGCAGCGAGTGCAGCTGGTGCTCGACGCCCATCTGCATGAGCTGGTGCCACGCGGGGTGGAACTCGACCTCGTCGATGCGGTGCCCGTAGCGGTCGAACGTGCGCAGGATCGGCTTGTTCTCGTTGGCGAGTCGACCCCACTCCTGCTGCGGCCCGCCGGCGGCGCCGACGAAGCGCCCGAGCGCTGAGGCGCGCTCCGTGACCCAATCGGCGCCCTCGCGCTGCACGGCCTCTACGAGCGGCAGGTTGGTGGCGAACACGTCCACGTCGACGAGCGGCGGCGCCTGGTTGAAGACCGTGTGCGTCTGCCAGGGAGCGCCCTCACCCACCGACGCCGAGATCGTGCTGGCCATCACATGACAGTCAAGCAGACGGTAGCCTCACGCGCTATGCGCAGCCTTCCGCTCCGTGCCACTCGCGTGTGCATTGCGCTTGCGGCGAGCGCAGCGTTCCTGTTGGCTGGCGCGCTCGCGGCCGATGGCAGCGCCGGCGCGGTATCGATCCCCGACCGGGGTGTGGAACCGGTGCCCGACCTGAACCCCGAACCGCCGAAGCTCGCCTACCTCACCGAGACGGCTAGCGCGACGCCGAAGGTGTGGGTCGCCGCGGCCAACGGCAGCGACCCGAAGCTGCTCGGGCCGGGACAGCAGCCGCTGCTGTCACCCAACGGCGCGTCGGTGGCGGTGTCGCTGTTCGGCATCGCGCCAGGCGCCGAGGAACACGGTCCGGCGATCGGCATCTACCCCGTGTCGGGTGCTCCGATCGCGGACTACCTGAGCCTCGAAACGGCCACGGCGACGCCGCTTGCGTGGTCGCCGGACTCGCGCTACCTGGCAGTGGAGCTGCAATCGAACGGGGCGACGGACGTGCGCGTCGAGTCCGGCTTGGGTGTGATCGACACGCAGACGGGGATCGTCACGCAGATCGCCTCCGGCACGATCTACGGCGCGAGCTTCGCGCGCGACGGCAGCGACACGCTGGTGTTCGGGCTGTCGCACTCGGAATCGTTCGCGGGCGGCGTGAACCTGTACATGAGCGAAGCGAGCGGCGCTGGGTTGCGCAAGCTGACGAGCGACGGGCGCAGCCTGAACCCGCTGTGGGGTCCGACGTACATCGCGTACGACCGCGAGCGCCATCGCCACCTGTCGCCGGAATACCAGATCTGGCTGGCGTCGCAGAGCGGCACGCCGGTGCGCAAGCTGACGCACGTGCGCGTGGGCGCGCTGCTGCAGGGGCTCGTGCCGCTGGCGTTCTCCGCCGACGGCAGCCGGATGCTGGCGCAGTTCGAGGGCGAGGACACGATCGAAGCGTATGCCGTGAGCGTCGCCTCCGGCCATGCGCGCAGAGTCGCTACGCACGGCCGCTCGGCGATCGCGGCGGCCATCTCGGCCGACGGCAGCACGCTGCTGGTCGACGAAGGCTCGTTCGAGGAGCCGGCGTCACATGGGCGCATCGCCGCGGTCCCGTTCGCGGGCGGTCCTCCGAAGGTGCTGGTGGCGCACGGCGCAGAGGCGAGCTGGAACGACTGACGCGCGGGTCGCCCGCTTTGGCCCGGGCGATAGCATCGGCGTCCCCCCCAAGCGCCCCCCAACGCAGAGACTGAGGATCGCCCATGGCCAAGATCACGGTGAAGAACCCGGTAGTGGAGCTGGACGGCGACGAGATGACGCGGATCATCTGGTCGTTCATCAAGGAGCAGCTGATCCGTCCGTACCTGGACGTGGAGCTGGAGTACTACGACCTCGGCATCGAGCGCCGCGACGCGACGGGTGACCAGGTGACGGTGGAAGCGGCGGAGGCGATCAAGCGCCACGGCGTGGGCGTGAAGTGCGCGACGATCACCCCGGACGAGGCGCGCGTGAAGGAGTTCGGGCTGAAGGACATGTACCGCTCGCCCAACGGCACGATCCGCAACATCCTCGGCGGCGTGATCTTCCGCGAGCCGATCGTGATCGCGAACGTGCCGCGGCTGGTGCCCGGCTGGACGAAGCCGATCGTGATCGGCCGCCACGCGTTCGGCGACCAGTACCGCGCGACCGACATGCTGGTGCCCGGCGAGGGCAAGCTGGCGCTGACGTTCACGCCGAAGGACGGCGGCGAGCCGATCGAGCTGGATGTGTACGACTTCCCGGGCGCGGGCATCGCGATGGCGATGTACAACCTCGACGACTCGATCCGCGACTTCGCGCGCGCTTCGCTGCGGTACGGCCTGGAGCGCGGCTACCCGGTGTACATGTCGACGAAGAACACGATCCTGAAACGCTACGACGGACGCTTCAAAGACATCTTCGAAGAGGTGTACGACAGCGAGTTCAAGAGCGACTTCGAGGCCGCGGGCATCACCTACGAACACCGCCTGATCGACGACATGGTTGCCTCGGCGTTGAAGTGGGAGGGCGGCTACGTGTGGGCGTGCAAGAACTACGACGGCGACGTGCAGTCGGACACGGTGGCGCAGGGCTTCGGCTCGCTGGGGCTGATGACGAGCGTGTTGATGACGGCGGACGGCAGGACGGTGGAGGCGGAGGCGGCGCACGGCACGGTGACGCGCCACTACCGCGCGCACCAGCAGGGCAAGCCCACGTCGACGAACCCGATCGCGTCGATCTTCGCGTGGACGCGCGGCCTGTCGGCGCGCGGGCGCATGGACGACACGCCCGCCGTGAGCGAGTTCGCGGACACGCTGGAGCGCGTGTGCGTGCAGACGGTGGAAAGCGGAAAGATGACCAAGGATCTCGCGCTGCTGATCGGACCAGACGAGCCGTGGCAGACGACGCAGGAGTTCCTTGCTTCGATTGATGAGAACCTCAAAAAGGAGATGAGCTTGTGAGCAAACCCGTACGAGTGACGGTCACCGGCGCAGCCGGCCAGATCGGGTACAGCATCGTGTTCCGCATCGCCAGCGGACAGCTGCTCGGTCCTGACCAGCAGGTGGACCTGCGCCTGCTGGAGATCCCGCAGGCGATGGGCGCGCTGGAGGGCGTGGCGATGGAGCTCGTGGACTGCGCGTTCCCGCTGCTCACGGGGCTGGACCTGCACGACAACCCCGAGGACGCGTTCGACGGCGTGAACATCGCGCTGCTGGTGGGCTCGCGCCCGCGCACGAAGGGCATGGAGCGCGCGGAGCTGCTGAGCGAGAACGGCAAGATCTTCACGGGGCAGGGCAAGGCGCTGAACGACAAGGCGGCGGACGACGTGAAAGTGCTGGTGGTGGGCAACCCCGCGAACACGAACTGCCTGATCGCGATGAACAATGCGCCCGACATTCCGCGCGAGCGCTTCACGGCGATGCTGCGCCTGGATCACAACCGCGCGATCGCGCAGGTGGCGAACAAGCTGGAGGTGCCCGTCAGCGACATCACCCAGATGGGCGTGTGGGGCAACCACTCGCCGACGATGTACCCCGACCTGTTCCACGCGCACGTGTCCGGCAAGATCGCCGCTGGCGTCGTCGACGACCAGGAATGGATCGAGAACGAGTTCCTGCCGAACGTCGGCAAACGCGGCGCCGCGATCATCGAGGCGCGCGGCGCGTCCTCGGCGGCGAGCGCGGCGAGCGCCGCGATCGACCACGTGCACGACTGGGTCGCCGGCACCGGCGGCGGCTGGGTGTCCATGGGTATCCCCTCCGATGGCTCCTACGACGTGCCAGAGGGCCTCATCAGCGGCTTCCCGTGCACGTGCGAGAACGGCGAGTACAAGATCGTGCAGGGCATCGACATCGACGCGTTCTCGCGCGAGAAGATCGACGCGTCGATCGCCGAGCTCGTGTCAGAGCGCGACACCGTCAGCGGGCAAGGGCTGATTTAGAGCCTGTTCGGAAACTATGGGCGCACCGGATGCGTCCCTGGTACGCGGCGCAGCGGTTCACCGGCCCGGCGTGATGAGTTAGAGGCCCAGTATGAGGGCGAGGGCGTCGTCGAGCGATTGCAGCTCGTCGGCGTCCAGACGGCCCGCCGAGCGCCCCAGGCGCTCGGGGTCCACGACCGTGCTCTGCTCGACGAGCACGCGAGTGGTGATGCCATCGAGTGTGATCGTCGGCCGAAAACTCGCCGGCTGCGCCCCTGTAGAGGTTGGTGAAACGAGCACAGTGCTCAGCGCGAGAAACTCGTCCGCTTGGACTACTACGGCATAGCGGGCGCCGCGCTGCTCGCGGCCACGCGCCCCTCGTGGAGAGGGCAGGTGGAAGATCTCACCGCGCACCACGTCAGCTACAGAGACGCAGGCGCCAGCTCAGCCATCTGCTCGCGAATCGCCCGCATCTCCGCTCGGTCGGCCTCATCGGCAGCCAGCAGCGCCACCTCAGCCGCGATCGACGAGCGAGTGCGGCGCCTCGCAGCAGCCTCACGAAGAGCGGTGCGAACAGCCTCCGAATCGCTCAAGCCCTCGCTGCGGATCACACTGAGAGCAGTGGATGAGCTGTCATCCAGGCGCACATGTAGGGAGCGACTCACATCGAGAGCGTAGCACAATACATGCTACGGTCGCAGGGCGACATACCGACGAACGACCCTGAAAAGAAAAGAGGGGCGCGATCGTCCTGATCGCGCCCCCCAACTCAAATCGCTCAACTCACCTCAGAGACCCGGTGGAGACGAGAAGGAGTCCACCTGAATCCGGGAGGTAAGGACGACGAGACTAGCCTTTCGGGTACCAGCCGCGGCCTTTCTTCTCTACCTTGCCTTCCTGCTCGAGACCCGGAAGGACTCGGTACAGGTAGTTCTGCTTGATGCCCATCTTGGCCGCGAGCTCGGGGATCGTGATGCCGGGCTGACCCTGCACGAACGAGCGCGCCTCGGCGGCACGGGTGCCGCTGCCTTTGCGGCGTCCGGCGCGCCTTTTGGCGGGACGAGCCGCTTTGGCTGCCGCTTTGGCTGCCGCTTTGGGCGCCGCTGCTGCTTTCGGCGCCGTTGCGACTGCTGCAGCCGCTTTTGTAGCTTTTTTGGCTGCTTTTTTGCGGCTGGCGGAACCGCGTGGACGTCCGGGTCCACGGCGGCGGGTGACGGTTGTGACGGCGGCTGACGTGGCGTCGGCGGCAGCCGATCCGATGACGCCGGCGAGGGCCGCTGCGGCGGCCTCGAGGCGGTTGAACTCATCGACCAGCGGCTTGAGCTCCTTCAGCCGGCTGGAGATCTCTTGGCGCTTCTCATCGAGGAAGTCGGTCACGATTTCGAATCCTATTCACTAGTGTCGATGTGGGTAGTCACATCGAGGTTTGCTTGACCTTACACTAGTTGCCTTCGCTGACCCGCTCCATGTGTGCACGAAGACGTTCAAGTGTGCGCTTGGCCTCGCGCTCGGGCATGCCGCCGACGAGCGCGCGGCTGACGAGCGCGCCGACAGGTCCGAGGGGTGGGCGGAACTCGTTGCGATAGTCAAACCGGGTGCCGCCGTCCTCGGCGCTGAGCGCGTATTCGCTGTGTGCGTGCGAGCGCGCGGGCCCGCGGCCCTCCCACACGGCGAGCTCGCCGGGACGGCACGCGACGAGCGTCCAGTGAACCTCGAGGCTGACTCCGCGCAGGTGGATCTGCTGATCCATCATGTAGCCCACGCGCGGTGGACCCTCGTCGGCGTGCACGAGCTTGCGGTGAATCGTCACCCACTCCTTCAGGCAGGACGGGTCCATGACGGTCTCCCACACGTTCGCGGGCGGCGCGGCGATGTGGGTGGAGGCGGTCACGAGGCTCATCGTGCCGCCAGCGGCTCGCTTCGCTCCCACTCGGCGAGCGCATGCTCGACGGCCGAGTCGAACGAGTGCAGCCGTACGCCGAGCAGCTCCGCGGCGTGGTGTTCGGCGGGCAGCAGATCCGCCTGCAGTCCCTCCATCAGCGGCACCACCAGCTCGGGATCCTCGCCTGCGATCGCCGCGGCCACGCGCGCGGTCACGCCTGTCAGATTCACCCCCAAGTTGAGTGCCGGCCGGTTCACGAGCATCAGCTCCGCGATCCGCTCGAGCATCTCACCGTACGCCAGCACCTCGGGGCCACCCACGTCCAGGCTCCGGCGCGGCAGCTGTGCGGTCGCGCATGCGGCCAGCATCTCGATCATGTCGCGCGCGTCGATCGGCTGTGTGCGCAGCGACTGCCACGCGGGCAGCGTCAACACAGGCATGCGCTCCACGAGGTGCACCAGCAGGCGGAACGAACGCGAGCGCGCGCCTATCACTATCGATGCGCGCAGCGCCAGCGAATCGGGTACTGCGTCGAGCAGCACCTGCTCGACGTGCGCACGGCTGGCCAGGTGGCGTGAGACCGTGGTCCCGGCGTCCCTGCGCGGCATCAGGCCGCCGAGGTAGACGACCCTGCGCACGCCCGCCCGTGTGGCCGCCGTGGCGAAGTTCTCCACGGCGACGCGCTCGCGCTCGGGGAACGCGCGATCGTCCTCCGGCGAGCCCGTCGCGGCGCCTCGCTCGATGGCGATGCGCTCCATCGAGTGGATCAGGTAGTACGCGACCTCCACGCCCTCCAGCGCCTGCTCCAGCCCGTAGTCGGTGTGCGCGTCGGCGCGGACCAGCTCGACGTCCTCTTGTCCGAGGGCCGCGCGCAGGCGCTCGAGATCGCGGCCGAGCGCGCGAACCGCGTGCCCGTCCTGGCGCAGTCGTGGGACGAGCAGCGAGCCGACGAACCCGCTGGCGCCGGTGACGAGGATGCGCATCCGCTCAGATGATGACGCGGTTGGGTGCGCCGCGCGCGGAACGTCCGGAAAGTGCGGCGTGAGCGCGCCGATTGTCACAGGAACGTGACTGGTTGGCGGCTATTTCCGGGTAATAGGATTTGTTTGCGATTTGCGGGGTGGCGAGCGGATGTCCCTTGAGCGGCGGCGGGAATGCTGCTTTGATCGCGGCCGTCCCGTTCGATCCTTAACCGCTGTCGGGGGTATTTGCCGGTGCAGACGATGCAGACCAAGCGAGCGCCGAAGCGCGCGACGCACAAGGTTAGCTGCGATGAGTGCTACTTCCGCGTCAACCTGCTTTGCGCGCTCGAGCTGGCGGAGCCGTGCGCGACGTTCCGGCCGAACGAGGCGCAGCTGAAACCGCCGCAGCAGATGCGCTTCGTGTTTCGCCAGGAGCGCCGCACGCGCGCCGCGTGGGCGTTTCCCTCCGCACAGGAGCAGGCCGCGCTGCACGCCTAGCGATACATACCGCCTCACGTGTCCGGGTATATTGGGACACGGACCTGCAAGCTTTCCGTAGAGGCGGTGGCAACAATGGCAGCGAAGGACAGATTCAGCAAGACCGGCAAGGCGGCGCGATCGGCACAGCAGAGCCGCTTCATCCAGCGCCTGGTCGAGGACGAGGACGTGCGCGCGAACCTGCTGTCCGCGTATGGCGCGGCACGCAGCGCATATGGCCGCATGAGCAACGGCAAGCCCGCCACACAGGCGCTGTTCGAGGACCGCAAGCTCCAGGAGGAGCTGACCAGCGCGGCCAACGCGCTGCGCCAGGCCGGCGCGTCGCTGCGCGAGGCGTCCGTGGCCACGCCTGCGCCCGCGCGCCGACGGCGCGGTCTCGGCCGCTCGATCCTGCTGCTGGCGGTCGGCTCGGCAGCCGCGCTCGCGCTCAGCGAGGGCCTGCGCTCGAAGCTGCTCGATCTGCTGTTCGGCGCCGAGGAGGAGTTCGACTACAGCCCCACGACGGCCCCCGAGGCACCCGCGCCGGTGGGCGTCGCCGGCGGTTGAGCGGCGCCGTCTCGCCGCCCGCGCGTATGAGCGTCGACGCAGCAGTAGTCGAGGACCGCAAGGTCTCCGAGGACGCAGGAGCGCCTGCCGGCGGCGGCAGCAGCGGGCGCTCGCGCTCGCTGACCGGCGAGAAGGCGCGCAGGATCATCGACGCGATGCGCCGCAGCGTCGCGCGGCGTGGAACCGCCGCATCGACGTTCGACCACGTCTCGCGCGAGGCGGGCGTCTCGCGCGGGCTGCTGCACTACTACTTCGGCACCAAGGAGCAGCTGCTCGCGGAGGCTGTGAGACGCGACTGCGAGCTGCGCCTGGAGCGGCTGGAGCGGCAGCTGTCGACGGCCAAGTCGGCCGACGACTTCATCGACCTGATGGCGCAGAACCTGCAGGAGACGGTGCGCGAGGAACCCGACTTCGTGACGCTGGTGTTCGAGCTGTTCACGCTGTCGCGCCGCAACGAGGACATCGCGGCGGAGTACGCGGGGCTGATGCGCAGCACGCGCGAGCACGTCGCGGTGATGCTCGCCGCGGCGCAGCGCGATGGCGTGCTGCGACTGCACGCTGAGCCGGAGGCGGTCGCCGAGATCCTGTTCTCGCTCGGCGACGGCCTGGCGCTGCGTCTGCTCACAGAGCCCGATCGCGACTTCAGCGACACGATCCACGCCGGCATCACGTGCGCACGCGCGCTGTTGACGGATTGACGCTCCTATAATCGGCCCCCCGAATGCCGATCTATGAGTACAGGCGACCGGACGGCACCACGTTCGAGACACAGCAGTCGTTCAGCGACGACGCGCTGACGGTCGACCCCGATTCCGGCGTGCCGGTGGAGCGCGTGCTGCACGCGCCGGCGGTTCACTTCAAGGGCAAAGGCTTCTACAACACCGACTACGGCACGCGCAACCGCCAGCGCGAGACGGCGGCTGCCGCTGCTGACAAGTCATCCGGCGAGAAGTCCTCCTCGGAGAAGGACTCGGGCGGGGAGAAGTCCTCATCGGGAGAGTCCTCCGGGGCGAAGTCCTCGGCGGAGGGCGCGTCCTCATCCTCCTCATCGGAGGGCAAGAGCGACAAGGCGGCGACGAAGTCCGGGGACTCCAAGCCGGTCGCGGCGAAGAGCTGAGCTCAGCCGCTCATGAAGCGCGCGACGTCGGCGCGCTTGGCTTCTTCTGAGATGGTCAGGCCTTCTGCGCCGCCGGGCAGCGTGGTCTGGCCGGTCGGCTCGAGCACGTGTGTTGGGGGCGTGCCGGTGATCGCCAGCGCGGCGAACATGCCCAGCAGTTCCGTGCCGCTCATGTCGGAGATGATCGCGGGCGGCGCGTGCCAGGCGATCCACGGCAGGCGGAGGAAGCTAAAGGGCGAGAGCAGCTGGCTCTTCATGTCGGTGAACAGCGCCTGCTGGTGTTCCTCGCGCTGGATGTCGGTCTCGTTGGGCTCGCACAGGTTCTCGCGCGTGCGCGCCAGCGCGAGCGCCTGCTTGCCGCTCAGGTGATGCGTGCCGGCTTTCAGGCGCAGCGTGTAGCCGCCGTCGGCGAAGCCGCCGTCGAGCTTGGAGACGATGCAGCCGCCGGTGTATGTGACGCCGCCCATCGCTTCGATCAGCTGCGGGAAGTTTTCGAAGTCGACTTCGACGACGTGGTTGATGGGGATGCCGAGCCAGTGCTTGATCACGGACACCGACAGCGCTGGCCCGCCGAACTCGTGCGCGGCGTTGATCTTCTGCAGCCCGTGGCCGGGGATTTCGATGACGGTGTCGCGCGGGATCGACAGCCGCGCCGCGTGCCCGCCGCCGGTGCGGATCAGCATGATCGTGTCCGAGCGCCCGAAACCGGTCGTTTCGGCGCCGGGTTCCCTGCTGTTCTTCTGGCGCCTGTCGGAGCCCAGCACGAGGATGTTGTTGGCGGACGTCAGCGGAAAGCCGGCCGGGTCGAGCACGCCCGCCACGTTGGACGGCAGCGAGGTGCGCTCGAACTGCGAGCTGATCAGGAACGCCACCAGCGACAGCGCGAGCCAGCCGAGCACCAGGCCGACGAGGCTGAGGGCGATGCGTTTGCGCGTGGCCCAGCGACGCCAGCGCGGCAGGCCCCCGGAGGGCGCGGAATCGTCCTCGCGGCGCGGCAGCAGACGTGGGCGGGCACGGTAGCGGGTGTAGCGCGGGGGCTCGTCGCCGGGGCTGGCCATCGACAGGACCCTATATTTGCGAGATGACCACCACGGAGGCGCCGGTCGGTCGGCTGCTCGTATGCCCGACGCCGATCGGCAACCTCGACGACGTGACGCTGCGCGTGCTGGACGCGCTGCGCGGCGCGGACGTGGTGGCGTGCGAGGACACGCGCCACACGCGCGTGCTGCTCGACCGCCACGGCATCTCGCGGCCGTTGATGAGCGTGCACGAGCACAACGAACGCGCGCGTGCGCAGGAGGTGGTGGCGCGCATCCGCAACGGCGGGCTGGTGGCGCTGGTGTCGGACGCGGGCACGCCGCTGGTGTCCGACCCGGGCTTCGCGCTCGTGCGCGACTGCCTGGCGGCGGGGGTGGCGGTGGAGGTGCTGCCGGGGCCGAGCGCGGTGCTGACCGCGCTGGTGGCGTCGGGGCTGCCGGTGGAGACCTGGCGGTTCGTGGGGTTTCTGCCGCGCAAGCGCGCCGAGCTCGCTGCGTTGCTGGCGGGCGCCACTGAGACGCTGGTGGCGTTCGAGTCGCCGCGGCGCTTGGCGGCCACGCTGGAGCTGCTCGCCGAGGATGATCCGCGGCGGCCGGTGGCGGTGTGTCGGGAGCTGACCAAGCTGCATGAGGAAGTCCGCCGCGGGTCCGCGGCCGAGCTGGCCGAGCACTATCGAGAGAATCCTGCGCGCGGGGAGGTCGTGCTGGTGTGCGCCGCCGCCGACGCTGGCAACGCGTCTCTGCGCGATGCGCTGGCGGCGCTGCGCGATCTGGTCAACGCGGGCGCGAAGGCCAGGCCGGCGGCGGCGGTGGTGGCCAAGCTGACCGGGCTTCGCGCGAACGAGCTGTACCGGGAGCTGAGCATCCGCGTCGGTGACGAGTCTGATCGCCCCCCGGTAGCGTGAGAGCAGCAGTGTCCTTCTACGTCACGACCCCCATCTACTACGTGAACGCGGCGCCGCACCTGGGCCACGCGTACACGACGATCGCGGCTGACGTGATGGCGCGCCACCATCGCCAGCGCGGCGAGCAGGTGTTCTTCCTGACGGGCACGGACGAGCACGGCGAGCCGGTGGCGGATGCGGCGCATGCGCTGGGCATCGAGCCGCAGGAGCTGGCGGACCGCAACGCGGAGCGCTTCAAGGCGCTGGCGCCGCGGCTGCACGCGAGCAACGACTTCTTCATCCGCACGACGGACCCGCAGCACGAAGAGGTGGTCAAGCGGGTGCTGTCGCAAGTACGGGAGAACGGCTTTGTATATAAGGGGACGTACGAAGGCTGGTACTGCCCGCGCTGCGCGGACTTCAAGGCGGAGAACGAAATCGACGAGGATCGGCGCTGCCCGATCCATCACATCGAGCTGACACGCGAGCAGGAGGACAACTACTTCTTCAAGCTGTCGGCGTTCCAGGAGCGCCTGGAGGCGCTGTATGCGGAGCGCGAGGACTTCGTGATGCCGCGCACGCGCTACAACGAGGCGCTGTCGTTCATCCGCTCGGGGCTGCGCGACGTGCCGCTGACGCGCCACAAGCTGACGTGGGGCGTGCAGGTGCCGTGGGATCCGGAGCACGTGTTCTACGTGTGGTTCGACGCGCTGCTGAACTACTACTCGGCGCTGTCGTACGCGGGCGGGCGCGACCGCACGGACGAGCTGTGGCCGGCCACGTATCACCTGATCGGCAAGGACATCCTGCGCTTTCACACGGTGTACTGGCCGGCGCTGCTGATGGCGGCGGAGCTGGAGCTGCCGGAGCACGTGTTCGTGCACGGCTTTCTGCTGATGGACGGCGAGAAGATGAGCAAGTCGCTGGGCAACGTGCTGGATCCGTTCGAGGTGATCGAGCGCTATGGCCCTGACGCGCTGCGCTTCTACCTGCTGCGCGACGTGCCGTTCGGCCAGGACGGCTCGGTGTCGACGGCGTCGTTTGAGCTGCGTTACGAGAGCGAGCTGGCGAACGAGCTGGGCAACCTGGCGAGCCGTACGATCGCGATGGTGCACCGCTACCGCGACGGCGTGTCGCCGGCGGTGGCGGTGGACGGCGAGCTGGATTGCGACTTCGCGGGGCTGGCGGCGGAGGTGGAAGCGATGATCGACCGCGCGGAGCTGACGAGCGCGCTGGACGCGATCTGGCAGCGCGTGCGCCGGCTGAACCGCTACGTGGAGGAGCGCGTGCCGTGGCAGCTGGCGAAGGACGACGCGAACGCGGGGCAGCTGGACACGGTGCTTTGCACGCTGGTGGCGGGCCTGCGCGTGCTGGGGGTGCTGCTGCACCCGTACATGCCGTCCAGCTCGGACAAGCTGCTGGCGGCGCTCGGCTGCGAGGAGCGCTCGCTGGTGGGCGCGCGCTGGGACTCGACGCTGGCGCTGGGCGAGCCGATCGGGCAGCTGGAGTCGCTGTTCCCGAAGTCGGCGTGAGATGAGCGCTGGCGGTTCTGGTAGATGATCGACTCGCACACGCACCTGCACCTGTGCGAAGCGTCCGCCGCGGAGCTGGTGGAGGAGGCGGACGCGGCTGGGGTGACGCGGATGCTGACGGTGGGCATCGACGGGGCGTCGTGCCGCGAGGCGCTGGCGACGGCGGAGGCGTTTCCGCAGGTGTTCGCGGCGGTCGGCCGCCACCCCAACGTGGCGAAGGGCTTCGACGACGCGGACCTGGCGGAACTGCGCGCGCTGGCGGCGCACGAGCGCTGCGCGGCGATCGGCGAGACGGGCCTTGACTTCTACCGCGACAGCGTGCCGCCGCGCGCCGACCAGCAGCGCGCGTTCGCGGCGCAGATCGAGTTGGCACGCGAGACGGGCAAGCCGCTGGTGATCCACACGCGGGCGGCGGAGCGCGAAACGCTGGAGCAGCTGGCGGCGGAAGCGGACGGCGTGAGCGTGGTGATGCACTGCTTCTCGATGCCTGAGCACCTGGACGAGTGCGCGAGCCGCGGCTACGCGATCTCGTTTGCGGGCAACGTCACGTACAAGAACGCCGCTGAGCTGGCGCAGGCGTCGCGGCGCGTGCCTGAGGAACTGCTGCTGGTGGAGACGGACGCCCCGTACCTGACCCCGCAGGCGGTGCGAAAGCACCGCAACCGCCCGGCGTTCGTGGTGCACACGGCGGCGTTCGTTGCGGAGCAGCGCGGCGTGAGCGCGGAGCAGCTGGATGAGATCGTGACGCGCAACGCGCAGCGGGTGTTTGGCTGGGCACAGCCCATCGAGGGACATCTTCCCGGCGGGGCAGGCAGTTGAGCGTTGTGGCGGAGGAGCCCGCGCAGTCCGCCATGGGGAGCGACGAGCCGGCTCAGCCGAGCCTGCGGCGGATGCGCCGCTTCGGCGTGCGCCCGGACCGCGACCTGGGCCAGAACTTCCTGATCGACTCGAACATCCTGGGCGTGATCGGCCGCGCGGCGGAGCTGCACGCGGACGACGTGGTGCTGGAGGTGGGCGGGGGCTTGGGCGTGCTGTCGGAGTACCTGGCGCAGCGCAGCGCGCACGTGCATGTGGTGGAGATCGACGAGCGCTTGCGCGACGCGCTGGGCGACGCGACGGATGCGCATGCGAACGTGACGGTGCACTGGGCGGACGCGATGGCGCTGGACCTGGCGGCGCTGGAGCCGGCGCCGATCAAGGTGGTGGCGAACCTGCCGTACGGCGTTGCGGCGGGCGTGCTGCTGCGCACCGTCGAGGAGCTGCCAGAGGTGCGCACGTGGGTGGCGATGGTGCAGCGCGAGGTCGGCGAGCGGTTGGCGGCGCGGCCGGGCGTCAGCGCGTACGGGGTTCCGTCGGTGCTGGCGCAGCTGGCGTGCGACGTGACGGTGCTGCGCGCGATCCCGCGCACGGTGTTTCACCCGGTGCCGAACGTGGACTCGGTGCTCGTTGGCATGCGCCGGCGCGAGGCTGCTGGCTTGGGCAGCGAGGAGACGGCCGGCGGCGCGGCGGCGCCGGGCGACGGTGCGAGGGCGCCGGGCGAGGGTGCGAGGGCGCCGGGCGAGGGTGCGAGGGCGCCGGGCGAGGGTGCGACGGGGCCGGGCGAGGGTGCGACGCCGGAGCTGCGCGCGCTGGTGGCGGCGGCGTTTGCGCACCGGCGCAAGACGCTGGTGGGCTCGCTGGCCCTGGCGGGCGACTCGCGGTCGCTGCCGCGGCGCTCGCGCGAGCAGGTGCGTGAGGCGCTGACGCGCTTGGGTCACCCGGCGGACGTGCGCGCGGAGCGCCTGTCGCCGGAGGAGTTCCGCGCGCTGGCTGGCGCGCTTGAGCTATGAGCGGCGGCGCTTCGGCGCTGGCGCCGGGGGTGCACCGCGCGCTTGCGCCGGCGAAGATCAACCTGGGGCTGTTCGTGGGGCCGGTGCGCTCACGCCATGGGGCAAACCCTGAAGGGCGCAGGCAGGCGGGCGATGGCAGGCACGAGCTGGTGAGCGTGATGCAGTCGATTTCGCTGGCGGACGAGGTGACGCTGGAAGCGGCGCCGGCTGGCGCGGACCGCGACGAGGTGCACTGCCCGGGGGTGTCGGCGGCGGACGGCGAGAATCTGGCGGCTGCGGCGCTGCGCGCGTTCCGCGAGAGCACGGGCTGGCGCGCGCCGCCGCTGCGGTTGAGCATCGTCAAGCGGATCCCCGTGGCGGCGGGCCTGGGCGGCGGCTCGGCGGACGCGGCTGCGACGCTGCGCCTGGCCAGACATGCGTCGGGGCTGGGCGACGAGCAGCTGCTGCTGAAGCTGGGCGGGCGCCTGGGCGCGGACGTGCCGGCGCAGATCTCGCCGGGGCGCTGGCTGGCGACGGGCGCGGGCGAGCAGCTGCAGGCGCTGGTGTCGCCGCGGTCGCGCTTTGGAATATTGGTGTTGCCCTTGGCGGTGGCGTTGTCTACGGCGGCTGTGTACGCGGAGGCGGACCGTTTGGGGCCGGCGCGCTCGCGCGGCGAGCTGCGTGAGCGCGAGCGCGAGCTGCTCGCGGCGCTGGAGCAGGGCGCGGCGCTGCCGGCTGCGACTGAGCTGCTGCGCAACGACCTGCAGCGCGCGGCGGTGTCGCTGTGCCCGCAGATCGTGACGTCGCTGACGCAGGCACGCGACGCGGGCGCGGAGCTGGCGCTGGTGAGCGGCTCGGGCCCGACGGTGCTGGGGCTGTTCGTGCGTGCGGGACGCTCGCCTGAGGGCGGCCTGGTGCTGGCGCGCGCGGCGGCGGAGAGCCTCGCGCAGCGGACGCCCGCGCCGATCTACGCGGCGCCGGTGGATGGCACGTTCGCGCGCGCGGTCACGCTCGGCATTAGCAAACGACCCCTGCGTGCGTAACAATCCCCGCAGAAATCGCATGAGCAGGTCGCAGATCAACGAGCTGGTGGCGGCGGGCGCGGGGCTTGTCAGCCTTGGGCTGTTCGCCGGCTTGGTGCTGGTTCCGGTGTGGTCCTCCTACTCGCGCGTATGGGAGCGGCTGGCCGCGACGGTGCTGTCGCTGTATGTGCTTGGCGTGCTCGTGGGTGCCGGGGTCGTCGGCGCGTTGGCTGCCGTCTACCTCTGGGGCTGACTGGCGTGTCAGACCTGGAGGCGCTGGACGCGATCACAGAGGCGGTCGAGTCGGGGGCGGGCCTGCCCGAAGTGGTGCGCGCGGCGGCCAAGGCACTGGAGGCGAGCCTGGCGGTGACGGACGCGTGGGGCGCGACGCTGGCGGTGGCGGCGCGCTCGCCGGCGGAGGAGCGCTCGCTGCTGTCGCAGGGCGAGGGCGTGACCAGCTCGCCGCTGCGCGTGGCGGACACGGTGGTGGGTACGTTGCACATGCGCGTGAAGACGCCGCCCAGCGACTCGATGCGCCGGCTGCTGCTGACGATGATCGCCTCGGAGGTGGAGCGCGTGCGGGCGCCCGAGCGGGTCTCGGAAACGGCCGCCGCGGACTTCCTGCGCGCGATCCTGAGCCGCCAGCTGACGGACGGCGGCGAGCTGCTGGAGCGCGCGAAGGAGCTGTCGCTGGCGATCGAGGACGGTGCGAGCATGCTGGTGGCACGCGCGCACCCGCAATCGCCGACCGACGAGGGCTGGCGGGGACGTGTGCGCGCGGTGGCGGAGCGCGGCGCGCGTGCGGTCGCCAGCCGCTCGATCGCGGCGCTGTCCGAGCGCGAGGGCATCGCCGGCGCGGAGGTGCTGGTGCTGGTGCCTGGCGGCGAGGAGGCGACGGCGGCGCGCGCGGCGGAGGCGGTGATGCACGAGATGGAAGCGAGCCTGTCGGGGTACACGTTCGCGCTGGGCCGCAGCCGTGTCACCGCGGAGCCGGCGGAGCTGCCACGCGCGGCCAGCGAGGGGCTGCTGGCGGCGAACGTCGCCCAGGGCTCATCCGACGGCGCCGCGCTCGCGTTCGACCAGACTGGCGCGTACAGGCTGCTGCTGTCGGCGATGAGCGAGAACCCGAGCGAGCTGCAGCGCTTCTACGCGGAGACGGTGGAGCCGCTGGTGGCCTACGACGAGCAGTACGAGACGGAGCTGGTGCGCACCCTGGAGACCTTCCTTGAGGCGGACGGCAACGTGGCGGGCACGGCGCAGCGCCTGTTCACGCACCGCCACACGATCTACTACCGCCTGGAGCGCGTGCGCGAGCTGTCGGGCCTGGACGTGAGCTCGAGCGACGGGCGCGAGAAGCTAAGCCTGGGCCTGAAGTCGATGCGTGTGCTGGGCATCGCCTCGACCGGCGGCCCAGCCTCGGAGGCCGGCGCGGAAGGCGGCCGCGTGCCGAGGCGCTCGGGCCGGCGCACGTAGGGCTACAGTCGCGCGCCGAACTCGATCACGTATGTGGCGCCGTGCCCGCGCGTGTCGAGCACGGCCGGCACCGCGGACGTGGACGCGACGCCGGCGTCGCGGTATTCGCTGCTGAGCATGATCTTGCGGTGCGGCGGCGAGGCCATCCATTCCTGCACGATGTGCGCTGGCGTGGTGTAGCTGCCGGTGCCCCATGCGATGTTCTGCCCGACCTCGACGCCGGCGGCGTGCGCGCGGTAGCGCGTGACGGCGACGAGCGACAGCGGTGTGCGCCCGGAGGGGCCGACGTCGGCGAAGTAGTCCCGGTGCACCATGCTGCCAACCTGAGTAGCGGCGACGCTGCCGAGTTCGCGGTTGGCGTGCAGTGCGCGCAGGCCGTTCGCGGCGCGCTCCCTGTTGACGAGGCACAGCGTGGCGGTGTCGACGGCGCCGAGGTTGGTGGCGGTGGGCTGCAGGTTGGCGTTGGCGCACGCCGGGGCTGCGGAGGCCGCTCCGGCGGCGCCCGTGCTGGCTCCGGCGGCACCGGCTGAGCACGCGCCCGCGCAGGCAAGCGGCGCCACCATCAGCACAGCTCCCAGGGCTCTCCCAAGTCTTGTCGTCGCCTCCGGCAAGTGAAGGAATACTTGCAGGCGCCGAAGATGGGCGCGTTGCTGCATTGTTAAGGCGGCCCTTTCGAGGGGGCTCGCGAACGGGCTGGTCGCCTGCGACCATGTGGTGCCGTTGGGGAGTGGGGTAATAGGCAGCCCGGAAGACTTTGGCTCTTCAAGTCCTGGTTCGAGCCCAGGCTCCCCAGTGAGGCGCGAAGCGCGCCGACCCGGTGCCCGGAGGTCCGCTCCGCTGGACGCCCGCTGCGACTGGAATAGCATTGTTCGGGTGAGCGCGCCCACGGTCCTGATCCTTGCGGCTGGCCAGGGCACGCGCATGCGCTCGAAGACGCCGAAGGTGCTGCACGACGTGTGCGGCGTGCCGATGGTGCTGTGGCCGGTGCGCGCGGCGCTGGCGGCGGGCGCGGGCAGGGTGGTGGTGGTGGACTCGCCGGCGCGGGCGCTGGAGGGGCTGCTGCCGGATGGCGTGGAGCTGGCGGTGCAGGAGCAGCCGAACGGCACGGGCGGCGCGGTGCAGGCGGCGATGGCGATGCTGGCGGCGTCGGTCGGCGGCCCGCCCGAGCCGCAGGCGCCGGTGCTGGTGCTGAGCGGCGACGTGCCGCTGGTGAGCGCGGAGGCGATTGGCGCGCTGCTTGAGGCGCACGCGCACGGCGGCGCGGCGGCGACGATGGCGACGACGGTGCTGGCGGACGCGACGGGCTACGGGCGCGTGGTGCGTGACGCGAGCGGTGCGGTGCAGCGCGTGGTGGAGACGAAGGAGCAGGGCGATGCGACGCAGGCGGACCTCGAGATTCGCGAGGTGAACACGGGCGTCTTCGTGTTTGCGGCGCGTGCGCTGACGGACACGCTGAGCCGGTTGAGCGCGGACAACGCGCAGGGCGAGCTGTATCTGCCGCAGGTGCTGGATCTGCTGCGGGCGGACGGCGAGGCGGTGGCGGCGCACGTGGTGGACGACGAACGGCTGGTGCTGGGCGTGAACGACCGCGCGGGGCTGGCGCGCGTGCGCGCGCTGGCGCAGGCGGCGATCCACGAGCGGCACATGCTGGCGGGCGTGGGGATCGTGGACCCGGCGGCGACGGTGATCGACGTGGACGTGCAGATCGGCGAGGACACTGTGATCGAGCCGTTCACGACGATCAGGGGCTCGACGCGCATCGGCCGCGAGTGCACGGTGCGCCACTCCTACCTGGTGGACTGCGTGCTGGAGGACGGCGTGAGCGTGGGGCCATTCGGCTATCTGCGCCCGGGCACGGTGCTGCGGGCGGGCAGCAGGGTGGGCACGTTCGTGGAGGTCAAGAACTCGGACGTGGGCGCGGGCGCGCGCGTGCCGCACCTGTCGTACATCGGCGACGCGGACGTGGGCGAGCGCACGAACCTGGGCGCGGCGACGATCACGGCGAACTACGACGGCCGCGCGAAGCACCGCACGACGGTGGGCGCGGGCGTGCGCACGGGGGTGGACACGACGCTGGTGGCGCCGGTGAGCGTGGGCGACGGCGCGTACACGGGCGCGGGCTCGGTGATCACGGAGGACGTGCCGGCGGGGGCGCTTGGCATCGCGCGGGAGCGCCAGCGCAACGTGGAGGGCTACGCGGCGCGCAAGCAGGACTGATTGCGCGGCGGGACCGATCGCGCGAGGACGTTTACACTGCTGCGTAGATGAGTGCGATCGACACGCGCACCGAGTACTCGCGGGCGAGTCTCCCGATCGACTACAACAAGCGCCTGATGCTGTTCAGCGGCCGCTCGAACCGGCAGCTGGCGATCGACATAGCGGACAAGCTGGGCGTGGAACTGGGCCCGGTGGAGCTGAAGACATTCTCGGGCGGCGAGGTGTACTGCCGCTACGAGGACTCGATTCGCGGCGCGGACGTGTTCATCGTGCAGCCCACCAGCGGCAACGTGCACACGGGCGTGACGGCGAACGACTCGCTGATGGAGCTGCTGTTCATGATCGACGCGGCCGTGGGCGCGTCCGCTCACAGGGTGATCGCGGTGACGCCGTGGTTCGGCTACTCGCGCCAGGATAAGAAGTCGGCGCCGCGCGAGCCGATCTCGGCGCGTCTGGTGGCGCGCATGCTGGAGGCGGCGGGCGCGGACAGGGTGCTGACGATGGACCTGCACGCGGGCCAGATCCAGGGCTTCTTCCAGATCCCGGTGGACCACATGACGGCGCTGTTCATGCTCACCCAGTACTTCACGGACCTGGCGCTGCCGGATCTGGTGGTGGTGGCGCCGGACGCGGGCAGGGTGAAGCTGAACAAGAACTTCGCGTCGAAGATCGGCGCGGAGCTGGCAATCCTGGACAAGGAGCGCCCCGCGCAGCAGGTGGCGGAGATCGGCTACGTGATCGGAGATGTGAAGGGCCGCACGGCTGTGATCGTGGACGACATGATCGACACGGCGGGCACGCTGAAGGCGGCGGCGAAGACGGTGATGGAGGAAGGCGCGACGCGCGTGTACGCGGCGGCGACGCACGCGGTGTTCTCGGGCGACGCGTTCAAGAACCTGGAAGAGTCGGGGCTCGAGCAGATCGTGGTGACGGACACGATCCCGATCGCCACGGACCGCCCGGACAACGTGCGCGTGCTGCCGTGCGCGGAGCTGCTGGCTGACTCGATCCGTCGCATCTTCGTGGACGACTCGGTGAGCGAGGTCTTCGGCGGCGAGAACCAGCTGTTCTAGCCACCTTGGCTCTACAGAGCCCCTATAGGTTCATCCTGCAAGTTCGTTTGGGTTACGCCTCGAGCACCTTGCCGGCGTAGGTCCACTCGAAGGGTTTGGCGGTCTGGTTGTAGGTCTCGATGAACGCGAGCATATGGCGCACGGGTGGCAGCCTCATCACGACCGCAGCGCGCGCTGAGCGTCGGCGGATTGAGCGGTTCTGCGGTGCTCGCGATGCTGACGCTCGTCGGGTCGCTCGGGGTGCGCCCGTACCTGCGCAGCACACGCTGAGCCGCAAGGTGCTCGGCAAGGTGGGAGGGTAGTGAGGGCGGGGCGGATCGGTCCGCTGCATCTGCCACAGTGCCCGTTGTAGCCATGTGAACAAGCTAGATCGGAGTAGCGTGGTGACGTCTGAGGATCGGTTGCATCTGCTGGCACTCTGCGCCCTGCCGGGCGTGTCGTGGTATGCCGTGGCGCGTGCCGCGCTCGAGCCTGATGGGCTGGAGCGCCTGCTGCGCGGGGAGCAGACGGAGAAGTCGACGGAGGGCGAGGCGACCGCTGTCGCGATCCGGGAAGGTCTCGGCGAGCTTCGCGAGCACGTCGACCGTGCGCGCCGGGAGGTGCTCGCCGCGGAGGAGCGGGTCGGCGCGAAGCTCGTGACCGTGCTCGACGAGGACTATCCCGCGAACCTCCGCCTCATCTTCAACCTGCCGCCGTTCCTCTTCTACCGCGGCGAGCTGCGGCGCGACGATGCGCGCTCAGTCGCGGTGGTAGGCACACGCAAACCGTCCAATGAGGGCGTCGCCCGGGGGCGCAAAATGGCGAGCGCGCTAGTCGGCGAGGGTGTCACCGTTCTGTCGGGACTGGCGGCAGGCATCGACACCGCCGCGCACGAGGCGACGCTAGAGGCGGGGGGGCGGACGATCGCGGTGACGGGCACCGGCATCCTGCGCACATACCCGGCGGAGAACAAGCAACTCGCGCAGCGCATCGCCGAGACAGGGGTGATCGTCTCGCAGTTCTGGCCGACCCAGCCGCCCGCGCGACACACCTTCCCCCGGCGCAACGTCGTTACGTCCGGCATGAGCCAGGGCACGGTCGTGATCGAGGCGAGCAAGACGTCGGGGGCGAAGATGCAGGCGCGGCTCGCTCTGCAGCACGGCAAGCTGGCGTTCCTCGTCGAGAGCCTCGTCACAAGCCAGCCGTGGGCCGCCGACTACCTCGAAAAGTACCCGCGGGCGGTGCGAGTGCGCGAGGTGCAGGAGGTCATCGATAGGCTTCGCTCGCCGGAGACCGTCGAGACGGTGAGCGAGGGGCGCCGGCAGCTCGCTCTGAGCCTGTGAGGCACGCGCGGTGCGGCTGCCCGAGCCTGAGACAGCCGGGTTCGGCAACTGCCCGGACTGCGCGTACGTGAGCACCGGCACGCCCGCCATCTGTTTCGTATGTGCCAGCGAGACGATCGAGCCGCTCTCCGCCGCGCGCTGCATGACCTGCGACGGCCGTCTCTCCACCACGAGCGGCGAGTGCGGCAACCCGCTCTGCAACCGCTCCGCTGACCTACGCGGCTGGGAGTACATCTACGCGATATCGATGCGCAGCGGGGCGCTCGAGAAGGTCATCAGCCGCTACAAGTACGACGACGTGAAGGGCTGGGCCTGGATCTTCGGCCGAGTTCTCGCCGGATACCTCGAGAGCCTGCTTTTCACTGACCCGAGCCCGGACCCCTGGGACCTCATCATCCCGATGCCCACTTACGTGGGCGACGGCGGGCGCGACTTCGATCACATCGACCTGATCGTGGAGCGGGCCGAGATCGAGGCTCCCGAGTTGCCGTTCCGCCGCGACGTCATGCGCAAGACCCAGCCGACGCCGCGCCTCGTGGAGCAGGACGGCTTCGCCGCGCGTGCGCAAGTCGCCGAGCGCTACTTCGGCCCAGCGCTCGAGGTGATCGATCCGTCGGCGGTGGCGGGCAAGAGCGTGCTCGTCTTCGACGACGTATTCACGAGCGGCCTCACACTCCGGGAAGTCGCCGAGAAGCTGACTGAGGCCGGCGCCAGACGCGTCGGTGGGTCGTGCTCGCTCGTCAGCCGTTCCGCTTGTGAGACAGGCGCTCTGTATCTGGGGCTCTCCGCGGCCGTGGGAGCGCGTGGAGCTGGTGGTCGCCCTGCTGCCCATCCTCGTCTACATGGGCGACGACGAGTTGCACGCAGTGCCAGTGCCCGACTGACCGACCGCCGGCAGTTGCCCGAGTTCCCCGTCCGCTGTCAACGGCGTGTCAACGAACGTAGCTGACGGGCCGACACGAGCTAGCATCGGGGGGTCATCGCAAGCCCCGAATCCCCAGCAACCGCCGCGCTCCCCGACACTGGCCGACACCGGTCAGCACGGGGAGCAAGAAACCAGCTGTTCTGAGCCGTCCGGCCGCGAGCTTGTCCACTCCGCTCGAACCTCCCGATGCGGGCGCGCGCAGCCCGCGCGTGTGGTGGCAGGGCCTCCCACGGCGCCGGCGCCGCGTGCTGCGCGCGCTGTTGGCGGTGTGCGTGGTGGCGGTGCTGGCGGGCGGCGCGCTGCTGGCGCGCTTCTTGAGCGCGGAGAACGCGGAACGGACGGAAGTGGTGGCGCTGCTGCAGGCGGAGGCGAAGGGCGACCTGACGGGCATGCTGGCGCGGCTGGACGGCTGTCGCGAGAGCGCAGCATGCGTGGCGAGCGCGAGGTCCGACGCGAGCGACCCGCGCGTGCGCCGCGCGGGCGCGATCAAGATTCTGCAGCTGGAATCGCCGACGGCGTACTCGCTGTCGGGCGCGAGCGGCAGGACGCGTGTGGCATGGACGGTGATCGGCATGCTGCCGGTGGTGCAGTGCGTGGACGTGCGTCGCAGCGGCAGCTTCATCGCGGGCATCCACGTGCATCTGCTGGCGATCAGCGCGCCGATCGCGGGCGAAGGGCGGTGCACGAAAGCGACGCGCCTGGAAAGGGAAGAAGAAGAAGAAACGAGAGCGGCGGGGCAGTGAGCGGCGCGCGCGGCCGCGAACGAGGCCGCGAGAAGCGCGACGAACGCCGATTGCTACAGTCTGCAGTCGCTCATGGCCGACACGACGACCAAGCTGAACGTCAACACCCGCGCGTCTGAGGGCTCGCGCGCGGTGCGCCGCCTGCGCCGCAGCGGCCGCGTGCCCGGGGTGCTGTACGGCGGCGGCGGCGAGCCGGTGGGCTTCGACGCGGACGAGCGCGAGCTGCGTCACGCGCTTGCGGGCGCGGGCGCGGTGCTGGACGTGAGCGTGGACGGCGGCAAAGGCACGCCGGCGGTGCTGAAGGAAGCGCAGCGTCACCCGGTGCGCGGCGAGACGATCCACGTGGACTTGCTGCGCGTGAACCTGAAAGAGGCGATCAGCGCGGCGGTGCCGCTGGAGCTGGAGGGCGTGGACGATGCGCCGGGCGTGAAGCAGGGCGGCATCCTGGAGCAGATCACGCGGGAGCTGAACGTGGAAGCGCTGCCGACTGCGATCCCGGAGTCGATCGTGCACGCGGTGGGCGAGATGGAGATCGGCGAGACGATCCTGCTGGGCGCGCTGACGGTGCCGGAGGGCGTGACGCTGTTGGACGACCTTGAGGAAACGGTGATCGCGACGCTGTCGCCGCCGCGCCTGCAGAGCGAAACGGCGGAAGAGATCGAAGCGGAGACGGAGCTCGTGGGCGAGGACAGCTCGAGCGGCGACGGCTCCGAGGGCTCCTCCGGCGAGGAGTAAACGCGCTGCGACGCCCGTTCGGCGTTGGCGGCAGCGGCGGCGCGATCGACTGGCTGATCGTCGGCTTGGGCAACCCGGGCCGCGAGTACGCGGGCACGCGCCACAACGTTGGCTTTGCGGCGGCTGAGGCGCTGGTGCAGCGCTGGGACCTGGGCCGCGCGAAGGATCGCTTTCGCGGGCGCATAGCGGAAGGCCGCGTGCGCACTGGCGCGCCGGGCGCGCCGACTCCGCGCGTGGCGGTGCTGTGCCCGCAGACGTACATGAACGACGCGGGCCGCTCGGTGGGCCCGGCGCGCGGCGCGCTGAAGCTGCCGTTGGAGCGCGTGCTGGCAGTGCACGACGAGATCGACCTGCCGTTTGGAGACGTGCGCACGCGGCTGGGCGGCGGCCTGGCTGGCCACAACGGCCTGAAGTCGCTGAAGCGCGAGCTGGGCGGCGCGGACTTCATGCGCGTGCGCGTGGGCGTGGGCCGCCCGGACACGACGGACCCGGAGATCGTGTCGGCGTGGGTGCTGGGCCGCTTCAGCGAGGGGGCGGCGCAGGTGGCGGAGCTGGTGGAGCGCGCTGTGGAGCACGCGGAGCGCGTGGTGCTGGGAGAGGAGCCGTGATGGCGACGAGCACCGGCGCGCTGCGCCCGCTGCTGGGTTTGGCGCAGGAAGACGAGCAGACGCTGCGCCTGGCGCGCGAGGGCGGCCATGCGTTCGTGTCGTCGTCGCTGCGCGCGTATGTGATCGCGGCGCTGAGCGAGATCGACGATGACGCGCGCTCGCGCCCGACGCTGGTGGTGGTGGGCGACGACCGCGCGGCACGCGACCTGGCGGGCGATCTGGGCGCATGGTTGGCGCCGCGGCGCGTGCGCTACTACCCGTCGCGGGGCGTGGCATACGAGTCGCATCTGGCGCCGCCGGCGCACCTGGTGGGGCTGCGCGTGGCGGCGCTGGACGCGCTGCTGGGCGCGGACGGCGCGGCGCCGGGCGCTGGTGCGGGCGCGGCGCGCGGGGGCGCCGGCGCGGCGGACGCGGAGCCGGCGGTTGTGGTGGTGAGCGCGGTGGCGCTGTCGGAGAAGGTGCCGGACCCGCAGCTGCGCCCGCACTCGTTCACGCTGCGCGTCGGCGAGCTGCTGGACCTGGACGAGTGCGCGGCGGAGCTGGTGAGCGCTGGCTACGAGCGCGTGGACCAGGTGGAGGAGCGCGGGCAGTTCGCGATGCGGGGCGGGCTGCTGGACGTGTTCCCGGCGACGGAGGAGCGCGCGGTGCGCGTGGATATGTTCGACGTGGAGATCGAGTCGCTGCGCTGGTTCTCGACGTTCACGCAGCGCTCGCTGGGCGATGCCGAGGAGGTGGAGATCGCGCCGGCGGCGGAGCTGGCGCTGGAGCACCGCGAGCTGGCGGAGCTGGCGGCTGAGCAGCTGCCGACGGGCGAGGACGCGGAGCGTCCGGACATCGCGGAGCTGCTGCCGGTGGACCGTTTTGGCGCGCTGCTGGATCTGGTGGGCGGGGGTACGCAGGTGGTGGTGGCGGCGGAGGAGGACCTGGAGCCGGTGCTGAACGATCTGTGGAGCGACGTGTGCGCGGCGTTCGGCGACGAGGACGCGCACCACCTGTACGTGAGCCCGCAGAGCATCCACGCGACGCTGGAGCAGCGCACGCGCATATGGCTGTCGGGGCTGTCGAGCGGCCAGGAGATAGAGCTGCGCGCGCAGTCGGCGGACACGGCAGCACGTTCGCTGGGCGAGGCGGAGCCGGAGCTGGAGAAGCTGGTGCGCTCGGGCTACCGCACGGTGGTGGCGTTCCCGCGCCGCGGCGAGGGCGAGCGCGTGGCGTACAACCTGGGGCGCTTGAAAGCGACGTGGCTGGGCGAAGGCGAGGACGGCGCGAACGGCGGTGGCGCGAACGGCGGTGGCGCGGGTGGCGGCGGCTCGGCGATCGGCTTCCAGCCGCTGGAGGCGTCGCTGCGCTTCGCGGCGGTGTCGCTGCGCGAGGGCTTCGTGGCGCCGCAGCTGAAGCTGGCGGTGTTCCCGGAGCACCGGCTGCTGCGCAGGCGCCGCGCGGAGCGGCCAGGCACGGGCGCGGGCCGCCACGGTGGCGCGGGCGGCGCGCGCAGGGGCGCGCTGCGCTCGTTCACGGAACTGCGCACGGGCGACATCGTGGTGCACGAGGACCACGGCGTGGCGCGCTTTGCGGGCTTTGAGACACGCACGGTGGCGGACGTGACGCGCGACTACCTGTACCTGGAATACCAGGGCGACGACCGTGTGTTCGTGCCGACGGACCAGCTGGCGAAGATCTCACGCTACGTGGGCGCGGGCGCTGGCTCACAGCCGCCGCTGTCGAAGCTGGGGGGCACGCGCTGGGAGACGATGAAGGCGCGCGCGCGCCGCGCGGCGCAGGAGCTGGCGGGCGAGCTGTTGAGCCTGTACGCGGAGCGCCGCCGGCGCAGCGGCCATGCGTTTGGCCCGGACTCGGACTGGCAGCGCGAGTTCGAGGAGCGCTTCCCGTTCACGGAGACGCCGGACCAGCGCGACGCGATCGAGCTGGTGAAGGCGGACATGGAAGCGCCGCGTCCGATGGACAGGCTGATCTGCGGCGATGTGGGCTACGGCAAGACGGAGGTGGCGCTGCGCGCGGCGTTCAAGTGCGCGGAGGAGGGCAAGCAGGTGCTGATGCTGGTGCCGACGACGATCCTGGCGCAGCAGCACTACGGCACGTTCGCGGAGCGCCTGGCGGACTACCCGTTCACGCTGGAGCACGTGTCGCGGTTTCGCACGCCGGCGGAGCAGAAAGAGGCGGTCAAGGGCTTTGCGGAGGGGCGCGTGGACATCCTGGTGGGCACGCACCGGGTGCTGTCGCGCGACGTGCGCGCGAAGGACCTGGGCCTGTTGATCGTGGACGAGGAGCAGCGCTTCGGCGTCAAGCAGAAGGAGCTGCTGCGCCAGCTGAAGCTGAAGGTGGACGTGATCGCGATGTCGGCGACGCCGATCCCGCGCACGCTGCAGATGTCGCTGGCGGGGCTGCGCGACATCTCGGTGATCGAGACGCCGCCGGAGGGCCGGCGGCCGGTGCGCACGTACGTGGGCGAGTACGAGGAGGAGCTGGTGAAGCGCGCGATCCTGCGCGAGCACGCGCGCGGCGGGCAGGCGTTCTTCATGCACAACCGCGTGGAGTCGATCGACGAGACGGCGGAGCGGCTGCGCGCGCTGTGCCCGGGCGTGCGCTTCGCGGTGGCGCACGGCCAGATGGGCGAGGGCGAGCTGGAGGCGGTGATGATGGACTACCTGCGCGGCGGCGCGGACGTGCTGGTGTGCACGTCGATCATCGAGTCCGGCATCGACATCCCGCAGGCGAACACGCTGATCGTGGAGCACGCGGACGCGTTTGGCCTGGCGCAGCTGTACCAGATCCGCGGTCGCGTGGGGCGCAGCCGCGAGCGCGCGTACGCGTACCTGCTGTACGATTCGGCGGCGGCGCTGACGCCGGAGGCGGCGCAGCGGCTGTCGGCGCTGTCGGACTACACGGAGCTGGGCGCGGGCTTCAAGATCGCGATGCGCGACCTGGAGATCCGCGGCGCGGGCAACCTGCTGGGCGACGAGCAGTCGGGGCACGTGGCGGCGCTGGGCTTCGAGCTGTACATGCAGATGCTGGACGAGGCGGTGGCGGCGGCGGAGCCGGAGCAGGAGGGTGAGCAGCTGCCGGAGCCGGTGCGGCTGGATGTGAGCGTGGACGCGTACGTGCCGGCGGACTACGTGCCGTACGAGCAGGCGAAGATCGAGCTGCACAGGCGCGTGGCGGGGGCGCTGGAGGTTGCGGACGTGGAACGCCTGCGCGAGGAGCTGGAGGACCGCTTCGGGCCGGTGCCGGAGCCTGTGGAGAACCTGCTGGCGCTGCAGCGCGCGCGCATCAAGTTCGGCCAGGCGGGCGCGCGCACGGTGAGCTTCCACGGCGATCGGCTGGCGGTGGTGCCGATCGAGCTCGACTCGGCCAGGGCGCGGCGGCTGCGCGAGGAGCTGCCGGAGGCGCTGTACGAATCGGGCCGCTCGCAGGTGTCGGTGCGGGTTCCCAAGGACGGGAGCGATCGCTTCCCAAGCGTGGTGAAGGCGGCGGACGTGCTGCTGGGGATCGTGCGCGAGGCCGCTTAGGAACTCGTTATCGACTCCTTAAGCACGATGCATGCGCAATCCGCTAGAGTGCCCGCGTCGTGTCAAAGACTCTCAGGTCCATATCGGCGCTTGGCGCCGTTTTGTTTGCCCTGGTGGGCATCTCCGCCTGCGGCGGCATCCCCGGCGACGCGGTCGTGCAGGTAGGCGGCACGTCGATCAGCAAGACGGCGTTCGACCACTGGATGGGCGTGGCTTCGGCGTCGAGCTCGGCGGGCACGACGGAAAAGCCGGCGGTGCCGGAACCGCCGAACTACACGACGTGCATCGCGCACCTGTCGAAGACGGCGCCGAAGCCGGCGAAGGGCCAGAAGGCGCCGACGACCGCGCAGCTGAAGTCGGAGTGCGCAACCCAGTACAAATCGCTGCAGAGCGAGGTCCTGGGCTTCCTGATCTCCTCGCAGTGGGTGCTGGGCGAAGCGTCGTCGCTGGGCGTGAAGCTGAGCGACGCGGAAGTGAAGAAGGAATTCACGAAAATCAAGGCGACGCAGTTCCCGAAAGCGGCGGAATTCGAAAAGTTCCTGGCGACGTCTGGGCAGAGCGTGTCGGATCTGCTGCTGCGAGTGAAGCTGAACCTGCTGTCGCAGAAAATCCAGAAGCAGATCGTCAAGAAGAAGAGCGTCGTGACGGAAGCTCAGGTCGCCAAGTACTACAACGAAAACAAGTCGAAGTACGGCACGCCGGAAAAGCGCAACGTGAGGATCATCCTGACGAAGACGGAAGCGCAGGCGAAGGCGGCTAAGAAGGAAGTTGAATCGGGCACGAGCTTCGCGAGCGTGGCCAAGAAGGACTCGATCGATCCGACGAGCAAGGCCAACGGCGGCGAGCTCAAGGAAGTGGTCAAAGGCGAGGAGGAGCAGGCGCTCGACACGGCGATCTTCTCGGCCGCCAAGAACAAGCTCGCCGGCCCGGTGAAGACACCGTTCGGCTACTACGTGTACGAAGTGCTGAGCGCCACGACGGGCACCCAGCAGCCGCTGTCACAGGTGAAGTCGACGATCAAGCAGCAGCTGATCGCGACGGGCCAGCAGACGGCGTTGAGCAAGTTCGTCAAGGAATTCAAAAAGAAGTGGCTGGCGAAGACGGAATGCCGCTCCGGCTACCTGGTGGCGGACTGCAAGGGCTACAAAGCGCCCAAGACCAGCACCACCGGCGCCGTCAAAGCCGCCGAATAACCGCAGGGGTGCAAGAGCCGCCCGCTGTATGAGCGCGATCGACAGAGTCCACGCGCGGCAGATCCTCGACAGTCGCGGCAACCCGACGGTCGAGGTGGAGGTGCAGCTGCGCTCGGGTGCGCACGGCCGTGCGGCGGTGCCGTCGGGCGCGTCGACGGGCGAGTTCGAGGCGACGGAGCTGCGCGACGGCGGCACGGCGTGGGGCGGCAAGGGCGTCACGCGCGCGGTGGCGAACGTTGACGGCGAGATCGCACGGGCGGTGACGGGGATGGACGCGGCTGACCAGGGGGCGCTGGACCGGGCGCTGATCGAGCTGGACGGCACACCGAACAAGTCGCGCCTGGGCGCGAACGCGATCCTGGGGGTGTCGCTGGCGGCGGCGCACGCGCAGGCGGCGGAGCAGGAGCAGCCGCTGTGGCGATATTTGGGCCCATCCGACGCGAGCCTGTTGCCGGTGCCGATGATGAACGTGCTGAACGGCGGCGCGCACGCGGACAACAAGGTGGACTTCCAGGAGTTCATGATCGTGCCGTGCGGCGCGAGCACGTTCTCGGAGTGCCTGCGCATGGGCGCGGAGGTGTTCCACGCGCTGAAGGGCACGCTGCATGAGCACGGCCTGGGCACGGCGGTTGGCGACGAGGGCGGCTTTGCGCCCGATCTGGGGTCCAACGAGGAGGCGCTGAAGATGCTGGTGGAGGGCATCGAGGCGGCGGGCTACAGGCCGGGCGAGGATGTTGCGATTGCGCTGGATCCGGCGGCGAGCGAGTTCTACGGCGACGGAGCGTACGTGCTGGAGCACGAGGGTCGCACGCTGAGCGCGGCGGAGTTCACGGACTACTGGGGGGAGCTGGTGTCGCGCTATCCGATCGTGTCGCTGGAGGACGGCATGGACGAAGAGGATTGGGACGGCTGGCGCCTGCTGACGGAGCGCCTGGGCTCGCGCGTGCAGCTGGTGGGCGATGACATCTTCGTGACGAACACGGAGCGGCTGCGCCGCGGCATCGACACGGGCGTAGGCAACTCGATCCTGATCAAGGTCAACCAGATCGGCACGCTGACGGAGACGCTGGAGGCCGTGGCGATGGCCCGCGAGGCGGGCTATACGGCGGTGATGAGCCATCGCTCGGGCGAGACGGAGGACGTGACGATCGCCGACCTGGCGGTGGCGACGGGCTGCGGTCAGATCAAGACGGGCGCGCCGTCGCGCTCGGACCGCGTGGCGAAGTACAACCAGCTGTTGCGCATCGAGGAGCAGCTGGGCGCGAGCGCGCGCTTTGCGGGTCGTAGCGCCTTTCGCGGCGGGTAGGCTCAAGCTGAGCCGGTAGAAGCGGTCGAAGCGCTACATGCGGCTTCGCGTCGGCGGCTTCGCGTCGGCGTCGCGTATAGCGACCGCCCAAGCGATGTATAGCAATGGTTATACACCGCTCGCCAAGCGACACATACAATGGCCGACAGGAGCACCTACGGCCGGGCCCGCTGGTCTTCGACCAGCGGCAGGATGTTGCCCGACTGTCGCGAATCGAGGTGGTCATGGCTGCCATCTCAGCATCGCGAGCGGGCAGGGCGCGCCCGGGCCCGGTCGCGGGCCGCACGCTCGCGGCGCGCGTGCGCTGGGACCGTCTGGGCCGCGTGGCGATGCTGCTGGTGCTGGTTGCGCTGCTGTACCTGTACGCGAGCGCGGGCGTGCACATGCTGTCGACGTGGCGCCAGTCGCGCCACGACGACGCTGCGGTGGCGGCGATGCAGCGCGAACACAGCGCGCTGGTGCACCAGCGCGAAGCGCTGACGGCGGCGGGCACGCTGGAAACGGAGGCGCGCCAGCTGGGCATGATGAAGGCGGGCGAGCAGCCGTACGTGGTCAGTGGCCTGCCGGGCAACTGAGCACAACTCGCTGCTAGCCTCGGCCTGAGTGTCGTTCGAGACGGCCAACTACCAGTGGCAGCAGGGCGAGCGCCGGCTGGCGGCGGCGCCGGCTGAGCGCGGGCCGCTGCTGGAGCGCGTCACGAATGCGCTGGTGGCGGAGCTGCGCAGACGCCTGGGGGGACGCTTCTCGGCGGAGGAGCTGGTGGGCCTGTACGAAGCGGGCGCGACGTGGTGCATGCAGATCGCGATGACGCTTGCGCCGGAGGACCCGTGGGCGTGGGAGGCGGGCGTGGTGGTGGATGCGGCGTTCGCGCGATACCTGCGCGAGGCGGCGGACTACGCGGGCGGCCGCAGGACGCTGACGGAGGCGTAGACGGCGCGCTAGTCGTCTTCTACGCCGGTGCGGCGGATGACGATGCGGTCCTCTTCGACTTCGACCTCGACGGGGCGATGGCCGGCCCAGTGCTCGGCGTAGATGGGGTTCTCCTGGATGGCTGGGTCGAGCCACAGGCCATAGCCCTCCTCGCCGTGGTCGAAGGTGCCCTCGAGCGGGCCGGTGTTGCGCGCTCCGGTGCGTCGCCCGCGCCCGCCGCGGCGGCTGCGCCTGCGTGTGCGCGTGGCGCCGCCGTCGCTGTCGCTGTCGCTGTCGCTGTCGTCGTCGTCGGTGTCGCCGGCTTCGGCCTTCTGCCTGGCGCGCTCGGCCTCAGCCTCGGCCTCGGCGGCGGCGGCTTCGGCGGCTTCGGCCTCGGCGGCCTCGAGCTCGGCGGCGATCAGCGCGTCGTCCTCAGCTCGCAGGTCGATCTCCTCGGGGTAGTCGCCTGCGCCGCCGTTGCCCTCGACGGCCTCGTCGTCGCTGACGAGCTCGTTCTGGCGCTTGAACTGCTCGATGTCGCGGACGGTGACCTCGAGCTGGTGGGCGACCCAGGCGTCGGTGCGCCCTTGCCGCACCCACGCACGGATCTGGTTGAGGTGCGGTCGCAGAGATTTCCTTGGCATGGACGGTCCGGGAGACTAGCGCAAGCGCTCGCGCGACGCGGCACGCGCCACGGCGGCGCGTCCGCGCGACGGTGTGGGCGTGCGCTGCGCGGCCCACGGAAGACCCGCTGGCGGGGGACGTTTGAACGATTGGCATCGCGTTCTCCCGGTGCTGCGACTATGCTTGGCACTCCGGCGGTTTGGGGTTGCGCCGGGTCGCCAATCGGCAATGAGGAAGGTGCACCCAAATGCTGGTTCTGACGCGCAAGTCCAACCAGAGCATCATGATCGGGGACGAGATCGAGGTTTCGGTTCTGTCGGTCATGGGCGAGAAGGTGCGCATCGGCATCCAGGCGCCGCAGCGGGTGCCTGTGTTTCGCAAGGAGATCTACCTGGAGATCCACCGTGAAGGCAGCGCTCCGGACGGGGCTGCGGGGAAGGACGGCGCGGCGGCGGAGGAGCACGCGGCTGCGGTGGACGAGTCGCTGCAGGGACTGGGCGAGGGAGCTTAGCCGAGCAGCAGGTAGAGGGTGCGAAACATCACGACGGTTACGACGGCCGCTGTGAGGATGAGCGTGAGCACGAGCAGCACGAAGCGCACGGACCCGCGCTTGTGACGGCGCTCGAGGTCGCGCTTGAAGGCGCGCTGCTCGGTGGTGCGGCGCAGCGAGTCGCGCCGGCGCCGGTCGAGCGAGGCCTCCCTGGCGAAGGCCTGCTCCCATTCGGCGAGGCTCTGGCGCATCTTCATGTCGACGGCATCCGTCGATTCGCGCTCACGCGGATGGAGTGAGAGCCTTGGCGCGCTCGTACACGCTGACGAAGCGCAGGTAGTTCTCTGCGATCTTGCGCGCGCCGGCGGAGCGCTCGATCTTGCCGTCGACGTAGGCCTTGAGCGGGTTCCACCAGATGGAGCGGCCGATGGCGAAGCCGATGTAGCCGTCGACGGGGGCGGCTGCGGCGAGCCACTGGTCGACCTTGGCGTCGTCGGCGCCGCGCCCGAGCACGACGGACTTGACGTGGTCGCGGCCGCCGGTGCGTGTCTGGGCGATGAGCATTTCGCAGTCGGAGCGCTGGTCTACGCCCTCGATCTTCCAGATGTCGACGACGATGCCGGCGTCCTGGATGTCGGCGATGGCGCGGCGCATGAGCTCGGGCCGCAGCTCGGCGTCGTAGCGATCGCTGTCGCGGCCGACGCTGTGCAGCTGCGCGTCCTCGGCGGGGACGAGCAGCTCGAACAGGAACTTGCGGCCGTTCTTGACGAGCCAGTCGCTGAGGCGCAGCAGCTTGGCGAGCTGCTGGCTGTTGGCGGCGGCGTCGCCGTCGGGGTTGTAGCGGACGAGCACCTTGGTGTAGTCGGGGTTGAGCTTTTCGATGTGCTTGCCGAACTCGTCGCCGTACTGGAAGTCGAACATGGGCTGTCCGGAGCGCTCGGCGGGCATGGCGAGCTTGAGCCCGCGCTCGTGCGCCTCGGCGGGCACGGTGGAGCCGAACTGCTCGTCGACGAGCACGCCGGTGACGGCGGGGTCGGCGCCGGCGCCGACGGCCTGCAGCATGCCCTCGAAGATGAGGTGCTTGGCGTCGGCGATGATGGCTGTCTGCTCGGAGTCGGGCTGGCCGTCGATCCCGAAGAACTTCTTCTGGAAGGAGCCGCGGTGGTCGAACGCGAGGATGTAGAGCTGGCTGACGGTTGCGGGGTTCATGCGACTGAGTATTCCAGAGCCGTGCGGGCTGGGGTCGGGAGGTCCTTAGAATGGATCGCAGATGACTTCTGGCGCTGATCTGTTCGTGGTGTGCAAGCAGTGCGGATCGGAGGTGAGCCCGTACATCACGGAGTGCCCGTACTGCGGCACGCGGCTGCGCAGACGCGCGCCGAAGCTGCCGCCGGCGAACGCGCCGATGCGCAGCACGCTGCGCGGGCGCACGCTGGCACGGCTGCGGCGCTCGGGCTCCGGGTCGGCGCGGGCGGGCGGCGCGCCGGGCGCCGGCACGCGCATGCGCACTCGCACGCACGCTGGCCCCAGCCGCTGGGCGGCGGAGCGGCCGTACGCGACGATGGCGTTGGTGGCGGCGAGCGCGGCGATGTGGGTGATCGAGCGTGCGGAACCGACGCTGTATCTGCACGCGGCGCTGCTGGGCCCGCTGCGCGGCGACTGGTGGAAGGTGCTGACGAACGGCTTCGCGTACGTGGACGGCTGGTACGCGTTCGTGGCGATCCTGGCGGTGGCGATCTTCGGCTGGCTGCTGGAGCGCCGCTACGGGCCGGCGCTGGTGGTGGCGCTGTTCTTGGGCGCGAGCGCGATTGGCGCGCTGCTGGCGAGCGCGGTGTACCCATTTGCGGTGGTGAGCGGCGGCAACGCGGCGGCGCTGGCGCTGCTGGGCGCGTGGGCGGCGCCGGAGCTGCGGGCGGCGCGTGCGGACGCGTACCGCGACAGCGACCTGCTGGGGGCGGGGGCGCTGGCGGCGCTGCTGCTGGCGCTGCCGTTTGCGCGTCCGGAAGCGAGCTGGCTGGCGGGCGTGGCGGGTGGGCTGCTGGGTGTGGCGGTGGGGCTGGGGGTGCAGGGGCTGGGCTCCTCGGAGGCGTAGGATGGTTGCGCGATGGCGATGACGAACGCGGTGGTGCTGATTGAGGCTGAGCGCGATGCGCTGTCGAGCCTGGGCGGCGCGCTGGCGGACATTGAGGGCGTGGCGGAGGCGTACTCGGTGACGGGCGAGTGGGACTTTGTGGCGATTGTGCGCGTGCCGGACCACGAGCAGCTGGCGGATGTTGTGACGGGCCAGGTGGGCGGGCTGCCGGGGGTGCTGCGTACGCAGACGATGGTGGCGTTTGCGGCGTTTTCGCGCCACGATCTGGAATCGCTGTTCTCGATCGGAGAATGACGGCGCGCGAGCGATGACGGCGCTGGCGATGAAGCGCGAGTTCGGCCCGACGTTGGGCCGGCTGTTGGCGCCGCGCTGGCATGCGGCGTCGCGGCTGGCGCGCGCGGTGGTGGTGGCGGCGGCGGTTGCGCTGGTGGGCGCGTTGGTGGCGCTTGGCCTGACGCTCGAGAACTCGACCTACCGGCACGGCGGCAGCGTGCCGTTCAGCTTCAGCTACCGCGACCTGTGGCGGGTGCTGCCGGAACGGGGCGGCTTCGTGCGGGTGCAGAGCCGCTGGCGGAACGGCGAGCTGAAGTACTCGTTTGCGGTGGGCCCGCTGCGGCTGCCGGCGTACACGGGCGAGTTGCAGGGCGAGCTGCCGCTGTATGCGACGAGCTTCATCCGCGCGCTGAGCGCACGCACGCGGGGCTTTGAGCTTCGCGGCGAGGGCAAGACGCGCATCAACAACATGCTGTCGGGCTACCAGGTGCTGTTCTACGCGACGGTGGAAGGCGAGCGCGTGTACGGGCGCGACGTGCTGCTGGTGGCGCAACGGGCGGGCGCGCGGGAAGGCGTGGTGGTGGCGATGCTGACGTCGCCGACGGCGAGCGCGCAGGTGTCGTCGCCGATGGAAGTGGGCGAGACGGGCGTGCTGCTGAAACCGCTGAAGACGTTCGCGTTCGGCTAGCGCGCTGCGCGACGGGCGGCGCGAGCGCTGCGGCGGGCGCTGTGCGCGAGCACCGAGTCGTCGGTGGGCGCGGGGGGTGCGTGGACGTTGCTGGCGGTGTTGGGGTTGGGGATTACGACGACGGCGGGCGGTGGCGGCGGTGTTGCGCCGACGGGGGTGGTGGGTTCGCTGCTGGGCGCGGGGCCGGCTGGTTCGGTGGGCGGCGTTTCGACGGGCGTGGTGGTGGTGGCGCCGGTGGTGGTTGGCGGCGTGGCGGGCAGGGGTGTGGTGGATGTGGTGGTGGCGGCGGCGGGCGGCGTGGCGGGGATGCTGGTGGCGGCGGCGGGGAGTTCTGTGGTCTGGGTGGTGACTTCGGTGGCGGGCGGCGGGCTGGCGGGCTTGGCGGCGCTGGGGTCGGTGGCGTCGACGGTGGTGGCGGGCGCGACGACGGCGATGGGCGGGATCTTGGCCTTGACGCTGTTGGCGTGCTGCGCTCGGTGCTTGGCGGCGAGGCCGGCGCGGTGGCCTGCGGGAGGGTTGCTGGCGCTTACGGGCTGGAGCGCCTGGTGCACGACGACGGGCTCGCTTGCGTAGTAGTGGCTGGCGGTGGCGAGCGAGGCGGAGGCGAGCGCGTGCGGATGAGGGTGGTGGTGCACGACGACGGCTTTGTCGGCGGCGACTGCGCCGGCGGTGACGATGGCGGCTGCGGCGAGCCCGGCAACGGCCTTGGTGGCGAGCGCGCCGGCGCCGGCGGTCATGATGCCGCCGACTCCGACGCTGCCGCCGCTGGCGGCTGCACCGGCGGTGGCGCTGGCTCCGACGGTGGCGCTGGCGCCGCCGGCGACGTGCGCTCCGCCGGCGGAGGCGGTTGTGCCGAGCTTGGCGAGCAGCAGCTTCTTGAGGAGCAGGAGCGGCGCGACGGGCATGATGAGCGCGAGCGCGTGGTTGTTGTCCTTGAGCTGCTTGCGGAAGGAGGCGCATTGCTGGCAGCTGCGAATGTGGCGGCGGGCGGGCGGGCTGAGCTTGGCGAGCCCCTCGGCGACGTGGCCGAGCTGGAGGCGCACGTCGTCGCAGCTGAGCTTGCGCGCCTCGGCTGCGTCGGCGAGTGAGATGCGGGCGCGTACGAGCAGCGACTTGACGGAGGGGACGGTGGTCTCCATGGCGTGCGCGATCTGCTCGTAGGAGAGCGCGTCGATCTCGCGCAGCAGCAGCGCGGTGCGCTGCGTCTCGGGGAGGTGGTGGACGTCGGCGATGAGCTCGCGGAAGCTCTCGCGGCGGATGACCTTGTCGCCGGTTGAGATGCCGTGCTCGGCGAAGTGCACGTCCATGGAGTCGACGCCGATGGCGGAGGCGCGGCGCAGGTGGTTGAGCGAGCGGTTGCGCGCGATGCGGTACAGCCAGGGCCGCACGTTGATGGTGCGCTGGTCGGCGAGCACGGCGTTGAAGGCGGCGGCGAAGACCTCCTGCAGCACGTCCTCGGCGTCCTCGCGCGAGCCGAGCATGTGCCGGCAGAAGGACAAGAGGCGCGATTGGTAGCGGGCGCAGAGCACCTCGAAGGCGGCGTGCTGGCCGCGGCGGGTGAGCGAGATGAGCCGCTCGTCGGACTGGAGGCGCAGCAGCGCAGTGGGCCCGCGAAGGCCGGGAATGCTGCTGGGGTGGGTGAGAGCGGAGACCTCCATGGACAGTGCGGTGGCTGCTGCCGACTGTATTGACACGGTAGCAGCGGCAAAGTTGCGTCTTTTGACTGATGTTTCCCGCGGCGCGCGCGGGTCAAACGCGGCGAGTAGAGTGCGGCGGGCATGTCCACGGAGAGCGCGCAGGAGACGGGGACGTTCCACGGGGGCCGCCTGGTGGCGAGGCGCCTGAAGGCGCATGGCGTGAGCAAGCTGTTCACGCTGTCGGGCGGGCATCTGTTCTCGATCTATGACGGCTGCCGCGAGGAGGGCATTGACCTGGTGGACGTGCGCCACGAGTCGACGGCGGCGTTTGCGGCGGAGGGCTGGGCGAAGGTGACGCGCGAGGTGGGCGTGTGCGCGCTGACGGCGGGCCCGGGCGTGACGAACGGGATGAGCGCGATGGCGTCGGCGCAGGCTAACCATTCGCCGATGGTGGTGCTGGGCGGGCGCGCGCCGGCGCTGCGTTGGGGGCAGGGCTCGCTGCAGGAGATCGACCACGTGCCGTTTGTGCGCCCGCTGAGCAGGCTGGCGGTGACAGCGCAGAGCACTGACGAGATCCCGGGCCTGGTGGACGACGCGTTCACGGCGGCGAGCGCGCCGCACGGCGGTCCGGCGTTTGTGGACTTCCCGCTGGACTACGTGTTCATGGAGGCGGCTGAGCAGGAGAACGACGGCGCGCGGCTGGCGGGCGCGGGCGTTGGCGTCGGCGCTGGCGCTGGCGCTGGCGCGGGTGCGCGCGGCGCGGGCGCGGGTGGCGCGCTGGGCGAGTCGCTGGAGCGCGCGGCGGCGCTGCTGGCGGCGGCTGAACGCCCGGTGGTGATGGCTGGCACGGACCTGTACTGGGGCCGGGCGGAGCATGCGCTGATTGAGCTGGCGCAGACGCTGCGCATACCGGTGTTCTTGAACGGGTTGGCGCGCGGATGCGTGCCGGCGGACGACGAGCTGTTCTTCTCGCGGGTGCGCTCGCAGGCGCTGAAGGGCGCGGATGTGGCGCTGGTGGTGGGCGTGCCGATGGACTTCAGGCTGGGCTTTGGCGGCTCGTTTGGCGAGGAAACGGAGATCGTGGTGGTGGACGCGGCGGAACCGGAGCGCGACCACCCGCGAAAGCCGGCGGCGGAGTGCTACGGCCCGATCGGGGACACGCTTGAGGCGCTGCGCACGGGCGCGGGGGCGGCGGCGCTGGCGAGCGAGCGCTGGATCGGCGAGCTGCGCGCGGCGGAGCGGGAGCGCCGCGAGGCGGAGCGGGCGGAGCTGGAGGACGACCGCTCGCCGCTGCACCCGATGCGCCTGTATGCGGAGCTTGCGCAGGTGCTTGACCGCGACGCGATCGTGATTGGCGACGGCGGCGACTTCGTTTCGTATGCGGGCCGCGTGGTGGACAGCTACGCGCCGGGCTGCTGGCTTGACCCGGGGCCGTTTGGCTGCTTGGGCACGGGCTGCGGGTATGCGCTTGCGGCGAAGCTGGCGCACCCGGAGCGCCAGGTGGTGCTGTTGCTGGGCGACGGCGCGTTTGGCTTCTCGGGGATGGAGTACGACACGCTGGCGCGCCATGGCGTGAACGTGGTGGGCGTGATGGGCAACAACGGCATTTGGGCGCTGGAGAAGCACCCGATGGAGTTCCTGTATGGGTACTCGGTGGCGGCTGACCTGCGGCCGGGCACGCGCTACGACGAGCTGGTACGGGCGCTGGGCTGCCACGGCGAGCTGGTTGAGCGCCCGCAGGACCTGCGCGCGGCGCTGGAGCGGGCGCTGGCGGCGGATGCGCCGGCGCTGGTCAACGTGTTGACGGATCCGACTGTGGTTTACCCGCGCAAGTCGAACCTGGCTTAAGCGCGCGCAAGCTGCAGCGCGCCTCCGTAGAGGATGTCGTGCTCTGACACGCGCACATGCTCGAGCTGGAAGGCGTTGATGGCCTCCTGCAGCAGAACCATGCCGGCGACGATGGTGGGCGCGCGGTCGGGGTTGAGTCCGACGACGTGGCGGCGCTGCTGTTCGTCCATGTCGGCGAGGCGCGCGAGCAGCAGTTCGACGGTGCCGAGCTGCAGCTCATATCCGTGCACGCGCTCAGGATCGTAGGGGTCGAGCTCCTGGTCGATGGCTGCGGCGGAGGTGGCGGTGCCGGCGACGGCGATGCCGTGCTTGACGGCAGCGCGCTGCTCCTGGGGCAGCCCGTCGAGGAAGGTGTTGCGCACGTCGCTTGCGAGCTGCTGCAGCTCGCTGGGGTTGGGCGGGTCGGAGTGGATGTGGCGCTCTGACATGCGTACGACGCCTGCGTGCAGGGAGGTGTGGAAGCCGGCGACGCCGCCCACGCCGACGACGAACTCGGTGGAGCCGCCGCCGATGTCGATGACGACGGTGGGCTGGTGCTCGTCATCGGCGTCGCGATGGGGGCGCCCGGACATGGCGCCGAGGAACGTGAGCTGCGCCTCCTGCTCGCCGCTGAGCACCTGCGCGTCGAGGCCGTAGTCGTCGCGCACGCGGGCGGCGAACTGGGCGCCGTTGGAGGCGTCGCGCACGGCGGAGGTGAGCACGGCGAGGTTGGCGCCTGCTTCAAGCCGGTCGATGGCCTGGCGGTATTGGGCGAGCGTGTCGAACACGCGCTGCATGGCGTCGGCGTCGAGCGCGCCGCTGGAGTCGACGCCGTGGCCGAGGCGCGTGACGTGCGAGCGGCGGTCGAGGACCTGGATGTCGTCGCTGTTGGCGTCGACGTCGGCGACGAGCAGCCGTGTGGAGTTGGTCCCGATGTCGACTACAGCTACGCGCATTGGGGGATCCTATGGGCGTGGGGGCATGCGCGCGGGAACCGGCATGGGCCGTGACACCGGGGGCCGCGAGGCGCCACGTGCGCAGGAGCTTGCCTAAGCGCGGCGGCCATGCAACCCTGGTCACTTGTGCGGTTCTTTGCTAGAACATAAGGAGCGACGCGGGGTGGAGCAGTCTGGTAGCTCGTCGGGCTCATAACCCGAAGGTCGCGGGTTCGAATCCCGCCCCCGCTACTGAAGAAAGGCCCTGGTAATCGGGGCCTTTTTTCGTGGGACGGTGCGCACGGGCGTACGGCCAAGGTTCCAATGGGGTTCCGTTTGGGGTGTTGTTGGGCCCCGAGCGCCCAATCCTCCGGTCCACCCGAGTGCTTGGCCGGGCCGGCTAGCGTGAGTGCGATGGCTACACCATCGTTCGAGTTCGACATCCGCGCGCGCACCCTCACACTCGCAGGCGAGGACGCGACCACACGGACCCTCGCGCTCCCGCCGGGCATGTTCGATTTCGAGACCAGCCTAGAGCGGGTGGCTGTCCGCCTCGACCCCCTCGAGCTGACTGTCGGCCTGCCGAGCGGCCGTCACGCGGTCGTCGAGCTGAGCGACCCGCGGCGCTCGCTCGAGGAGCTCCGCGCCCGACGTCCGTGCGTCTACCTGGACCAGAACCATTGGTCGACTGGAGTGGCACCCGTTTCGCGGCCTGTCGTGGGCTTTAGTCGCTAGGTCTGTTTGGTCGTGGTTTTGTGCTCTCTCTCGTATTCCTCTGGGGAGAGGTATCCGAGGGTAGAGTGTCGTCGTTGGCGGTTGTAGAACGCCTCGATGTAGTCGAAGACGGCCGAGGACAGGTCGCGTCTGCTCGGCCATGACTGGCGGTGCACGAGCACCTTCTTCAGGGTGGCGAAGAAGCTCTCGGCGACGGCGTTGTCGTAGGCGTCGCCCGTGGACCCCATCGAGACCGCGATCCCGGCGTCACGGGCCTGTTGTCCGAAGCCCAGAGCGACATATTGCGAGCCCTGATCGCTGTGATGTATGAGCCAGGGCTCGGGACGGCGGCGAGCGACGGCCATCTGTAGCGCGTCGGCGACGAGCTCGGTGCGCATGTGCTCGGTCATCGCCCACCCAACAATCCGCCGCGAATATGCGTCCTGAACCGCGGCGAGGTAGAGCCACCCCTCCCAGGTCCGCAGATAGGTGATGTCGGCGACCCACAGGACGTTCGGAGCGCCGGGCGTGAAGCGACGTTCGACGAGGTCGTCGGCGACCCTGACACCGGGCACGCGGATCGTCGTGCGGCCCTTCTTGACCTTCACCAGCCCCGAGATCCCGGCCTGGCGCATGAGCCTGCGGATCCGTTTCCTTGAGACGACGATGTCCTGGCCGAGCCGCAGCTCGGCCTGCACCCGCCGAGAGCCGTAGACACCACGGGCGTTCTCGTGGATCTCGGTGATCCTCGAGGTCAGCCACGCATCGCTCAGAGCCCTGTCGGACGGGGCCCGGCGCTCCCAGGCATGGAACCCCGATTTGGAGACCCCGAGGATCTCGCACATCACAGAGACTGGGAAACTGGCCCTCTCCGCCGAGATGATCCGGTAGCTGCTCACCGGGTCTCGGTCTCCGCTGCGAAGAGAACCGCGGCTCGCTTGAGGATGTCGCGCTCCTGCTCCAAGCGTTTCACCCGTTTGCGAAGCTCACGGAGCTCCTCGCGCTCCGCGCTCGTCAGCCCATCGTCGCGTTCTCGTCGATCGAGCTGATGCTGCTTGACCCAGTTATGCAGCGACTGCTCGCTGCACCCCAACGCTCCCGACACGTCCTTCACCGTCCGGCCACCCAACACCAACTGGACGGCTTCGCGGCGAAACTCCGGCGGATACGGCGGTCTCGTTCGTGGCATCAGATGCATCCTTTCGCGTCCAAGCCACTAAAGCCATTAAGAGGACTTCAAGCAGGTGCCACTCCACGCGCCCAATAGGGGCCGAGAGAGCTTGCCGCAGCGTCTCGCCTGGCGTACGGAGAGCCGAACGCTAATAAAATGCCTGGATCGGCAGATTTGCGACGACAGCAAAGAGATGGAAATAGAAAAGATTTTCTGATATCTTTCTATTCATCATGCCCGCAAACGAGACCATCCAAGAAATCGATCTCATCGACGGGGCTGTTGCGCGGCTGCGCGAGATGCTGCCGCAAAGCTGGACGGTAGAGCGATCGAGTAGGGCTGAGGTGAGCGCCGACTCAGGAGAGGCACGCTCGCTGGCAGACGGCGCGATCGACCTTCGCGACCCCAGGGGAACCTACGTGACCCTTGCGGTTGAGGCGAAGCGATCGTTCGATCCTCGCGCCGTCGAGCAACTCTCAGGCGGGCTGTCGAGCGTCATCCGCTCGCTAGCCAGCAATATCCCGATCCTCGCGGTCTCTCCATGGATGAGTGCGCGAAGCCGAGAGCTACTGGCCAAGGACGGCATCAACTTCATCGATCTCACCGGTAACGCGCTGCTCAAGCTGGAGAACCCCGCGCTCTACATAAGCGCTGTAGGAGCCGCCAGGAACCCCCAGCCCATGCCTCGCGGGCAGGCGAGGGTCCGCGGGCCCAAGGCCGCACGGCTGATCCATCTGCTCATCGACGTCAGTCCGCCCTATGGAGTCGGCGAGATCGCAGCCGTCACGGGCCTGACGCCGGGCTATGTCTCGCGGCTGCTCGACGCGCTGGACCAGGACGCGCTTGTCGAGCGCACCCGTCGCGGACGGGTGCAGGACGCCGATATGCCCGGGCTGCTGCGGCGGTGGGCGGAGTCATACGACGTTCTCAAGAGCAACGAGGCGTCCACCTTCCTCGCGCCGCGCGGGGCAAGCGATGCGCTTCTGCAGCTCGCCGAGCTGTCCGGGCCGCCGTTGCTGGCAGTGACCGGATCGTTTGCCGCGGTGCGTCTTGCGCCCGTCGCTGCGCCGGCACTGCTCATCGCGTACTGCAACGAGATCGAGGCGCTGGCCAAGACGCTCGGGTTGCTTCCGGCCGACGAGGGAGCCAACGTCGTCCTGCTGCGAGCGTTCGATCCGGTCGTGTGGGAGCGCGGGACAGAAGATGCGGGCCTTCACTACGTCGCGCCCTCCCAGGCCGCCGTCGACTGCCTGACCGGTACAGGCAGGATGCCGGCCGAGGGCGAAGCGCTCATCGCCTGGATGGCGGAGAACGAGCCGCGCTGGCGGTTGCCATCGATCGCCGATCTGCACCCCTCGCAGGCGGACGCATGACCGGCCCGAGCAATGCCTCACAACACCAGGACCTCGACGCGCGATACGTAGCTGCCCGGCGAGTCCTACTCGACGCGCTGACCGTGCTCGCACCGCACGGCGACGCCATCATCCTGGCCGGTGCCCAGGCTGTGTACCTCCACACGGGCACCGCCGATCTGGCCATCGCCCCGTATACCACCGACGGTGATCTCGTGCTGGACCCGCTTCTCCTCGGCGACGCTCCGGAGCTCGAAGCCGGGATGTCCGCCGCAGGGTTTCATCTTCAGCCGCAGCCCGGCGGTCACGTCGAGCCGGGCATCTGGCTGGCGAGCGCGTCCGCGGCCGGCGAGGAGTTCCTGGTTCCGGTCGACCTCATCGTCCCCGAGGGTGCTGCGTCGGGCACTGGCAGACGTGCAGCACGCCTCGGCGGCCACGGCGCTCGCGCTGCTCGGCGCGCGGTCGGACTCGAGGCAGCACTGATCGACAACAGCACGATGACCATCGCGGCGCTGGACCCAGCAGACGAGCGCTCGCTACAAGCGAGGGTCGCCGGCCCCGCCGCGCTGCTCGTCGCAAAGGCCCACAAGCTCCACGATCGCGTCGCAAGCGGCCGCGCCGCGCGGCTCGACGACAAGGACGCCTCCGACGTCGTACGACTCATGCAGACAACGAGGCCGGACGAGATCGCGGTCACGCTCAACGCCCTCGCGCAGGATGCGATCGCCGGACCTCCGACGACCGCGGCGCTGACATACATTGAGGAGCTGTTCGGCAGACGCGGACGGCCCGGCATCGAGATGGCCTCAAGAGCATTGCGAACCGCGATCCCCGAGGACCGGGTACAGGCGATCTGCGTCGCATACGTCACCGCTCTGCGCCCGACGGCGCTCTGAGTCAGCTGAGCTGGGCCGTGCCGTTGGCTCTCATTGAAACGGCAAGGACATCGCCGGGGTGCAGAAGTTCACGCGCGGCGGTCCGGCCGACACGGATGACGCCGGAGCGCTCCTTCTCGCCGTAGCGCGGGTCCCATCGGCAGGTGAGCTTGCGACCGATCAACAGCACGGAGATGGACTGACGCTCCTGCGGAAGGATGGTCTTCGTCGCGCCGATGGGGATGCGTACCTGCCCTGCCCTTATGTCACTCTCGGTCACGCACTGAGAACGGAAATGTGGGGTGGCGTGCGACTTGCGCGTTCGGGCTGAGAGCGCCGTCGACGGTTTGGACACTGTCATTTTCGTTGTCTTTGGTACGACTCCGGTCGACCTTGCGGCCTCGCTGGTCGCTCCTCGGATGCCGTGGCGCTTGCGCTGCCAGTCGCCATCGCGCAGGTTCGCAAACGGCATCACCGGATCGCCGGTGGGCAGCGCGGCGCGCGTCGTGTGCGAGACACCAGCAGCAAACGCTCGCAGCATCTGCTCCTCGGCATCCTTGAAGTCGTCGGTCGGGGCGTAGTGGACGTGCAACTCGCTGAGGACTGACAGTGTCTTCAGCCACCAGCCGCCCTTGTGAGGCTTTGCAGCCCCGATTCGCGTCTTGTAGTACTGGCGTACACGGGTGCGGAGCGGCTGTCCGGCCAGGCCGATGTGTCAAGGATCATGAGAGTTCCCCAGGTGTGATCACGGGGATTCCTCACCTTGTGGGTGGCCGGTGAGGGCGGGTCGGAGTGCTTGGAGGGCGTCGCGGTGGCGGCGCATGCGGTAGCTGTCGCCGGTGATGGAGAGGACGGTGGCGTGGTGTAGGAGCCGGTCGAGGACGGCGGTCGCGACGGTGGTGTCCTCGAAGATGTGGCCCCAGTCGGCGATCCCGCGGTTGGTGGTCAGGATGATGCTGGCGTGTTCGTAGCGGCGGCTGATGACCTGGAACAGGTGGCCGAGGCCCCGTGCAAGCTTCACGACGGTCGAGACCCGCAGATCACGCGTGCCGCGCTCCGCGCGGCCGACCTCGACGGGGTGCATGTCGCAGCGGTAAGCGAGGGCTTCCTGGGTAAGCCCGATGCGCTTGCGGTTTCTGCGGATGTTCTGGCCGACCGTCAGCTTGGGCTCCACGGGGATGATCCTCCGTTTGGAAGCCAATAGCGTCCAGAACCAATAGCGTTCTACTTCGTGTATTGAGCCGCTCGTCAACCACCCTGGGAGGCAGGCGAATGAATCGAGGGGGAAAGCCGCGGTCTATAGCCTGGCGAGCAGGTCACCGGCTGGGATGTCGAGTGCTTTGGCGAGTTTGACGATCGTGAGCAGGCCGGGGTTCCGTCGGCCGCGCTCGATGCGGTTGACCTCGGTGGGATGGAAGTTTGCTCGGTGGCCGAGAGCTTCCTGGGTGAGACCTGCCCGCTCTCGCGCTGATCGGAGGTTGACGCCGAAGATCGAGCGCGGGTCGTCTGAATCGGGCTCGGGCATAGCCAAGCACCCTCGACGGACCTGACCGATACCTCAATAGGGAATCTGTCAGGATTTGTGGGAGGTTGATTGCATGGCTGAGTCCACGGAAGGAGGCAGAGGCGGGGTGTTGATGCGCGCGAAGCCCGAAGATGACGCGCGTGCGCGGCACTACCGGCTCGCCTCCCGCACTGTGGAGAACGAGCACCGCGGGGTCAGACCCCCCGCGTTATCGACCGTGTCCATGCCATCTAGGGACGACGACAACAAGTACATAGCGGTGGCGCTTGGTCGCTTCGATGCCCTGTTGGGCCGGGGCTTGAGGCAGATCCTGTCTGAAGATCCCCGTCTTCAGATCGTTGACACCGACCTCGGCAACGCGGCGCTTGAGCGGATCGTCGCGCAGCAGGCTCCTCTTGTAGCGCTACTCGATGAGGAGAGTGTGGCCAAACCGTCCGTACTGGCACGCCTGAGAGCGTCTCAGCCGACAATCGAGATCGTCGTGCTAGCACACCGCCCAGCCCGTGCGTGCGGTATGCGGCTACTTGCCGCCGGAGCTAGCTGTCTGCCCAAGGATGCCTCTGCTGCCGACATTCTCGCCGCCGTCCACATCGCGGCGAACGGCAGGCGCGTGTTCGCGGATGTCGACGGTCATCTGGTTGAGCGGACCCACCCGGCCGTGTCCGCCTCTCTGACGCCCCGCGAGGTGGAAGTGCTGGAGTATCTCGCCAGGGGCCAATCTCATGGCGAGATCGCACACGCCCTACAGCTCGGCGTGGAGACCATTCGCACGCACTCTGCCCACATTCGCGCCAAGCTCGGCGTTCGAAACAAGCGGGAGTTGATCGGCCTGACGATCCCGAGACCGGGACCCAGTAGACAACACGGCAACGACAGGTCTATCCCCCGAACTCACCAAAGATCACCTGTTTCAGGGGATGAACAAGCCAAATGGGCCAACTACTGTCGGCCGCAATAAGGATCATCACCATCAGCAGCCGAAAGCCGAAACCAAGCTCCCTCCGCGACCCTGCATCCGCGATGCGTCGCTTGGTGGGCTCTGCCCGCCGCACTCTGCGGCGAGCGCGCTGGAGAGTCGAGGATCAGAGCCTGACGCGAGAGCAACGCCATGGCGTGCTCGGGTCTGCGCATCGGCGGTGGCGGCCCCCCACTGATGACCACCGCCGATACTGGTCAGCCTACGATTGGAGCGGGCTCGGCGAGGAGTGGACCGCATCGCCCGAGTGGAAGCAGGGGCTAATCCAAGATGTCCTCGCCAAGTGGATACCCGACGGCGGAGTCGTGCTTGAGATCGGCCCCGGCGCCGGTCGCTGGTCGGAGGTACTCTTGCGGCGGGCCGCGGAACTCGTGTTGGTGGATGTAAGCGAGCGGCCGCTTGAGTTGTGTCGAGAACGTTTCAACGGTGACACACGCGTCCAGTACATCCTTTCGTCCGGGAGTGATCTGCTCGGTGTGGAGGACGGCTCGATCGACGCTGTGTGGTCGTTCGATGTTTTTGTTCACGTGGCGCCGCGCGATCAGGCAGCCTACCTCGAGGAGATCGCGCGTGTGCTCGCGCCTGACGGCATAGCAGTTGTGCATCACTCCGACGGGCGTAACCGTGGCCAACTGTCATCCCGTCACGGTTGGCGCTCACCTATGTCGCGCGGCCTATTCGCAGCGTTGGCGGTCGAGCGCGGCCTGCAAGTCGAGTGCCAGCTTGACTCCTGGGGACCCGGTGGACGCTTTGACCTGAGCGCCTATGCGGATGTCATCACTGTGTGTAAACGCTGAGTGCTACCGGAACCGATGCCGTGCTTCGCAACGACTATGCTTGATAGACGCGGGCTGAACTGAGCTCGTTGCCCCTCACCGGACGGTCCTGCGAGCGGTTCAACGGGGTGGAGGGTTTGACCTCCATCGCCGCGAATCGGTGCTTTGCCCCGCTCAGCCAGCGAGCGGGCGAATGACGAGACTGGACACGTCACCGTCGTTCTCGGACGCTTTGATGCGCTGGTCGGGCGCGGCCTGACGCAGATCCTGAACGAGGATCGAGACCTTCGGATCATCGGCACCGATCTGGATGACGCCGCGCTCGCACACCGTCGCGCGGGCAGCCGCCGCAGGTCGCCATTCTCTACGACCCAGTAGACAACACGGCAACGACAGGTCTATCCCCCGAACTCACCCAAAGATCACCTGTTTCAGGGGATGGACAAGCCAAATGGGGCCAACTACTGTCAGCCGCAATAAGGATCTTCACCAATCGTGACGTAGCGGTCTGTATGGCACCTGTTGAGTGCGCCGCTGTTTGCCCGCTTTAGGAGAGATTGGTCCGGGTCCAGATAGACAGCATGGATCAGGGATATGAGAGCGGGGAGGCAGGGATGTCACAGCACGGGCGGGATACAGCGGTTGCAATGGACCGGAGCGAGCAGAACAGCGGGTCTTGGAGGAATCTGGCGGTCCGTCGCGTGGTGCTCACGTCGCTACTAGCTGGCGTTTTGCTCTTGGGTATCGCGTCTGCGGCGGTGAACGCGGGGGCCGAACCGCCTCCGGGAAACTGGGCGCTGATCTTCAACGAAGAATTCAGCGCCAACGGCCTCAACACCGCCCTATGGACCCCCGAATGGCCGGGTGGACCGATGTCCGGGGAGTGCACGTCGCCGAGCCTTGTGTCCCAGCCGGGCAACGGGTATCTGTACCTGCAGGTAAGGGCGCAAGAAAGTACGTGCGGTGGCACTAAACATGCAGACACCGGCGCCTTGGCGGAGTCGAATCCTGCCGACGGCAAGCCCGGACACAGCGGTTTCCTCTACTCCTACGGCTACGTCGAGTGGCATGTCTACATAGTCGGCTGGGGGGGAGAAGCACAAGGATGTCCGAAAGGGGGATGCATACCAGACTGGCCGGCACTATGGAGCTTCCCGGAGAACCAGGAAAACGAGATCGACACAATGGAGGGCCTGCGCCGCGAAGCCTGCCACACCTGGTGGCACCACGTTTCTCCGATAGAAGAAACACAAGGCTGCCAATCCGGCATCAGCTACGCGGGGTGGCACACCTACGGTGCGGACTGGGAGCCAGGCGTACTCAAATTCTACTACGACGGAGCACAGGTCGGCGAAGTCAAATCAGGCTACATCAATTCCACACCGCAGTACCTGATCATGGACGACGTGCCCCCAAATGGACACGGCGACCAACTTGTCGTCCCTGATGAAATCGTCGTAGACTACGCGCGGGTCTGGCAACACCCGGTGCCGCCGTCAGCAACAACTGGCTCGGCGACTAATGTGCAGCCGCTCCAGGCTACCCTCAACGGCACGGTCAACCCCAACGGGTTCGACACCCACTACTACTTCCAGTACGGCACCACGACCTCCTACGGGCTTTCAACGGGAGAAGTAGATGCCGGATCGGGGACGAGCAACGTGGCGGCGAGCGCCACGGTCACTGGCCTAACGCCGGGTACGGCCTACCACTACCGAATCGTGGCTACCAACGCGAGCGGAACCCCCGCCTACGGGAGTGATCAAGAATTCAGAACACGAGGATCTCTGCGTTGGGTCTTCTACAGCGGGGGTAGCTCCCTGGAAGAGTCGTCTTGGAATGGCTCTAGCTGGGGCTATGTTCCTCTTGGTCACGCGATCACCGGCAGTCCGGGGGCCGGGGTTGACGCCGCAAACCATCAGGACGTGTTCTATAACGGTGGCAGCTCTCTGGAAGAGTCGTATTGGAATGGCTCTAGCTGGGGCTATGTTCCGCTTGGTCACGCGATCACCGGCAGTCCGGCGGTTGGTGTGGACGCCTCTGGGGAAATCTGGGTGTTCTATAACAGCGGTGGCTCCTTGGATGAGTCTTACTGGAATGGTTCTAGCTGGGGCTATGTCTCTCTTGGTCACGCGATCACCGGCAACCCGGCAGTCGCCGTAACTTCGGCCGGCGAACAGTTTGTGGTCTATAACGGCGGTGGCTCGCTTGAAGAGTCCGTATGGAACGGTAAAGAATGGGAATATATTCCTCTGCACCACGGGATCACCGGGAGCCCGTCAATCGTAATCAATCCGCACACGCGGGAACAATGGATCTTTTACAATGGCGGGACTTCTCTTGAAGAGTCAGCGTGGAACGGTAAAGAATGGGAATATGTTCCCCTGCATCACGCGATCACTGGAAATCCGACAGCGGTTGCGAACACGGGCAACCTCGAATAAGGAGCCAGTGTCTGGGAGCGACCCTATAAGCTGATCTTGTATACTAAGCATCATGATTGCTCAGTTCGCTGACAAGTTGCGCGCGCGGCGCAATGGTGCGCAGCTTGGTGGTGGGTCGGTGCCGGAAGTCGTCGTGCCTGAGCGTGGGCCCGAATCACAATGGTTTTGGCAGCACTATGACGAGGCAGCAAGCCAAATCCTGGAGGCCTTTCAGTCTGAGGGACTATCGTTGAATGGCAAGGTAGTTGCTGATGTTGGTTGTGGCGATGGCTTTATGGACTTGGGTGTTCTGCACAAGGCCCGGCCGCGCAGGTTGGTTGGCTTCGACGTGAACTTGACGAACCGAGAGCACCTGCAACGGCGCGCACGTGAGGAGGGTGTTGATGCTGCTGATCTCGGTGGCCTCGACTTCGAGCAGTCGACAACCACTCGTATTCCGGTCGAGGACGGTGCCTTTGACTTCGCATTCTCGTGGTCTGCGTTTGAGCATATCTCGCGGCCAATTGAGGTTTTGACGGAGATAAAAAGAATCTTGTCGCCCGCAGGCGCATTTTTCCTCCAGCTATGGCCATTCTACCATTCGTCTAAGGGCTCGCATCTCTGGGAGTGGTTTCCAGAGGACTACCATCATCTGCAGCGGGCGGAGTGCGACATCGTGCAGGAGCTTGAAGTTAGCGATGTAAAGCCTGCTGACTGGACTAGCATGATGAGTCGCGAGTTCCAACATCTAAATCGGATCACCGTAGATGAGTTGCAGCGCTCAATGCTTGCGGCCGGCTTCGTGGTGCGTAGGGTGGAGCTATTGACGGGTGCAACAAGGCTCACCCCTGAGCTGGGGCGCTACTCGTGGCTCGATCTCGGCATCGGCGGAATCAAGCTCATTGCGACTCCCGGTTAGCCGTTCACCAGGGTAAGGGGCTGGCACTCGGCGAACAGGACAACGTGACACTAGCTACCGCTCCGGCAAATTAATCATCCGCATTAGGACGGACCAATGGCTCCGAGGAACCTGGACCGAACCTACGGGGTCGCGCCAGTGGCTCTCAGTGCGGCGCGGCCACCGACTACGCCGAGAGCAGCTTGGCGGCGCGCGCCTCACCGGCTGCTCAAAGTGAGTGAGCAGCTCCTCAATTGTGTATGCGCTGGCGGGTCGAGCTGCTGCCAGCTAAGCCGCCGTCCGCTCCGCGGCGCCGCGCAGCTCGCCGCCGGCCGCTAGGCCAACTACAGCCGCGCCACGCGGATGGCGACGCGAGCGAGGCTCCGCCGCTATAGGCTCCCGTCCGAGCGGCCACGATTCCTCGATCCTGTAGGCCACAGCTGGTATATTTGGCCCCAGAGTGGGGATAGGCTCGGTCGCAGATTTGCGACCTGATCCCGCCCCCGCTATGGAGCAAAAGCCCTGGAAATCCAGGGCTTTCGTGGTTCTAGGGCTCGGGCGCTGGTGGAGCTTCCTCCCGAGATTTCCTCCCGAGATGAGATCGAGCGTAGTGGCCTGTCCTGCGTAGCCGCCTGTCCTGGCATCATGCGCGCGATGTCCGCGCGATCGGCAGCGACGCTGAGGCCGAGAGTGGCTATGTCGGTGAGCGCCGGGTCCTCATGAGCGGCGCGGCGTGGACGCTTGAGTTCTACGAGGAGGACGGCCGGGAGCCGGTGCTTGACTTCCTGCGCGGGCTGGATGAGCTGAAGGAGCAGGCGTTGGCCGCTGCGCTGCGCAATGTGCTCGCCTATGAAGGCATTGGGGTCTGCGGCTCCTCGTGGGGCAAGTGGGTGCCTGGTCCTCACGGCATCTTCGAGTTTCGGGTGCGCCATGACGCGGCGACCATCCTGCGCGAGCGCGGCTTGCCGGTCCCCGAGCATCTGAAGGGGACCAGTGCCGACGTCCTGCTGCGCGTGTTTTGCCATGCGCACGGCAAGAAGGTGGTCCTGCTGCTGGCTGGCTATGACAAGGGCAAGGAGCCGAGCGCCAAGCGCCAGAACGCGGAGATCAAGCGGGCCAAGCAGCGCCTGACGCGCTGGAAGGATCAGCAAAGGGCCAGCGCTAAGCAGGCGGGCGACCGGGGCCAGTCTCGCGGCAAGCGGAGGTCTTGACAAATATGCGGTATGCTACATAAATACTGTTGGACGCCCCGACTACCGGAGTTCTGTGATGGCCACGAAGTTCGACGACTACATCAGCGAGGTTGAGGAGAGGGCGAAGGCGGGCGGCCCGGAGGCCATCGCCCGCTGGGATGCCTTCAACGCTCACTACGCGATGGCCCGTGAGGTGCGCGAGCTGCGCAAGGAGCGCAATCTCACGCAGAAGCAGCTCGCCGCCGCCTCCGGCATCAACCAGGCCGAGATTTCGCGGATCGAGCGCGGCCAGACGAACCCGACCGCCAGCACGCTTGCCGCGGTACTGGCGCCGCTGGGTGCCCGCGTTGGGGTAGTCCCGCGCGAGAAGCGCGACCTCGCGCGCGTGTAGGAGGAGTCTCAGCGGGCCGCAGCGTTCGGCCTCGCCCTCGCACGGCTGCTGGTAGCCGTAACAAGGAGGGCGCAGCCCGACGCCTCCGGTGCAGGTTGCGGCGGCCACCGCGCCGCAGTCCGCAGCGTCGTGTGAGGGTTGCGGCTACAGCTCGGGCTGCCGCTGGTTCGGGTATGCGGCTTGACGATCCTTCGCCCCTCGGTGCTCGGCGTTGATGGTTTTGGCGGCTGGAGTGCTTGCGTCGCTTGGGGGGGGGACCCAAGTTCGTTGGCCGGTTGAGGGCGGTTGTGGTCAGTACACGTAGATGGGACACGACTGCGCCGATTCGCATGGGGCGTGGCGTCCCTCTTTCCGGCGAGTGAACTGGGAGTAGTCTGTCCTACTACAGCTACCGCTGGGACATCGGATAGATTGAGGGCACAGGGAGTGGTATTCCCCGCATCGTGTGTCATCCTACATGGCATGGACAACGATGTCGTGGCCACGCCCGAGGAGACCCTATTGGACTTGCTGAACCGGTCGCGGCGGCGCAGTGTGCCGATTCGCCGATCGTTTCTGCAGCTCCCTGGGCCGCCGAAGCAGCCGGGGCCCCTCGCGGCGTTCGTCGAGGGTCGTCGCCCGATTGCCCTCGATCTCTGGCTCCTGTTGCACGCCGGAGCTGCGTCGCACCCTTGGGATGTTCGCCAGCCCGCGATGAGCTGGGTGCGGATGCTCGACATCCCGCAGACCCTCAGCTCCGAGACGACGATCTCACGCAACTGGACCTGGCTGGAGCAGCGCCGACTTGTTCGCAGCGAGCGCGACCATCGGGTGCGTAAGGTCTTTCTGCTGATGGAGGACGGATCAGGACGTGAATTCGAGCGCCCCACCGGCCAACAGCGCGGCTTCTTCAAACTTCCATATGCCTACTTCTCGCAGCGGTGGCACAAGGAGCTCAAGCTCGCCGGCAAAGCAACGCTTCTGATCTGCCTGGCTCAGGCGCCAACCTTCACTCTGCCGACTGAGCACGCCGCCGGCTGGTACGGGCTCTCGGCAGATACGCTCCAGCGCGGACTCGACGAGCTACGGGAGCTTGAGCTGCTGAAGACTTGGACTCGTGCGAAGAAGGCTCCTCGCACTCGGTTTGGCTATACAGTCGAAAACCACTACGCCTTGCAGGGACCATTCGTGCGCGCCCCGATCGAATCCGCTCGGGGAGCAGAGGCGGCGGCGTGATGACAAACCAGGATCTCGGAGAAGTCACCACTGCCGAATCGATCGCCACGGCCCTTGCGGACCTCCAGCCTTCGTGGATCACGCTCCCTTCGAGAGACGAGGAGCTGCCAACCGACTTGCGGCTCGCACTCGACGATTTCGACGCCGGGGAACACGCGGCGGCCAAAGCTGCGGGTGCCTGGCTACAGGCTGAGGCGGTCGCTGCCCATCAGACCTCGCGCACCCGTCTGCTCATCGCTGACCGTCGCGTGGCGGGCTTCTACTCGCTCGCGTCTGCTCAGGTCGAACTCAGTCAGCGTGATCGCCGCCGCGTCGGCGTCGTCCCTGTACGAGTGCCCGCAGCTCTCATCACCTGGATCGCCAAGGACAAGCGAGCCGAGATCGACGGCAAGCTGCTGCTGCTCCACGCGGCCGCTACTGCACGCCGCGCGGCTGAGCTTCAAGCCACTTCAGTGCTCGTCGTCGACCCCTTCGACGAGGAGACGGCGGCAATGTGGCGCAAGCGCTACGGCTTTCGCGCGTCGGTCGAAATCAGGAAGCCCAAGCGGCTCTGGCTGCCGCTAGAACCAGCGGACTAGCGGTTACGGCCCTGCTGCTCAAGCTCGACGAGGTAGGCGTCGGCCTCCGTGAGGAACGACCGGACGCGAGGGTCCTGTCGAGCTGCCTCGAACTCCGCCGTGTCTATCACGGCGACGATCTCATCGGGTAGATCATGCCGCTGGCTCGTCGTGTGGGTGTCGAGTGTTGAAGCCATCATCAGTCTTGTCGGCATCAGGCCGTCAGGGGTTTACGTCGTAGACGATAGCTGCTGCGCCTGTCCCGATCAACTTAAGGCACCGCTGGCACGTCAGGTTGGCCCAGGCGTCGGACCTGATCGGCCTCGCCGCTTCGGGCCGATTATCGAGCGCAGACAGTGGTCCCGCTGTCCGCGCGGGCGCGCCAGATCTCCTCGGCCTTGTCCGCCCATCGTGGCGGTAGCGCCGCGCGGAGCTCGGCAACGAACTCGTCGGCGGGCGTAGCGGTCGGCGGAGGGAGCTCGGCGAAGAACGCATCGATCTCGGCGGTCGTCTGCTTCAGCGCGTCCGGGTGGTTCTGCTCCGCCCATTCCAGGATGCTGCCGGCGACCTCTTCCAACGAAGCGCGCTGAGCGGCCCTGGCGATCTCGAGCACCTGGGCGACCTCCAGGTGCTTGTCCCGGCGGCCCCACCGCTGCGGCTCGATGCCGAGCGCCCGAACCGCGCGGCTCATGCCACCGGTATCCAGGCCGATGAATCCGGCTGCCTGTGAGAGTGTCGGGAGCGAGCGAATTCGATCGGCGCGTTCAGCAGACATTGGAGATACGGTAGCGCTCTAGACGCCGATAACACAGGATATGCAGCAGATGCAGTAATCGCAGAGAAAAGGTCACAAAGGGCCGACAGTCCGCTGCGCGGCTCGCCTAGAATGCTCGTCTGTGAGCGGGCTTGCAGCGAATCCGTTCGGGGAGAAGCCCGTGCCGTGGTGGCGCAGATTGCACCGGTCCAGCAAGGGGCGCGCTCCCAAGCGCTATGCGGCCGCTGCCGGGGCAGTGGGGTCGCTCTCGGGCCTTGTCCTCCATAGCGGTGACGGGCTCGATAAGCCGATGCGCTTCGCAATCTTCGCTGTTCTGACCGTGATCCCACCGTTCGTCGTCGAGCGTTGGTGGCGGGAGCGCGAGCGCCGGCAGGAAGAGCGGCTGCTGGTGCTCCCCGGCTGACCGCGAGCGACAGGGTCCTGGGCGGTCTCGATCGATGCGACTGAGGTGCAAACAAAGTGCAAACATGCCCCACGCCATTCCACGACCCCGGCAGATCTGGCGAAGGCCAAATCTTCAGCAGTAGAGCCAAATCGACCGGCCGAACGACACCCCACGACACTCCAGAAATGGGCTCATAACCCGAAGGTCGCAGGTTCGAATCCTGCCCCCGCTATGGCCTTATTTGCGACCATGCCCGCAAAGTCGTCTAGGTCGCTTGCCGTGCTGAAGGCGCTCGATATGAGCGCCTTCAGTCGTACTTGGGGCTTGTTTCGGTCAAGCTCGACGGCGAAGTGGAAGGCTTCGTAGACGCGGCGGCGCAACTCGGGGTCGGCTTTGGCGAGTGGCTTTGCGAGGCTGGGCAGCGAGTCGAGCACGCCGCAGGCGTCCTCAAGGTCGAGGATGGTGCGCTGGCGTTGCTGGAGGTCCATTTGCGCGAGTGCTGTCTCGGCTTGGTGGCGTTCGCCCTTGAGGGCGCGGATACGCTCGCCGACGAGCACGGGATCGACGCCTGACTCGATGGCGGCGATTTGACGCTCGATGCGCTGGTCGAGGTCTGAGAGCTGGGAGGTCAGCCGCTCGCGCTGCTCGGCGCTCTCGTCTTCGATGGATGGTGCGAGGTCCGCGTGCTGGGCGCGGAAGTGCGCGACGGCGTTCGGCCCGAAGATGTAGGTCGCAAAGAAGCGGTCGATCATCTCGGTGAGGCGATCCTCCCGTATGTACTGCCATTTGCCGTGTCCGAGTGCTTCGGCGGCGTTGTCGCCGTAGGCGGCGCGGTAGCCGCAGGCGTAGTAGGTGGCTCACGGCGAGGCGCTCGATATCGACGAGGTCGATCGGTTCGTCCGCTTCTGTGGTCTCTTCGGCTTCCGCGCGATGGGGGTTGACGAGAAGATCGCGCTTGTCGCGGAGGCGGAGCCCTGGCGTGAGCGGGCCGCGGTGGACGCGGCGTTGCAGATCGACGTGGAGTTCCTCGTCAGCCAGCTGCGCTCCCTGTCGAGACAGCTCGCCGAGGACGCAGCCGCCCAGCACGACAGGCTCCTGGCCGATCTCGACCTCAACCCCGACCATGAGCAACGGCTGCGCCTGGAGCTTGAGACGCTCGCCCGAGAGATCGAGCCGAGCGTCGATGTCGCGGCCCTGCCCGCCACGGTCGCCGGCTATCGAGACGCAGATGGGATCGCTCGCCGGGCGTTCTCGCAGTACCTGATGCGCGTCTCCCAGCTCGCCCTAACCCGCATCCTCCTCTACCGGTCCTGGGAGGACGCCGGCTTCGTCGAGGACTGCCTCTACGACGGCGGCTTCGAGCAGGTCTACGAGCGGATGGGGCGCAACCTCCAGCGCGTGCTCGACGAGGCCTTCCAACGTTTCCACTCGCGCGCTTGGGAGCCGACGTGCTCGGCGGACTGTACGAGTCCTACGTCGATGAGATCGACCGTGACCGACTCGGCCAGTTCTACTGCGGGTCTGGAGTGCTCTCGGCGTGCGTCCCTCAGAGCTGCTGGTGCGCTACGAGCGCCGGGCATGGGATGCGCGACGGACGCGCGAGATCGAAGCTGGCGCCGCGAGCGACGTCGTGCCGGCGGACGCCTCGCTTTTGCGTCCGATCCCACGGTTACCTTCGACCCCATGGGCGTCTCAAGGAATTCCCCATGCCCGTGCGGAAGCGGACGCAAGTACAAGCGCTGTTGCCTCGCCGCTGCCGAGCGCGAGAACCGGGCGTCACAGCTCGACGAGGAGGTGGGGCAGCGGATTCAGGACTGGGCCTTCCGCGAGCTGAGCGACGAGATCCGCGCCGCGCTCGAGCAGTTCGCCGGACGCAAACGCGCCATGGACGACATCGACGTGCAGATTTTCACCGCCTGGTTTCAAAACGATCGTGAGCTCCGCGGTGGGGTAACGCCCGCCGAACGGTACGCGGCGCGCTCGGAGCTTTCCGCTGATGAGCGTGCCGTAGCCTCGCGAATCGCCGCTGCCCGCCTGCGCATCCACCGCGTGCTCGCCGTCGAGCCTGGCGTCTCGCTGCTGCTGGAGGACGTCGTCGGCGGCGGGCGCGTCGAGGTGCGCAGTGAGAACGTATCCCGCGACGCGGTTCGTTGGGACATGCTCATCGGCCGGGTCATGGATGGCGATCCGCCGACCCTGTGGGGGCCGACGCGCGTGCTCGAGCCCGCGGATGAGGCGGGCCTGATCGCCGAGCTGGAACGTCTCGCCGGCGATAGCGTCTCGAGCATGCGCGATCACGCGGCCCATGTGTTTCGCGCCCACGCGCTCGAGCTGATGCGATACCGCCCGCCTCGTTGGGACGTCGAGCCGAGCTTCTTCACCGTCGAGGGCGATCCGATCGTCCAGGGCTCTGCGACCTGGAGTGTGCGAGACCTTCGCGGAGTGCGCGAGCGTTTTCGCGCCCTCGGGAGGCTCGCTCCACATGACCCGCTCGAGATGGACATCACCGCGGCGCGTGAGCGGCTCGTCGCGGAGCGCCCGCAGCTGCCCGACGGCGCGATCGTGGTCGAGGGTTCGGCGGGCGGCCTCGACACGGTCTCCGTGGCCACCCTCCGGCTCGAGGGAGAGCGCCTGTCGGTTGAGGCGATGTCCGAAGAGCGGCTCGACCACGCGATCGAAATCGTCGCCTCGGACTTCGATCAGCTCGTCGAGCTCACTCACCGCGAGGTCGTTCCGATCGAGCCGTTGCTCGCGGAGCATCGACAGGCGGCGTCCCGCGCCGGCGAGCGCTCGTCCTCTGGTCTGCCGCCGGACGAGGAGCGCCGGATCGTCGCAGAGCTCATGACCGAGTACACCCGCAAATGGCTGGACGAGCCGCATCCTCAGCTCGGCGGCTGCACGCCGCGGCACGCTGCTGCGGGGGAGCACCGGGCAGACCTCGTCAGCCTCGTGCGCGGCATTGAGAACAAATCCGAGCGCGCTCGCCGCGATGGCGAGCCATTCGCGGACGTTGCGTGGATCCGCGAAGAGCTCGAGCTTGACGAGCTCGACCTCGAAGACCTCGCCGCCTGACGCCGGCGCGGAGGCTCAGTCTGCGGATCGCGCGCTCTGCCCGCCTGCGATGAGGGCGGATCGCATAGCGATGCCACGGACGAGCTCGTCGACTCAGGCGAAGATCTCGGTGGCCGTGATCGCCGTCACCGTAGGTGGCAGGTTTGTGATGCGCTCGCGGGCGCAGACGGCGTAGGTGTGGTTGGCGGCGAGCAGGGGTAGCGCGGTCGCCTTGCGCCCGAGCTCGCGCGCGATGCGCGCGCCGTCGGCGGTGCGTGCCCACTTTGCCTCGCCGAGGAGCACTGCCTCCTCGGACCGACCGGCGAGGGCGACCGCGTCGATCTCGACTGCGGGGTGCTCCGACCAGAACGCGCCGATCCTGACGATGTCGGGCGCGAGCGTTCCGTCCGCGGCCAGGCGCCGCAGATGGGAGCGGAAAGCGTCCTCCCAGCGGGCGCCCATGTGGTCGTCGAGACGCTCGATCATGGGGCTGAGGATGCTTGGGCCGAGTCCGCGTTCGATCTCGGCTCTGTAGGGCTCGACGATGCCCAGCCAGAACGCGAGGAAGTTGTCGGCGATGCGGTAGCTGCGGCGGCGTGTGCGTGAGCGAGCCTCGGTGACGGGGACGATCCGCTCGATGAGTCGCAGCTCGATCAAACGCTCGAGCGTGCGAGCCGGCTCGGCGCGCACGGCCTGCTCGATCTCCCCGTGCTTTGTGGCGCCGGCGGCGATCGCGCGCAGCACGAGTTGGCCAAGCTCACCCGTATCGCCCTCGGTGGCGAGTACCAGCCGGCCCTCGTCCAGGAGCCGGCCGCCGGGGCGAGCGACCAGGCGCGCGAGGTTCTCGCGCAGGCTGCGCTGCTGATCCCACCAGGTGAGGTACAGCGGCACGCCGCCGAGAATGCCCCAAATGAGAGCGCGATCGGAGGGCGTGAGCTCGCGCAACATCAGCGCCGTCTCGTGCGGCGCGAACGGATGCAGCGGCAGTGACAGGTCAATACGCCCGTACAGTGGCGCGCGCTCCTCCTGGATCGCCTGCATAGTGCGCACCGCCGAGCCGCACAGCAGGATCCGCAGGCGGGTCCGCTCCCGGGCGCGATCCCAGAATGCGCGCAACACCCCCGGCAGCTCGGGAGAGACCCGCAGCAGCTCGGGGAACTCGTCGAGCACAAGCAGCAACAGCTCATCAGCGGCAGCCGATGCGATGCTCTCCAGCGCATCATCCCAATCCACGAACGGCCTTGCGGCGAGATCGCGCATTCCCGGAGCCAGCACGTCGGCAGTTGCTCGGCTGAGGATGCTGAGCTCATCGCGCGCGGGTCGTCCCGCGCCGGTATGAAACACCGTGCGACGATCCTTGGCAAACGCGCTCAGCAAGGCCGTCTTGCCGACCCGTCGTCGCCCCCACACGAGCGCCACCGCCCCCGCACCGGGCGAGCCCTCCCACCACTCCGCCAGCGCCTCCAGCTCCGCCGAGCGATTCACGAACACGACATCCAGTGTAACCGACATCACGTGTAACCGACATCGGATGTCAGTATGGCGCGAACTTCGTGGGCTTCTACTTGCCCACCTCGAGGGAGCATCTCTAAGCAGAGGTCTCCGCTGCCGCCGGGCCGTCCGTGCGCGACGTGACAATGCGCTGGTGATGGCTCTGCACGCCACCTGGTCTCGGGATTCGAGGCTTTGCGTGTGGGGCGAGGGCTCGGACCTTCCCGCCTGCGCGCCGAGACGTCGCGGCGGCAGGCCGGTGAAGCCGCGGGCGCGCAAGCATCCGTTTGCGTGCGCGGCGCGGGAGCTGGCTGGAGCATTCAACGCACTGGGGGCGTCACTCGGATCCGACGCCTTGATGGAGCGTGAGCTGCAGTTGATGCTGCCCTCCTTCGACGAGGGCCCGCAGTGCTCGCCGCAGCTGTTGCGCGGAGCGCAGGAGCGGCGCAGTGGCAGTCCGGAGCTGCTCGATCCCTGGGTGGTCCCGGCGATCGGGCTGGCGCCGATGGCCGCGCTGGAACTGCTCCTCGCGCTGCCGCTTGCCGGCTGCACAGATGACGCCAAGCCGGCTGGTGCGGGCGTCGCGCTCGGCGACTCGTTGCGGTTCCTTGCAGAGGCGGCCAAGCTCGGGCTGGAGCTGGTCGCGCGCGGCCGGCTGGTCCCGGCGTTGGTCAGGCGCGAGGACGAGTGGGTCGCGTGGTGGCGCGCGATGCCAGGCGATCCGCAGGACGTGGAGCGCATGCGGCTGCTCGCTGCGTCGATGCCGCCGCTGCTGCGGGCGCAGATAGCCGGCCCCGACGAGCGCAACGCCGCCGAGACGATCCTCGCTGATCTGCTGGGGACCGTCGTGGACGCGTGTGCGCGCGGTTTCCTGTGCGACGGTCTCAACGGGCGGCGGGCACGCGGGCGCCCCAAGCGTCGACTGCCGGTCGTCGATGCGTGGGTCGCGGCGTTGACCGACCTCGACCCGGTCGTCGATGGCGACGAGCGGGAGCTGGCGGTGCTCGCGGAGGAGCTCGACGAGTGGCGCCAGGCGGGCGAGCGGTACTCCGAGCACCGCATGTTCCGAACCTGCTTTCGGCTGTCCGAGCCGGAGCAGCTGGAGTCCGCTCGACCGGGTTCGGACGCGGATCCTTGGCGTGTCGAGTTCCTGCTCCAGGCCAAGGACGACCCGAGCGTGCTCGTGCCGGCCGATGAGGTGTGGCGCTCCAATGGCGACGGACTGAAGGTGCTCGGCCACCGCTTGGCGGACCCGCAGGAGCGCCTGCTCGGCGGGCTCGGCCACGCGCTGCGGCTGTGGCCTGACCTGGAGCCGGCGCTGCGAGCGGCCGCTCCGGGCGGCGTCGATTTGGCCCCTGAGGCGGCGATCGGATTCGTGCGCGACGCCGCTCCGGCGCTCGAGCAGGCCGGGTTCGGCGTGCTCGTGCCGCGTTGGTTTCACAAGCGGCTGCGTCTCAATCTCAAGGTTGAGCCGTTTGATGAGATCGAGGAGGGCAGCGGGCTGTTTGGCCTGAGCGGCCTGTGCTCATACGAGTGGCGGATCGCGGTCGGCGGCGCGACGCTCTCGCTCTCCGAGTTGCGCGAGCTGGCGGCGCTGAAGCTGCCGCTGGTGATGGCGCGCGGGCGCTGGATCGTGCTGCGCCCGGAGGACGTCGAGGCGGCGCTGGCCTTTTTCGAGGGTCGCGCCGAGCGCGGCCAGGCGCCGGCGGGCGAGCTGATCCGCGAGAGTCTGGAGCTGCGCGCCGGCGCCGAGGTGGAGGCCGGGTCGCCGGCTGTCGAGATCGAGGCTGGCGGGTGGCTGAAGGAGCTGCTCGGCGCGGATGGTGATCGCAAGCTGCGGGAGGTCCCGACCCCGGCGACGCTCGAGGGAGAGCTTCGGCCCTATCAGCAGCGCGGGCTTGCCTGGCTGTCGTTCCTGTCGAGCCTTGGTCTCGGCGCGTGCCTGGCGGATGACATGGGCCTCGGCAAGACCGTGCAGCTGCTGGCGCTGCTGCTCGCCGAGCGCGAGCACGCAGAGCGCCAGGGCAAAGGCGGCGGGGGCCGGCGCAAGCGCCTGGCGCCGACGCTGCTCGTCTGCCCGATGTCGGTCGTCGGCAACTGGGAGCGCGAGGCCCAGCGGTTCGCGCCGAGCCTGCGGGTGCACGTGCACCACGGCGCCGAGCGGCTCGCAGACAAGAAGTTCGCCCGCGCGGCGCGCGCGAGCGATCTTGTGATCACGACCTACGCGCTCGCAACCCGCGACCGCGAGACGCTCGGCGCCGTCGAGTGGGGGCGGCTTGCGCTTGACGAGGCACAGAACATCAAGACGATCGACACCAAGCAGACGCGCGCCATCCGTTCGCTGCGAGCCAGGCACCGGGTGGCGCTCACCGGCACGCCGGTCGAGAACCGCCTGACGGAGCTGCATTCGATCATGGACTTCCTCAACCCGGGGCTGCTGGGCCCGGCGGCGACGTTCAAGCGCTGCTACGCGCGCCCGATCGAGCGCTACCGCGACGAGCACGCCACGGCGCTGCTGCGCCAGGCGACGGGCCCGTTCATTCTGCGCCGCTTGAAGACCGACAAGCAGATCATCGGCGACCTGCCGGAAAAGATCGAGATGCGCGTCGACTGCCATCTGACCAAGGAGCAGGCGAGCCTGTACGAGGCGGTCGTCGAGGAGATGCTGCAGAAGGCCGCGAAGGTCGAGGGGATCGAACGCTCAGGCGTGATTCTGGCGGCGCTCGTGAAGCTCAAGCAGGTCTGCAACCATCCAGCGCACCTGCTCAAGGATCGCTCTCAGCTGGATGGGCGCTCGGGCAAGCTCGCGCGCCTGGAGGAGATCCTCGCTGAAGCGCTTGCCGAGGGCGATCGCGCGCTCTGCTTCACCCAGTTCAGCGAGTTCGGGCACATGCTGCGCGCGCATCTGCAGGAGCGCCTCGGCCGTGAGGTCATGTTCCTGCACGGCGGCACCTCCAGGAGCGCGCGCGACGAGATGGTGCAGCGGTTCCAGTCCGACGGCGGGCCGTCGGTGTTCGTGCTGTCGTTGAAGGCCGGCGGCACCGGGCTCAACCTGACCGCGGCCAACCACGTGGTCCACTTCGACCGCTGGTGGAATCCCGCGGTCGAGGATCAGGCGACCGACCGCGCCTTCCGGATTGGGCAGCGCAAGAACGTGCAGGTGCGCAAGCTCACGTGCGTGGGCACGCTCGAGGAGCGAATCGACACGCTGATCGATCGCAAGAAGGATCTGGCGGATCGCATCGTGGGGACCGGCGAGGCGTGGATCACCGAGCTCGACACCGCCCAGCTGCGCGAGCTAGTGACGCTGTCGGCCGATGCGGTGGCCGACTGACGATGGTCCCATTCGATGACTACTCGTTCTATGAGCCCTCGCGGCCGTTGCCGGCGGACGGCGGCATCGAGGCGCGCAGCCGGCACGGCGCAATCGGCGAGACGTGGTGGTCGAGGCGGTTCATCGAGCTGCTCGAGTCCTTCGGTGTCGGCTCGCGGCTGAAGCGCGGACGCAGCTACGCCCGTTCCGGCCAGGTCGTCGAGCTGGAAATCGAGCATGGGGTGGTGCTGGCGAAGGTCCAGGGGTCGCGCTATTCGCCGTACCGCGTGCGCATCCGTTTCAAAGCGCTGTCCGAGAGCCAGTGGCGCCGGGCCGAGAAGGCGATGGCCTCGCAGGTCCTGCCGCTGGCGAAGCTGCTCGCGGGCGAGATGCCGCCCGACATCGAGGAGCTGTTCGACTCGTGCACGCTCGCGCTGTTCCCGCGCGCTGCGAGCGAGCTGAGGGCGACGTGCACGTGCCCGGACGGGGCGAATCCGTGCAAGCACATCGCTGCCACCTACTACATCCTCGCCGAGCGCTTCGACGAGGATCCATTCCTGATCTTCACCTGGAGAGGTCGCGATCGGGATGAGCTCGTGGAGCGCCTGCGCACGCGGCGCGCGCCCGCCGCTCGCGGCGCCAACGTGACGGCGCCCTCGGCGAACGCCCCTGACCTGTCCGCGTCGGGCGCTCCGTTGTCCACCGTGCTCGACTCGTTCTGGTCATGCGGCTCCGAGCTGGAGGCATTCCACGTGAACCCACTAGCCGGCGAGGCGCCTTACGCGCTGCTGCGCCAGCTTGGGCCCGCTCCGGTGGAGGTTGGGGATCGCAACCTGAGCGAGCTGCTCGTGGACACGTGCGCGAAACTTGCGCACGCCGCGGAGCGCACAGCGCTCGGCGACCCCGCCGAAGGCTAACGTGCTCGTTTGTGGAGCCCTCAGCGTTCAGGCCGTTCGCTCACCTCGCGACACCAAATGTCGCGTTGTATCGGCAGTTGATGGGCGAGTTCGTCGCCGCGAAGCGGCGATTCGTCGTGCACCTGCGCGTCGAGGACCTCCACGAGGCGCTCGCCGGGGCTGAGCCAACCGCACACGTCCAAGCGGATGCGCTCGCGGACGCACTTGGACAGCTGGTGGAGTGGGGCAACCTTCGCGCCGACCCCGACACGAGTCGCGTCACGACGGTCGAGGACTTCCATCGCGCGCGGTTCCTCTATCAGCTCACCCATGCCGGCGAGGCTGCCGAGCGGGCGCTCGGCGTGTACGAGGAGCAGCTCGGCAGGCGCGGCGCCCTGCAGGCGGTCGCCCTCGCGGACGTCGCCGCGCAGCTGCGCGCGCTGCGCGAGCTGGCGGGCGAGGCCGACCCCGATGCCGCGCGTTTGGGGCTGCTGCTGCGCGGCCTCGTCGATCGCTTCGAAGATCTCGCCGACAACGCCCAGGCTTTCATGGGCTCGTTGCGGCGCACGATCGAGCTTCACGACGCCGACGTGGACGCGTTCCTCGCGTACAAGGATCGCCTCGTCGACTACCTGGAGCGCTTCATCAAGGATCTCGTCACCGTCGGCGCGGAGATCTCCGGGTTGCTACTCGATTTCGAGGATGGGGAGGTAAGTCGCCTGCTTGGCATCGTGGCCCGCCGCGACGCCGAAGATGCGGCCCCGGGCGGCGAGGTCGGGAGCGGCCGCGCGGGCGCGCGCCGCGGCGATGACGCGCTGGGAGGCGATGACGCCCCGAGCGACGACGACGGCCGGCGCCAGGGGCTGGCCGCGCACGATCACGATTCTCGTGAGCTCGCCTATCGGGCCGAAATGGCGGCGTGGGGGGAGCGCTGGCAGGGGCTGCGCCAGTGGTTCGTGTCCGAGCCCGGCCACCCGAGCCAGGCCAAGCTCCTGCGCAGCCGCGCCCGCCAGGCGATCCCGGATCTTCTAGCCGTCGTCGCCAGTCTCAACGAGCGCCGCTCCGGACGCTCCGACCGCTCGGCCGACTTCCGCGCGCTGGCGCTGTGGTTCGCCGAGGCGCCCGATGACGGCGCGATGCACCGGTTGTGGCGCAGCGCGTTCGGACTGTACGGCTCGCGTCATCTGGTGCTCGACGGCGACACGCGCATCGCCCGCGAGGAAAGCCCCGTGCAGCCGTCCACGTCGTGGCGCGACGCGCCGCCGCTGCACATCAGCCCGCGCCTGCGCCGCACCGGCAGCTATGAGCGTCGCGGCCGCCCCAACCGGATCGCCAACCGCGAGGAAGCTCGTCGCCTGCTGGCGCAGCTCGCCGCCAAGCAGAGCGAGCAGACAGCGGCCGCGCGAGCGCGTCTTGCGACCGGGCGGCCCACCAAGCTTGGCGAGTTGGGTGAGCTCGACCCCGATGCCTTCGGCCTGTTCCTGCTGCTGCTGGGCGACGCCCTCGCAGCGCGCCGCCGCGACCGCCGCGAGGTCTCCACGACGACCGCTGACGGCACGCTCGGCGTGCGCCTCGCCGCGCTCGCAGACGCCCCGATCGTCGAGGTCCGAACTCCCGCCGGCGTCTTCCGCGGGCCCGACCACGTGATCGAGATCGCCGACCTCGGCTCGGCCTCGAACGGATGAGCCATCCCCTCGACAGCGCTCTGGAGAGCGCCAGAGAGGAGAGCATGCGGCGGGCTGTGCGCGCGCTCTTGCGCTGTCCGCTGTTGCGAGCCGGCGGCGCTCAAGGAGAGGACTTCCGCGTCGTGCGCCGCTACGCGACCGAGCTTCGCGCGTGGTTTGACGCAAACACCGGCTGGCGCTTGATCGTCGACAGCGAGGTGGCGAGGCTCGCAAAGCTGGCGCCAGCCACCGACGATCCCACACACCCGGCCCGCGACCCGCGCTCGCGCGCGCCGTTTACACGCCGGCGCTACGTGCTCACGTGCCTCGCGTTGTCGGTGCTCGAGCGCTCGGACGCCCAGATCACGTTGGGCCGCCTCGCCGAAAGGACGATCCATGCCGCGGCCGACGAGCAGCTCGCGAGCGCCGGCCTCGCCTTTGGCTTGAGCGGGCGCGAGGAGCGCGGCGATCTGGTCGCGGTCGTGCGGCTGCTGCTGGAGCTCGGCGTGCTGAGCAGGGTGGCGGGCGACGAGGACTCCTACCTGCGCGACAAGGGCGACGCGCTCTACGACGTGCAGCGCCGGGTGCTGGCCGGCGTGCTCGCGCCCTCGCGCGGGCCCTCCACGATCGCCGCGGCCGAGTTCGAGCAGCGACTCGCCCAGCTCGCCGCCGACCCGCTGCCCGAAGCCGAGGAGCTGCGCAACCGCGCCGTGCGCCACAACCTCACGCGGCGCCTGCTCGACGATCCGGTGCTCTACTACGAGGAGCTTGACGCCGAGCAGCTGGCGTACCTCACCGGCCAGCGCGCTGCCCTGACGCGACGCGTCTCGGAGCTGACGGGGCTCGTCGCGGAGATCCGCGCGGAGGGAATCGCGATGGTCGACCCGGACGACGACCTGACCGACGTGCGCATGCCCGACGTCGGCACTGACGGTCACGTGACGCTGCTATTGGCCGAGCACCTGGCGCGGCGGCTCGGGGACGGCGCAGCGGCAGAGCAGATGCTCGAGGTCGACCCCGCGGGGTCGCGACCTGTACCCGAGGACGAGCTGTGCCGGCTCGTGCGAGGTCTGGCCGAGGAGCACAAGGCGTACTGGCGCCGCGCTGCCCAGGAGCCGGGCGCCGAGGCGCTGCTGGTGGAGGCGGCGCTCGAGCGGCTCGCGGCGCTGCGGCTCGTGCGGCGCGGACCCGACGGTGTCGCGCCATTGCCCGCGCTTGCGCGCTTCGCGCTCGCCCCGCCGACGATCGCCGAGCCTGCCGAGCAGCTGGAGCTGGCGTGAGGCTGGTTTCCCGGTGAGCTTGCGTGGCCTGCCGCAGCCCGAGCGCGAGCGCTGGCAACCCCTGCGCGCCGGCCTGGTGGACGTCTTCTACTACGACCAGGAGGAGTTCCACTTCCGCGACGGCCGGCTGCTGCTGCGCGGCAACAACGGCACGGGCAAGTCCAAGGTGCTCGCGCTCACGCTGCCGTTCCTGCTCGACGGCGAGCTCTCGCCCCACCGTGTTGAGCCGGACGCCGACCCCAAGAAGCGCATGGACTGGAACCTGCTGCTCGGCGGCGAGCACCCCAATTCCGAGCGACTGGGCTACACGTGGCTTGAGCTCGGCCGGCTCGACGCCGACGGGGACGCCCACTTCTGCACGCTCGGCTGCGGCTTGAAGGCGGTCGCCGGCCGCGGCATCGCCGACCACTGGTTCTTCATCACCGACCAGCGCGTCGGCGAGGACCTGACGCTGGTCGACAGCGCCCGCATCGCCATGACTCGAGATCGCCTGGAGGACGCGATCGGCGCGCGCGGCGCCGTGCATCGGACAGCGCGAACCTACCGGCGGGCGGTCGACGAGGCGCTGTTTGCGCTCGGCGAGCAGCGCTATGGCGCGCTGATCGACCTGCTCATCAAGATCCGTGCGCCCCAGCTGTCGAAGCGCCCCGACGAGCGCCACCTCTCCGCCGCGCTCACTGGCGCCCTGCCGCCACTCGGCCAGGCCCTGATCGCGGACGTCGCCGAGGCCTTCCGCGGGCTGGAGGAGGAACGCGACACGCTGGCCGCGATGGTGCAGGCACGCGACGCCGCCAACGCCTACCTGCAGACATACCGCCACTACGCGCGGATCGCGTGCCGGCGGCGCGCCGCCCCGCCGCGCCGCTCGCAGACCGCATTCGACCGCGTCAGCCGCGAGCTGGCCGAGGCCCAGGATGCTCATGGCAAGGCGCGTGCCGAGCTGGCGCAGGCGACGGATGCGCTGACCGGCCTGCGCTCCGAGCAGGAGCGCCTGCGTGCCCGCGAACACGCGCTGCGCGAAAGCCCGGAGGCGCGCAGCGCGCGCGATCTGGAGCGCGCCGCCGAGGACGCCCGCCGCGCCGCCGAGCGCGCGGCGGGGGCCAGGTCCGCGCACGAGCAGGGAGTCGCTCGAATGGAGCACCACAAGCAGCGACAGGCCGACGCCGACGCCGCTGCGTCGCAGGCGGCGCAGGAGCTGACGCGTGTCCGCGCAGGCGCCACCGAGCAGGCGCTCGCGGCCGGCGTCGCGACCATCTACGCCGAGTCGGTGGACAGCGCGATCGACGCCTCCCCCGCAACGGATGCGCCCGAGCTGCGTCGCCGCGCCGAGCAGCTCGTCGAGCGCCAGAAGCGGGCGGTCGATCATCTCGGGGCGCTGCTGGCGGCCGCCGACGAGCGCCGGCGCGAGCTGCTTGCCGCGCGCGAACGCCACGATGAGCGCGCAGGCGAAGCCGCGGCGCTGGCCGAGCGACGCGTGCAGGCGGGCAAGCTCGTGGACGAGGTCGCGCGCGATCTGGTCGGTGCGGCCCGCGCGTACATCGACACGGCTACGGCCTTTGCAGTCACGGACTCCCCGCAGATGCTCGCCGCGTTGGAGCTGTGGGTGGAGACGCTCAGCGGCCCCAACCCGCTTGCCGGCGGCGTTGGCGCGGCGGGCCGTCACGCGAGTGCGGCACTCGCGCGAGAGCAGGCGGCGATCGAGGCGGGCGAGCTCGAGGCGACACAGCTCGCGAGCGAGCTCGACGCCTCGATTGAGCGGCTGCGCGCCGGTGAGCACGATGCGCCGCCGGTCCCGCACACGCGCGACCCCGCCGCGCGCCAGGGACGCGCCGGCGCTCCGCTGTGGCTGCTCGTCGACTTCCGCTCGGGGGTGCCACAGCAGCGGCGCGCCGGGATCGAGGCGGCGCTTGAGGCGTCGGGGATCCTCGACGCGTGGGTGAGCCCCCACGGCGAGCTGCTCGCGCCGGGGACCGCGGACGTGCTGCTCGCGCCGGATGCTGGCCACGGCTCGCGCACGACGGACGCCCCGGACGGTCCCACGGCACGCGGCGCCGGCGCCGCGGTCGCGCGCTTGAGCGACGTGCTCGAGCCGGCGCTCGATCCGACGGATCCGCACGCACGCGCGGTGGGCGAGCAGGCGGTGCGCCGCGTGCTCGACGCGGTCGCGCTCGCGCAGGATGCGGGCTCAGTGTGGGTGACGCCGGAGGGCGAGTTCCGCAACGGCGTGCTGCGTGGCCTGTGGAGCAAGCAGGCGGCGGCGTTCATCGGTCGCGGCGCACGCGACGCGGCGCGCCGAACCAGGCTGGCCGAGCTGGAGCACCGTCGCGCCGAGCTGGCACGACGCCTCGACGAGCTGGCCTCCGAGCGCGAGCGACTGCGCCTGCGCGGTATCGAGTTGGACGAGCAGCTGCGTGCGATGCCGGGCGATGAGGCTCTCCGCGACGCGCACGGCAAGCTCGCGGGCCTCGACGCCGAGCAGGCGCGGCTCAACGAGCTCATCGCAACGGCGGCCAAGCGCTTGCAAGACGCCGATGCGGCGGCGACGCGGGCGCGGGAGGCCGTGCTCGAGACCGCCGCCGAGCTGGGCCTGCCGGCCGAGCATCAGGGGCTCCACGGCGTGCGCGCTGGCCTGCAGGCGCTTGGGGTTGCCCTCGCGGGGATGTGGCCGTCGATCGTCGCGCTCGATCGCGCTCGCGAGGCAGCCGCGCAGGCTGGCAAGGACCTCGACGGCGCCGCACGAGAGCTGCTGGAGCACGACGAGCGACGGGGGGCGGCTGAACGCGAAGCGCTCGAGCGCACGGAGCGTCACGACACACTCGCGCAGACGGTGGGAGCGGCGGTCGCCGAGCTGCAGCGCCGGCTCGCCGGCGTCGCAGGCGAGTTGCGCGCGAACGCGCAGGCCCAGGCCGAGGCGGAGGAGCGGCGCTCGCGAGCGACGCGCGACGAGGGCAGGGAGGAAGGCCGCCTTCAGGAGCTGGCGGTGCAGCTGCAGCAGGCGACGGAGCAGCGCCTGGCGGATGTCGACGCGCTGCGGCGCTTTGCGAGCACCGGCCTGATCGGGGTCGCGTTGGGCGACGTCGAGCTTCCCGCGGAGGGCGAGGAGTGGAGCGTCAGGGCGGGGCTGCGCGTGGCCCGCCTGATCGAGCAGGAGCTCGCCGACGCGCCCGACGACGAGCCCGCCCTGCGGCGCGCGTCCAGCCGCGTGACCGACGAGCTGAACACGCTCGCCGACGCGCTGCGCCGCCACGGCAACAACGCGTCCGCGACGATGCCCGAGGAGGGGATCGTCGTCGAGATCGTGTTCCGCGGGCGCACCACCACGGTGCCCGAGCTTGCGGGGGCGCTGGCCGAGGAGGTCGCCGACCGCGAGCGCCTGCTCGACGAGCGCGAGCGGGAGATCCTCGAGAACCATCTCGTGGGCGAGGTCGCGGGGACGCTGCAGGAACTGATCGCCGATGCCGAGCAGCGCGTCGGCGAGGTCAACGGCGAGCTGGCCGGCCGCCCGACGAGCACGGGCATGCGGCTGCGCCTGCGCTGGCGCGTCGCCGAGGACGGCCCGCAGGGCCTCGCCGAGGCGCGCGACCGCCTGCTGCGCCAGTCCGCCGACGCATGGTCCGAGGACGATCGCGCGGCCGTCGGGGCCTTCCTGCAGGCGCAGATCCAGGAGGTGCGCTCGCGCGATGTCGCGGGGACGTGGATCGAGCACCTGACCGAAGCGCTCGACTACCGCAGCTGGCATCGCTTCGCGATCGAGCGCCATCAGGGCGGCGCGTGGCGCAGCGCGACCGGTCCCGCCTCCGGCGGGGAGCGCGTGTTGACCGCGAGCGTGCCGCTGTTCGCGGCGGCGTCCTCCTACTACAACTCAGCCGGCAACCCCTGCGCGCCGCGTCTGGTGATGCTCGACGAGGCGTTTGCCGGCGTCGACGACGACTCGCGCGCCAAGTGCTTCGGGCTGCTCACCGCGTTCGACCTGGACGTGGTGATGACCAGCGAGCGCGAGTGGGGCTGCTACCGCGAGGTGCCCGGTCTCGCGATCGCGCAGCTCGCGCGCATGGACGGCATTCCCGCGGTGCTCGTCAGCCACTGGGAGTGGGACGGCGCGACGCGCACACGGGTGGAGCGGCCGGTGGCGAGCGTCGCGGCGGAGACACAGGAGGCGGAGACAGATGAGGTTGAGACAGAGGATCTCCAGCCAAATGGGGAGGTCCCATGGGGGACGCCGAGCTCGAGCGCTTGAACGGCTCGTCCGCAAACGACGAGCGGCTTGCGCGGCTGCTCGGCGACCCGGCGCTCGCGTGGCTGCTCGCGCGGGTGCGGCGCCGGATCGAGCTGGGTCAGCCGCTCGACGGCGCTGTCACGCTCGCGGACGCGTCGAGCGCCCAGCGCCGCGCGGCCCAGCGGCTGCTCGGTCGTCCCCCGCGCGCGGGGCGTGCGCTGAGCGTGCCGCTGCGGGCCGTGGACGAGGTGCTGCGCAGCTCGGGCGCCTGTGCGGAGGGCCTGGAGGCGGCGGTGGTGGCGATCACGGGCCCTGTGCTCGTGCGCGCGGATGCGCTTACGGCTGAGCGACACGCCTGGGAGCAGACGTTTGCGCCGCTCACCGGGCTTGTGAGCGGGCTGGTACAGGCGGGTGCGCCAGGAGGCGAGAGGCTCGCCGTGTGGCTCGAGCGACTGCGCGGCTCGGGTTCGGTCAAGCGCACGCAGCCCGACCCCGAGGTTGCGCGAGCCCTGCTCGAGCGTCTCGCGGCGGTGCTCGAAGCGCTTCCCGCCGACGGCCAGCCGCTGGCCGGCTTCGCAGCGCGCGTCGCCGGTGGCGCACACGCGCTCGATGACGGCAGGCCGCTCGCGGCGCTCGCGCTCGGCGCGGTCAGGGCGTTCTCGGGGCTCGCAGGCCCCGGTCCCGGCGAGTCCTACGCCGAGGCGCGTCGCGAGGCGTGGGCCAGCGTCGGCTTGCTGTGCGACGACCTGTCGAGCACCGTGCTCGCGTTGGGCCTGCCAGGCGAGCAGCACACCGCGTCGGGCCGGATCCTGCAAGCCGCTCAGGAGGGCGGGCAGCCGGTCTGGTTGACACTGCGCCAGCTCGTGCGCGACATGCCGAGCTGGGCGGGCGCCACGCGCAAGGGACTCTCGGGGCAGACGGTGTACATCTGTGAGAACCCCGTCGTCGTCGCCGTTGCCGCCGACCGCCTCGGGCAGGAATGCGCCCCGCTCGTGTGCACCAGCGGTCAGCCGGGCGCCGCCACCATGCTGCTGCTGGGGGCGCTCGGAGCGGCTGGCGCGCGGCTGGTCCACCACGGCGACTTCGACTGGGGCGGGATACGCATCGGCAACGTGCTGCACCGCCGGCTGCCGCTCGAGGCATGGCAGTTCGACACCGAGGCATACATGCGCGCAGCAGACGCTGTGGCGTCGCATCAGCCGCTTGTCGGAGCTGCGGTACATGCAAGCTGGGATCCGCGCCTCAGCGAGACGATGCGCCATGCTGAACGGCGAATCGAGGAGGAGCTCGTGCTCAACCGGCTGCTCGCCGACCTTGCGGCCTGATATGCCAGACGATCCGACGATCCGGGCGTTATGTTCACCGATCAGGCCACTGGACGCGCAGAGGTCGCCACTAGGATCGGCGATCTCTCCGGAGCGGCTCTCGAGCACGAGATCGATCTCTTCGGCCAGCAGCCCGGAATCGACGAGGTACGCCTTTGGGGCGTGTGTCTCGCGCGCCGCGATCCCTGGCCGCCAGGCCGGCAGCAGGGCTCACTCACTCACGACCGCGCAGCGGCCCGGAAGCGGCCATCGCGCGCGCAGCGGTGGCTCCATTCCAGGCCGCGCTGCACCATGAAGCTGCGGCCTTGTGCGGCGCCCTCGTGCCAGCCGTCGCCGCCGAGCTCGTCCAAGGGTCGGCTCCCGGTGCCAGCTGTACAGCCGCCGCGAGCCGCGATTTCGCACTGACCGCCCCAAATGAACCCCGCGCGGAACCCGGCTTGTCCGTGGATCCCACCGTGCAGAACCTCGAAGCGGCGGGTCAGCACGCGACGCTGAAACTGAGCTTCACGTTCGTCACCACGGTCGGCGAGAAGTCCGGGACAACCGAGAGCGTCATCCACAGCGCGGGTCCTATCAAGCTCGAGCTGGAAGAAGTGGACGGTGCCTGGCTGGTGTCCTCTCGAGCGACGCTCGGGACCTTGCCCGGCTGTCTGCTGTCGAAGCCTCGCCGCTGCCGTTCCGGCGCCCGCGTGCTGCTGTTCCTCGCGGGCGAAGTCGAAGCCACGCAGCCCGGCCTGGAATTGCCGACCCCGGCCGCTGTCGAGCGTGCCGGAGGCCGCGAGCTGAGCGAATTCGAAGCTGGCAAGCGCGTTCTCGCGCGGTCAGGATGCCTTGCATGTCATCGGATCGGCGACAACGGCAATCGGGGACCGGGCCCGAACCTCACTAACGTCGGCTCGAAGCTCTCAGAACGAGCGATCGCCCACGCCCTTGCGGACCCTCGCGCCCCGATGCCGTCGTTCAGGCGTCTCCCGCCGCGGAGATTTCACGACATCGTGCGATTCCTCGCGTTGCTGCGATAGGCGCCTGCAGGGCCGGCGTCGGTCGGGGTGGCCCGGCTAGGAGGGCGCGGGGGGTGCGGGGGGCGTCGCCAGCGCGAGCGCGGCCGGTGCTTTCGGTAGCAGGACCTGTGCCGCCGAGGTTGCAGTCTGCGGTGAGATGTCGTGCAGCAGGACTTCCGTATGGTTGACCACCGCCTTCAACACCACCTGGGCCGCCGTCCCCACGACGATCACGGTCAAATAGTCTTCGACCGAGCCAAACGTCTTGTAGAAGTAGAAGGCGCTGAGGCCAGCCACGATTGAGGCCACCACGCTGCCGAGCAGCACGATCGAGTCGCCGACCAGTACCCACCACTTCGACGGTGGCATGGTCGCCGGGCGAGCAGGTCGAACGCGCGCGTTCACCGATTCCTTTTTGACGGTCGCGACCGTCAGCGCGGCGCCTTTGCGCAGCTTGTAGCCGACGGCTTCGAGGTCGCCGGCGACGCTCGACAGCGGTGCTTCCGGGTCGGGTTCTTCGACTTTGTATTTATTCGCCGTGGCTGCGATCTGGCCGAGCGCATGCGACAGCTGGGCCGACGAGCGGATCGCTGCGATCTCGGCCGGGTCTGTCGCTTCGAACAGGCTTCTGCGCACGTCGGACAGGGTGAGCCCCGCCTCCTCGAGCGTGTTGCGCGCGCCTTCTCTGGCGGCCTCGGTGGTGAGCTTGTCGATCTCGCCGTCCAGCGCCTTCAGCCATACGACGTTGGTGAGCACTCGCGTCGTGAGCTTGCGCCAAGCGGCAAGTACTGGAGCGAGCTGTTCTGCCTGCTTGGCGTGCTGCGTCGCCTCGCCGACGCCGAGCTCTCCGGGGTTGACCAGCTCCGCCGCGAGCCTGAGGATCTCCGGAGATTCCGGCACTGCCTTCTTGCTGAGCAACGCAGTCGTGCTGTCGATCTCCGGCCACAGTCGATCGAGGGCTCGCTCGAGCGCTCCGCCGAACACTTCCGCGTCCGCTTCGGCGAGCTTCAGCGCCTCGTCGATCTGCTTGTACGCTTCGCTCTTGGGTTCCAGCACCGCCACGCTGCGCGCGTAGACCCTGATTGCATCTTCGACCGCTTTCACATATGCGCGCACATTGCTGTCCTTCGGTGTGATCCGCGCGCGTCCCGTAGCCACGGTCACGTCGTACTGTGAGATCAGCGCCCTGCTGCGTTCGAGCAGCGCGCGCTTGGGTCGTCCGTGTCCGTTCCACCACTGCCCGCCGGCTGTCAAGGCCACACCCAGCAGCAGCGCGAGCACTGCGCACCACCAGCCGTCCTGTGCGCTCAGCTTGACCTTGATCGACTGTGTCACGCCCGGGAGCGTCACGCTGCCTTCATACGTACCCACCGGGTGGCTCGAGCCGTCCAGGTGGATCGGCAGTTCCAGCACGTGTTCTCCATGCTTCAGCGTGCCGCTCACTTCAACGCGAACGGTCCGTTCGCCCTGGTACAGGTTGCCGATGAAGCAGCGATGGCTGCCGTGACAGGCAGCTGCCGCCGACAGTTCCGCTTCCGCGGTCGACGATTCCTTCAGCAGCAGCACCGCGTCGCCTGAGGTGCTCCAAGGCTCCGCGTTGTGGATCGAGACGCTGGCCGGTTCCGTCGCCGCCGCCGGCCCCGGCATGATCGGGGCTGGGACCGCGACGGTCGTCTGCAGACGCGCGCTGCCACCGCCAGCCGCAACCAGTAGCAGCGACCCTTGGTATTCCTTCGATTCCAGCGGTAGTTCGCTGGCGAGCGAGAGGCGGACCGGTGCACAGGAGCCCGGACGGATCGGATGGTGCGGCGGAGCGGTCTTGATCACCGCGGCCGTCGGTAGCGCCTTGCCTTCGCCCTTGCGTTCGAACGAGAAGTCCGTCGCCACGACTTTGAGACGGGTGATCGCTGCTCGTCCCCCATTGCAGACTTCGACGCTCTTTCCGTGTTTCAACTGCCCCCACTTCAGCACCAGCGGCTGCGCCGTCGCGAATGTCACGGGCCCCGGTTCCTGCGCTCCCGCCGGCGATGCGAGACACAGCAAAGCAGCTGCCGCGGCAACCGTTGCCGTCGTGCCCGCGGCCCAACACGCCGCGCGCACGCGCACGGTGCGCCCCAGTTCCCTGCCCTGTGCCGAGAAACGCGAACCAGCCCCCATGTTCGAACGGAGTGTACCCCCGCGGGCGGCATCTGCGTCCGAGAGCCGTTCATCTCCGAGCGCTGACCTGGATCGACGCTCGGGCTCAACTCAGTCTCGGCGCTTCTGGACATCTGTTCGATCATCGACCCCCGCCATTGATCCCCCGCCGGGCGCCTGTCGAGGTCCGTACTGGATGCCCGGACGCAGGCATCGTCGTTCGGGACCAACCCGTACCTCGCGCGCGACAGCATCGCGCGCGGAGCTAAGGAGGGAGATGCTGGGCAGAGCCGACACCACCGCAACCTCGACACCGGCAACGGTGCCGTTCGCCATCGGGCGCCGCGAGCTCGATGGCCGCACCAGCCTCATCTCGGTGCAGGGCGACCTCGATCTCGCCAGCGCGCCACGGCTCAAGTGGACGCTCGTCGACGCGCTCGAGGAGGGCCACAGCAAGCTCATCCTCGACCTGTCGCTGACCACGTTCATGGACTCCACCGCGCTCGGCGTGCTCGTCGGCGTCAACCGCGGCCTCCCCGGCGGCGGCATCCTCGTGCTCGTCTGCGGGCGCGCCAACCTGCTCAAGATCTTCGAGCTGTCCGGCATGGACGGCGCGTTCGTGATCGCGCCCACGCTCGAGCGGGCGCTCGCGCTCGCGCACCTCGACCCCACCGCCGCCCAAGCGGGCTGAACGCCGTGGCTCGCGCACGAGCAAAATCGAGCCTGCGCCTCGTGGCCACGCTGCTCGCGTGTTGCGCCCTCGGCCTCGCGTTCATCTCCACCGCTACCGCCAAGCGCGACCACGCCAAGAAGACTCCCGCCGCGCAGCCCGCGCCGGCCGAAGCCAGCATGCCCGCGGCCGGCGAGACCAGCACCGAACCAGCCTCCACGGGGTCCTCCAGCGAAGCCGAAGCCGCGGCTGGCGGACAGGAAACAACCCCCGCCGAAGAAGCGAGCGCACCGCAGCTGACCCCCGGCGCGCAGGCGCGGCGCCGCAAAGAAGGCAAAGAAGGCAAAGAAGGCGGCAAAACCAAACGGCCGCGTGAAGGCAAAGGCAAAGGCAAAGCCGGCAAAGGCGAAAGCGGCGGAGCCGGCGAAGGCGAAGAACACGAAGCCGCCGGCCCACCCGTGCCCAAGCCCGTGCCCGTCGCGCCAACGCTCACCCAGCCCGCCGCTGCCGCTGCCGCCGCGCCGCTCGCCAGCGCTCCCCAAGCGCCCGCTTCCACCCAGCCGTCGCCGGCGCCCGCCGTCGGCACCACCCCCGCCGTCGGCACCACCCCCGCCGTCGGCACGACCCCCGCCGGCGCCGGCTCCCGCGCGCCGCGCGCACTGCGGCATGCGGTTCGCGCCCGCCGGCACCGCGCCGTCGGCTCCTCACGCGGCGCCGTCGCCGCGTTCGCCGGCGCAGGCGCCACGTCCGCCGGCGCCACAGCCGCGCACGCCACGACCACCTCCGCCGCGCGGCGTCCGCTCACCGCCTCGCACGCCGCCAGAGCGCACGGCCGCCCCTCGCCGATCGTCAACACCATCACCAAGATCGTCGACGTCGTGCCAGCCGGCATCCGCGTGCTGATCGGCGCCCTGCTCGCGCTCGCGCTCGCGCTGGCGGTGCGCTCGCGCTTCGCCGCGCTGCGCTCGCGGCGCCTGGAGCGCCAGCGCACGCAGCTGCTCGAGGACGTCGGCCTGCTGCAAGCAGCGCTGCTGCCAGTGCCGCCCGCGCGGCTCGGGCCCGTCGGCACGTCCGTCGCCTACCAGCCCGCCGCCGGGCCAGGAGCCGGCGGCGACTTCTACGACGTGTTCGCGCTCGAGGACGGCCAGCTCGCGGTGATCGTGGGCGACGTCTCCGGGCACGGACGCCAGGCGCTGCCGCACACCGCGCTCGTGCGCTTCACGCTGCGCGCCTACCTCGAGGCTGGCATGTCGCCGCGCGACGCCATCCAGACCGCCGGCACGGTGCTCGAGCGCCAGCTCGGCGGCGTGTTCGCGACCGTCGTCGTCGCCACCTACAACCCGCGAGAGCGCACGCTCGTGTACTCCTGCGCCGGCCACCCACCGCCCGTCGTGCTCGGCCTCCCCAGCGGGCTCGTCACCGTCGCCGGCGCACCGCCCATCGGCGTCGGCATGCGCACCGGCACGCGCCAGACCGTCGTGTCCATTCCCGGCCGTGCGCAGATCTGCTTCCACACCGACGGCGTCACCGAGGCGCGCGTCGGCACGCAGCTGTTCGGCACCGAGCGGCTCGTGGACACACTCGAGCAGCTCGGCCCCGACGCGAGCGCCTCTGCGCTGCTCGCGCGCGTCGCCGCGATCGCCGACGCGCGCCCCGACGACATGGCCGCGTGCCTGCTCGACGTCCACGGCGACGCCGCCGGGCGCGACGGCGACCCGCCCACCGTGCTCGTCGAGGAAGTCGAGCTCGACCGCCACGAAGCCGTCAGCGACCGCACCGAGCGCTTCCTGCTCGCCTGCGGCGTACCGCCCCACGAGGTCGCCGAGGTGATGCGCGGCGCCGCCGACGCCGCCACCGCGGGCGCCGCCGGCGGACCCGGGCGCGCCGACGGCACCGCCGTGCTCCAGATCCGCCACGCCGGCCGGCTCGCCCGCGCCACGCTCCAGCGCCAGCAGGTCGCCCACCTGCACGCACACCGCACCCGCACGGAGGTAGCGATATGAACGCCGGACCCGGACCCGTACTGGCCCCCGACGCCGCCATCGCCCTCGGCATCGCGTCCACCGCAATGCCGTTCGCGCGCACGTCCGAGGACGAGGCCGAGCGCTGGCTGCGCGTGCTGCGCCTGCACGGCCAGGTGGGCATCGCGCTGCAGGCGCTCGGCGTCAGCGAGGTGCCGCTGCCCGGCAGCGAGGACGACGCCGCCGGCGATCCGCCCGGTGCGCCCGCCGCCGCCGCCGCCGCGCGCGACCGCGACGCGGTGGCGCACGTGACCGAGTACGCGGTGCGCATCGCCGACGAACGGCGCGCGCGGGCGCTGTCCACGCGCGACATCCTGCTGGCGGTCATGCACGTGTACGGCGAGGACTTCGAACGCGTGCTGCGCGAGCACGGCACCGATCGCGAGGAGGTGCTCGAGCGACTCGGCGCGGCGCATTAGCGGCGCATTAGCCGCCCGCCGGCTCGTACGTTCGTCCACTTTCCCGCTGGTTCGCGTATCGGAATCATCCCTAGGGCAGTTACTTGACCATGGGGGCGCAACATATGCCGGGCGGCGGATGGCCGAGACTGGGGGTCGCAGCGACACTGGCGCTGGCGCTTGCCCTGTTCGGTGGCATCTACGCGCTGCGCGCCAACGACCCCAGCGCGAGCGGCGGCGAGGGGCTGCTGTTTGCGCTGCCGATCGGCGTGCTCGCGCTGCGGCTGGGCCTGCGCGGCGGGCTGGCTGGCGCGGTGGTCGCGTTCGTGCTGCTCGCCGGCTGGGACGTGGAGCGCAACCACGAGCGGCTGACGGCGCTGGGGTTCGCCAACCGCGGCGTCGCCTTCCTCGCGCTCGGCGCGCTGCTGGGCGCGTTCGTGGACCGCCGCCGCAGGCTCGAAGCGGAAGTCCAGCACTACTACGACGCGTCGCTCGACGCGCAGCGCAAGGCGCAGCATCAGCTCGCCAACAGCGCGCGCTCGCTCGAGCGCAAGGTCGTCGAGCGCACGTGCGAGCTCGACGACGCGCGCGCGGAGACGCTGCAGCTGCTCGCGGTGGCCGCGGAGTACCGCGACGACGACACCTTCCAGCACGCCGAGCGCGTTGGCGTGCTGTCCGCGCGCATCGGCCTGCGGCTGGGACTGCGCTCCGAGCAGATCAGGCGCCTGCGCGAGGCGGCGCCGCTGCACGACGTCGGCAAGATCGCCATACCCGACCGCATCCTGCTCAAACCCGGCCGCCTCACCCCGGAAGAGCACCGCGTGATGGAAGAGCACGCGGCGCTCGGCGCGCGCCTCTTGGCGCGCAGCAGCTCGCCGGTGCTGCAGATGGCGGCCGTGATCGCGGCCACCCACCACGAGTGGTGGAACGGCACCGGCTACCCCAGCGGCCTCGCCGGCGAGCGCATCCCGATCGTGGGGCGCATCGTGGCCGTCGCCGACGTGTTCGACGCGCTCACGCACGCGCGACCGTACAAGCCCGCGTGGCCCGTCAAGCAGGCCCGCGCGCGCATCGAGCGCGCGTCCGGCAGCCAGTTCGACCCGCGTGTGGTGGCCGCGTTCCTGGCCGTCCACGCGCAGGTCGCGGACAGCCAGGACGGTGTGCGCAACGGCGGTCCGCCGCAGCCCGCGGGCCAGCCGGCGCCGGCTGAGCTCGCGTGGGCCGGCCAGCCCTTGACTCAGCCCTTGAACGAGTGGAATTCGCCGAGCGCGCCCGGCAGCGTCGGCGTGAACGGGGTGAACGCGTAGGGCTTGGTCGCGTCGAAGCCCGCCTTTTCCGCCGCCGACTTTTCGGCGAACGGCAGCAGCGCTTCCACCGCCTGCCCGATGTTCTCCAGCGACAGCGTGCGCTCGTAGCCGTTGTTGTTGGGCGGCGCCACCGACTCGGCGCTCTTCTGGATGCCCGTGATCTGCGTGATCGGGCCCCCGTCCGCGCTCGCCACGTCCGGCCCGATCACGCGCGCGAGCGTGCGGTGGTCGGACTCGATGCCCATGATCCGCGCGGCCGTCACGCGCAGGTCCGCGTTGGAGAAGTGGCGCACGCCCACCAGGTACGCCGCGATGAACGCGTCCTCCAGCGTCACCAGCGTGTTCAGCGTCGTCTGCGTGTCCGCGAACATTTTCGGCGGGTAGTAGAACGAAGTGAACGGCGTCGGCTTCTTGGTGACGCCTTCCTCCAGCAGGTAGTGCGACATCTCCTCCTGCAGCGCCGCCTTCAGGTAGGCCTGATCGTCGTTCGGGATGTTCTTGAAGAACGGCGCCGTGTTGATGATGTTGGTGTACGTCGTCACCGCCAGCGCCTCCGCGATCTGCGCCGCTTTTAGGATTTCCAGGTCGCCGTGCGTGACCGTTCCCTTTTTGCGCTTCGCAAACGCCGCCGCCGGCGCCAGCGCGCCGATGCCAGTCGCGCCCGCGCCCGCCACCGCCGCGCTCTTGAGAAAGCCCTTGCGTGTCGTCGGCTCGCTGTACATGCTCACGTCTCCCTTGTGGTCGTGTGTCGCGCGCGTTCGCGCTCGGTGCTCCTGCGCACGAGCGGCGCGCGCGGATCACTCCACGGGAGGCGGACTCAGGCTCGATGGGCTCTCGCGCGCGCCAGCAGCAGCGAGAACAGGTGTTCCTCGGCGGCCGCCGGGAACGGTCGCGGCAGGCCGTACGTGAACAGCGACACCTGAGCTGGTCCGTCGACGAAGCCGAGGATGTCGATGTAGAAGGGGATCGGGATCGCGTGCAGGATGATCGGCGCGCTGATGCGCAGCCCGAAGCTCCCGGTCATGCCGCGCGCCGGCGGCGCCCCCTGCTTGATCGAAACGGCGCCCACCTTCGCGCCGCTGAAGCTGTGGCCGTGCAGCAGCACGCTGAAGTAGTGCGACAGGCAGCCCCGCAGGCGCGCGCTGTGCATCGCCCCGAGCACTCCCGCCGCCGACGCGGACGTGCGTGCGACCGTCACTTCCGAGCTGACGCCCAGGCTCAGCAGCCCCTGCTGGCGTTCGTAGTTGCCGGAGCTCGCTTCCGCAAGCACCCTGGGCCCGCTCGGCGAGCTCGAGTGCGAGCCCACGCAGCTCAGCAGTTCCCGTTCGCGGCGCTTTTCGGCGGCGCTTTCGTGTGCGTGGCTGGAGCCCGCGCGCAGCCCCCGAACGTCCGCCGCGCGCAGGTTCACCGCCTTCGCGAATGCCAGCGCCAGCGCCTTCGCGGGCGCGGCGGTGCCTGCGCCGGTTGCGCCGGGGGCCGACGTGTGGCCGGCAGCGGCGCTCGCGCGCGTGGACGTTGACGGCGTCGCGTGCCCGGAGCCGCCGCAGCCGGCGAGCAGGCCGCCCGCGAGCAGCGCGGAGATGGCGGCCAGCCGACGCATGCGCGCGAGCATTGTGGCACGGGGGCGGGTCGCTACCCGGCGAGGCGGGGTGCGTTGGGGCCGGCGAGGCGCTCCGCACGCCCCGCGACGGGGATGCTGCACTTGACTGTGGTGCCGTGTCCCGGCGTGGAGTCGAGCAGCAGCTCGCCGCCGAGCAGCTGCGCGCGCTCGCGCATGCCCATCAGGCCGAAGCCGTCTGTCTCGGCTTCCGGGTCGAAGCCGGCGCCGTCGTCGCGCACGCTGAGCTGCACCGTCGTCTCCTGCTCGGTGATCTCGACGACCGCGCGCTTGGCGTTGCCGTGCTTGGTGGCGTTGGTGAGCGCCTCCTGCACGATGCGGTAGATGGCCGTCTCCACCTCTGGCGTGTGGCGCGTGCCCACGCGGCCCTGCTCGTAGGCGAGGTCGACGCTCACGTCGACCTCGAGGCCGTGGCGGGTGGTGCGCTCGGCGAGGCCCTCCAGCGCGGCTTGGACGCCCAGCTCGTCCAGCGCGGCGGGGCGCAGGTCGGTGATCAGCCCGCGCAGGTTCGTGATCGCGTCCTCCAGCTGGTCGACCGCCACGCGCACTGCCTGCGGGAGCGCTTCCGGGTGCTCCGAGCGCCCTGCGCCGGACAGGCCGATGCGCATTGCGCTGAGGCTCTGCAGGGTCTCGTCGTGCAGCTCGCGCGCCCAGCGGCGGCGCTCGCCCTCGGCGGCGGCGAGGCGCTGGCGGCTGCGCTCGGACGCGATCGACTGGGCGGTCGCCACGGCGCTGGCGGCGCTGGCCGCGAACGCCTCCAGCAGCCGCTCGTCCTCGACGGTGAATGCGGGCCCGTCGTGCAGGCGGTCGAGCGCCAGCAGCACGCCGTGGGTGGCGCCACGGAACACCAGCGGCACGGCGAGGCCGCCGTCCGCGTGCACGCCCAGCCGGCCGAGGCCGTGCTCGTCGAAGCGCGCCCGTGTGAGCTCGTCCTCCAGGCGCTGGGCGCGGCCGGTGCGCATCGCGTGGCTGGCGACGGTGTCCTCCAGCGGCACCCTGCGGCCGATCAGGCCAGCGGGCAGCTCGCCGGCGCCGGCGGCGATCACGAGCTCGTTGCGCTGGCGCAGCTCGATCAGCAGCGCGCGCGCCGACACGAGCGCGCGCCCTCGCTTGGCGACCAGCTCGAGGATCACGTCGAGGTCGGTCTCGCCGCCGACCGCGCGCGCGATCTGCGTGGTGGCCTCGAGCGCGGCGACGGTGCGCTCGAGCTCGTCGCGGCGTTCGCTCGCGCCCGTGTAGCGGCGCGCGTGGTCGATCGCCACGCCGGCGAACTCCGCGAGCACCGCGACGGCCTCCTCGTCGACGTCGGAGAACTGCGCGCCGCCGGCCTTCTCCGTCAGGTACAGGTTCCCGTACGGCGTGTCGCCGACGAGGATCGGGACGCCGAGGAAGCTGTCCATCGGCGGGTGCCCCGCGGGGAAGCCGTAGGAGCGCGGGTGGCGTCCCACGTTGGACAGGCGCAGCGGCGCCGGCTCGGTGATCAGCGCGCCGAGCACGCCGCGGCCGCGCGGCAGCGCGCCGATGGCGGCGTGCGCGGACTCGTCGATGCCGCGCGTGAGGAAGCGCGCGAGCTCGGTGCGCGACTCGTTGAGCACGCCCAGCGCCGCGTAGCGCGCTTCGGTGAGCTCCTGCGCCGACTCCAGCACGCGGTCTAGCACCTGATCGAGGTCGAGCTCCGCCAGAACGCTCCGGGCGATCTCCAGAATGCCCTGTGTAGTTCTGTCTATCAAAACTTCCCTCGTATGAGCGGGCCTACCCGTGGCATCCGCTCGTACCGGACATTGAACTACTTTTCCTCGTCCGCAGGGTTGACCGCCCCGTGCGACCGCATCTCTCCGCGGTCGCGAGGGACTTCGCGCTGTGCCCGCGCGGCCGCTACTCCAGCGCGATCGCGCGCATCGTGTGCTCGTCGGGCAGCTTGTCGAGGATCCCGCGCAGCACCTCGCGCTCGTCCTCCTGCTCGCGCTGCAGGTCGTTGAGCAGCAGCCTGACGGCGCTGTGCGTGATCTTCATCTGCTGCGGCGCGAGCGACACGGTGACCAGGCCGCGCTCGTCGGGCGGCTGCTCCAGCGCCGCGAGCACGTCGCGCGCGAGCGCGCGGATGCCCGGCTCGTGCGCCTCGTCGGAGATCAGCAGCCGCAGCGCGCTTGCCGTCACGGGCAGCTCGTGTTGCTCGAGGAACAGGTGGTAGGGAGGCTCGTTGTCCTGCGCAGTGTCGCTCATGGCTCTCAGCCTACCTGCCATCGGTTGGGAGTATTTTTTGGGTGTGAGCGACAGCCCCACGATCCGCCGTGCGACGCCCGCGGACGTGCCGGCGCTCGCGCGGATGCTCGCGCGCGCCTTCTACGACGACCCGATCGCGTCGTGGGCGTGGCGCCCGGACCGCTTGCGCGAGCGCGCGTTCGAGCGCTTCCAGCTGGTGCGCCTGCAGCAGCTGCTGCGCGACGAGGAGGTGTGGACGACGGCGGAGCTCGACTGCGCCGCGCTGTGGGCGCCGCCGCGCCGCTGGCGCATCTCGTGGGGCGACACTGCGCAGTTCACCCGTTCGTTCGCGCACCCGCGACTGCTGGCGCGCATGCCGCTGGTGGCGTACGGCTGGCACAAGCTCGAGCAGGAGCACCCGCCCCAGCCGCCCCACTGGTATCTGGCTGTGCTCGGCACGGACCCCGCGTCCCAGGGGCGCGGCCTCGGCTCTGCTGTGCTGGCGCCGGTGCTGGAGCGCTGCGACGCGGACGGCGTGGGCGCCTACCTGGAGTCCTCGAAGGAGCGCAACATCGACTTCTACGCGCGCCACGGTTTCCGCGTGACGGACGTGCTGCGCCTGCCGCGCGGGCCGCGCGCGTGGGGCATGTGGCGCGAGCCGCGCGCGTAGCCGCGGTGCCCGCTGCCCGCAAGCCCGCCGGACGGGCGCCGGCCGATCGCCTGCACGCGGAGCGCCTGCACGCGCAGCTGCTGGCGGGCCCGCCGGCGGCGGACGCGGTGGCGGTGGCGCGACGGCTGCTGGCGGTGCAGGGCCAGGACCCGCGCGGGGCGCGGCTGGCGGTCCGCGCGCGAAGCGCGGGCGTGAGGGCGGCGGACGTGGACCGCGCCATGAGCGAGGAGCGCACGCTGCTGATCACATGGCTGAACCGCGGCACGCTGCACCTGGTGGCGAGCGAGGACTATCCGTGGTTGCACGCGCTGACGACGCCGCCGCTGCGCACGGCCAACGCGCGCCGCCTCGCCAGCCAGGGCATCGCGCCGGACGCCGCCGAGCGCGCGGTGGCGGCGATCGAGCGCTCGCTGGAGCGCGAGGGGCCGCTCACGCGCGCACAGCTGCGCGAGCGCATCGAGCGCGCGGACGTGCCCACGGACGGGCAGCGGCTGACGGAGCTGTTGATGACGGCGACGCTGCGCGGCGTGGCGGTACGGGGGCCGATGCACGGCAGCGAGCACGCATACGCGCTGGTGCGCGACTGGCTGGGCGAGCGCGCGCATGTGGAGCGCGAGCGGGCGCTGGCCGAGCGGGAGCGGGCGCTTGCGGAGCTCGCGCGCAGGTATCTGGCGGGACACGCGCCGGCGGACGATCGCGACCTGGCGCGCTGGTCGGGCCTGCCGCTGCGCGACGCGCGCGCGGGCCTGGGCGCGATCGCCTCCGAGCTGACGCAGCGCGCCGACGGCCTGCTGGAGCTCAGCGGGCGCACGCGCGAGCAGACGCCGCTGCCGGCGCCGCGCCTGCTGGGCGCGTTCGACCCGGTGCTGCTGGGGTGGCTTTCGCGCGAGTCACTGCTGGCGGACGCGCACCTGCGCCTGATCGTGACCGCCAACGGCATCTTCCGCCCGTTCGCGCTGGTGCGCGGGCGCGCGGTTGCGAACTGGAAGATCGCGGCGGGGGAGGTGGTGCTGACGCCGTTCGCGCACGTCGCGCGCGCCGATGAGCAGGCGTTGCGCGCGGACGGGGGCGCGGCGCTGCGCTTTCTCGGCCTCGCGTAGTGATCCGTGCGAGGCGTGTGCGCGTATTGGCAGGTGAGCGCTCGCCATCCGCGACGATCGAACCGACCTGAGGAGGAAGCGCCGCAATGGGACTCGACAACCCGATCCACATCGCATTTCTGCTGATCATCATGCTGCTGGTGTTCGGAGCCAAGCGACTGCCCGAGATGGGGCGCTCGCTGGGCGACGGCATGCGCGGCTTCAAGGATGCGCTCGGCGGCGAGCACCAGCTGCCCGCACACGAGGCGCTGACGCAGTCCATGGCGGCGCAGGCCCCAGCGGTCATCGCGCCCGCGCCGGCCGTCGCGGCGCCGGCTCAGGGTGTCGCGGCGCCGGCTCAGGGTGTCGCGGTGCCGGCCCAGGAGCCTTCCGGCCGCTGACGGCACAATGAGGCCGATGTTCAACCCGTTGCGTCCTGGCGGCGAGCCCTCGGCGGCGGGCCTGAGCGTGCTCGCGGACGAGGAGCTGATGCAGTTGGTGTACCGCGGCCAGGCGACGGCGTTTGAGGTGATCTACGACCGCCACGCGGACGCGGCGTTCTCGCTGGCGTACCGCATGTGCGGGCAGCGGGCGCTGGCGGAGGACGTGGTGCAGGAGGGGTTCCTGTCGCTGTGGCGCAGCGGCGCGCGCTACGACCGCGGCCGCGGCAGCGTGCGCACGTGGGTGCTGGGCATCGTGCACAACCGCGCGATCGACGCGCTGCGCCGGCGCACGGTGCGCGATCGCGGGCGCATCAGCGACGAGGGTATCGAGGAGCGGATCGCTGCTCCGGAGCGCACGGACGTGGAGTTCGCGCGTCGCGACGAGGCGCGCGAAGTGCGCGACGCGCTGGAGCAGCTGCCGGACGAGCAGAGCCGTGTGATCGAGCTCGCGTACTTCGGCGGCCTGACGCACGTGGAGATAGCCTCGGCGCTGGGCGCGCCGGTGGGCACGGTCAAGGGCCGCATGCGCCTGGGCCTCGCGAAGATGCGGATGGCGCTGGGAGATCCCACGGAGGTGGTGCAATGAGTGCGGATGAGCCCCCCATGGAAGACCAGCACAACGAACGCGAGGGCTGCGGCGGCAACGCCGCGCCATACGTGCTGGGCGCGTTGACCGACGCGGAGCACCAGGCTTTCGTCGTGCATCTGGAGTCGTGCTCGGTGTGCCGCGAGGAGGTTGCGGCGCTGCAGGTGGTGGCGGCGGCGCTGCCGGCGGCCGCGCCGCAGGTGAGCGCGCCGGCGGATCTCAAGCGCCGGGTGATGGCGGAGGTGCGCGAGGACGCGCGCAGGCAGGCCTCGCAGAGCGCGGCGTCCCGCGCGGAGCTCAGCGGTGCACGGGCGCGGCCATGGGGCTCGCGGCTCGCTGCGCCCGCGTGGCTGAGCTGGCGGCCCAACCTCGCTGTTGCGGCGCTGGCGGCGGCGGTCGTGGTCCTCGCTGTGGTCGCGCTGTCCTCCGGAGGCGATGGCGCGGGCACCGGCGTGCGCGTGATTCGCGCCCAGGTGCTGCCATCGCATGCGCGCGCGACGCTGAACGTCAGCGATGGGCAGGCGCAGCTGAGCATCGCGCGCATGCCGCAGACGGCTCCCGGCCACGTGTACGAGCTGTGGTTGAAACGGTCCGCGGCGGGCCCCGCGATTCCAACCGACGCGCTGTTCACGGTCGACGCGGCGGGCGCGGCCAGCGTCGGCGTGCCGGGCGGCGTGAGGCATGTCAGCGAAGTGATGGTCACGTCGGAGCCGCTGGGCGGCAGCCGCGTGCCGACGCTGCCGGCGCTGATCGTCGCGCGCGTCGCCTGATCGACGGTTTGGGTCCGACTTGACAGCCTTGACTTGACGGACTTGACGCGTTATCGTGGACGCATGGTGTCGTATGCACTGGCCATGAAAGCCTTCGAGAGCACCCTTCGGCGTCTGGAGTTGCCTCAGGAGCGCCTAGCCGACCCAGCGGAACAGGAGCGGCTCGGACGTCGCGCTGCTCTGCTCGCGACGTCGGAGATCGTCTGGGACGAGCACCTCGGGCCAATGTATGCGTGGTCGGACGTGGCCACGGTACTTGGCACCGTGAGCACCCGCCAGGGCGTGAGCGACCTAGCTAAACGCAAACGCCTTTTGGCCCTTCCCGCGACTGGCGGGCGCGTGCTCTACCCGGCTTTTCAGTTCCACGGCTCACGAACGATTCCCGGTCTCCATGATTTGTTGGTCGAGTTCGACCGCGCCGCACTCAGTTCCTGGACGATCGCATCGTGGTTTCAGAGCGACCAGGATGAGCTCGACGGCCTTCCCCCGGTCACCTACCTGAACGAACACGGGTTCGATGAGCGAGTACGGATAGCCGCTGAGCGAGTCGTCGCGCGCGTTGCCAGCTAACCGTCGTTCCCGCTCGCTGCTGCAGCCGCCTCCCGCCGACGTCGACTCCGGCGAGTTGGCTGACTTCCCGGCGCACGTGTTGGGGGAAGGTAGCGAGGTACACCGGATTCACCGCACAGAGTTGGATCCATGGTTTTTCAACAGCGGGCCGACGTGGCGGTTCAACCCATGCCAGATCCGCGGTTACGGGGCTTGTTACCTAGGAGAGACGCCGGTGGCAGGGCTGCTCGAGACCTTCAAAGGCCTACGCGTCGTCGACGAAGCGGAGTTGCGAGCCCGGACACACTTCTCCGCCATCCTTGACCGACCGCTGCGACTGGCCGACTGCTGCGCACCGGCAGCTGGGGAGTTCGGCGTGAATGGTGAGATCCACACTACCCCCGACTACGCGATTCCTCAGCTATGGGCCTCAGCTCTGGCCGGTGCCGGCTTTGCGGGCATCAGGTACTTGTGCCGATCCGACCCCAGCCTGCAACTGATCGGCTATGCCCTGTTCGATCGATCCGGCAGATCGGCATCAGGGCGTTGGCCAACCGGATCTGATCGGCCGGTGGATGAGGGCGTCGTCCGCGGCGCGGAGCGTTATGGGCTGCGCTTCAGTCCCGCTCCGTGACGAGCGACGGACGGCTCGCGCTCAGCCGACGCGCAGCTCGCGCTCGCCCACACGCACGACGTCGCCGCGGCGCAGCTGCCGGCCGCGGCGCGTCTCGCGCTCGCCGTTCACCAGCACGGGCTCGTAGCTGAGCAGCAGCTTGACGTCGGCGCCGCTGTCGACGACGCCGGCGAGCTTGAGCAGCTGCCCGAGCCTGATGCCGTCGCCCTTGATTGGGATCTCGTCGATCGGGGGCTCGTCGGTCACGGGCCGCGAGGGTATGCGATACGCTCGCGTTCGACATGGGCGAGCGCACTGAGTACACCCCGGGAACGTTCTGCTGGAGCGAACTGTCGACCAGCGATCAGGACGGCGCGAAGGCCTTCTACGCGGGGTTGCTGGGCTGGCAGGCCGACGACAGGCCGGTGGGCGAGGGCTCGTACTACTCGATGCAGCTGATCGACGGCAAACCGGTGGCGGCGATCGCGGGGCAGCCGCAGCAGCAGCGCGACGCTGGTGTGCCGCCGCTGTGGAACTCGTACGTGTCGGTGGACGACGCGGACGCGGTGGCGGCGCGCGCAAAGGAGCTCGGCGCAGCTGTGCATGCGCCGCCGTTCGACGTGATGACGGTGGGGCGCATGGCTGTGATCCAGGACCCGCAGGGCGCGTACTTCATGCTGTGGCAGCCGCGCGACCACATTGGCGCGTCGCTCGTGAACGCGCCGGGCGCGCTCGTGTGGAACGAGCTGCAGTCCCCCGACCTTGACGCCTCCTCCGCGTTCTACGCCGACCTGTTCGGCTGGAAGATCGAACAGTTCGCCGGGATGCAGGACGCGTACCTGTCGATCAAGAACGGCGACGCCAACAACGGCGGCATGCGCGAGCTGACGCCGCCGTCGCCGCCGAACTGGCTGACGTACTTCGGCGTGCAGGACATCGACGCGGCGCTCGTCAGGCTGAGCGAGCTGGGCGGCACCAACCTCGCGGGCCCGATCGACATCCAGATCGCGAAGATCGCCGTGGTGGCCGATCCGCAGGGCGCGGTGTTCGCGCTGTACGCGGGCGAGCTCGAGCCTTAGCGAGTGAGCACGCGCCGCACGAGCGCGGGCGCGACGACCCAGCGATCGCCCCGCAAGCGCGAGGCGATCGAGCTGTTCCGCGGGCTGCCGCGCCACTACGACGCGCTGTCGGCGGCGCTGAGCTTCTGGCAGGACCCGCGCTGGCGCCGCGCGCTCGTCGATGAGATCGCGCCGGCGGACGGCCAGCGGGTACTGGACGTGGCAACCGGCACGGGCATGGTGGCGGCGGAGCTGCTCGCGCGCGCGGACTGCTCGGTGGTGGGCATCGACCAGAGCGCGGAGATGCTCGCGGGCGCGCGTGCGCGCTTCGCGTCGAACCCGCGCGTGGAGCTGGTGGAAGGCCAGGCGGAGGCGCTGCCGTTCGCGGACGCGAGCTTCGACGCGCTGACGGTCACGTACCTGCTGCGCTACGTGGACGACCCGCGGGCGACGATGCGCGAGCTGGCGCGCATGGTGCGCCCGGGCGGGCGCATGGCGTCGCTGGAGTTCGGCGTGCCGCCGTGGGCGCCGGCGCGCATGGCGTGGCGTTTCTACACGGCGGTGGGGCTGCCCACGCTGGGCCGCGTGGCCTCGCGCGAGTGGCAAGAGGTGGGGCGGTTTCTGGGCCCGAGCATCCGCGGCTTCTACGAGCGCCACCCGCTGGAGCGGATCGTCGAGTACTGGGAGCAGGCGGGGCTGCAGGACGTGCGCGTGCGGCGCATGAGCCTGGGCGGCGGCGTGGTGATGTCGGCCACCAAGCGCGCGAGCGCGGGCTGACGCGCGGTGGCCGCGAGGCCGGCCTTCTACGCGTTGGGCGGCGGGCGCCTGGGCGACACGCTGACGCTGCTGCACCCGCCGTACACGGCGTGGCACCTGAGCTATTTCGCGCTGGGCGCGGCGGTCGCGCCGACGCTGCACGTGGACAGGCTGCTGTGGGGCGTGGCGGCGTTCGCGCTCGCCGTCGGCGTCTCGGCACACGCGTTCGACGAGCTGCACGGGCGCCCGCTGGGCACGCGCATCCCCGACCGCGCGCTGGCGTGCGCGGGCGCGCTCGCGCTGCTGGGCGCGGTGGCGATCGGCGTGGCGGGCTCGCTGACGGTGACCGTGTGGCTCGCGCCGCTGGTGCTCGCGGGGGCGCTGCTGGTGGTCGCGTACAACCTCGAGCTGGCTGGCGGGCGCTTTCACGGCGACGGGTGGTTCGCGCTCGGCTGGGGCGCGTTCCCGGCGTTCACCGGCTACTTCGTGGAGGCGCAGCGGGTCGCGCTGCCGGGCGTGCTGATCGCGGCTGGCTGCTGCGCGATGAGCGTGGCGCAGCGGCGCCTCAGCTCCGCCGCGCGCGAGCTGCGCAGGCGCACGCTTGCGGTCGACGGCACGCGTACGCGCAGCGACGGCAGCACCGAGCAGCTGTCGCTGGGCGTGCTGCTGGGCCCGCTCGACGGCGCGCTGGCGGCGCTGTCGCTCGCGATCGCCGTGACCGCCTGTGCGCTGGTCGTGGCGAGACTGTGACCGAGCTGTGACACGGGCGCGGGTCATTCGCGCTCGCGAAGGCTGTATCACCATGGTTATACAGCCGGTTGAAGAGGTAGTGGGTCAGTTTGACTGAGAGGCGGTGGATCAGCCCCGAGCTGGGCGTGAACTCCCAGCATCGCGCGTACGGTGGCGAACGGATAGGGTCCTATTCGGATGGCTGGATTCCAGAACCTCCGGCTTCGCTTTGCGAGGCGATTTGGTCACAGCGGGCAGGGAACATGGGTTCCCGGCGTCCGTGGCCTGGTGCGGGGATCACCACTCGTGCCAGTCGTTGCGGCCCTGTGCTATTCGGCGTCAGGGGACATCGAGGGGGGATCAACGTTTCTGTCCGTTCTTGCCGTGGGACTCGCCGCAGCATCCGCAGCGCTGGTCGCGGGCGCGTTGTTGGGGTTCCTGTTCGGCCTTCCACGAACCCTGGAGCGTTCGGGCTCGAAGGCACGTCTTGCGCCGAACACCAACCTCGACCAGATCTCAGACTGGCTCACCAAGATCCTGGTCGGCCTTGGGTTGGTCCAGCTCGGCAAGGTCACGCATGGCGTTGGCACGATCGCCGCCTCCCTCGCCCCTGGCCTGGGGGACGGACCGGGAGCCAAGGCATTTGCGTCTGCGCTGCTGATCTACTCGGCCGGAGACGGCTTCCTGCTCGGCTATATCTGGACGCGCGTCGATCTGAGCAGACGCTTCCGACAGGCCGCCGAGGATCTCGATCCGATCGAAAAGATCACGGAAAAGACGCTCTCAGCACCGCCTCCAACGCCACCCAGCAACCTTGACTGATCTGCTCCTATGCCCGTGGGTCCGTTGGCGTCCGACCGGGGGCGTAAAATGAGTAGACTCGGGTTTATGCAGTGGTCTGAGATCGAGAGATACCGTCAGCTCCTGCAGGAGTACGAAGTTCAGATCGCCGAACGCGAGAAGCTAATAGCGACATATCGTGAGGCTCAAGCGGCAGGCGCGGAACGCGAGCTAGAGGCTGGGGAACTCAAGACGAAGCTGGATGAGCAGCTCCCCGCACTCAGGGACCAATACCAACAGCTCACGAGCATGCGCACCGAGATCGCCGAGGCACGTGATGCGGCCGTAGCCGAGTAGTTTGCCACCGCGTCTAGTCCAGGAGCGTGGCGATCTCCTTTAGCGTCCAGACATGATCGGAGACACCGGCGGCCATCGCCGGGGTCCGTGGGTACGGGTTGGCGAGCGTCTGGTGCGGTCGGGCGAAGTTGTAGTGCATGTAGTGCAGGGCGACGGCGTGCGAGAAGTTCTCGACCTTCTTCGAGAAGGCGTTGGTCAGCCGGGTACAGCGTCGCATGCCCATCCGCATCGTGAGGTTTTGCCGCTCGATGTAGCTGGTGCTGATCTTCGCGGGGTCGGGGTCGCCCGTGCGCACGTCGATGTCGATGCCGGTGCAAAGGGCTGGGCTGTAGCGACGTTCGCCGGACGGGTCCTTGCCGTAGATCTTCTGGAGCACGGCCCAATCGACCTCGGTGCCAAACGAGAAGCCAATCGCCGCCGCATACGATTTCAGGCCGTCCGTCGTCAGCTGCACGCGACTGTCCCGTAGGCGTCCCTTCAAGTCCATCATGAACAAAAAGCCATCTTCTGCGGTCCGGTTGCCGACGAACCACGACGGCACCAGCTTGGAGTCCGCGTCGATCGCAACCCACGTCCACACGTCGCCTACTCCCGGCTCGCCCCGGCGCTCCGCAGGCACGTTCTTCGCCTTCGCGTAGACGAAGTTCCATATCTCGTCGCACTGGATCGTTCGGCACGGCAGATCGAGTAGCGCGCAGTCCTGGTAGTCAAAGCAAGCCTGACCAAGGTCTACGACGAGTTTTGTGACCGTGTTCTTCGCCGCGCCCGTGATTCGGGTTGTAGCCCGTATGCTCATTCCCTCGACCAAACAGCCGATGATCTGGGCGCGCTTCTCGGTGCTCAAGCGATTCATCCTGACCTATTATGCTTGAGCCCCCGGACGGAAAACCCCGAAGGATGGAGCGCTCTAAGAGAACCTTCGGCATCCTTCGGGGTAGTCCGCTGGACGGTGCGCTATGCTGGCCGCATGGACTTGGAAATCACCGTGAACCTCGCAGACCCGCAGGATGTTCGATCGAAGATGCCGGACATCCAACGTCTGCTCACCACCGCACGCCAGCAGCTTTCTGCCGTGGAGGCGCAAGTGGAGCTGCTGGAACGCATCGTAGGGGAGCGCCGTCCTGCCGCGCAGGGGTCGTCTACGGCGGCTTCCGGGAAGCGCACGCGGCCCAAGACGCGCAAAGCACGCGTCGGCACTCCCAAAGCAGCACCGGCCCAGGAACGTGCTGTGGAGGCGCTAGAAGCCGCCGGACAGGCGATGGGGCCGGCTGAGTTGTTCAAGTTCATGGGCGAGCGTGACCTGCCCGGCGCGAACACCGTAGAGCGTCTAGGCTCGATCTTGTGGGCCGCCGCTGGGTCCGGCCGTCTCGTCAGGGCGGACGGCAAATACGCCCCCGTCGGCGGGTTTCCGGCCCGACGCGCGCCTGATGCCGCGTTGAACGGCCAGATGTCCGTCCCCGCGCAGCTGCCTGGACCCAATGGCTCTGGGTCACCAACGGCAACCCTACAGACTTCCCCCAACGGGTCGCCCCCCGCGGGTGGAATCCGAGAGCAGAGTTCCGAGGTTGGCACCTGACTTGGGGTCAGGAATAGTCCTTGGACTCACCTGCGGGCGGGCGTGCCTAGCTGCCCGCAGGGCTCTTGGTGGCTTCTATTTCGACATCTAGTCTAGCGGTTCCTGCGGCGGCTGGGGCTAGCTTGGCGTCCTCCAGCGCGCCCGCGCCGCCTTCCGCGCAATCTCCGAGCGCTGCTCGGGCGTCAGCTTCGCCGCTCTCGCTGGACCGCCCTTCCGGCCGCCGTGGCGACCGTTGAGCTGCGCGGGAGTCTGCGGCTCGTCCGGCGCCGGCTCCCCAGGTTCCGTGGCGTCGATGGTCGCCTGCACGACCCGGTGCGCGAGCTGACTGAAATCAGCCATGAGGGCATCGTAGCGGCGTTGGGGGCGGCACGCCACCGCTGCGGCGTGCCGCCCCCTAGCTCAAAGCTGCGCGCGGCGAAGCAGCGTGCTTGCGCGCAGTCCAAGGCCGTCCGCGATCTTCAACATGGTGTCGATGGTGATGTTGAACTCGCCGCGCTCGACCGCACCGAAGTAGCTGCGGTCCAACCCGATGCTCCTTGCGAACGCCTCTTGCCCGTACCCGCGTTCGTCGCGGGCAGCGCGGATCGCCACGCCGAGTGCCTGGACCGCCAGCGATTTCTTCGCAGGCATAGGTCAGATCACGTGGCCGGTCAACTGCACCCACTTGAACGCGGCAGGCGACGCGAACACGAGGTCGCCTTGTCGATACAGCAGACCCGCCGCCACCAAAGGCCGCACCAGCGACTCGGGGTCGTGGGTTTCCAGCTCTCGGCCGATATCCGCCAGCTTCCACACGGGCGGCTGGTCCGAGCTGGTCATCAGATAGACCGTCTCGCGTTCCAACACGTCGAAATCCGGCGCGTCGGTAGGGTTCTCGTCGGGCATCGGGGGACCTCCCGGTGTCAAGGCCCCGGCGTTGAGTTAGCGCTCGCGCCGGGGCCGCTGGTTGAGTTGCCAGCGACCCTAGACCCCCAAACGGCCCCTGTGGGGCCGAATCTCAAACTGACCCACTACCGTTGAAGAGGAGAGTTAGAAGGCGCAGCCCCTCGACGCGGCACCCTAAGCGGACACCACGGCATCTGGATCCAACAGGCGCGCACCGGGGCCGGGCCGCACCTCGCGGGCGTCTGCCGGCGGGGTGGCGCCGGGCGCGAACAGGCCGAGCACGCTGCCGCCGAAGCCGCCGCCGACCAGCCGCGCGCCGCTGGCGCCGGCGTCGCGCAGGCGCTGCACCGCCAGCTCCACCGCAGGCGTGGACACCTCGAAGTCATCGCGCAGGCTGCGGTGCGACGCGTCCAGCAGCGGGCCCAGCGCCGGCAGATCGTCGTCGCGCAGCGCGCGCACCGCCTCGCGCACGCGCTCGTTCTCCTCGATCACATGCACCGCGCGGCCGCGCAGCGGGTCGGGCAGCCGCTGCGCCGCGTCCAGCTGGGCGTCGCGCAGCGAGCTCACGCCCAGCAGCTTGCACGCCCGCGCGCACTCCGCGCGCCGCTCGTTGTAGCCGGAGCTCGCGTGCAGGTGGCGCTCGCCCGAGTCCAGCACCACGAGGCGCCACTCGCCCAGCAGCAGCGGCACCTGCTGCACGTCCAGCGTGCGGAAGTCGATGCACATGGCGGCGTCGCGTGCGCCATACAGGGAGGCGAGCTGGTCGAGCAGGCCCGTGTGCGCGCCCGCCCACTCGTTCTCCACGCGCGCACACAGGCGCGCCATCTCGCGTCGCCCCAGCAGTTTCCCCACCGCGCCCGTGTCGCCGCCGCGCACGCCTCCATCTATCAACCCATCACCACCCTCGCCCTGCGCCTCGCCGCCATCAGCGCGCGCGCCTAGGTCCGACAGCGCAAGGCACAGCGCGACCTCCAGCGCGGCCGACGACGACAGCCCCGCACCCCGCGGAACCTCGCCGACGATCTCCACGTTCGCGCCTGTCAGCGGGCAGCCGGCGCGCGTCAGCTCGGCCACGATCCCGCGCACGAACGCGCGCCAGCCGCGCGTGTGCTCGGGGTGCGCCAGCGGGAACGCGTCGCGTTCGCGCACGTCGCGCGCGAACGCGCGCACGACCGCCGCCTCGGGCGAGTCACGCGGCGCCGCCACCGCCGTCACGGTCACGCCCTCGGCGATCGCGAACGGCAGCGCCAGCCCCTGGTTGTAGTCGGTGTGCTCGCCGATCAGGTTCACGCGGCCCGGCGCAAACGCCGCGCTGCGGGTTGGTGGCCCGTGCCCGGACGGGGCCTCGTCGGGCTGGGCCCCGTCGACCGCCGGCCGCACGCCGCGATCCTCAGGCGGCACGTGCGATCGCGCCGCGCAGCTTCGCCGCGGACTCCTCCGGCAGCGTGTCCGAGATGAACGTGCCCGCGCCCTGCTCCGAGCCGGCCAGGTACTTCAGCTTCTCCGCGGTGCGCAGTGGCGGGTAGAACTCCACGTGCACGTGGCCGCCCAGCTCCTCGCCCGCCACCGTCGGCGCCTGATGCATCGCCATCACGTACGGGAACGGCCGCTCGAACAGCGCGTCGTAGCCGCGCGCGAGCGCCTGAAGCGCGCACGACAGCAGCCGCAGCTCCTCCCGCGAGCAATCCCGCAGGCTGGGGTGGTGCTGGCGCATCGTCACGTGCGCCTCGTACGCCCACCGCGCCGCGAACGGCACGTACACCACCACGCTGTCGTTCTCGTACACGATCCGCCGCCCGTCGAGCAGCTCGCGCGTCAACAGCATGCACGGCGCGCAGCCGCCCAGGCGCGCGTCCGCCTCCAGCTCGCGGCGGACCACCGGCGGCACGAACGGGTAACCGTAGATCTGGCCGTGCGGGTGGTGCAGCGTCACGCCCACCTCCACGCCGCGGTTCTCGAAGATGTACACGTAGTCGACGTCCTCGCGCGCGCCCAGCTCCAGGTAGCGGTGGCGCCACACCCACATCAGCGCCTCCGCGCGCTCCGGCGCGAGCGTCGCGAACGATCCGTCGTGGTCGTCCGTGTACACCACCACCTCCGCCGCGCCGTGCGGCGACTCGAACGCCGGGAAGCGGTTGTCGAACACCGCGATCTCGAACGCCGGCAGCGGGATCTCCGTCGCCGGCCCGCCCGGCCGCGTGGCGTCCAGCGGGCAGTGGTCGCGCGCCGGCAGGAACGTGCGGTCCTGGCGGTGGATCGCGTACACCACCTCCTCGCCGCGCAGCTCCTCGAAGCGCCGGCCGATGTCCTCGCCGACGCTCACGCCGGCGCGTCGGCGTCGCGCGTGTACACGATCAGCGCGCGGCCGTCGTCTTTGACGTGGCGCGCGATCTTCACCGGGCCCGTGCGCTCGTCTTCCTGCTCGCGCTCGAGCGCTTCCGGGTCTGGCGGTTCGGCCCGTTTGCCTGCCATTCCACGAGGGTATACCCGCATGGGAGACGCACGACGCTTCGAAGGTTGCGGGTTTCCCGAAGGCGAAGCTGCGGATATTCCACATAGCGGGTTGACTTGGGTGGCGTTTGCGGAGAAGGTTGGAAGTGCTGATACAGCCGCCATGGCGGCACTGCGAGTAGAGGAGGAGCATCATGGGAGACACCGACCAGGCTCATGGAGCGGTGGAGCAGCTCGAGTACCTCGAGCGCGATGAAATCGGGCGAAGCGGGTTCGATCGGCGCGCGTTCCTGCGCCGCACGGCGCTCACGGGCATGGCCGCGGGCTCGGTCAGCACGCTGCTGAGCGCGTGCGGATCGAGCGCGTCGAGCGGCAGCAGCGGCGGCGGCAACTCGGCGGGCGTGTTCGGCTCGCACCCCGCGTACAAGTTCGTGTTCGTCAACCACGTAACCACCAACCCGTTCTTCACGCCCACGCAGTACGGCGCCGCGGATGCGTCCAAGCTGCTCGGCTGCAGCTACCAGTGGACGGGCTCCGAAAACAGCAACGTCAGCCAGATGGTCGACGCGCTCAACACCGCCGTCACGGGCGGCGTCGACGGCATCGCGGTGGCGCTGATCGACCTGCACGCGTTCAACGCGCCGGTCGAAGCCGCGCTCAAGGCGGGCATCCCCGTGGTCGCGTACAACGCCGACGCGCCCGGCAACGCGCGCCTGGCCTACATCGGCCAGGACCTCAAAAAGGCCGGCGAAGAAATGGGCGTGCGGATCGTCAGCGCGGTCGGCTCCGGCGAAGTGGGGCTGTTCATCGCCACGCCGGGATCCGCCAACCTGCAGCCGCGCATCGAAGGCGCGGAAAAGGCGATCAAGGACTCGGGCAAGTCGATCAGCGCCAAGTCCGTAGCTACCGGCGCGGCGGTCGCACAGGAGGAACCGGCGATCGAAGCCTGGTACCAGAGCCACAAGAGCGCCAAGGGCATGTACGCGGTCGACGGTGGCAGCACCGAAAGCCTCGCCAAAGTCATGCAGAAGCTCGGTCTGCCCGCCAAAGGCGTCAAGGCCGGCGGCTTCGACCTGACTGAACAGACGCAGCGGCTGCTGCAGGCGGGCAACATCGAATTCACGATCGACCAGCAGCCGTATCTGCAGGGCTTCCTGCCGATCCTGCAGCTGTTCCAGTACAAGGTCTCGGGCACGCTCACCGGCCCCGCGGAAGTGGACACGGGCCTGAAGTTCCTCGACAAGGAAACCGTCGGGCCGTACGTGAGCTCGAAATCTCGCTACGAGGGCACCGCCACGACCGCCGCGGTCGTCGGCTAGAGGAGACAGGACCGCGACGTGTTCAAGCGCCTGGTCGCGCTGCGCGAGGGCAGCATCATCGTCGTGACGATCGTCGTCGCGGTCTACTTCTCGCTCAACACCAGCAGCTTCTTCACCGGCGAAAACTTCAAGACGCTGCTGCCGTACTTCGCGCCGCTGGCGCTGCTCGGCGCCGGCGAGGTGTTCGTGATGATCCTCGGCGAGATCGACCTGTCGATCGGGGGCATGTACATGTTCGCGCCGATCGTCTTCTACAAGCTCGACCAGGCCGGGCTCGGGCTGGTGCCCTCGACGCTCCTCGCGCTCGCCGTGTGCATGATCGTGGGCGTGGTCAACGGCGCGTTCGTGGCGATCGTAGGCGTGAGCTCGTTCGTGACCACGCTCGGCATGCTGTTCACGTTCGAGGGGCTCAGCCTGATCCTCTCCCATGGCACGCCCGTCGCCACCCCCGGCGCGCAGATCACGCAGACCGAAGCGCACGTCCACCACATCGTCAACGGGCACAACATCGTGCTCGCCGAAAAAGTCAACCACATCGGCACGTTCGCCAAAATCTTCGGTGGCGGCGTGTACTCCGAGCTGATCTGGGCGGTCGCCATCGTGCTCGTGCTCCAGGTGGTGCTCACGTTCACCCGTTGGGGCCTCTACACGGTCGCCATCGGCTCGAACAAGCTCGGCGCCGCCGAGGCCGGCGTCAGGGTCAAGCTCGTCACGATCCGCAACTTCGTGCTCTGCGCGCTGCTCGCGGCGCTCGCCGGCATCTTCGTGGCCGTGCGCACGCAGACGATCCAACCCGACCCCGCCGGTCCCAACGAACTGCTGCTGATCGCGATCGCCGGCGCCGTCATCGGCGGCACGCTGCTGTCCGGCGGCTCCGGCACAGTCGTCGGCGCGTTCATCGGCGCGCTGTTCCTGGGCATCCTCGACGACGGTCTGATCCTGCAGGGCGTCAACGCCAACTACAAACTCTTCTACACGGGCCTGGCGATCATCGTCGCGATGACCGCCAACGTGTACGTGGGGCGCGTGCGCAGGGGGCACGGCAGTGGCTGACTCGAACACACGGTCAACGGGAGTGGTCGGCCCGACGTCCTCGCCGGAGGACGTGCTGCGCGTCGAGCACATCGCCAAGCGCTTCGGTCCCGTGACCGCCCTCACGGACGTCAGCCTGCACCTCGAGAAGGGCGAGGTGCTGGGCCTGCTCGGCGACAACGGCGCCGGCAAGTCCACGCTGGTGAAGATCATCTGCGGCTTCCAGCAGCCCGATTCCGGCCGGATCGTGGTCAACGGCCAGGAGGTGACCCTCGAGTCGGTGGACCAGGCCCGCGCGATCGGCATCGACGCCGTCTACCAGGATCTCGCGCTGGTCAACCAGCTCAGCGTCTACCACAACATGTTCCTCAAGCGGGAGCGGACCCGCGGGTTCCTGCTGGCCAACAAGACGATGCGGCGGCTCGCCCGGGAGTACCTGGACCAGATGGGGGTGAACATCCAGTCCGTCGATGTCGACGTCGCCGCGCTGTCCGGCGGCCAGCGCCAGGCCATCGCGGTGGCCCGGTCGGTGTTCACCAACGCGAAGATCCTGCTGCTCGACGAGCCGCTGGCGGCGATGGGCGCCAAGGAGGCGGCGCTCATCCTGGACCAGATCCGTGAGCTGAAGGAAAAGGGCGAGGTCTCGGTCATCATGATCGCGCACAACTACGGCCAGG
>DATHPU010000012.1:0-108822 GCA_035483595.1 Solirubrobacteraceae bacterium
TCGCCGCATGGGTGCTGGCAGTCCTGTGGTGAGCTGGTCGATCGAGACGCCTAGCGTGTGGCCGATGATCAACAGCGCGATGAGATCCGGCGACCGCAAGCCACGCTCGAGCGCGGAGATCTGGTCATGGGGCATGAAACAACGCGCCGCGAGCTCGCCCTGGGAGAAAGCAGCAACGTTGCGGACGGTCTTTAGTTTTCCGCCGAAGACGCGCAGCACCTCCTCGCGCTCGCGTCTGTCTGCCCCGAACGTAAAGGCCCAACCGTGTGCCCGCACACGCGCGGCCTGCGAATGCTCAGCCATCAGCGTTTAGACCACCGTGGCCAGGCCGAGGACAGCGCTACTGCAGGACGAGGCTCCGGGGCTCATCCGGCATCGTCGTTATCGACATCGCGCACGGCTCCTTGCATCGTCAGCCACGCAAGCGCCTGAGCGGGACTGCGCAACGCGTTGCTCACGGGGAAGAACACCTTCCTGATGACCCCCCCGCTCGCGATCAGCACCAGCCTCTGGTAGAAGCGCTCCCCCTCACGGGTGAACGTCGGCAGGCCAAGCGCATCTGCAAGCTCAAAGCCTGGGTCGCTCAAGAGCGTGTGCGACAGGCGATTCACGACGAGCGCCCGTTGCTGCCCGATCCGGGGCTGGCTGCTGATGCCTATCGGGATATACCGGCGAGCTTCGAGCGCCTGCTGGTGCTGGCGGAAGGCGCGATGCTGCGCATTATCCATGATCGCGGTCTGCTCGCCGTCCCCCGGCGAGCTGCGACAGCCAGGGTACGTGTAGATGACGACCGATCGCGACTCATGCAGGCCGACCGGACGGCCTACAGCGTCACACAGGATGACCCGCGGGATCGCCACACCCACGAGACGATCCGAGATACCCATCTCGTGGGAGCCGCCAGCGGTCATCGCTGCGCGGGCGTGCTCACTACGCAGCATCGCTACCCGCCCGCTCGGGGTGCCGGCCCGTGCCGGGGGGACGGCGGTAGACGCGTGTCTTCGGGTTCTGCTCAGCGAGCCCGAGCGCGACCCACGTTTGTATGTAGCGGTGCGTGGTAGACGGCGAGAGACCAACCATCCGCGCGATATCCGTGATCTCGCCCCAGCTGCCATCACCCGGCAGCGCAACGAGCACCAGCACCGCCCGCAACACCGAGCGCGACCACTGATGATCGCTCCACATCGGCTCCATCGACTTCCGTAGCCCCTCAAGGTCACTCACGCCGGAAAGCAGCCCCGCGAGCTGCGACCCACCCGAAGCATCGCTCACGACACGCGCTACCTGCGCATCGGTCAGCGTGATCGTCACATCCTGGCTCACCGCCCGACACGCTCCCCGCCAGCCACTACACACGAACCGCCACGATCGCCGGCGAGATCGAGGCGCTGCGGCGCCATGCGCTCAGCCATTTGCGCCGCCCGCCACGCTGCCGACTGCCCTGTATTTACGGGTATCGGAGTTGCGTTCCACGAGACCAGCCGCCACCAGGGTGCTCACGTAGCGGTGGATCATGCTGGGCTGCAACTCGATACTGCGCGCGATCTCGGCGATCCCTATGAAGCTGCCGTCCGCGGGGATCGACGCGTACACCAACAGCCCGATCAGCAGCGAGCGCGACAGGCGACGATCATCCAGCTGCGAAAGGGACTTCTTCCTCAGCGTGCCAAGGCCGCCCAGCACGACCGACATCGCTCGCCTCGCGGACGCCGCGCGCACCACGCCCGCGACCTGCGCGTGGTTGAGCTCAATGATGACCTTTGCATCGCCCTGCTCGACGCCAGTTGAGGCGACCTGAGCACGACGCGAGGGACGAGCGGCTGCCGTTGTCATCACTTAGGTCTCGCCGCCGCCCCGTGCCAGTGAGCGTTTGTGACGGGCTGCGATCCTGCCGGTCACTCGATGACCCATGCCGGATGTACCCACTGATCTGGCCATGCCCGCATGATGAGGCCAGTTCGACCAGCTGAATAGTCAAGGCTTGAAGGTTCAAACCTTGGGTATCACCGCCGGAGAGAGAAACGCGGCTTTCGAGCAGCAGCTCTTTCGAGTAGCTTGTATTGATTCGATGATGAGACCAGTGGTGGCCAGCGGGATCGCGCAGGGGGGTACAGGACCGCGGTCGATGACATCGCCGTTCTACTGGGCGCTACTTGGACTGGTCATCAAGCGTCCGGGGTACGGATATGACTTGGCGAAGCGCTTTGAGCGCGATTACGGCGATGTCCTTCCGCTGAGTAGTCCCTCGCATGTCTATTCGGGGCTGGACAAACTCGAGGGTCGTGGGCTCATCGAGCCTGTTCCTGTTGAGGGATCGCCGTCGTCGCGGGCGGGGCGCCAGCCAAGGCCGGGTTATCGGGCAACCGAGGAGGGCAGGCAGAGCTATCGGGCGTGGCTGCTCACACAGGTCGATGAGTCGCGCCGTAGCTGGCTTTTGTTCGTGCGTTTGCTGGGAAGCTTGGCGCCTGAACCGGATGCGGCGCTTGAGGTCATCGATCGGTATCGATTGATGTTGTTGAAGCATGCGCCGCAGCCGCAGAGGAGACGCGGACGGGCCGAGGACGCGGAGCCGATGGACGAGGTGTCGAGCTTGGTGTTGCGCCTGACCGAGGAGGAGGAGCGACTGGCGCCGGGCAGGATGCTGGAATGGGCAGACTACGCGCAGGGCGAGTTCGAAAGGCTCGCCCGAAAGCAACCGTAGTGGCGCGACGATGGGTATGACGCTGCTTGAGCTTGAGGGCGTCAGCAAGTCCTACCGGCGAGGCTCGCGCGAGCAGGTTGCGCTTTGCGATGTGTCGCTGAGCGTGAGCGCTGGCGAACTGCTGGTCATCTGGGGGCGGCGGCGCTCGGGACGGTCGACGCTGCTGCGCGTCGCGGCGGGAGCGGAGCGCCCGGACGCTGGTGTGGTCTGTCTGGAGGGCCGCGATCTTGCTGAGCACTCGATCGCGAGACTAGGCGAGACGATTGGCTACGTCCAGAAGACGCTCGGCTCACCCGAAGGAGAGACGGTGCTCGAACAGGTTGCAATGGCCCTTCTCGTCCGTGGAGTTTCGCCTTCTCGATCACGGGCGCGAACGCGGGCTGTCCTTGAGCGAGTTGAGTGCGCGGACCTGGTCAATGCCCGGCCGGGCGACTTGGATAGCGCTGAGCGTATTCGTGTCGCGATAGCCCGAGCGCTCGCGAGCGAACCGCGGCTGCTGGTCGCGGACGAGCCGACCGTTGGCCTTGACCTGTGCGATCGAGATCCGCTTCTGCGGTTGTTGCGCTCGCTCGCCGACGATGGGATCGCGGTGCTCATGAGCGCGGGCGAGTCGACCGCGTTCCTGGACGCCGACCGCGCGTTGGCGATCAGCAACGGCCGCCTCCACGGGGAGCTACAGCCCGAGAGCGCACAGATCTTCCCGCTGCGTGCCGCGACCTCGGGGTAGAGAAAACGTGGAGGCGCGCTCTAGCGACCTTTCGGGCGGCCAGGACGCGGCGCTTGAACTGGAGGACGTGGTCAGGCACTACCGTGGGGTGACCGAGGAGGTCACGGCCGTAGACGGCGTAAGCCTCTCGTTGGCGCCGGGCGAAATGCTTGCGTTGCAGGGTCCGAGCGGCTCGGGCAAGACGACGCTCTTGCAGTTGAGCGCCGCTCTACTTCGACCCGACCGTGGCAGGGTCCGCTATCGCGGCCGGGACGTATCGTCCTTCTCTGAGCTTCAAGCGTGCGAGTACCTGCTCAGAGATGTTGGGTTCATCCACCAGACCTTTCACCTGCTTCCGCGTGTCTCAGCGCTCGAGAACGCATCGATGAAGCTCCTTCTCGGTGGCATAGGGACACGGGGGGCCGAGACTCGCGCGCAGGAGTGGCTGGAGCGCGTTGGGCTGGGTGATCGGCTAGGACATACCCCGGAGCAGCTCTCTGGTGGCGAGCGTCAGCGGGTCGCTATCGCTCGCGCGCTTGCTAGCGAGCCGCAGTTGATTCTTGCTGATGAGGCGACCGGCAATCTCGACAGCGCACGTAGCCGAGAGGTGGTCGAGCTGCTGCGAGGGATCGCCCGCGAGCGGGGAGCCTCGGTGCTGTTGGTGACGCACGACGCTGAGGTGGCCGCGCTCGCCGACCGTCGCCAGCTTCTGCGTGACGGCAAGCTCGAGACCCCCGCGCCGGATGACCGCCCGCTCGACGGACTCGCGCACGCAACGGAGGTGAGCGGAGCTGGCACCTCCTGAGAACCTGCGGGCGCGCGCCCTGATGCGCCCAAGCACGCTCGTCAAGCTCTACCGTCGCCGACTGCGGGTACATGCCGTCCCCGAGCTACTCGCGGGCGTCGGCGTGGCGGTCGCTGTGGCGCTCGTGTTCGCAGTGACGGTCGCGAACAGCAGCATCGCGGGCTCGGCGAGCGAAGTCGTGCGCAAGGTCACGGGTCCAGCGTCCTTGCAGCTGCGGGCCCGCGACGACCAAGGCTTCGACGAACGCGAGCTCGCGCGAGTGCAGCATCTTGCGGGGGTAAGGCAGGCCGCGCCGATACTCGAACAGACCGCCTCGATCGAAGGGCCCGGCGGCGGGCACGTGATCGTCGATCTCGCTGGGACGGATCTCAGCCTCACGCTGCTGGACGGGCTGGCGCACACCCTGCCGATCGCGACGCTCTCCCCGAACGAGCTCGCCCTCAGCAGAAACGTCGCACAGCAGCTGGGGATCACCGACACCAAGCGCGATCAGGTGTCCGTACGGGTGCGCGGCGAGAGATTCACGCTGAGGGTCAGCGCCGTGCTCGGACCCGAAGCCGCCGGCGCGCTCTCACAAGCGCTCATAGCAGTGATGCCGCTGGAAACGCTACAGCGGCTCGCGGGCCTGTCGGGCAGGGTCACGCGGATCATCGTCGAAAGCGACCCAGGCCGAGAGACGGTGGTGCGCAAAGAGCTTGGCGGGCTCGCTGCAGGACGAGCGACGGTCGCGCCCGGCGACCAGGACCTCGCGCTCTTGCACCAGGCGCTGCGGCCAAGTGACCAAGCGAGCGAGTTCTTCGCGGCGATCAGCGGCCTACTCGGACTGCTGCTGGCATTCAATGCGATCTTGCTGACCGTACCCGAGCGTCGTCGGATGATCGCGAACCTCCGCCTCGACGGCACGAGACGCAGCGCGATCGTGCAGATGGTCATCTTCCAAGCCTTGTGTCTCGGGCTCGTCGCCTCGCTCGCGGGACTGCTCGGCGGCTACCTGCTGTCACTCGGCGTGTTCCACCAGTCCTCGCCCGGGTATCTAGCGCAGGCGTTCGTGCTCGGCTCGAACATCGTCATCGGCGTGCGGCCCGTTGTCCTTGCGATGTGCGGCGGGATGCTCGCTACTTGTCTTGCCTCGATGATCCCGCTGCTTGACCTGCGCGGCAGCCGCGCACTCGATGCGATCTACCGCGAGGACGGCCAGCCCGGCAGTGCGCTCGGCGTTGCAGTACGCCGAGCACAGTTCGCGATCGCGCTGGCGTTCGCGGTCCTCGCGAGCGCGCTATTCGCGCTAGTGCCGGCGTTGGCGCTTGTCGCGTCGATCCTGCTTGCGCTCGCGACCATGCTCGTGGTTCCTCTCGCGTTTGCGTTCACGTTGCGGGCCGGCCATGCGCTTTCCAGACGCAGCGAGAGGCTCACGACGCTGCCTGTGGCGCTCGCGTCGTTGAAGGGCACGGGGCTTCGCTCGCTTGCGCTCGTGACGACAGGCGCAATCGCGATCTTCGGCAGCGTCGCGCTCGGCGGCGCCCGCGGCGATCTACTCCGAGGACTCCACGACTTCGCTCAGGCGGATGTCGCAGACGGGCAGGTCTGGGTGCTAAACCCCGGGTACACCCCGGAAACCACCAGCTTCCCCGCCGACGAATACGCCGCCCGGATCAAGGGGGTGCCCGGCGTGACAGGCATCCACACGTTTCAGAGCGAGTTCATGGACCTGCCGGGCCGCCGGGTGGTGATCCTCGGACGCCCACCGAGCACTGGCGCAGCCCTGCTGCGCAGCCAGCTGATCGCTGGCAACGATGCCGCGGCCCTGCGCCACCTCACCGAAGGCGGCTGGGTCGCGGTCTCAGCCCAGCTCGCGCGAGAACAACATGTCGGGCTCGGACAAACGCTACGGCTCCCGACCCCAACCGGCACCGCGTATCTCAAGCTCGCAGCTACGACCACGAACTACGGATGGCCCGGCGGCGCCATCCTCATGAACAGCACTGACTACAGCCGCTTCTGGGCAACCCAGGCCCCGAGCGCGCTCGTCGTCGACCTCGCACCAGGAACCAACACAGCGAGCGCTCGTCGTGAGATCGCCGTCGCGCTCGGGCCAGCCAGCGGTCTTGAAGCGATCACCGCGAACACCTGGGTGAATCGGTTCGACACGCTCGCGCAAGAGGGCCTCAGTCGCCTCGGTGAGATATCGACACTGCTCGTGATCGCCGCAATCCTCGCGATGGTGGCGGCACTCGGCTCGCACATCTGGCAGCAACGACTCGCGATGGCAAGCCTCAGGCTCTCTGGCGCACCGCCAAGGCGACTACAGCGCCTGCTGCTCGTCGAATCAGTACTGATCCTGGGGACCGGCTGTCTGATCGGAGCGGCCGCGGGGATCTATGGCCAGCTGATAATCGACGGCTATCTCAAGCAGGTCACGGGCTTTCCTGTCGCGAGCCTGGCCGCGAGCTGGCGGCCGCTTGTGATCCTCGCGCTCGTCCTCGTGAGCGCGCTCGCAGCCGTCGCTGCCCCCGGGTTCTCTGCTTCGCGAGTCTCCCCTGCGCTTGCGCTGAGCTTTGACGACTAACGCACCCGAAGCCGCTCTTCGCAGGGTGTAGCCGTGGAGCGCGGCCGTGGTTAGGCTCGTATCGTGCCCGTGTTCGGTGATGGGTCGCTCACGGCACGCGCAGGCGTGGCGCTGCTGCTCGCCAACGGCCGCTACTGGCCGACCGTCGCCCCGACCGTGCGCCAGCAGCTACGCCATTGGGAGCAGCGCGCGCAGGCAATCCCAGACCCGCAGCTACGGCGGGTCGCACTCGAAAAGCTCCACGGCGAGAGCTTCAATGCCGAGGGCACAACCACCCTCGCGACACTGGCGAGGCGACCGGACCGCCCACAGATAGCGCGGGCGATCGTTGCGATGCAGGTCATGTATGACTACCTCGACGGGCTCGCCGAGCAGCCCGCCTTCGACAACCGCGACGACCGGCAACTCTTTCGAGCCTTCACCGACGCAGTCACGCCCACGACCCCGGTACACGACTACTACCTCGGGCGACCGCATAGCGACGACGCCGGCTACCTCAACGACCTGACCACAACAGTCAGAGACACGTTCGTGGCGCTACCCGCAAGCGACATCGCTACTCCGGTCGCACAGCGCGCCGCCGCCCGCTGTGCGGAGGCGCAGATCCGCGTCCACGCACGCGGCGACACCGGCGCGTCCGAACTCGAAGCTTGGGCCATACACGAAGCCGTCAAGACGACGCTTGGATGGCGAGCGTTTCTCGCCGGCGCCGTGACATCGGCAATGAGCGTCTACGCCCTCATCGCGGCCGGCACAGACCCCCAGACAACCCGCGAGCAGGCGAGCGCGATCGACGTCGCGTATCTCTCGATCGGCGCCCTCGCAACGATGCTCGACAGCCTCATCGACTACAAGCACGACGTCAGCAACAAAACGCAGTGGTACTTCCCCTACTACCAAGACCCGGCATTGCTCGCAGAGCAACTCTCAAAGACCGCCAGAGAAGCCCTCACGCAAGCGCGCCGGTTGCCGCACGCCGCACACCACGTAATGACACTCGCCGGGGTCGCCGCGTACTACCTGTCCACTCCCGAGGCAAAAGCTGAGCCCGCACGCACGCTGACCCGGGACCTCCACCAGGAACTTCGACCACTGATCACGCCCACCCTGACGGTGATGCGCGCCTGGCGAGCCGCGACGCAAGCACGTCATGTCCGATCGCGCGAGCACACGCCGCAGAGCCAGTAGCCTGGAATGCACGCCCGGTCTGCAAACGGCGCCAGCCGGCCACGCTACGTCGCGCTCATAGCCGACGGCAACGGTCGCTGGGCGGCTCACGCGCGGACTCCCCGTCCAAAAGGGCCACGAGGCCGGTGCCGACACTCTGAAGGCACGCCTCCGCGACGCCGTCGAGTTCGGCATCCGCGAGCTCACCGTCTACTCGTTCTCGACCGAGAACTGGACACGGCCCGCCACAGAGGTCCACGGACTCATCGAGATGCTCGCCCACCGCATCGCAGCAGAAACCCCGACGCTACTCCGCGAAGGGGTGCGCATGCGCTTCATCGGCCGCCGCGATCAGCTCCCCGAGCGCTTGAAGACGCTGATGGAATGGGCCGAGCAACTGACCTACCTGAACGTAACACTCACGCTGTACATCGCGTTCAACTACGGTGGACGCGCCGAGATCATCGACGCCGCCCGACGCTTTCAGGGAGGCGACGAGACAGACTTCCACCGGTGCCTCTACATCCCAGAGATGCACGACCCTAACATGATCATCCGCACAGGCGGCGAGCGTCGCCTCTCCAACTATCTGCTCTGGCAATCCGCCTACTCCGAACTCGTGTTCCGCGATGAACTCTGGCCAGACTTCACGCGGGAGTCTCTAAAGAACGCGCTATTCGAATGCAGCAAGCAGCCACCGCCCTTTCGACACAGCTAATTCGTCGCTCGACGGATCACGAGCAAAGTCCAGCTAGTAGTCTCCCGGCTGTGGGCGACAAGCTGAGGATGTGTGAGGGGTTGCGCTTGAGAATTCTGACGGCATGCCGGGGCGCCGGCAGCTGATGGCGGTCGCTCGCGCGAGAGTGCGCCGCTCGGTCCGGGTAACTGCTTGGATCAGCGTCGGGGTCTTCGCGGTCACGCTTGCCTCACCCGCCGGCGCGGCAGCTGGCCCGAGCCAACTAGCGAGCGTCGTGGCCACCATGCCGGGCGACCGAGTTGCCACCCGCATGCTTCTGGCGTCCGAGTACGAACTTGCGAAGGCAGATCTGGCGAGCACGCCGGCCATCGAGACGGCGGAGGCCCGAGCTGCTGGCACCGTAGGCCACGAATGCCAGGGTGTGCTCGAGGGAGCCCCGGACGAATCGGTGATCGAAGAAGAAGGCCCACTGGTACCAGAGCCGAAGCTCTCGGGGCGCGCTCAGGGCGAACGGGCGCGCAGCGAACAAGAGAAGCAGACGATCGATTTGGAGCTCGCCGAAACGATCTTCGCCGCGGCCTACCGCGTCGTGCGCCGCCCCTACAGAGCCTTCATCGCGACGGCCGAACGGCTGGCCTGGAGCGACCCCACCATCAACGCGCTCGTCCATCAGGACGCAGCGCAGCTCCGAGAAGCCCTCGCCGGCCCGCCACTCGCAGTCTGTGCCGAAATGAGAGCATGGGCGGCAAGCGGTTTCCACATCCTTCCGCCCGGAAGCAAGAGCCTCAAGGAATCGACGGAAGCCCACAACAAGCAGGCCGTGAAAGGCAACCTCGAAATGCTTCTCCGATCCTCCGAGGATCAAGCTGACCGGATGATCATCCGGCGCACCGATGCATTGAAGGAAAAGCTCAAGGAAGATGAGCGCACCGACGAAGTGCTCTTCCGCGCGCAGTCCCATATGGAGCTGGCGCTCGGAGAAAAGCTGTCGCGGTTCGTCAAGCAGCGGCTCGCGCCTGCGATCAGCAAGGGACGGACATCTGCCGGGACAACGTTCGTGATCCGCCCAAGCCTCGACAAGAGATCATCACACTCCTCCTGCCGGCACGAAGTGGAGCTCGAACTACACGAAGGCAACAGCGGAAGCAGCGGCGGCGTCTGCCTCAGCGAACGCGCCCACTCGCAGCCATCCGGCGGCTGCTCGGGGCCGGTGCAGACAGTCGAGCTCGGGACGCCGCCAGATGTGCGCCGGGCACGCGTACGGTTCAGCAACGGCCGAACCGTAACAGTCCCCGTCATAAAGATCCCAGCCAAGTACGGAGGGCCGGCAGGATTCCTCATAGACGCCTTCCGCGGCTACAACCCCCACCCGGTCTCGGTGCAAGAGTTGAGCAGCTCCGGGAGTGTCATACACACCGTTAGCCTGCGCCGAGTTCGCTGCGTCAAGGAAACCAAGGCGAACGCGGTCGGACCACCTGAACCCGTCAATCTCGCAACGGTCACGAACCCCTCCGGTGAAACCTTGACCATCGCAGGGATCCTCCATCGCGTGGGCGGGGAAACTGAATTCTCCCTGGGCCTTCAGCCCGGCATGCGCACATCGCAAGGTGGCGAAGAACGAGGGGACCACAAGCAGTTCCAATGGATACTCTCGACCGAATGTGCGCCGCATCCGTACTCCTTGCTGGACGGCATCCTCCTGCCACCCGGCGCCTCTGTCCTTGTGCGCACCCCGACCGGACTGGTAGCGCTCACGAAGGTCGAACTCGCCACCTCGATACCCGCACAGGGACCGCTGTTCTACGGCGTCTACACGACACCGCCAACCGAAATCGTCGTCGAGCGCCCCGACGGCTCAGTCCTCTATACGGAAAGCCTCACCGCAACAGCAACCGAAGAAACAGAATTTTGCGAAGGGTACGCTGAACAGTGAACGCGGGTGCCTCGCCTAGACTGCCGTCGAGGACGGACGATCGCGAGACGACGCTATGGGGAACAAGGACGGTCGCGCATGGCGCATCGGTGGGGAAGCCGAGGTCGCCTGGATCCAGAAGCGCGTCGAGGTATCGTTCGCAGTCACGTCTGCGATCCCTCCGATATTCGAGGCGTACGCCACGCTGGAGCTTCCCGGCAGCGGTGATCACCTCTCAGCGTCGCCGCTCGAGCATCCGGACCACCACAACGCTGGCGTGCTTGCGGTGCTCAGCCAGCATTCCACGGGGCAGCCGTGGTGGACAGGCTATCTCGACACAGGCGGTGCGGACATCGTTTTCCACGACGTGCGGAAGGTGAGGCCGGGCCCCACTGACGCGTGGTACGTGCTGGTCGAGGCCGGCCCGGAGCAGGCGGGTGGCTGGCGCGAGCGTGAGCATTGGCAGGGTCCCCTGCCGGATCTCATGTTTCCGGCCGATCGCTCGTGGCTTGTCTCGACCTTGTGGGATGACGATTGGACGTGCATTGGCGGATCGCGAGGGCTCGTGGACGCTTTCCTGACCCATCCCGATCTAGGACATCGAGTTCGCGAGGTCGACCCATCACTCGAGGATGCGACTCCGCCCGGCCACACCGCGATCTGATCAACGGCTGCTTCTACTCCACTAGCGGCGATGTATGCTCTGTCAGAACAATTTGGTTTTTCTTGATCTATGCGTACGCCCTTGACCTTCAACATCAAGCGATATGGAAAGCTCGCGACTGCTGGTGGCGTGCTCCTCGTCATCATGTCGAGCGCGGCCGCAGCCAACACCTCGCCCACGGCGCGTGTCACGCGCGTGCTAAAGACGACCGATACCGCGAGACTGCGCTACATCCCTCCTGCGCACGGGTCGCTGCTGTTCGAGGAAGGAGCGGCGCAGGGGACGCTGCCCGGCACTATGCGAGCCCACTGCAACCTCGCGGCCACCGTGACCTGCAGCTTCACGATCGACACTCACGGCGGCAGCATCTCCGGACGCGGGAGCGCGGCCCTACACGGCTCCGGTGTCTATGAAAGCTTCTCGGGCACACTCGTGGCGACCGGCGGAACAGGTCGCTATGCGCACGCACGGGGGCATGCTGGGCTCTACGGCACGTTCGACCGCCGATCGTATGGGCTCGTCGTGCAGACGACCGGCTCGCTCTACTTCTAAGCAGCCCCTCGTGAGGCCGGACCGCGCCGCGCGCCACGCACTGCGCCTGATCGCGATCACCGCCTGCCTCTCGACGCCGGGAGCCGCGTGGGCTCGGCAGTCCGCGAGACTCGACGCGACCCTCTCCCCCGAGCGGCTCGGCAGTTCGACGACAGTCGGGTTCGCGTTTCAGATCGCCACAGCCCCCGGCACGGTTCCACCGCCACTGACCGCGATGCAGCTGAGCTACCCGTTCGGCCTCGGGTTCGACTTGAGCGAACTCGGGCTCGCCATATGCTCAACGCAAACACTCGAAACCTTCGGCCCGCATGGCTGCCCAGCGAACTCATTGATGGGCCACGGCACCGCGGGCGCAGAGATCCAGGTCGGCCCCTCGATCCTCAACGAGACCGCCCAGGTGACCGCAGTCCGCACCACCGACAACAACGGGCTGCTCGCGCTGCTCATCTACGCCAGCGGCGAAACGCCCGTCGACGCCCAGATCATCTTCCCGGCCACCCTGTTTCCCGCCCCGCCTCCCTACGGAGGCCGCCTGGGGATGACGATCCCGCTGGTGCCGAGTCTCCCCGGAGCACCGGATGTCGCGGTCGTCGGACTGCACGTGACGCTCGGGCCAGCCGGGCTGACCTACTACAGGCGCGTACACGGCCACCGGCTCGCCTACCAGCCCACCGGCGTGCTCCTACCCGACACATGCCCGCACGGAGGCTTTCCATTTGCGGCGACGTTCGCCTTCCAGAACGGCATGCGGACGTACGCCAGGACATCTGTTCCGTGCCCGCGGCATGCCTCTTGACCCCGTGCGAGCCAAGCGAGATGATCGAAACGTGGAGACGACCATGCAAGTGGAAGATGAGCTTGAGCGCCTGCCTGCGGTTATTCGTCACTCAGATCACGTGAACCGAGCGGGCGAGTGACCGCGTGGTGGCAGCGAAAGCGCGAGCGGTGGCACGCGTTCTTGATGCGCCCACAGGTCAGAGGGCCCGAGTGGGCGCGACCGTTCCGCTCGATAGTGCGGGCTCTCTTCGATCAATGGATGCGTTGACGGGCAACCGAGTCCCGTGCCGCACGCCACTGATCGTCCACTGAGCCCGGCCTTTGGTCACCGTAGTCGTCGATCTCATAGCTGTAGTGCTGTGAGAGCATTTCGAGGCTCGTCCCACACTGGTGGGCAACAGACTGCGCGTCTTCGCAGCGCAGCCGCATGGAGATTCCTCCCCGCCTGAGCGCGTAAGGCGTGGCGCCCCTCAGGTTGCCGAATCCATCCTGCATCTCGGCAACGACGTCGACAGCCGGCGTCAGATATCGAGGCCCCCACTTTTTGGCCTGATTGCTGCTCACGTGGCACGCCCCAGACCGCTCATCGCGCACTCCGAACTCACAGCCGGCAAGATCGCCCGGGATTACGAAGTCAACGTCGCGAACCGCACCCCGGCACTCGAGTAGGCGCGAGCGCCATCGCGCCAAATCCTCCCGTACGAGCATGGGCACCTTGACGAGCCGCCCGGTGGCGTGCTCGGTCTTGCCGAGCTCGTCGAGCTCGTTCCAGCTCAAGACCTCGACGATGTGCGCGCGCTCTGCGACCAGAGAGGACCATCGGATTCCATAGACCTCCTGGTTGCGCAGCCCCAAACCGAACTGCAGAGAGACGAGCATCGCGTCGCGGTGGGCCAGCAGCGGCCTGCGGGCGCGGTCGGCCCGCGCCAGCATGACGGCGCGAATCAGCTCGACGGCCAACGGTGCAAGCGCCCAGCTCTGGATTTCCTCGCCGCGACGTCTGACGCTCCCGCGCCCGATCTGTCCCCGCACGGACTTGCGCCTGTTGCCGACTTTCTCGTTGGCCAGCAGACAGCCATTGGTCTGAATCTCCGGGACGAGATCCGACTGCGCGGCCCACGACAGAACTGCCGACAAGACGCGCCATGCGTGCGCGCGGGCAGACGGGCCCACGCGCGCTTGGCGCATCGCCTCCCGCAAGGCTCTCGGTGCCGCTGCCTGGTTGAAGATGTCGGCCGGTTCGGAGGCGAAGCGGATGGCGTAGCTCGCCGGGTCGAGCGTGCGTCCCCGGCTCGCTCCTCCGTGGCCGAGCAGATGCCGTTTCGCCGACGACGCATAGGTGCGAAACGTCGATTGCGCCAACCCGTCTGCTGTGTCCGGCGCGTTGAACGCGAAGTACAGTTGAACGACCTCGCCGATCGTGCGGCCTTCAGCAGCGGCGTTCGCCTCTCGTGCGTCCAGGTCCAGCAGGAAGCGGCGCAGGCTGTCACGTCCCCGGCGCTCGGCCGCCGTGTAGTGCTCCATCCAGTCGGTCGCAGCTTTGGCCGAGGGAAACGAGCGGGTGCGCTCCCTGTGCTCGTGGTCGTAGAAACCGACGCCATAGGATCTCGCGCCGCTCTTCGCCACGTACGGCCACTTGGTGCGCTTCCTCCAGGGTCTAGCCATCGCTCGCCACCGTCCGAGCGCGCAGCGCGGCGAGCGCCGTCGGAGACAGGTCGTATCGCACGCCGGGAGAGTCCCCGCTTTGCCGTGCCCGCGGCCGACGAGCCCCGACGGGGCGCGGGCTGTGACTCGCGACCGGCGACGGCGCGACGGGAACAGGCCCCCGAGGCGCGCTCGGCTCCACCGCCGTGCTTCCGCCCCACAGGTCGAGGATCGCGTGCTCGGGTATCCGATAGTGCCCGCCAGGGAGGCGGTGGCCGGCGAGCAGGCCCGCAGCTATGTAGCGCCGGACCGTGCGCTCGTGCACCCCCAACCTCGCTGCTGCCTCGCGCGTGCTCAGAAGCCGATGGCCCGAACGGCAGTCCCTCGCTGCACTCACAGTGCATGTCGCGGAGTCGCGCCCTGTTCCCCCGCGCCAATCGTGAGCAACCCTGTCTCGTGACCGCACGGGGACCGCAGATCTGCGTCCGCGTAGTACCGAAACGCCCGCGCTCGTCCGCAGCACGAACTGCCCGACACCCCAGCAAACCCCTGCTACAGAGCCAGATCCGGCTCTACTCAGCCAAGCGGCGGACGGGGGTCGAACCCGCGACCTCAAGCTTGGGAAGCTTGCGCTCTACCAACTGAGCTACCGCCGCATGCTTGTGATTGTGCCCGAAAGCGGGCCTCTGTGCCCGGTCAGCCGCATTCGCGCGCACCGGCCGCCACGACGGCCAGCACACCGCACCCAGCCGCCCGCAGTCGCCCCGGATCCCGACCAGCCCCTCTAACCTTGTGCCTCGTGAGAGGTCGCGTCCTGCCGATCATCGCCTCGCTCGCCGGCCTGTGCCTGGTCGCGCTGCTGCTGTACGGCGTCACCGCGCAGTCGGCCAACCGCACGCTCGACGAACTGGTCGAGCGCGGGCAGTACCCGCTCGCCCCCGACGCGACCCGCTCGCTGCCAGTGCTCAGCGCAGGCCGCCAGCAGACGCTCGCCTCGTTCAAGGGCAAGGTCGTCCTCATGAACTTCTGGGCGTCCTGGTGCGAACCGTGCCAGATCGAGGCGCCGATGCTCGAGCATGCCCAGAGCCAGCTGGAACACCACGGCGGCACCGTGCTCGGCGTCACTTATCAGGACGCCTCGCCCGACTCCGAAGGCTTCGTCCGCCAATACCACCTCACCTACCCCAGCGTGCGCGACATCACCGGCGAATTCGCGCGCTCGTTCGGCACCCGCCAGGTGCCCGAGAGCTTCATCATCAACCGCCAGGGCCGCGTCGTGGCGATCTCGCGCGGGCAGATCGAAGGCGCGTTTGTCAAGCGCGCGCTCGCGCTCGCCGAAAGCTCATGATGTCCCTGAGGCGGCTGGCCGCACGTGTCGCAATCGTCGTGCTGGCCATAGCCGGCGTGCTCGCCGTGGCCGGCGGTTTCACCGCAGCCGGGGCGCATGCGGCCGCCAAGCCGCACGTGTCGCTGGCGCTGATCGAACGCGAGGCCATGTGCGTGACGTGCAAAGTCGCGCTCAACGAGTCCCAGTCGCCGCAGGCGAACCTCGAGCGCGAATACATCCGCAGCCTGATCTACCAGGGCAACGGAGAAGCTGAGATCAAGCGCCTGCTCGTCGCCCAATACGGCCCCACCGTGCTCGGGCTGCCCGGCGCGCACGGCTTCGACCTCGCCGTCTACCTGGTCCCCGCCGCAGTCGTGCTCGCGCTGCTCACCGCGGTGCTGCTGCTGATACCCAGCTGGCGGCGGCGCGCGCGCACGCGGGCGCAAACGATCGGGGCCGTCGTCGTGCTCAGCCCCGAGGACAGCGCGCGGCTCGAATCCGATCTCGCGCGCTTCGACTGAGCTACATCGCCTCCGGCGCGCTCACGCCCAGAAGGCGCAGGCAGCGCGCGATCGTCTGCCTGCTCACCAGACACAGCGCCAGACGCGATGACTCCACGCCCTGAGGCTCCACGCCCACCACCTGGCAGTCTCGGTAGAACGCCGTGAACGTCTGCGCCAGCGTCAGCGCGTACGCCGCGATCCGATGCGGAGCGCGGCGCTCCGCCGCCTCCGCCAGCTCCGCCGGGAACGCCAGCAGCTGCTCGACCAGTGCGCGCTCGCTGGGGTGCAGCGGCTCGCGCTCGGTCTCCGCCAGCGCCGCGCACGCCGCCTGCACGCGCTCGGCGCCCGCCCGCTCGAGCATCGACGCGATGCGCGCGTGCGCGTACTGCACGTAGTACACGTCGTTCTCGCTCGACTGCTCCGACGCCAGGTCCAGGTCCAGGTCCACGGTCGTGTCGTGCGAGCGCGCCAGCAGATACCAGCGCGCCGCGTCCACCCCGATCTCCGCCACCAGGTCGTCCAGCGTCACGAACTCGCCCGACCGCTTGGACATCTGCGCGCGCTCGCCCGAGCGCATCAGGTGCACCAGCTGCATGATCAGCAGCTCCAGCTCCGCCGGGTCCCCGCCCAGCGCCTCGTACGCGGCCTTCATGCGCAGCACGTAGCCGTGGTGATCCGCTCCCCACACGTCGATCTGGCGCTGGAAGCCGCGCTCGCGCTTGTCCTGGTGGTAGGCGATGTCCGATGCGAAGTACGTGTGCTCGCCACTGGAGCGCACCAGCACGCGGTCCTTGTCGTCGCCGAAGTCCGTCGTGCGCAGCCACAGCGCGCCCTCGTCGCGGTAGGTGTGCCCCTGCTGCTCCAGGATCTCAAGCGTGTGCGCCACCGGGCTCGGATCGCCCTCGTGCAGCGCGCTCTCGTAGCTCCACACGTCGAACTCCCCCACCCCAAACGTGCCCAGCGACGCGCGGATGCTCTCGATCACCAGCGCCACCGCCGCGCGACCCAGATCAGCCGGATCCGCGCTCGCCGCGTCCGGCAGCCGCCGCATCAGATCGACGACGTAGTCGCCCTTGTATCCGTCCTCGGGCACCTCCTGCCCGCGCGCCAGCGCCTGGATCGACTCGCCCAGCTTGCGCACCTGCGAGCCCGCGTCGTTGACGTAGAACTCGCGCTCCACGCTGTGTCCCTCAAGCGCCAGCATGCGCGCCAGCGCATCGCCGTACGCGGCGTTGCGCGCGTGGCCCACGTGCATCGGCCCCGTCGGGTTCGCCGACACGAATTCCACGAGCACGCGCTCCGGGCGCTCGGCCGCGCCCGCGCCGAATCGCTCGCCCGCCGCCAGCGCCTGCGCCAGCGCAGCCGTCAGCCACGCATCCGACATGAACAGGTTCACGAAGCCCGGACCCGCCACCTCGAAGCGCTCCAGGCTCGCGCCCAACCGCTCCTGCAGCGCGCCGCCCAGCCGCTCCGCCAGCTCGCGCGGCGGCACGCCCGCGCCCGGCGCCAGCAGCAGCGCCGCGTTCGTCGAGTAGTCGCCGAACTCCGCCCGCCGCGGGCGCTCCAGCGTGATCGACGCGCGCTTGCCGTTGATCGGCTGCGTGCCCGCCAGCTCGCCCGCGACCGCGAGCACCGTCGCCCGGAGGTTCTCCGGCGAGGCGCTGCGCTGGTCTGGCTGGGGCTCGGTCATGGGTCCGTTCGCGGGGATTGCGATACTAGCTGTGTGAACGACCAAGACTCAGGCGCCGAGCGCCACATAAACATCCACCTGTCCCCCGAGATCATGGGGGGCGTGTACGCCAACTTCGCCAACGTCAGCCACTCCGACTACGAGTTCACCGTCACGTTCGCGCGCGTCGACCACGAGGTCGAGTCCGACGAGGTGCCCGGCGTGGTCGTCTCGCGTGTCAACCTCTCGCCGCGCTTCATGCGCGAGCTGATCGACGCGATGGAGGACAACTACTCGAAGTGGAGCGCCCGCGAGGGCATCAAAAACCTGCCCGAGTACGGTGGCGCAGAGGCCGGTTCAGATCCAGACTGAGCAGCTCCCGCGCGGGCAGCTACCCGCGCACAGTCTGGCTGCCTCCTTGCAGCGAAGGCGATCGTGGAACGGCCGGCGAACAATGGTGTTCGTACCCTGCAGAGGATGAAGGTAGCCGTCATCTCCGACATACACGCCAACCGGCACGCGTTCGAGGCGACGCTCGACGCCGTCGCCGCCAGCGACGCCTCCGAGCTGTGGTGCCTCGGCGACCTCGTCGGCTACGGCGCCGAGCCGGACGCGTGCGTGGAGCTCGCGCGCGAGCACGCCGCCGTGTGCCTCGCCGGCAACCACGACCTCGCCGTCACCGGCGAGATCCCGCTCGACGAGTTCTCCAAGGGCGCCAGCGTCGCCGCGCAGTGGACCAAAGAGGTGATCGCGCCCGAGAACCTCGAGTTCCTGCGGGGACTGCGCCCGCAGGGCCAAGAGGGCCCCGTCGGCCTCTACCACGCCAGCCCGCGCGACCCCGTGTGGGAGTACGTGCTCTCGGCGCTGCTCGCCGAGCTGTGCCTCGACGCCCAGCCGCACCGCATCTGCCTGATCGGCCACTCGCATGTTGCGCTGTCGTTTGAGCGCCAAGAGGGCGAGCTGGCCACCGGCGAGCCGCGCCGCGAGGGCACACAGCTCGACGTCGCCGACGGCGAGTGGCTGCTCAACCCCGGCAGCGTCGGGCAGCCCCGCGACGGGGACCCGCGCGCGTCGTGGCTGCTGCTCGACCTCGACGGCATGGCCGCCTCCTTCCACCGCGCCGACTACGACATCGCCGGCGCCGCCGCCGCGATCCGCGCCGCGCGCCTGCCCGACTCGCTCGCCGAGCGGCTGGAGTACGGCCAATGAGCTCCCGCGGCCGCCCCGCCGGCGCGCCACCGCCCCGCCGTACGTCCACGCGCGCGTCGCTGCTGCGCTCCGCGCTCGCCGGCATGCTCGGCATCGCCGCCGCGCTGCTCGTCTCGTGCGGCGGCTCCAGCGCCAAGCTGATCCCCGTCGCCGACGCCGGCCCGCTGCAGAGCGACTTCGAAACCGTCGCACAGGACGCCGAAGCGGGCAATGGCAGCTGCACAGCGACCGAAGCCGCCGTCCTCAAAACCGAACACGACTTCAGCGCGCTGCCCGCAAGCGTCGACTCCGGCCTGCGCCAGACGCTGCGCCAGGGGATCGAAAACCTGCGCGCACGCGCGCTCGTGCTGTGCGTGCAGCCGCTCGTGCAGACCACGCCCACGAGCAGCACCCCCAAGACCACCACCAGCACGAGCACCAGCACCACCACGGGCACCACCACACCCACCACCAGCACGCCCACCACCACCACACCAACCACCAGCACGCCCAGCACCACCACGCCCACGAGCACCAGCCCCGGCGGCGGCACGCCCGCGCCCGGCGAAACGCCCGCCGGCGGCGGCGCGCCCGGTGGCGGCACCGGGGCCGGAGAAGGCGGCGCCGGCGGCGCCAGCGCACAGGAAGGCGCCGCCGGAGCTGGCGCGGGCGGCGCGGGCGGCCAGGAAGGCGCCAAATGACCGAGATCGCGGGGCGCTACCGGCTCGAGAGCCGCCTCGGCTTCGGCGGCATGTCCACCGTGCACCTCGCTATGGATCTGCGCCTCGAGCGCCAGGTGGCAGTCAAGCTGCTCGCCGAGCACCTCGCCGACGACCCCGCGTTCGTGTCGCGCTTCCAGCGTGAGGCGCAGGCAGCCGCGCGCCTGGTGCATCCCAACGTCGTGCAGGTGTTCGACTCCGGCCGCGACGAGTTCACCGGCCAGTACTTCATCGTCATGGAGTACATCGAAGGGCCCTCCTGCGCCGAGATCCTGCGCGACCAGGGTTGGGTCGAGGTCGAGGAGGCGCTGTCGATCATCGAACAGGCGTGCGAGGGCCTGCACTACGCGCACCGCCACGGTGTCGTGCACCGCGACGTCAAGCCCGGCAACCTGCTGCGCGCGCGCGAAGGCGAGGTCAAGCTCGCCGACTTCGGCATCGCCAAGGCCACCGAGCAGTCCAGCATCACGCAGGTCGGCTCCGTGCTCGGCACCGCCGCGTACCTCGCGCCCGAGCAGGCGCGCGGCGAGGAGGCCGGCCCCAGCGCCGACCTGTACGCGCTCGGCGTCGTCACCTACCAGCTCATCTCCGGGCGCCTGCCCTACGAGGCCAGCTCGCTGACCGAGCTCGCGCTCAAGCAGCAGCAGGAGGAGCCGCCGATGCTCGACACGCTCGTCGCCGCCGTCAACCACGAGCTCGCCACCGCCGTCGCGATCGCGCTCGCGCTCGACCCGCGCGACCGCTACAAGACCGCCCTGGAGATGCGCCACGGGCTCAACGACGGCGCCCGCGGCATCATGCCCGGCGCGCAGCGCCACGCCACGCGCACCACCCGCGCCGCCGAGCGCGGCGCCGCCCCTCCTACCGCGGCCACCAGCGTGCTCACCAGCGCGCACCGTCCCAGCCCGCCGGCCGCCAACGTCGCCGCGCGCCGGCCGCGCGCCGGCCCCGCGCGCGCCGCTGCCGCGCAGTCGCCCGCGCGTGTCGCCGCACCAGCCAGGCGCCGCTCGAACCGCCCGCTGCTCGTCGTGCTCGCGTTGCTCGCGCTCGCCGTCGCGATCGTCGCAATCGTGATCCTCACCGCGCCCTCACCCGCCAAAGTGGTGCTGCGCAACGTCGTCTACTCCGACGTGCAGCAGGCATCCTCAGCCCTGCAGAAGCTCGTCTCCGAAAACACCCAGTAGGAGTCTGGAGCACGGCCCCGGCGCACGCCAGGTCCGCTCCCACCCGCCGATGCTGGCCGCCCTGCTCAACGTCGACCACCTCGTCGAAAGCGCCGGCTACCCGCTGCTGTTCCTGCTCGTCATGAGCGAGTCCAGCGGTCTTCCCATCCCCGGCGAGACCTCGCTGATCGCCGCCGCCGTGCTCGCCAGCCAGGGCAAGCTCGAGATCGCGCTCGTGATTCCACTCGCCGCCGCCGCCGCAATCGTCGGCGACAACATCGGCTATGTGATCGGGCGCAAGGGCGGGCGCTGGCTGCTGCAGCGGCCCGGCGCCTTCCAACGCCAGCGCCTGGAGGTGCTGCGCATCGGCGAGCCGTTCTTCGAGGTCCACGGCCCCAAGGCCGTGTTCTTCGGGCGATTCCTGCTCGGGCTGCGCGTCTGGGCGTCGTGGCTCGCCGGCGCCACCCGCATGCACTGGCGCGCGTTTGCGCTGTGGAACGCGCTCGGCGGCATCGCCTGGGCCAGCGCCGTCGGGCTGATCGCCTACCTGCTCGGCAGCTCCGCCGGCAGCGCCATCGAAGCCTTCGGCATCTACGGCCTCCTCGCCGTGCTGCTCGCCGTGCTCAGCGGAATCGTGCTGCACCGCCGCCACCTCCGCCGCGGCCCGCGCCCGCCGCGCGAGTAGCCCGCCGCGCCGCGCGAGTAGCCCGCCGCGCCGCGCGTCACCGCGGTGCGCCGTCCGCTATGCGCCCCGCGCACTCAGCAGGCGCCGCAGGGAGCGATCCGCTCCCACATGTCCGCCAGCGAGCTCAGCTCGCTCTCGGAGAAGCGCGAGAAGAAGTGCTCCCGCACCACCGCCAGGTGCGTCACGCGCGCTTCCTCCAGACGCTCGCGCCCGGCGTCCGTCAAGCACGCGTAGGAGCCGCGCGCGTCGTGTTCGCACGAGCAGCGGCTCAGCAGCCCGTCGCGCTCCAGGCGGTCCACCAAGCGCGTCAGGCCGCTGCGCGACAGCTGCGCCTGCTCGGCCAGTTCGCACATGCGCATGCGCCCGCCCGACGCCTCCTCCAGGTGCCCCAGCACCTCGTACGAGGTCATCGGCAGCCCGTGCGCGCCCTCCAGCTCCGCGTCCAGGCGCTTGGCCAGGCACGCGTGCGCTCGCAGCAGGCCCCGCCACGCGCGCAGCTCCCCCAACGTCAGTGACTCTTGGTCGGCATCGACCCCGGAGGGGGAGGTGGCGATCTTGACGGCTGTGACGGTCGACATGGCGGTCCTGTCAGTGGCCCTACTCAGTCGAACATAGCAGCGCCAGCGCCTGCCGCTCGGCAGATCGGTTTCATCGCCGCGTCGCCCGCCACGCCCACAGCATCATCAACGGCTGCAGCGGCAGCCGTCCGTACAGCGCCCAGCGCGGGATCCTGCGAAAGCGCTGCGGCTCGCGCGCCATGAACACGTTCGCCGGAAACACCGCCGCCAGCAGCGCCACCAGGCCCAGCCCCGACAGCCGCCGCGTCGACGGCACCAGCACGCCCACGCCGCCAACGATCTCCGCCGCGCCGCTGACCTGCACGACCGCCTTCGCGTGTCTCTGTAGCGCCGGCGGCACGATCCGCGCATACACGCTGGGCATCACGAAGTGGTTCACCCCCGCTTGAATGAAGAACGCCGCCAGCAGGCGCCGCGATCGACCTCCGGCTGCCGGCTGCTGCTCATCTGACGACATCTCAGCTCCTTCCATGCAACGCGAACGCCACCCCGGCCGCAGGCCGGTCATAAACAATCTAGCGACCCTCGATCAACGAGCGCCCCGTCATCTGCGGCGGCTGCTCGATCCCCAGCGCCTGCAGCACCGTCGGCGCCACGTCCGCCAGGATGCCGCCCTGCTCGCGCAGCGACACCCCCGTGTTCGTCACGATCAGCGGCACCGGGTTCAGCGAGTGCTGCGTGTTCGCGCTGCCGTCCGGCTCCAGCATGTGATCCGCGTTGCCGTGATCCGCCGTCACCACGCACGTGCCACCGCGCTCGTGCACCGCCGCCACCACCTCCCCCAGGCACTCGTCCACCGTCTCGATCGCCTTCACCGCCGCCTCGATCACGCCCGTGTGCCCCACCATGTCCGCGTTCGCGAAGTTGATGATGCCGAAGCGCGGCCCGTCCTCGCGCCACGCGCCCACAAACGCCGCCGCCGCCTCGCGCGCGCTCATCTGCGGCTTGTGGTCATACGTCGGCACGTCGCGCGGCGAGGGCACCAGCTCGCGGCGCTCGCCGCGCAGCGGCGTCTCTTCGCCGCCGTTGAAGAAGTACGTCACGTGCGGGTACTTCTCCGTCTCCGCCACGTGCAGCTGCGACGCGCCCGCCTGCTCCAGCACCACCGACAGCGTCGTCTGCGGATGCTCCGGCGAGAACACCACCGGGTAGGACCAGTCCTCCTCGTAGCTCGTCAGCGTCGTGTAGCGCGAGATCGGCGCCACGCCGCCGCGGTCCACCTCCGCGAAGCCCGGCTCGGCCAGCGTGCGCGTAAGCTCGCGCATGCGGTCCGGCCTGAAGTTGAACGCGATCACGCTGTCGCCAGGGCGGATCGACGCCTCCGCTCCCACCAGCGTCGGCTCGATGAACTCGTCCGTCTCGCCCCTGCGGTACGCATCCTCGACCGCCTGCTCGCCGCTGTCCGCGCGGTACGGCGCGCGCGCGTGCACCAGCATGTCGTATGCGCGCTGCGTGCGCTCCCAGCGCTTGTCGCGGTCCATCGCCCAGTAGCGCCCCGCCACCGAGCCCACGCGCACGCCCGCCGTGCCGTCCAGCTCGCGCACGTAGCTCACGCCCGCGTGCGGCAGCGTGTCGCGGCCGTCCGTGAACGCGTGCACCACCAGGTCCTTGACAGCCAGCGTTCGGCCCAAACCGATCAGCGCGCGCAGGTGCTCCAGCGAGGAGTGCACGCCGCCGTCGGACACCAGGCCGATCAGGTGCACCCGCTCCGCGTCCGCGAACGCCGCGCGCAGCAGCTCGTTCTGCGCCAGCGACCCGTCCGCGATCGCATCATCGATGCGCACCAGGTCCTGGCGCACCACCGCGCCCGCGCCAAGGTTCAGGTGCCCCACCTCGCTGTTTCCCATCTGACCTTCCGGCAGCCCCACAGCGCGCCCGCACGCCGACAGCGTCGTGTGCGGGTAGGAGGCCCACAGCTCGTCGAATGTCGGCGTGCTCGCCAGCGACACCGCGTTGCCCGGACCCGGCTCCGCCAGGCCCCACCCGTCCAACACGATCAGGCACGCGCACGGCACCGGTATGCCGCCAGGGCCCGCAGGCAGGCTCGCCGGCCCGGCCGGCTCGCTCATCGCGTTGCGGCCGCCACGATCTGCGCGAACGACTGCGCCTCCAGCGACGCGCCGCCCACCAGCGCGCCGTCCACGTCCGCCAGCGCCAGCAGCTCCGCCGCGTTCTCCGGCTTCACCGACCCTCCATACAGGATCCGCACCGCCTGCGCTGCCTGCTGGTCGCGGTCGCCCACCAGCGCGCGGATGAACGCGATCGCCTCCTGCGCCTGCTCAGGCGTCGCCACGCGGCCCGTGCCGATCGCCCAGATCGGCTCGTACGCGATCACCACGTCCGCCAGCCGCTCGCCCGGCACGTTCGCCAGGTCGTCCTTGATCTGCTGGCGCAGCTTGCGGTCCGTGTCGTCGTTGTCGCGCTCCTCCTCGGTCTCGCCCACACACAGGATCGGCGCGAGGCCCGCCTCCAGCGCCGCCGGCACCTTTGCCGCCAGCGCCCTGTCCGTCTCGCCGAACAGACCCCTGCGCTCGGAGTGGCCCAGCACCACGCCGCGCACGTCCAGCTCGCTCAGCATCGGCGCCGACACCTCGCCCGTGTACGCGCCCTCCGGCTCCTGGTGCATGTTCTGCGCGTACACCTCCACGCGCGAGCCGCGCGCGCTGTCCACCATCGCGCGCAGGTCCGTGAACGGCACGCAGATCGCCACGTCCACGCCGTCCACCGCCGACACGCGGGGCAGCAGCGCCTGGATGTACTCCTCCGCCTGCTCCTCCGTCTTGTACATCTTCCAGTTGCCGGCGATCAGCGGCGTGCGACTCGCGGCCATCAGGAGACGACCCCTGCGCCCTCGAGCGCCTGCACGCCCGGCAGCGTCGCGCCCTCCACCAGCTCGAGCGTCGCGCCGCCGCCCGTCGACAGGTGGTCGACCGCGTGCTCCAGCCCGAACTGCGCCAGCGCCGCCGCCGAGTCGCCGCCGCCCACCACCGTCATGCCCGGCGCGCTCGCCACCGCCTCCGCCACCGCGCGCGTGCCCGCCGCGAACGGCTCCAGCTCGAACGCGCCCATCGGCCCGTTCCAGAAGACCGTGCCCGCGCTCGCGATCACGTCCGCGTAGCGCGCCGCCGTCTTCGGGCCGATGTCCAGGCCCATCCAGCCCGCCGGCACCTCGACGCCGTCCAGTGCCCGGTGCTCGGCATCCGCCGACAGGCTCTTGCCGATCACCAGGTCGTGCGGCACCAGCAGGCGCGCGCGACCCGGCTGCGGCGAGTGCGTGTCGCTCGCTCGCTGCAGCGCGCTGCGCGCGTGCTCCACATCCTCGTCGTCGCACAGCGACGTTCCCACCGTGTGCCCCTGCGCGCATAGGAACGGGAAGCACATCGCGCCGCCGATCATCACCACGTCCGCAACCGCCAGGAAGCGCTCGATCACCTTGATCTTGTCCGCCACCTTCGCCCCGCCCACGATCGCCACCAGCGGGTGCTCGGGATGTTCCAGGATGCCCGTCAGCGTCTTCACCTCGCGTTCCAGCAGCCGTCCCGCGGCGCTCGGCAGCAGGTGCGTCACGCCCTCGTTGCTCGCGTGAGCGCGGTGCGCAACGCCGAACGCATCATCCACGTACACGTCCGCCAGCGCTGCCAGCTCGGCCGCGAACTCCGGGTCGTTGCTCGTCTCGCCCGGCTCGAAGCGCACGTTCTCCAGCACCAGGATGTCGCCCTCGCCAAGCTGCTCGGCGAGCGCCGTCACCTCCTCGCCCACCACCGCCGGCGCCAGCGTCACCTTCGCGCCCGTCAGCTCGCGCAGGCGATCCGCCACCGGCGCCATCGACAGCTCCGGCACGACTTTGCCCTTCGGCCTGCCCAGATGCGACACCAGCACCAGCCGCGCGCCCTGTGCGCGCAGCTCTTCGATCGTCGCCAGCGCCGCCGCGATGCGCGTGTCGTCGCTCACCAGCGGAACGCCGCCAGCCGTCGCGTCGCTCTCCGCCTCCAGCGGCACGTTGAAGTCCACGCGCACCAACACCCGCTTGCCGCGCACGTCCAGGTCGTCGATGCTCCTCACAGCACCCTCTGCGTCAGGTCCACAAGCCGGTTGGAGTAGCCCCACTCGTTGTCATACCAGGCCACCACCTTCAGCATCGTGCCGTCCACCACCGCCGTCAGCTGCGAGTCGACGATCGAGGAGAACGGCGAGGAGACGATGTCGCTGGAGACGATAGGGTCCTCCGTGTACTGCATGATCCCCGCCAGCGGGCCGCTCTCGGCCGCCGCCTTCAGCGCGCCGTTGACCTCCTCCACGCTCGTCTCGCGCGGGCACTCCACCGTCAGGTCCACGACCGAGCCTGTCGGCACGGGCGCCCTCACCGCGAAGCCGTGCAGCTTGCCCTGCAGCTCCGGGATCACCAGGCCGATCGCCTTGGCCGCGCCCGTCGACGCCGGGATCAGGTTGATCGCCGCCGCGCGCGCGCGGCGCAGGTCCTTGTGCGGCAGGTCCTGCAGCCGCTGGTCCGCCGTGTACGCGTGGATCGTCGTCATCAGGCCGTGCTTGATGCCAACTGTGTCGTTGAGCACCTTCGCCACCGGCGCCAGGCAGTTCGTCGTGCACGACGCGTTTGAGATCACGTCGTGTGAGTCGCGGTCGTACACCTCGTCGAAGTTCACGCCCAGCACCACCGTCGCGTCCGGGTTCGTCGCCGGCGCCGAGATGATCACCTTCTTCGCGCCCTGCGCCAGGTGCTTGGCCGCGCTGTCGCGATCCGTGAACAGGCCCGTCGACTCGATCACCACGTCCACGCCCAGCTCGCCCCACGGCAGCGCCGCCGGGTCGCGCTCCGCCAGCACCTTCAGCTCGCGGCCATCGACCTCGATCGCGCTCTCGCCGCTGGCGCGCACCTCGCCTGGGAACGGACCGAGGATCGAGTCGTACTTGAGCAGATGCGCCAGGGTCTTCGAGTCCGTCAAGTCGTTCACCGCGACCCACTCGATCTCCTCGCCGAGCGCCGCGCCACGGGCCTGCGCGGCGCGGAACACGTTGCGGCCAATGCGACCGAACCCGTTGATACCCACGCGTACCGCCATTCACTGCCTCCTGAAGCTGAAAACGAACGATGCCGGGTCTCAGGAGCGCTAGCTCCGGTCGCCCGGCGTGCCTTTGGAGGCTATCAGCGTGTTATCAGCCGCCGCCGGCAGCGCGAGCGATGTCGCGATGCGCCACCGCCACGTCCACGTCCTCGCGCTCGCGGTATCGCTGCGCCAGGTGCTCCGCGATCGCCACCGAGCGGTGGCGGCCACCTGTGCAGCCGATCGCGATCACCAGGTGCGCCTTGCCCTCGGCGACGTACTGCGGCAGCAGGAAGTCGAGCAGCGCCTGCAGCCGCTCGTACAGCTCCTGCAGGCGCCCGTCGCGCGCGATGTACTCCACCACCGCGTCGTCGAGGCCCGTCAGCTCGCGCAGCTCCGGCTCGTAGTGCGGGTTCGCGAGGAAACGCACGTCGAACGCCAGATCCTCCTCGCGCGGCGGGCCGTGCTTGAAGCCGAAGCTCATGAACGTCACCGACAGGCGCCCCACCGCCTGGCGCGGCAGGAACTCCTCCGCGATCTTCTCGCGCAGAATCGCCGCCGACATGCCCGTCGTGTCGATCACCATGTCCGCGCGCTCGCGCAGCGGCTCCAGCAGCGCCCGCTCCGACGCCACACCAGCCGCGATGCTGCCCTCCGGCGCCAGCGGATGGCGGCGGCGCGTCTCCTTGTAGCGGGTCACGAGCGTCTGCTCGGCGGCCTCCAGGAACAGCACGTGGTGCGAGAGCCCAAGCGCGTCCAGGTCGTCCACCACCGCCCGCAGCGCCTCGAAGTACACACCGCCGCGCACGTCCGAGACGACCGCCGCGCGCTCCACCTTGGAGCCCTTGTGCATGAACAGCTCCACCAGCGAGCGGATCATCTCCGGCGGCAGGTTGTCCACGCAGAAGTAGCCCGCGTCCTCGAACACGTTCATCGCCGTCGACTTGCCCGCGCCCGAGAAGCCCGTGATCACCACGAAGTCCTCCAGGCGCGACTCCACCGCCGGCTTGCTCGGCTTCGCGCCGGTGCCGCGCAGCGGGCGCAGGGGCCTGATCACCGCCATCGCCGTGATTGTGCCGCGCCCGGCGGACGCGCGTGTCACTTCGCGGAAAAGATCTTTCCGGCCTCGGCCGGCTCAGCCCGCGCGGTGCAGGTACGCGTACAGCTCCCGCCCGAGCTTCGCCGGCACGCCCGCCACCGCCTGCAATTCCTCGCTCGACGCCTGCACGACCGCCTCGGGCGAGCCGAAGTGCGTCAGCAGCGCGCGCTTGCGCGCAGGCCCCACCCCCGGCAGGCCGTCCAGCAGCGAGCTCGTCATCGCCTTGTCGCGGCGGCTGCGGTGATGGGTGATCGCGAACCGGTGCGCCTCGTCGCGCACGCGCTGCAACAGCTGCAGCTCGGGCGTGGAGTGGTCGAGCACGAACGGCGCCGCGCGGCCGGGGACGAACAGCTCCTCGATGCGCTTCGCCAGCGAGACGACCGCCACGCCGCGGTCGCGAAAGCCGCGCAGCGAACCGAGGCCCGCCGACAGCTGGCCCTTGCCGCCGTCGATCACGACCACGTTCGGCAGCGACGCGAAGCTCGCGTCGTATACCGGATCGTGCGGCGAGAGGTCGGCCTGGTGCTCCCACTGCGCGAAGCGGCGCGAGAGCACCTCCGCCATCGCCGCGAAGTCGTCGGACTCGCCCTCTGCCAGCGAGCGGATCTTGAAGCGGCGGTAGTCGGACTTCTTCGGCGCGCCGCCCTCGAACACGACCATCGAGGCGACCGTCTGCGTGCCGCCGAGGTGCGAGACGTCGAAGCACTCGATGCGGATCGGCGGCACGTCCAGGCCCAGCACCTGCTGCAGGCCTTCCAGCGCCTCCGCGCGGCTCTGGTGGCGGCGCTCCGAGCGCAGCCGCTCCTGGTCGAGCGCCAGCAGCGCGTTGCGCTCGGCCAGCTGCAGGATGCGGCGCTTCTCGCCGCGCTCCGCCGCGCGCAGCTCCACCGGCCCGTCGCGGCGGCTAGACAGCGCGTCCGCCAGCGCCGGGCGCCCGTCCAGGCCGCCCTGCACCACCAGCAGCGCCGGAATCGCGGTGTAGCCGCCGTAGTACTGCAGCATGAACTCCTCCGCCACCTCCGCCTCGTCGCGCTCGGCCTCGTTGGCCAGGTAGAACGACTGGCGGTCCGACAGCACGCCGTCGCGCACCTGGAACACCTGCGCGTTCGCGTCGCGCCCATCCAGCGCCACCGCCACCGCGTCGAACGACCCCACCGACTCGCTCGTCACGCGCCTGCGCTCAAGCAGCGAGCGCACCGCCTGCAGCCGGTTGCGCTCGAGCGTCGCCTGCTCGAACTCCTCCGCCGCCGCCGCCGCGCGCATCCGCGCCTCCAGGTCGCGCTCGATCGACGCGAAGCGCCCGTTCAGGAAGTCCATCACGCGATCGATGCTCGCGCGGTAGTCGTCCCGGGAGACGTAGCCCACGCACGGCGCCTCGCAGCGCTTTATGTAGTAGTCCAGGCACGGGCTGCCGCTGCGCCGCCCCGGCTCGGGCCCCGTGCACGAGCGGAACATGAACACCTTCGCCAGCACCTCCAGCGTCGCGCGCACCCGTTTGGCGTTCGAGTACGGGCCGAAGTACGCGCGCCCCGCGCGGTGGCGCTCGCGCGTGAAGTACACGCGCGGGAAGTCCTCGTCCAGCGAGATCGCGATGAACGGGTAGGACTTGTCGTCGCGCAGGCGGATGTTGAAGCGCGGGCGGTACTGCTTGATGAAGCCCTGCTCCGCCAGCAGCGCGTCCGCCTCCGTGGCCACCACCACGCACTCGATGCGCTCCACCGCCGCCACCATCTCCGCGTGGCCCGGACTGCTCGGCACTTGGGCTTTCGAAAAGTGCGACGCCACGCGCTTGCGCACCGACTTCGCCTTGCCCACGTAGATCACGCGCCCGCGCGCGTCCCTGAACAGGTACACGCCCGGCTGGTCCGGCAGCGCGCGGCGCTGCTTCGCCATGCTCGCGCGCTCTTCCGCGGTCGCCGTCAATACGCGCGCCAGTGGCGGTATACCGCCAGCAGCGAGTACACCACCAAGCCGACCAGCGCGAACCACACGAGCTCGCCGACGCCGCTCCAGCGGTGCACCTGCACGAGCTCCCCGCCGCGGACCTGCAGCGCGTACCACATGCGCGTGCGCACCATCCACGCGAACACGCCCAGCGACAGCGCGAAGTACAGCATCCCGCGATGGCGGTCGCCCAGCCCGAACAGCGCCATGTGGTGTTCGCGGTAGAAGCGCAGGCCGAAGTACCCGGCGCCCAGCCCAAACGCCGCCCACAGCGCCGCTTCGAACGTGCCCGCCGCGCGGCCGCCGCCCGGCACGAAGTACACCGCCGCCGCGATCACCAGGACGATCGCCACATTGCGCGCCGTTTTCAGCTGCTGGCTCACACGGAGAGGTTACTCAGTCGACGAGCGCCTCAAGGCGCGAGTACGCATCCTCGACCGCGCGCGTGGCAGCCGTGTGGCGCGCTTCGGACTTCGCCGACTCGTAGCGCGTCGCCCACACCGCCGGATCCGTCAATTCCGCTTCCAGCGTGCGCAGCGCCGCCTCCGCCTGTTCGATCGCGCGCTCGGCCTGCTGCTGCGCGCTCAGCCGGTTCTTCGACGGGCCCTTGCCGCCCGACTTGGGCTTGCTCTTCTTCGTTGGAGCCGCCCCGTTCGCCGCCTCGGCCGCCGAACCGGCGCCGTTGCTCGCACCATGGAAGCCGTTCGCCGTCGCCGCGGACGGCGCGCGTGCCGGCGCCAAAGCCGGGGCGGGCGCGCCCGCCCTGCTCGCCGCACGGCGTTCGTCGCGCACGCGCACGTACTCCGGCCAGCCGCCCACATAGCTGTGCAGGGCGCCGTCCTCGACCGCGATCGTGCGCGTGCCCACGGCGTCCAGCAGCGCGCGATCGTGGGAGATCAGCAGGAGCGCGCCGGGAAACGAGCGCAGCGCGTCCTCGAGCGCCTCGCGGCTCTCGATGTCGAGGTGGTTGGTGGGCTCGTCGACGATCAGCACGTTGGCTTTGGAATGCACCAGGATCGCCAGCGACAGGCGGCGGCGCTCGCCGCCGGAGAGCCCGCTCAGCGGCTTCTCCGCGTCCTCGCCCGAGAACAGGAAGCGTCCGAGCAGGCTGCGCGCCTTGCCCGGCGTGAGGCCCGTCGCGCGCTGTGCCGCGTCGACGACGCTCTGCTCCGGCGGGCCGCCCGCGCCGAGCTCGTCCGCATGCTGGGAGAGGTAGCCGACCTGCACGTTGTGGCCCGTGCTCAACTTTCCCGACGCGAGCGGCCTGCGCCCCACCAGCGTCTCGATCAGCGTCGTCTTGCCCGTGCCGTTGGGGCCCACCAGCGACACGTGCTCGCCGCGTTCCAGCCACAGTTCCACGTGGTCGAGCAGCACCAGCGGGCCGCCCTTCGCCTCGCCGATCTCGATGCGGCCGTCGAGCAGCTCGAAGATCACCCGACCGGAGCGCTCGGGGGCGGCAAACTCGAACTCCAGGCCCTTGTCGTCGCGCGGATCACGCTCGATGCGCTCGATCTTGTCGAGCTTCTTCACGCGCGACTGCGCCTGTTTTGCCTTCGTCGCCTTGTAGCGGAAGCGCTCGATGAAGCGCTCCATGCGCTCGATCTCCGCCTGCTGCTTGTCGATCGCCCGCCCCAGCGCCAGCTCGCGCGCCGCCTGCTCGCGTCGCCACTGGTGCCAGGTGCCCGCGAAGAAGCGCGAGCGGCCGGCCTCCAGCTCGAGCACCGCGGTGCCAACCGCCTCCAGGAACCAGCGGTCGTGCGCCACCAGCACGACCGCCGCGTCGAGGTCCACGAGCGTCTGCTCGAGCCACTCCAGCGACTCGATGTCGAGGTGGTTGGTGGGCTCGTCGAGCAGCAGCACGTCCGCGCCCGTGGCCAGCGCGCGCGCCAGCGACGCGCGCGTCAGCTGGCCGCCCGAGAACGTGTCCAGCGCGCGGTCCAGGTCGACGTCGCGGAAGCCCAGGCCGTGCGCCATCGCGGTGGCGCGGTTGCGCCACAGGTAGCCGCCGCGCGTCTCCAGTCGCGCCTGTGCGCGGGCATAGCGCTCATACGTCGCCTCATCGCTCGCGCCGGCGGCCATCTCAGCCTCCAGCTTGGCCAGCTGCGCCTCGATCTGCAGCTCCTCCGCGCAGCCCGACAGCAGGTAGTCGCGCAGCAGCATCGTGCGCTCGCGCGGCGGGCGCTGATCGTGCAGCGCGATGCGCACGCCCTTCGCGATGCTCAGCTCGCCGCGGTCGATCGACGTCTCCCCCGACAGCATTCGCAGCAGCGTCGTCTTGCCCGCGCCGTTGCGTCCCGCGATCGTCATGCGTTCACGGCGCTCGAGCTTGAACGACACGCCGCGCAGCAGCGGCTGCCCGGCCATGTCCTTGTGTAGATCCGATGCGATCAGAAGGGCCATCGGCTGTTGATGGTAGGGGCTGGGTTCGTGCCCGACGCGCGGGCGCGGGGAGGATGAGTATGACCTTGCGAAGGCTGTATAGCGATGGTTATACGCATTGCGGGGACAGACGCCCGCCGACGGTGCCACCCTCCGCGTGCTCCGCTAGGATCACCGGCACCGATGCGCACGCGCCTGCTCGCAACCCTCGTCCCGCTCGCATGTGCCCTTCAGGGTGCGCTACTCGCGGTGCTCGTGCTCGCGCCCGCCGCCAGCGCATACAACGACGGCCGTGGCTTCTACGGGGCGACCGACGACAAGGTCGTCACCAACGCGGGCTTCATCCTGGTCATCTTCTTTCCCACGTTCATCTTCGTGGCGAGCATGATCCTGCGCCACCTGGAAAAGCGCAAGGAAGCGCGCAAAGCGGCGCACAAGGCGCTCGCGAGCAACGGCCACCTGCGCGGCGGCTGGTAGGTAGCGGCCTGATGGCCGGCGCTGGACTTTGTCCTCAGTCGCTCGCGTGCTGAAGCACGCCACCCTCCTTGCGTCCTCGTCCAGCTTGGCCCTCAGACCGCTACCCGCGTCCCTGGTGAGACGATGAGTGGCGGACCGAGCGGTGCCGACGCTGTCCGCTACGAGCGCATTGGCGCGGCTGCGCTGATAACGATCGACCGCCCGCACCGGCGCAACGCCGTTGACGGCCACACAGCTGCGGCGCTGCACGAGGCCTACCTCCGTTTCGAGGCCGACGACGACGCGCGCGTACTCGTGCTGACAGGCTCGGGCGATGTCTCCTTCTGTGCCGGCGCGGACCTCAAGGCGACCGACACGATGGTCGAGCGGCTGATGAGCGAGGAGGGCCCGATGGGCTTCACCCGCCTCACCGCATCCAAGCCCACGATCGCCGCGATCTCCGGCTTCTGCCTGGCGGGCGGCCTGGAGATCGCGCTGTGGTGCGACCTGCGCATCGCCACCGAAGACTCCAGGCTCGGCTACCCCGAGCGCCGCTGGGGCGTGCCGCTGATCGACGGCGGCACGCAGCGTCTGCCGCGCATCGTCGGCCTCGGCCGCGCGCTCGACCTGATCCTCACGGGCCGCATCGTCGATGCGCAGGAGGCGCTCGCGATGGGACTGCTGACGGAGGTCGTCGCGCCCGCGGCGCACCTCGAGCGCGCGCTCGCGCTCGCCGAGGGTCTTGCGCGCTTCCCGCAGCGCACGATGCTCGCCGACCGCCGCGCCGCGATCGAAGGCTTCGGCATGCCGCTTGCCGACGCGCTTGCGCTCGAGGCCAGGGCCGGGCCCGAGGTGTTCGACGACGGCGCACACGGGGCAGCGCGCTTCGCGGCCGGCGAGGGGCGCGGGGGCGCAGGCGCGGGGGCGTAACAGGAGACGGTCGAGCCAGCGCGCAGACCGCCCGCGGCGCCTGATCGCCCGGCACAAACCGCCTTGACCTACAGGCTGCCGCGCGGCACGATCCAGCGGGTGGGCTGACCCGTGATCGCGGCGATGCGATCGAAGTCCTCGTCGTAGTGCAGCAACTCAACTCCGGCCGACTCCGCGGCGGCGGCGATTACCAGGTCAGCGTGCCCGACACTGCGCTGGTGGGCGCCCCCTTGGTGGGCGAGCTCGCAGTAGACGTCGATCGCGCGCGCCCACTCGCGCGCAGCGATTGGGAACTGCGGCAGTTCGCTCAGCTCGAGTCGGTGCTCGTCGAACTCCCGCCCGTTGCGAGCGCGCTTCAAAAGCTCCAGGGAGACCATCGCACACGTGCCGATGTCGCCCACGAGCATCCTTGCATTGAACGACGCCTGCAGATCGTGTGAGCGGCGCGAGAGCCCCCATGCGCTGGTGTCGGCAAGTTGGATCACTCAGCAACCAGCCTGCCCCACGGCTTCGTTTCAGTCCGTGAGCGGCGCATCTCCTTGAGATCCTCCAGGGTCATACCGCCGAGGTCCCATTCACCAAGCCGTTTCAGACGCTCACGACGGACCACGTCACGCAGCGCGTCGTGCACTGTGTCGGTGGTGTTCCGCGTGTGCAGCACCTCCCGCGCGTCCGCGACAAGCTCCGAATCCAGGTTGATTGTCGTTCGTTTCACCGTCATGCAGCCTCCCATACGTACGAATGGAGATCAATAGCCATACGCAGATTGTATCTATGTGTGCACAAACCTGTCACTGTTTGGGCACACCTGTGCGCGGCTGGCGGGCGACCGAACCAGCAGCGCGCAGGCCTGCCTGATCTCAACGGCACACGACAGCCAAAATGCCTGTCACGAACTCCCGCCGCAGGGTATGCTCGGCTGCACGATGGCCTACTTCGTCACAGGCGCAACCGGCTTCATCGGACGGCGGCTCGTGGAGCAGCTGCTGGCGAACCGCCAGGGCGACGTGTATGTGCTCGTACGCGACAAATCCACCGGGCGCCTGGACGATCTGGTCGAGCGGTGGGACATGATCGTCGGCGCGTCGGCCTCCGAGCGCGTCAAGCCGGTGATCGGCGACCTGCGCAGGCCGCTGCTGGGCATCGAGAAGGAACAGGTCGAGGAGCTGCGCGGCAAGATCGATCACTTCTTCCATCTCGCAGCCGTGTACGACATGACGGCGCCCGCCGAGCGCAACACGGCGGTCAACGTCGGCGGCACCACGCACGCGGTCGAACTCGCGCGCGCGCTGGACGCCAAGCACCTGCACCACGTCTCCTCGATCGCCGTCGCGGGAACGTACAAGGGCGTGTTCGACGAGAGCATGTTCGACGAGGGACAGAAGCTGCCCTCGCCGTATCACCGCACGAAGTACGAGTCCGAGCGGATCGTGCGCGAGCAGCCGTACGTCCCGTGGCGCGTGTACCGACCGGGGATCGTGGTCGGCGACTCGCAGACGGGCGAGATGGACAAGATCGACGGTCCGTACTACTTCTTCAAGGCGATCCAGCGCATGCGCCAGCTGCTGCCCGAGTGGGTGCCGCTGGTGGGACTCGACCTCGGCTACACGAACGTCGTGCCCGTCGACTGGGTCGCCGGCGCACTCGAGCAGATCGCGCACGAGCCGGACCTCGACGGCCGCGCGTTCCACCTGACCGACCCGCGGCCCCAGCGCGTCGACGACCTGATCAACCAGCTGGCGGGCGTCGCGCACGCGCCGAAGTTCGCCGTCAGCATCGACAAACGCCTGATCGACCCGCTGCCGAAGTGGCCGCTCAAGCTCGCGCTCGCGCTGCCGCCGCTGCGCCAGGCGCGCCGCCTGGCGCTGCGCGACCTGGGCATCCCCGGGGAGGTGATCGCGCACATGGAGCTGGTGCCGCGCTTCGACACGCGCGACGCCGCGCGCGCGCTCGCCGGCACGCCGCTGGAGCAGCCGCCGCCGCTGCCGGAGTACGTGGGGCGCCTGTGGGACTACTGGGAACGCGAGATGGACGACCAGCTGCGCCGCGGCGCGACGCTCAAGCAGGCGCTCGACGGCAAGCACGTGCTGATCACGGGCGCCTCCTCCGGCATCGGGCGCTCGACCGCGCTGAAGGTGGCGGAGGCCGGCGGCGTGCCGCTGCTGGTGGCGCGCAACGTCGACAAGCTCGAGGAGGTGCGCGCTGAGATCGTGGCCGGCGGCGGCACCGCGTACGTCTACGCCGCAGACATCTCCGACATCGAGTCCGTCGAACGGCTGCTCGAGCGCGTGCTCGCCGACCACCGCAACATCGACATGCTCGTCAACAACGCCGGGCGCTCGATCCGCCGCTCGATCGCGCTCAGCTACGACCGCTTCCACGACTTCGAACGCACGATCCAGCTCAACTACTTCGGCGCCGTCAAGCTGATCATCGGCCTGCTGCCGCACATGCGCGAGCGCGGCTCCGGGCACATCGTCAACGTCTCCTCGATCGGCGTGCAGACCAACCCGCCGCGCTTCTCCGCGTATGTCGCCTCGAAGGCCGCGCTCGACGCGTTCACGCGCGTCGTCGCCTCCGAGGTGATAGGAGACGGCGTCACGTTCACGACGATCCACATGCCGCTCGTGCGCACGCCGATGATCGCGCCCACCAAGATGTACGACGCGTTCCCCGCGATCAGCCCGGAGGAGGCGGCGGACATGATCTGCGAGGCGCTGCGTGCGCGCCCCAAGGAGATGGGCACGTGGATGGGCAAGTTCGGCGAGGTCGCCTACACCCTCTCCCCCAGCACCGTCGACAGGCTGCTGCACCTCGCCTACCGCGTGTTCCCCGACTCCGCCGCCTCCAAGGGCCATGCCGACGTCGAGGAGCGGGCGTCCTTCGAGCAGATCGCGATGGCGACGCTGACTAGGGGCGTGCACTGGTAGAGCCGCCAGCGATCGAGGTCAGCGCTCTGCACAAGCGCTACGGCGACTACGAGGCAGTGCGCGGCATCGACATCACCGTCCGGCGCGGCGAAGTGTTCGGGCTGCTCGGCCCCAACGGCGCCGGCAAGACGACCACCGTCGAGATCCTCGAGGGCTACCGCACGCGCACCAGCGGCGAGGTGTCGGTGCTCGGCCACGACCCCGCCCGCCGCTCGATCGAGCTGCGACGGCGCATCGGCATCGTGCTGCAGTCCGGTGGCATCTACAGCCACATCACACCGCGCGAGGCGCTGCGGCATTGGGCGAGCTTCTACCCGCACCCGCGAGACGTCGAGGAGGTGCTCGCGCTCGCGGGGCTGCAGGAGAAGGCGGACGAGCGCAGCCGCAAGCTCTCCGGCGGGCAGTTGCGGCGGCTGGACTTCGCGCTCGCGCTCGTCGGCGATCCCGAGCTGATCTTCCTCGACGAGCCCACCACCGGCTTCGACCCCGAGGCGCGCCGCGCCGCCTGGGAGACCGTGCGCTCGCTGCGAGCGCTCGGCAAGACGATCCTGCTGACGACGCACTACCTGGAGGAGGCGCAGGCGCTCGCCGACCGCGTGGCGATCGTCAAGGACGGGCGCGTGCTCGCGATCGGGCCGCCGCGGGAATTGATGGCCCACCCACCCGGGGGCGCGGCTCACTATCGCGTCGCCTACCGCGGCCGCGAGGGGGAGCTCGTCGAGCGCGAGACCGACGACCCGACCGCGCTGCTGCATGAGCTCACGGGTGAGGCGCTCGCGCGCGGAGGGCGCCTGGAAGAGCTCTCGGTTGGGCGCCCGACGCTCGAGGATGTCTATTTGGAGCTGACCGCAGAGGCGGACGCCGACGACCTCGCCGGCACCCGCGCCGACGAGGGGCGCCCGGAGGCCAGCCGTGCCTGACGCGCTCGCCCTCACCTGGCGCCAGTATCGGCTCGAGCGCAGGATGTTCTGGCGCAACCCCAGCGCCGCGTTCTTCAACTTCGTGCTGCCGCTGCTGTTCCTCGCCGGCGCCGGCGCGGCGCTCAGCGGCAACCAGCACCAGCTCAACCGGCTCGTGCCGATGATCGCCGGCATGAGCGTCATGTCGACCACGTTCACCGCGCTCGCGTACAACATCGTGTTCCTGCGCGAGCGGGGAGTGCTCAAGCGCATCCGCGGCACGCCGCTGCCGACGATCTCCTACTTCGGCGGTGTCGCCGCCAACGCGGTCACCAACACGGCGCTGCAGATCGCGATCATCGAGCTGGCCGGCCGCGTGTTCTTCGGGATCGGCTGGCCGCTGCACTGGGGTGCGCTGGTCGTGTTCGTGGTCGTCGGCGTCGTCTGCTTCGCCGCGCTCGGCGTCGCGTTCGCGCACGCGATCCCCAACTTCGAGTCGACCGCCGCGTACGTCAACGCGGTGTTCCTGCCCGTCGTCGCGATCTCCTTCTACGTGTTCGACTCCTCCAGCGCCCCCGGCTTCGTGCGCACGATCGCCGAAGCGCTGCCGTTGAAGCCGCTGATCGACGGGCTGTCCGGCGCGATGGTGAGCGGCAGCGGCCTCGGCGGGCACCTCGACGGGCTCGCAGTGATCGCGCTGTGGGGCGCGTTCGGGCTGTATCTGGCCGTGCGCGGGTTCAGCTGGGAGGCGTCGCGCACGTGAGCATGGCGCGGCTGGAGGGCTGAGCGGGCGATGAGTGACAGCGTCTTCCTCGCTGAACCGTCCCCGGAGGGGGACGGGGACGGACAGCGCTTCATGCCGACCCCGCACGCGCGCGGCCCGTGGGACCCCCGCGCGCTGCACGGCGGCGCGCCCGCGGCGTTGATCACGGCCGCGTTCGAGCGCATGGAGCCGGGCTCGCATCTGCGCGTCGCGCGGCTCGGCTTCGAGCTGCTGCGCCCGATCCCGTTCGCGCCGCTGACGCTGTCCACGCGCATCGTGCGCCCGGGACGGCGCGTGCAGGAGCTCGCAGCCGAGCTGAGCGCCGACATCGGCGACGGCGAGCAGGTCATCTGCCGCGCGAGCGCGCTGCGCGTGCAGGAGATCGCGGCCGACGTGGCCGCCGCGGCCACGCAGGAGGCAGACGACCAGGAACCGGGCGACGCCATGCCCCCGCCCGAGCAGGGCACGCAGGTGCGCTTCGCGCTCGATCAGGAGCACCTCGACGGCGACAGCTTCGCCGCGAGCACGATGGAGATGCGCTGGCTGACCGACGATCCCAGGGCGCCCGGCCCCGGGCGCGTGTGGATGCGCATGCGCCATCCGCTACTGCCCGGCGAGCAGCTGACGCCGCTGGCGCGGCTGGCCGCCACGGCGGACTTCGGCAACGGCGTCAGCGCCGCGCTGCCGTTCGAGCAGTTCCTGTTCATCAACGCCGATCTCACGATCCACCTGCAGCGCCCACCGCGCGGCGAGTGGATCGGGCTGGACGCGCGCACGCTGCTGCACGCCGGCGGCACCGGACTCGCCGAGAGTGTGCTGCACGACGTGCACGGACCCGTCGGCCGGGCGTTCCAGACCCTGGTCGTCCAGCCGCGCTGATCCTCCCTCCGCCTGTCGCCCGCCCGCGGGCGGTCAAGAGAACTCGCGGGCGTGACGCCGATCGTCGACCGGGATAGTTGCGTAGAAGATAGTTGCATGTGCAAGCATCTTTGCTACTGTCGTGGGTAGTGGCTCCCGAGGAGCACCACCCCCTACAACAAGGAGACCCCAATGTCCACACCTGAGTCCACCCTCACGAAGACCGCGCTGCCGACCGGCACGTGGAAGGTCGACCCCGTCCACTCGAGCGTCGAGTTCCACGTCAAACACCTCGGCATCGCGACCGTCAAGGGCCAGTTCAAGGAGTTCGAGGGCACGCTCGAAGTGACCCCCGACGGCGTCAACGCCTACGGCAGCGTCGAGACCGCCAGCGTCGACACACGCGAGCCCCAGCGCGACGGGCACCTGCGCTCGGCCGACTTCTTCGACGCCGACCAGCACCCCAAGATCACGTTCCAGTCGACGTCTGTGCGACCCATCGACGACGAGGACTTCGAGATCGCGGGCGACTTCACGCTGCACGGCATCACGCGGCCGCTGAAGCTGATCGCCACGCTCGAGGGCACCGAGACCGACCCGCAGGGCAACGAGCGCGTCGGCGTCTCCGCCAGCGCCCAGATCAACCGCTCAGATCACGAGATGAAGTTCAACATGGCGCTCGGCTCGGGCAACGTGGTCGTCGGCGACAAGGTCAAGATCCTGCTCGACATCTCCGCCGTCAAGGCCAGCTGAACGGCGCGGGCCACCGCTCGTCGAGGGTCGCGCTGCTCCCCCACAGCGCGACCCCGCCCGGCCGCCGGAGGCGGCCCATAAAAGGCCGTGAGGCGCTCAGGCGCGCCTCAGCGCACGATAACGTCGCCGAGCGCGTCGTCGATCGCCGCGAGCGTGTCCGCGCTGAGCGTGACGCCGGACGCGGACGCGTTCGCGTGCACCTGCTCGGGGCGGCTCGCGCCGACGATCGCCGAGGCGACGTTCCGCTGGCGCAGCACCCACGCGAGCGCCAGCTGCACCATCGTCAGTCCGGCCCCATCGGCGATCGGCACCAGCCGCTGCACCGCCTCCAACACGCGCGGCTGGATCAACTGGTCGATGAAACCGCTCATGCTGTCGCTCGCCGCGCGCGAATCCGGCGGCGGCGGCGCGCCCGGCAGGTACTTCCCCGTGAGCACGCCCTGCGCCAGCGGCGACCACACGATCTGGGAGATGTCCTCGCGCTCGCACAGCGGGATCACCTCCGCCTCGGGCACGCGCCACAGCATCGAGTACTGCGGCTGGCTGGAGACCCAGCGGGTGACGCCGGGCAGCGCGAGCGACTCGTCGATCTTCTCGGCGGGCCACTCGCTGAAGCCGATGTGACGCGCCTTGCCGGCCGCCACGACTTCGCCGAGCGCGCTCATCGTCTCCTCCAGCGGCGTACGGTCGTCGTAGCGGTGGCATTGATAGAGGTCGACGTAGTCGGTCCGCAGGCGCGCGAGCGATGCGTCGATCTGCTTGTGGATCTGCTCGGCGGACAGCCCGCGGTCGGTGTCGGACATCGGGAAGAAGACCTTCGTGGCGAGCACGTAGGAGGAGCGCTCGCGCCCGGCGAGCACCTCGCCGAGCAGCGTCTCCGCGGCGCCACGGCCGTACACGTTGGCGGTGTCGATGAAGTTGATGCCAGCGTCGAACGCCGCGTCCACGCACGCCTTCGCCTGCGCTTGCTCGACGCCGCCCGAGTACGTCAGCCACGAGCCGAGGCTGATCTCCGAGACCTCAATGTCGCTCGCGCCGAGCTTGCGGAACCTCATCGCCGATGAGACTACTCTGGAACGAGATGATGCCCGCCGCTCCCCCGCTGCCGTGACCACGATCGACCCCAGCCTGCGCATCCGCGCGGTCGAGCTCGCGGTCAGCGATCTGGCGCGCAGCGCCGACTTCTACGAGCGCGTGCTCGGCCTGCCGCTGATCGCGCGCGACGACGAGCTCGCGCGGCTGGGATCGGACCCCGAGCAGCCGGCGCTGGTGCTCAGCCAGCTCGCCTCGGCCACGCCGCTGCCGCCCGGCGCCACGGGCCTCTACCACGTCGCCTGGCTGCACCCCGACCGCGCGCGCCTGGCCGAGAGCGTGCGGCGGGTGGCGGGCGCGCGCTGGCCGTTCGAGGGCGCCGCCGACCACGGCGTCTCAGAGGCGCTGTACCTGAGCGACCCGGACGGCCTCGGCATCGAGCTGTACGCCGACCGCCCGCGCGAGCAGTGGCAGCCATCCGCGGACGGCCGCGGCATCCACATGGTCACGCTGCCGCTCGACGTCGAGGATCTGCTCACGCAGTTCCAGGACGAGCCGGGACCAGCGGTCTCCGCGGACACCGGCATCGGGCACGTGCACCTGAAGGTCTCCGACGTGCCCGGCGCAGCCGCGTTCTACCGCGACGCGCTGGGCCTCGAGGAACAGGCGCAACTGCCCTCGGCCGCGTTCCTCGCCGCCGGCGGCTACCACCATCACGTCGGCCTCAACTCGTGGCAGAGCCGCGGCGCCGAGCCCGCTCCCGACACCGCGCCCGGCCTGCGCCGGATCGAGCTCGAGCTGGACGGCGAGCCCGCGCTCGACGCGCTCGAGCGGACGCTCGCCGACGCCCGCACGCCGAGCGCGCTCGAGCGCGACGCCGACGGCCTGTCGGTGCGCGACCCCGACGGGCAGCTGCTGGCGTTCGCGCTCAGGCGCTAGCTGCGCCGAGGCGCGCGAGCTCCGCCGGCGCGCGAGCGCGTATGGGTCGCGCGCTGGGCTGCCGCCCGCCAGATAAGCACCACATTTTGGAAATTATGCGCCTATATAGGCAGCATATTTTGGAGAGCAAATGCTAATGTTAGGTGCATATGGCTCTCCGTGACGAGCAGATCCTTGCCCAGAATCCCTGGTGGAGCGAGCAGGGGTGGCCGGCGGACGATCGACAGCTCGCGTTGCTCGCCGGCCAGCCCGTGCGGTTGCCCGCGGAGCTCGTAGACACGATCGACCTGAGGAAGGCCGGCATCCACGTGTTGCGCGGCCCGCGTCAGGTCGGCAAGACGACCGACCTGAAGCTGCTGGTGCAGCGCGCGCTGGCCGAGCAGCACGACGCGCGCTCGATCCTCTATCTGACGCTCGATCTGCTCGAGGGCCAACCACACGCCGAGCTGGCGGAAACGATCGTTCGCGCCAAGACCCTCGCGAGGCGTCCGGGGGCAGGCATCGTGCTACTCGACGAGGTGACCGGGATTCCCCGCTGGCAGACCGCGGTGAAGGCCCTCTGGGACGACGGGACGATCGCGCAAGACACGGTCGTGTGCACCGGCTCCTCGGCGATCGACCTGCAGAAAGGAGCGGCCGAGAGGCTCCCGGGTCGCAGGGGCGTGGGCCGCGACCATCTCGTGCTCCCACAGACATTCGCCTCGTTCGCGCACGCGATCGACAACTCGATACCCCCCTCGCCGCGCCTGACGATCGCCGACATCCAGTCGCCCGAAGGACAGGACGCACTGAACGAGAGCCGCCTTCACGCACCGGCGCTCGAGCGCGCGCTCTCGCTGTACCTGAAGTTCGGCGGCCTGCCCGCGGCTGTCGCCGAGGCCGCCACGGGAACCGTCGAACCCTCCGAGCAGGTCAAGCGGGTGCTGTCTGACTCGCTTGTCAAGGAGGTCCAGCGCAGGGGCGCCAGCATGCCCGCCGCCCACGCGCTGCTGGAGCGCGTGCTCCGCTCGCTCGGCTCGCGAACCGACTGGAGCCGGATGGCGCGCGAGATGGACGTGCCACTCACGAACAGACGCGGCGCCACGAGCCATCACACGCTCCGCGACTACATCGAGCTGCTGGCCGGCGGCTACTTCCTGTTCATCCTCTACTTCTGGCGCTCTAGCTCGCAGACGAACAACCTCTCCAACGAGAAGAAGCTGTACTTCGCCGACCCGCTCCTGCACACGATCGCACTCGAGCACGCACCGGGACTCGCAGCAGACATTCCCGCGCTCATCGAGAACGCGGTCGGCCTGGCGCTCTACCGCGGCTACGAGCCGCCCGAGCGGCTGATCGAATCGTTCATCTCGCCCGATCGGCTGCACGCTTGGCGCACCGCCCGAGCCGGAGAGCTCGACTTCGTCGCAGGCCCGCGCCGGCAGCTCGACGTCGTGGAGGTCAAGTACAAGAACCACATCGACCTGCGCAGCGCCGCTGCCGTCGCAAAGGCCCACCCCGGACGTCCAGCCGTGATCGCAACCCGTCACGACCTGCTGTTCGCGGACGGCTACGCCCTCGTGCCAACCCACCAGCTGCTCTGGGCACTCCGTTGACGTCTTGCTGCTGAGGGCCACTGGAGCAGCGAAGCTCTATTACTCAGATCCTGGCTCGACGCACCCATGAGCCAGCACAGGCCGCGACGCGCGAAGCGTCGCCGTCAGGCACCGGCCGTGCCGAGGCGCGCGAGCTCCGCCGGCGCTAGCTCCAAGTCGACGCAAGCCACCAGCTCCGCCAGCTGCTCGGGCGAGGTCGCGCTGGCGATCGGCGCGAGAACCATCGGCTGCGCGAGCAGCCATGCGAGCGCGACCGACGCCACCGGCGCATCGTGCGCCGCCGCAACCTCGTCCAGCGCGTCCAGCACCGCGAAACCGCGCTCGTTGAAGTACGCCTCGCGCACGCCGGCCGCGCGCGGGCTGTCGATCTGCGCGCCGTCGCGGCGGTACTTGCCGCTGAGGAAGCCGCGCGCGAGGCCAAAGTAAGGGATGCACGCGAGGCCGGCCTGCGCGCACACATCCTGGAGGTCACCCTCGTATTCGCCGCGCTCGACCAGGTTGTAGTGCGGCTGCAGCGCCACGTAGGAGGCCATGCCCGCGCCCGCGCCGATGCGCACCGCCTCCCGCAGGCGCTCGGCGCTGTAGTTGGACGCCGCCGCGTGACGGATCTTGCCCTCGTCAACCAGCTCGCCGAACGCGCCCAGCGTCTCCTCAAGCGGCGTGTCGGGATCGTCCTGGTGGGCGTAGTACAGGTCCACCGTGTCGATGCCCAGGCGCTCCAGCGAGCCCTCGATCGAGCTCCTGATCGTGGCCCGTGACAGGCCCGGCAGCTCGGGCGACATACCAACCTTGGTGGCGATCACGAGCTGCTCGCGGTTGCCGCGCGCGGCGATCCAGCGGCCGATGATCCGCTCGGACTCGCCCATCCCACCTGCGCCGCGCCGGCCGTAGATGTCGGCCGTGTCGATGAAGTTGCCGCCCGCCTGCACGTACGCGTCCAGCACGGCGAACGAGCGCTGCTCGTCGATCGACCAGCCGAACACGTTGCCGCCCAGGCACAGGGGGAAGACGTCGAGGTCGGTGTCGGCCAGGCGGACGATTCGCTCAGGGTAGCTCAGCAGGCGCAGCGAGAACTGCGCGGGAGTCTCGATCGGCGGCGTGGTCTCGAGAAGGTCTGTGAGATCACGATCTCCGGAGACCAACACGTCGACTTTCGCCGAACGAGACAGTGCGAGCAGGTACTCGTCGTCGGGATCCCGTGTCGCCGACGTGGCCGCTGCGGTCGGGTCCTGCGCCCACTCGGCGATGGCGATCAGATCGGCGAGGAAGCGGTCTGTTGCCTCTTGGCCGAGCACGTCCCTGAACTTTGGACGCGCGAGGACCTCCTCGAGCTCTTGGAAGAGCATCACCGACACGACGGGGATCCAGCGCCCAGCGGTGGCGGCATCGAGGAGTCCTCCGCACAGCCCGTTCGGTGACCGGGCCGCCGAGACGAGCACATTGACATCGGCCACGGCCCGAAGCTCAGCGCTCACCCGGCCGCGGAGCCCCGTCTCTTGGCGACGCGCTGCCGCCGGACCGCACGCGTCTCGCTAACCGCCAGCGCCATCGTCTGCTCATCGTCCAAGTCGTTCAGCTCCGGTCGGTTGCGCAACTCCTCGAGGAGCCGGCGCATATCCTCACGGGCCGTCTCTCCACGACCCTCGTCGACGACATAGGCACGGAGAGCGTCCTCGACCAGCTGGCTCTCACTGCGGTGTGTAGCGACAGCGGTCATCTTCGTAGCCGTCAACACCCCCTCGTCTATGTAGTACGTCGTCTTGCGCCTAGCCATATCATCACGGTAGCGAGATGGCGTCAAACCGTCAAGACGGCATTTCCCTGCTCGTGGTCGCTGCACTGCCGTCGACATCGGTATCGAAAGGGCTCGAGTCACGTTCGAGGAGTCCGAGAGCCTCATCATGGTCCGCGATGATGCGCTCGCCCATGTCCTGAACGCCCTCTCCGGTCTGGCTATGGCTGGGATCCTCCGAGCTGCCTTCCTGTTGAGCTGATGCTTCGCCTGGAGCATGCTCGCTCTGGACCGACATAGGAACCACAGCCCCGTCGAAGTCAGACATGTCATCGTTGCTCGTACCGGGCTGCAGCACGTCCTTTGGGAGCAGCGGCAGAGCATCTGGCGGGGACCCCGACGCGCTCGCGGGCGGATCAGGCTCGGCGCGGATCTTTGGAGCTGGCGCCTGCCACGCCTTGAGATTCTGCACGAGGTCGCGGTAGAAAGTCACAGCTTGCGCCCGTGTCTCCCGCACGAACGACCCTTCCGCGCGCCCTCGCTTCTGCCCCATGGGCCGACTGAGCGTCAAGGTGAAAGATCGAGGCTCACGCTTGGGATCCCCAGAAAAGAACAGAATGTCTGGCTGTGCGAGAGCCTGTTCTAGCGTCGCAGCCACACTCTCTCGTGCATGCGGATACCAGACCTCGACGCGCAGGTCTGGCCACAATTCCGTCAGCTGACGAAGCAGCCAGCTGATTCTGGACTTGGCACGTCCTTCGGTTGGCGCACCGACACTCACGCTTAGCGATGTCTGACGCGCCTTCAGGTCGGCGTGAATCTGAAGGTCGCCGATCGCGTCAGGAACGCGAAGCGTCGCCTCAAGAACGCTACCGGTAGCAAGACGCTTCTCAACATCGTCGAGACGATCGCTCGTAGTCTGCTTACGCGAGCGAGGCGCCACCACGTTGCGTCCGAGTTCCTGCGAGAAACTCAGACCGAGGTACTCGGCGAACTGCTCCCAGCGTTCAGCCACCTGTCGAATCGTCGGATCGCCCTGCCGAAGCGTTCCGTCGCGGGCAGCGCTTCGGACCGACACCCAATGCTCGCCCATGTCCTCGAAGCCAGACACGCCAGACCCTTCACTGCTGAGGTAGTGGATCAGCTCACGGAGCACCCAGGCCTGGTCGGGGTCCGATACGCCTCGGTAGCGACTCTGGACGACTGCCTCCGTCAAGACACGCCACCACGACAAGTGCCAGAGCTTGGATTTGCGCAGCTTGCGGCCATCCACACATACCGGTGACTCCAAAACGCCGTGGGTGATCTGATTCGAGATCGTCAGCACACCGTCGAAACCCTGATCCCGGGGCACCGGTTGCCATAGACGGAACTTATCGAAACCGTCGGCTTGATCGACGTCAGAGGGCGGATCTGGCACTCAGTGGCACCCACGATGAGCACAGGGATGGAACGCCCTTCGATGAACAGATCCGCTACCGCACCGGATAAGGCGGCGGCCCGTTGTCGATGATGCCGCTCTTGACGCCCGACACATCCATGTACACCGCGTACACGACCGCCAGCAGCAGGAACGCCGCGAGCGCCGGCGCCACCCAGCGCCGGCGCCGACTGAGCACGTACGCGGAGGCCGGATAGAAGGCGGGCGCCGCGAGCAGGATCATGCGTCCCCAGTCAAGCGCGAACGTCATCGACGCGAGCGCCAGCGCCACCAGCACGAGGCCGGCACGCGCGAAGCGCATGTCGCGCAGCGCCAACGGCGCAACCAGCCACAGCGGCCCGTAAACGGTGAACATCCGCCGCGCCTCCTGAACCACGCTCTGCAGCCCCAGCTTGATGACCGTGAAGCGCTCGCCCACGAGCGAGCCGCCGTAGCCGGGCACCTGCGTTTCGCCGACGGTGCTCACGCCGAGCCTGATCGCAGCGTACGCGGCAACCGCCGGCGCCGCCACCGCGAGCGTATCGAGCGCCGCGCGCCGGTCCAGCGGACGCGCCGCCCACAGCGCGTACGCGAGCGGCGCCACGAACAGCACCGCTTCGCGCACCACCGCGCCAAGCAGCAGCGTCACCGTCAGCTGCCATCGCTGTCGCCTGACCGCGAAGTAGGTCGCGGCCATCATGAAGAAGACCGTCGCGATGTCCGGGTTGCGCCCGTGGCGCAGCAGCACGATCAGGAACGGCGGCGACACGCACATCAGCAGCGCCAGCGCCGTCGCCACGCGCCGCTCGCCGCCCAGCTCACGCATCAGCAGGTACGCGAACGCCGCCGCGCCGCCCGCTGCGAGCAGCGCCAGCGCCGTGAACGAGAACGTGTGGCCGAACGGCAGCACATGCACCGCCAGCGGCAGCCCCAGCCGGAAGCCGAACGGGAACGTGTGCACGCCGAACGGGTGGCGCGCGATGTCTTCGTAGATCAGGTCGTCGCCGCGCGGCGCGCCCTCCTTGTGGATCGGCGCGCTGAGCACGGCCAGCGCGATCGCGCCGGCGAGACCCACGACGCTCGCCCGGCGCCATTCCGCTGCGTGCCTCTCCACCCGCCGCAGCCTATCGCCGGCGCCCCCGCCCGAAGCTCTGCATCGGCGGCGCCACCGCGCGCAGGCTCGCGCCCACCTCGCCGCCCTCCGGCTCGCGCTCCGGCTCTGGCTCTGGCAGCCGGCGCACGCGCGCGGATGCCGCCTCGCCGTGCTCCTGCTCGAAGCCGCCCGACACGAAGCGCTCAAGCGGCGCGAGCTCGCGCACGATCACGTTGACGACTTCTTCAGAGCGCTCCAGCGTGCCCCTGGCCAGCAGCAGCGGCTCCGCGCGCGCGAGGTGGCGGTGGCGCTCGTACACCGCCCCCGGCACGATCAGGTTGACCTGCCCGAACTCGTCCTCGAACAGCAGGAACATCGTGCCCTTGGCCGTCCCCGGCCGCTGCCTGGCGATCACCAGGCCCGCCACCGCCACCTGGCAGCCGGAGGGCATGCGCGGCAGCTGCGCGCTGGTCGCGAGCATGGGTATCGCCAGCCGCTCGCGCAGGATCGCAAGCGCGTGCTCTCCAACCGTCACACCGCTGGTGGAGTAGTCCGCGATCAGCCGCTGCCAGCGCCCCAGCGGCCGCAGCCGCGGCGCCGGCGGCAGCTGCAGCGGCAGCGCCAGCTGCGCCTCCGCCGGCGCTCCCGCCACCGCCTCCGCCGAGCCCGCCAGCCCCAGCTGCCACAGCGCCGTGCGTCGATCCGCGTGCTGGGTGTCGGAGCCGTTGAGCAGCGCGTCGCAGGCGCCCGACCAGGCCAGCTGCTCGAGCGTCCCGCGCGCGCACGCGATACGCGCCGCCAGCTCGCCGAGGCTCGCGAACGGGCCGTTTCGCTCGCGCTCGGCCACCAGCGCCCGCATCTCCGCAGCCGCCGCGCCCTTGACGTAGCCGAGTCCCAGGCGCACGCCGCCGCGCTCCACCGCGCAGTGCACGTGCGAGGCGTTCACGTCCAGCTTGTGGATCGCGATGCCGCGGTTTTCGGCCTCGTGCACGAGGCTGTCCGGCGCGTAGAAGCCCATCGGCTGCTCGTTCAACAGCGCGCACAGGAACTCCGCGCCGTAGTGCACGCGCAGCCACGTCGACTGGTAGGCCAGCAGGCCGAACGCCGCGCTGTGCGCCTTGGGGAAGCCAAAGCCCGCGAAGCCCTCCACCTTCTCCCACACGCGCTCCGCCGTCTGGCGGTCGGCGCCCGCGTGGCGCATCGCGCCCGTGACGAAGCGCTCGCGGTGGCCCTGGATCATCTCGTGCGAGCGCTTGCGGCTCATCGCGCGGCGCAGCCCGTCCGCCTCGCCCGCGCTGAAGCCAGCGAACGCTTCCGCGACCTGCATCACCTGATCCTGGAAGATGATCGTGCCGAGCGTCTCGCGCAGCACCGGCTCGAGCGACGGGTGCTCGTATGGGATCTCATACGCCGGGTCCTCGCGCAGGCGCCGACGTCTCTCTATATATGGGTTGATCGCCCCGCCCTGGATCGGACCCGGACGCACGATCGCGACCTGCACGACCAGGTCGTCCAGATTCTCCGGCTGCGTGCGGCGGATCGACTGCATCTGCGCTCGGCTCTCGATCTGGAACACGCCCACCGTGTCCGCCGCGCGGATCGCCTTGAACGTCTGCGGATCGTCGAACGGGATGCGGGAGAGATCCACCCGTTCACCCCGCGTGCGCGCGATCTCCTCCACGCAGCGCTCCACCGCCGACAGCATCCCCAGCCCCAGCAGGTCGATCTTCAGAAAGCCCGCGTCCGCGCACGAGTCCTTGTCCCACTGCACCATCTGCCGGCCGTCCATCGCCGCGGGCACCACCGGGCAGCAGTCGATCAGCGGCCGCGTCGCGATCACCATCCCGCCCGGGTGCTGGGAGAGATGGCGGGGCAGCCCGTACGCCTGCTCGACCAGCCGCTCCAGCCAACGCCAGCGCGGCGAGACGGTCCCCTGGGGAGCGACGTTCTCCGCCTCTCTGCCCCACGGCTCGGCGCCGCGCGCCGCGCGCTCGATCTCGCCCGCGGGCAGGCCCAGCACCTTGCCCAGCTCGCGGATCGCCCCGCGCGCGCGGAACGTCGGAAAGGCCGCCACCAGCGCCGCGCGGTCGCGCCCGTAGCGCTCGTGCACGCGCGGGATCAGCCGCTCGCGGATGTCGCGCGGGAAGTCCAGGTCGATGTCCGGCAGCCCATTGAGATCCTCGTGCAGGAAGCGCCCCAGCGCCAGCTTGCCGGCGATCGGGTCGATGTGCGACAGGCCCGTCAGGTAGCACACGATCGAAGACACCGACGACCCGCGCCCGCGCCCCGGCGCCAGCAGCGCGCGCACCGAGTCCCGCCCGCGCACCTCCACCGCCACCTCGCGCGCCAGCTCGAGCATGTCGTGGTGCAGCAGGAAGAAGCCCGCCAGGCCCAGCCGGTCGATCACGCGCAACTCCTCCTCCAGGCGCGCCCCCGCCTCCGCCAGCGCCCCCCGCGCGGGCCGCGCCGCGTGCGTCCGCGCGGGCGGGTGCGCGTCCGCTCCGTAGCGCTCGTGCAGCCGTGAGCGGCACAGCTCCGCCAGGCGGCGCGAGGAGCTCTCGTCCTCCGAGCCCGGGTAGCGGTAGCCGAGATCCCGGCTCAGGTCGAACGTCAGCTGCTCGGCCAGCAGCAGCGTCTGGCGGACCGCTTCCGGGTGGTCGGCGAAACGGCTCGCCATCGCCCGCGGCGAGCACATCACGTGACTGTGGTTGCCGCGGCGCAGCGGCTCGCACGCGTCCAGCGCGGCGTGGTGGGCGAGCGCCACGAACGCGTCCTGCAGCTCCGCCCTGGCGCGCGCGTGCGCGTGCACATTGCCTGTGGCCACGCAGCTGACGCCCAGCCGCCTCGCATGCGCCGCCAGCGCGCGGTTGCGCGCGCGATCGTGGCGCGCGTACGGGCGCTGCAGCTCCACGTACAGGCCGTCCGCGCCGAACGCGTCGAGCAGCCGCCGCGCCGTGGGCTCCTCTTCGGCGCCGCCGCCGATCGCCGACCGGCCGAGCACAGATCGGCCGGCGCAGCCAGTCAGGCACACGAGGCCGTCGGCGTGGTCGAGCACCGCCTGCACGTCCACCCACGGCTCCGTGCGCTCGCGCCGCGACGTGCCGTCGCGGGTGTGCGCGTGCGCCAGCGTGACGATCCGGCAGAGGTTGCTCCAGCCGCGCTCGTCGCGCACCAGCAGGGTGATGTGGCGGCCGTCGTTCACGTCGATCTCGGCGCCGTGGATCGCCCGCACCCCGTGGTCCGCCGCGACCTGGGCGAGCTCCATCGAACCGGAGACGGAGTTGTGGTCGGTCAGCGCGAGCGCCGCATAGCCCAGCTCGCCGGCGCGCTGCGCGAGCTCCTGCGGCAGCGACACGCCATCCAGGAACGAGTACGCGGAGTGGCAGTGCAGCTCGACGTAGCTCACTGGAGGAACCAGCAGCCCGAGCGCAGGTCGTGGAAGACGACCGTGTTGCGCCCGCGCTCGCCCACCAGCTCCCAGTAGCGGCGCCGCAGCGGCTCGGCCGTCCACCAGCGGTCCTCCACCAGCCACGACTCGCGCAGCGACTCCACCGCTTCGCCGTTCACCTCCGCCGGCATGCCCTCGGGGCGGGCGGGGTCCAAGCGCACGCGCGCGGGCTGGGGCCTGTTCAGAGCGCGCGCCATCCCCTGACCGTCACTCCGGGATCGGCGCCAACACCACTCGCCGCTCGGGCACGCGCGAGTCGGGGTCCACGCACACCGCGCGCAGCGCCGCGTCCTGCCCGGCCACCGCGCGGACCTGCGCCACGGCCTCGCGCAGGCGCGCCGCGCGCGCGGCGCGGTGGGCGACGCGGGCCTCCTCGAACAGCGGGTTCTGCGCGCTCACCGGCGGCCCAAAGCGCTCCGCCGTCAGCCCCAGCACGGCGGCCGGAGCGGGCAGCAACAGCAGGCGCACAGACAGCGCCAGCCAGATGCGCTCGGAGTCGCACAGCGCCTGGCGGAAGACCACGCGCTCGCTCCAACCGCCGCCCGCCGCCAGGCGTGCGGACAGGGTGGCCGCGCGCAGCGTGCGCCCGCGGCGCTCGGAGCGGGCCAGCAGCCGATCCACGAGCACGCTCAGCACGCGCTTGAGCGCCTCGCCGGAGCTCGCGTCGTCGACCTCCATCGTCTCCTGCAGGCGCTCCTCCACGCGGCGCGGGCGCAGCGGCGTGTCCTCGCCGCACGCCAGCCTGTGAGCGAGCGCGCCCGCCGCCCCGAAACGGTCGCTCAGCGCCGGACGCCCCAGCCGCGCGAGCTCGCCGAGCGTGCGCACCCCCAGGCGCGACAGCGGCTCGATCAGCGCAGCCGTGTCCTCGCGGAAGCCCAGCAGCTCGAGCGGGCGCCCCGCCAGCCAGCGCCGCGCCTCACCGCCGCCGTCCAGCACCAGCGGACGGCGCGAGCGCACCGCCAGCGCGGCCGCCAACGCGCAGAAGCGCGTCGGCCCGCCGCCGATGCGCGCGCCCCACGACCGGGGGCCGGCGGGTTGCGAGAGAGCGCGCGCGGCCGCCGCGAGCGTCGCCTCGCGCGTACCGTGCAGGGCGCGCAGCGCGTCGCTGTAGAAGTAGACAAGCCCCGAGCGCGCCGGCTCGACGGCCGCGCCGATCGCTTCCAGCGCACCCAGCGCCGCCTCCCACGCCTCCGCCACCAGCACCGGGTCGCCCGGCACGAGCACCAGGTCGGGGCAGCGGGCCAGCGCCTCGCCGAGGAGCATCCCGCGAGCCACGCCGCGCGCCTCCGCCGCTCCCGACACCTCCCCCACGCGCTGTTCGCCGCCCACCAGCGGCGCCACCGCCAGCGCGCAGCCCGCCAGCGTCTGGCGAGCGAGCTTCGACCCCTCGCCGGCCGCCACGGACAGCTCGAAGCGGGGGATGTGAACGCAGACGATCATGCGAACACACGTTCGCATGGCCATGGTCCGACCGCAACAGCTAGGCGTCTACCAGTCGAGCGTCTACCAGCTAGGCGTCATCAGTCCATCGTCAGCGGCCCCTCCGCGGAGCCGCTGAGGAACTGGCGCACGAACGGGTTCTCGGAGGCGAACATCTTCTCCGCGTCGCCCGCCTCGACGATCCGCCCGCGCCACAGGATCGCGATGTATTCGCCGATCTGGCGCGCCGAGGCGATGTTGTGGGTGACGACCAGGTAGGTGCCTTTGTGGATCTTGTGCATCTCCTGGATCAGATCGCACAGGAGCGCCGTGCGCACAGGATCGAGGCCCGAGTCGGGCTCGTCGAAGATCACGATGTCCGGCTCCATCACGAGCGCGCGCGCGAAGCCCGCGCGCTTGCGCATGCCGCCGGAGAGCTGCGAGGGCAGGTCGCGCATCGCGTCGGCGAGACCCACGTCGGTCAACCGTTCGCGCACGCGCTCGGCGATGAAGCCCTCGCCGTAATCAGTGTGCTGGCGCAGCGGGAAGGCGACGTTGTCGAACACGTTCATCGACCCGAACAGCGCCCCGTCCTGGAACAGCACGCCGATCTTGCGCCGCAGCGCGAGCAGCTCGGGCATCGTCAGCGCTTTGACCATTTTGCCTTTCACCTCGACGTCGCCCGAGTCGGGGAACATCAGTCCGATGATGTGCTTGATCAGCACGCTCTTGCCGGTTCCCGAGGGGCCCAGCACGACCGTGATCCTGTCGTCGGGGAAGGCCACGTTCAGCCCGTCCAGCACCGGCACGCCGCCGAGCCGCTTGTGCACGTCCAGGCAGCGGATCGACCAGTTGCCGTCGTCCGGGTCGCCGGCCAGGTCGAGATCGCTCGCGTGATATTGGTGGCGATCGTCGGCCATCATTTCCCTTCGTAGACGGCGTGCGGGAATTCGCTCGTGTGGCCGTTGAACGTGAACGGGCTCTGCTTGATGCAAGCCGGCGCCGGCACTTTATTCGCAGTTTCCGGTTCGTTGGCGATCGGGTTTTCGCCTGCGTTCTGCGGGTGCGTGAGCAGCTGCAGGAGTTCTTCGGAGACCGCTTCGTTGGGCGGCCCGCTGACCGCGGGCGCGGAGTTCGCGCACGCGCTCGAGCTGAACACCGGCAGGCCGCTGGCAAGCGAGCCGTAGACGCCGGAGTGCGGGTATGCGTTGGCGCGGTTGGTGCCGATGCGACTCGGGTAGACGGCGAGGCTTTCGGGGGTGAGCACCTGCATCGCGGTCAGCACGTGCCGCTTGGGCGCACCGCCGGGGAGGTCGCTGCTGGATTCGGTCGCCTCGGAGGCGGCCGTCACGTTCGCGAAGAACGCCTGCAGCTCGGGCACGTATTCGCCGAGGTACTGCAGCAGCGGGTCGAGGTTGTGCAGCACCGGCCGGAGGTTTTCGAGCACGGGGATGCTCAGCTGCAAAGACGCTTTCGTATATGGCAGGCCGGTCTTGGCGGCCTTGGTGAGCGGTCCAACCGCGGTGAGGAAGCTGTTGAACTGCGGCGCGAACGGCTTCGCCGCCCGCAGCAGCGCCGCGAGCTGGCGCTCGGTCGGCTGAAATTCCTTGAAGTAGGGGTCGGCGATGGCCTGGAACTTGTCGGTTTCCTTGAGCGCCACGGTCGAGTCGTGCTCGAACGCCGGCAGCAGGCGGAACGACGTCGCGACAGCCTGGCTGGCTTCGGCGGCGGCATGGAACGTGCGCTCGCCGTTGACGATCGAGCCTTCGAGCTGGTGGTCGCGGCTGGCGAGCGCGTTGAAGACGACGCCCGTGTTGTGGACGAGCGCTTTCACCGCCCCTTCCTGCTCGTTCAACAGCGTCACGAGCTTGTTGGCGCTTTCGGCGAACGGTTCGAGACTCGCGAAGGCCGCGTTGATCTGTTCGCCGCGGCCGTTGGTGCCTTCGGCGGCGGCTTCCTGCCAGATCTGGAAGTCGCGCCTGGTCTTGGCGTCGAACGCCGAGAGGATGTCGTCGAGCGTCACCGACGGTTCGACCTGGCTGTTGGACAACTGCTTGCCATCCCCCAGGAACGGACCCCGGCTGCCCTCCGGGATCAGCTGCACGTAGGTCTCCCCCAGCAGCGTCTTCTGCCGCAGGATCGCGTGCATGCTCGCGCGGATCGGCGCGTAGCGGCCGGCGATTTCGAGCGTCGCGTGCGTGCGCCCGTCCTTGCCCAGGGAGAGCGACACCACGTGCCCGACTTCGACGCCGCTGATGCGCACGTCGGACTCTTCGGCGAGCGCGAACGAGCGCGGGAACGCCACGGAGAAGCGGTAGCCCTTCGGTTTCAGCGGCAGCGGCCCGCCGAAGGACTCCCACAGGAACATCAGCAGGCCGAAGCAGCTGAGCACGAACAGGACGATCACCAGCAGGTTGCCGAGCGTGGGCGCGCGCTTCTGCATCTCAGCCCTTCCCTCCGAACGGATCTTGCGCGAAGCTGGCGAACGGGCTTGCGTCCAGCCCGCTCGCGGAGCCGTGCGCACTGGCGGCCGTCGACGCGCCAGCCGCTTTGATGATGCCCTGGTTGATGCATTCCTGCTTGGTCGGCGGCTTCAGCAGGCTGATCAGCGTCTTGACGTTCGCGTTCACGCTCTCCACCGCTTCCAGATGCTGCAGGACTTCGCAGTTCAGGTACACGACGCTGCGCCCGAGCACGCCGTTGGCGTCGGCGCTGCTGAGCACGCTGTTGAGGTCGTGGTTGCCCCAGTCGAGGAAGAACAGGAAGCCGCCCCTGCTCGGCCCGGGGTTGTAGGCGATCTCGTTGAAGAATTCGTCGAGCACCGAGAAGCTCGCCGCGAGTTTCGGCAGCGCTTCGCTCAGCTTCTTCGTGTTCGGGCCCAGTTCGTTGACGACCGGCAGGATTTCGCGCGCGAACGGGCGGACTTCGTTCTTGATGATCGGAGCGGTCTTCTGCGAGAGCTTGCGCGTCGCTTCGTTGGCCGGACCGAGCGCGCGCGCGAACGGCAGCAGATCGTGCAGCGTCGGCGCCAGCACGTGCGTCGCGGTCGCCAGCTTGCCGAGACCCACGCCGGTCTTGTGCAGCGCTCCCGGCAGTACCTGCAGCGTCTTCTTGAAGCTCGCATCCTCTTTCGCGAAGGTCCCGAGCACCGCGTTGGAGGCATCGACCAGCTCTGACAGCTGCTGGTCCTTGCCGCCCAGCGCTTCGCTCAGCAAACTGAAGTTGTGGATCGCGCGCGCTACGTTCGCGTGGCGCCGTTCGACTTCCGTGGCGATCTCTTCGACGTAACGCGACGTCGGGTCGAAGCGCTTGAGCGCCGCCGACAGCGCGCGGCCGTTGTCCTTGAGCCCGACGCCCAAGCCGGCCAAGAGCTCCTGCACGTAGGCGCGGGTTTCTGCGTCGAGGCCCGCGAGGAATTCGTCGAAGTCGACGTTCGCGCCCGTCTGCGACAGCGGCAGCACCTCGCCGCTGTGCACTTTGCCGGCGGACGGGGTGCCCGGATTGACCTCGACCGTGATGTCCTGCAGCTGCGTCTTCGGGCGCAGGAGCATCGTCGCGTTACGGTAGATGTACCGGGCGTACTTGGGGTTGACCTTCATCGCCACGACCGCCACGCCGCGCCGCAGCTCGACGGTGGAGATTTCCCCGATCTTCGCGCCCGCGATCGTCACCGCCTGACCCTGACCCGGGGTGACGGCCTGCGCCGTCTGAAACTCGGCGTCGAGGTTGAAGTACGTGTGGCCCAGTACCGGGACCCAGCTCGGGAGCTTGAGGTTCTCGTGTGCGAGCACGTAGCCGCCGACGACGGCCGCGATCAAGACCATCGACACGACCGCGATGAACGCCGAGCGGTAGCGCTCGATCTGGTCGCGGACGCTCAGCCCGCCTTCGTGGCTCTCGTCGGGCGTCATCCCTGGCCGCTCCCATCGGCCGGCCCCTGCGACAGCGGCCCGTTGAAGCTGGGCAGCGCCTGCGTGTCGCAGGGGACGAGTGGCTCATACGGCGGCTCTTCGGCCGGGAACGCCGGCCTGGTGCCCTGCGGCGGCAGCGGCGAGCGCGCGAGCAGCGGGGCGCCTTTCAGTTTCGTGCCGAGCAGCGAGGTCGGCTGCGAACGCAGCGTCTGCCCGCTGTTGCCGAGGAGGAACCTGACCGACGGGCCGTTGCCGGTGAAGTTCTGGCCGATGCTGTCAAGACCAACCAGGCTGTACCAGAATTCCTTGTAGTTTTCGACGCCCGTGGTGCTGCTGCCGTCCTGGATCTTGGTGTTGCCGGCCGGGAAGATGACTTTGGTCATGCACTTGTTGAACGCTTCGGTCTGCTTGTAGACCGGCGTCTGTTCGCTCGCGAGGCGGGCCAGCGAAGGCACCGATTCCTTCAGACCGCTCGCCACGCCGCCGAGCTCTGCGGGAGCGAGCGAGGCCTGCACCTGTTCGATCCATGGCAGGGTCGCCGCGACCATTCTGTTCGTGTTCCTGATGCCAGGCAGGATGTCGTGCGCGAATTCGCGCGTCGGCGGGAACGAGGCGTCAAGGCCCGCGAGGCCCGCGTCGACGTTCGACAGCGTGGCGGGCAGCTCGGCGACGAGCGTTTTGAGGTTCGCGGAGTTCGACGCGAGCGCGGCGGCGAACGTGTTGAAGTTGGGGAACAGTTCGCTCAGGTCCTGCTCGTGCACGTTCAGCGCCGCGGTCACCTTGCCCAGCGAGGCGATCAGTTTGGAGAGGTCGTGCTGCTGGGTCCCGGTGACGGCCTGCGCGTCGATCGCGCCCCCGCGCAGCGAGGCGGGCCCGCGCGAGTAGATCTTATTGAGCGCTTCCGCCGCGTTCAGCCCGCGCACTTCCGGTTCCTGTTCGGCGTTTTCCGGCGCTTCGGGCTTGCGCGTGAGGGCTTCGCCATAGTTGATCAGAAAGCTCTGCAGGTTGGCGCGCGTATCGGTGTTGAGCGCGTCGAGCACCTGGTCGAGCTGCACGGGGTCGGACGTCTGCGTGACCGGGATCGTGTAGCCGGAGGAGACCGTCTTCGCGGATGGGCTGCCCGGCTGCAGTTCGACGAACCAGTTGCCTTCCAGGAACAGTCGCGGGCGGATCTTGACCGTCGCGTCGGTGTGGATCGGTAGGCCGCGGCTTTCGATTTCCATCGTCACGAGGCCCGTGTTGCCGGTGCGCTGGATCGAGCTGACCTTGCCAATCGTGACGCCGGCGATCCGCACCGGCGAGGCGCTGTGGATGTTGACGGCGCTCGCGAACTCGGCCTTCAGGCGGAAGCCGTGCTTGAACGGGATGTGCTTGGTGAAGCCGAAGTACACCGCGATCACCACGATCACCACGAGCACGATCCCCGCGCGCACCGGGTTCGAGCGCTGCAGCTCGATCACGGGAACCCGCTGCTGACGGCGCCACCAGCGCGGAGCGCTCATTTCTTCTTCCCCTTGGACTTCGTCTTGGCCTTTGGCTTGGGCTTCGGCTGCGGCTTGACGAGCCCGAGCGCGTTCAGCTGTGTCGGTTCGTACTTTTCGCCGTCCAGGCCGTCTTCGCGCCGCGTGATTTCGCGGTTCTTCCCGACCGCGCTCGCCGGCCCGATCTTGACTTCGCCCGGCGCGTATTCCTCGTTGCCGGCTTCGCAAAGATCGGCTTGGCCGGGGCCGGTCACGTTCGGATACGGGTTGTAGTGGAGGTGGTTGTCATGGACTACGGCGGCGCTGGTGGGGCTGACTTTTTCGATGTCGGGCCCGTTGGCAACGGCCGCCGAGGGGAAGCCCTCGTTGTTGGGACCGAGCGGAGACAGCAGCGTGCTCGCGCGATCGACGCTGCCCACGCCGATGTTCTCCGAGCCAAGGCTCGCGAGGTTGCGGAACGCCAGCGTCCAGTAGTTGCAGTTGACCTGCTCGGGCGCGATCCCGGCAAGCAGCGGGTTGCCGATTTCGACCGTCTTCGTGAAGTCTTCCAGCGACAGCGGGACGATCGGGTTCTGTGCGAATTCCTGCAAGGCGTGGGCCGATTCGGCGAGGTTTGTGTTCAGCGATGTCGCGGCCGCTAGGTTGACCGCGCCCACGCTGAAGGCATGTCCAAGCTGCGGCGCCACCGTGCGCAGGGCGCTCGCGCTGGGGCGCAGGAGGCGCACGAATTCGGTCGCCGCTTCGTAGAACGGCGCCTCGTGCGGCAGCGAGTAGATCCCCTGCTTGAGCGACGCCGGCCCGCCCCGGTTCGCGGCTTCGATCGACGGCGCCACGCCCGCCCAGGCCTTGAAGAAGGTGTCGAGATCGCTGAACAGCGCCGCGTTCTGTTCGGCGACCGGAGCGGTCTGCGAAGCGGCGCGGTCGAGCGCAACCCACAGCTCGTGCAGCCCCGTCGCCGGGTTGGCGAGGTTGCGCAGCGCCGGGATCGCGTTCGTCACCAGCGGGCGCAGTTCGTGGATCGTGTTGTTGAGGCCGAGCCCGCGGCCGGCGAGGCCGTCGCCGAAGTTGTTGGTGTTGATCTTTATCGCGGTCCGCGTCGGCTTATTGAACATGTTGAAGAGTTCTTCGATGTTCACCGGTTCGCGCGTCTGCGAGACCGGAATCGTCTGCCCCGGCTTCAGGGTCTGGCGCGAGCTGCCCTTTTCGAGTTCGAGGTACTTCAGGCCGACCGCGGAGACCGACTGCACGACCGCCTTCGTGTCGGCCGGCAGCGGCTGCACCTTCTTTTCGAGCTGGAGGTGCGCCACCGCCGAGAAGCGCCCCGTCCGCGGGTTCTCCACCGGCGAGACCGAGCTGACGATGCCAACCCTGGTGCCGGCGATCCGCACCTGGTTGGACGGCTGCAGGCCGGACCCCTCGGGCAGTGCGACCTTGAGGTTATACGTCGGCACGAACGGCAGGCCGTTGTTGGCGTTGTAGGAGAGGAACACGGCCACGACGACGATCAGCGTCGTGATCGCACCGATCAGCAGCGGGCTCGCGGCCAGAGAGTTGCGTCGCCTGTTCACGGCGTCTCCGTCGGGTCGCAGCTGAGCATTTCGCCGTCGGTGAACGGCGAGGAGCCGTCCGCAGACGGCTGTGTCGCTGCTCCCGGGCAGCGGCGCAGCTGCCCGCTCACCAGGCCTTCGAGCGCCGCGGTCGGGCTCGCGGGCGTCAGCGTTTCTTTTTCGCCGAGCTTGAAGTCGGGGAAGACGCCGCTGACGTGAGCGTAGTGGCCATCCGCGTCGTAGTAGCCGGCTCCCGCGCCGAAGGTGCGCAGCGTGCCGGCGAGGTCCGGCGTGTAGGGACCGAAGACGGCCGTGATCGGAACCGATTCCTTGAGCGCGGTGACGGCGACCGGAGAGGCAGTCGTCAGCTGTTTGGCGAGCGCCGGTAGCGCGCGCGAGAGATCGGTCAGGTCGTTGTCGGCTCCGGGTCGGCTGAACACCTGGCTGAGGTTGCCGACCACGGGCGTCGCCGTCGTCAGCAGCGGACGCAGGCGTTCGACGAGCGTCGTCAGCGATTTCGTCGTCGGGCGGGATTCCTTTACGAACTCGCCCAGCGCAGCGAACGTCGCCGGCAGTTCGGAGAACGTCTTGTTGCCCTGCCTCAGCGTGCCGGGCAGCTGTTTCAGCCCGTGCGCCAGCTGTGACTGCACGCTGCCGATCGCCTGAAACGCCGTGTTCTGGTTTTCGATCAGGTCCGACAGCGATTCCTGGCGCGCGCCGATCGTCGTCACCGCCTTGGCCGTTTCCACGAGGAAGCTCGTGAACACGGGCTGGTCGCGGGTGAGCTCGGAGAACAGGTGGTTCACGGCAACGAGCGAGGGCGCGAAGTATTCGACCGACTTGCCCAGGTTCTTGCCCTGTCCGACGTACTGTTCCGCGGTCCCCTGGATGAAGCCCTGCAGGCCTTTGCGCGTCTTCGCGTTGAGCGTGTTGAACAGCTGATCGAGGTCGGTGACTTCGCCGGTGACGCTCGACGGCAGCGTCGCGCCGGCAGGGTAGGTCGGGTAGTTGTTCGGCCCGAGCGTCAGCGCGATGTAGCGGTTGGCGACGCTCGTGAGCGACGGCACGCGCACCTGCGCGAGCGTGCCGTGATGCAGGGGCACGAGCGAGGAGTCGACGTGAACCGTGACCAGCGCCTTGAAGTTGTGCGTGAGTTCGATGTTCGTGACGCTGCCCACCGGCACGCCGCCGACCTGCACCTGGTCCCCTCTGACCAGCTGGTCGCCTTCCGCAAGTTCCAGCTTGTAGTTGGACCCGCTCGATCCGGCGAACACGAGGAAGGCGACGATCAGCACGACCACGCCGAGCGCCCCCACCGCGGCCGCGCGGATCCGACCGCTCACGGGAGCGCGCACCGTCGGCGTCGGGCCCGGCCCGCCCGGAGGCGGCGGCGGCGGGGCCGCAGCGGGACTGGGGGGACTAGTCGTTGCCACGCGCTTCCCCTTCTCCGGCTGCGCTCGCCGGGGCCGCCGCATCAGGAATGGCCGCATTCGAGTGGCCGCTGCCGACCGTCGGGTCGGGGATCTCGCCGAGCCGGTCGATCAACTCGACCCACTCGCTCGGCGTGAGCCCCGCCACGGACAGCGCCGCGGCGCGCGCGCCTGCCGCGCCCAACGCGCCGAACGTCACGCGGATGGCACCGGCGGCGCTGGCGCTCTGCAGCGCACCGGCGGCGCCCGGGTAGCTCGTCAGGCTGAGGATTCGCTGCGGACGCGCGAGGCCCTCGAGCATCAGCAGCCTGCGCTCGGTCTCGTCCGCGATCGAGCCGGCGCCCTGGTGTCCCGCGATCGGGGTTCCGTTGACGGCGGTGATCGCGACGGTCTCGCTGCCGGCGCTCGCGGGTGCGTTGGCGACCAGCGCCGCCGGCGTGGCGGGCGCGCACGGAAGGCCTGAGACGGTGGGCCGCAGACCCGAGACCGACAGGTACTCGAGCATCGCCAGCACGCGCTTGTCGACCCGCCCCCCCTGCACGTCCTCGCGCGCGCACGCGCCCAGATGGATGCCTTTGTCGCCGAGCACCTGCGGCTCCAGTTGCTGCTTGGACTCGAGCAGCACCTGGCCGACGGTCGGCGAGGTCGCGAGGAACGGGTTCTCGCCCTTGGCCCTGAAGATCGACGTGTCTTCCAGCGCGACCCAGCCGTCGAGGATCGGCTTCGGGTCGATCAGCGGCGCGCCCGCGCCCGCGGGACGGATCTGGAAGACGATGTGAGGGCCTTCGCCCGCCTGCGAACCGTCCGACGCCCCACCGACGTGGCCGAGGACCGTCCCGGCGATCACCTGCACGCCGGCGACGAGCGAATGCAGGTAGACGTCGTTTGCGCCTTCCGTGAACACCTGCACGTGCGCCGGCAGCCTGGCGGGGGCAGGCACGTGCGTCGGCGGCGAGGGTGTCGGCGCGGGCACTGTCGGCGCCACTTCGAGATCCGCGGCGGCGCCGAGCGCGAGCCCTGAGACAGCAGCGCCCTCGCTCAGCGGCGAGCGCGGCTGCGCGCCCGCCGTGGCCGGGCCGCTCGGGGTCGATTCCGGTTTGGCGCCGTGACGCCCGATACGAGGGCTGAGCGTTGTGTGCACGTGCGGCTCGAGCACCGGGTACACCGAGGAGACGTCGCCGAGATCGGCGTAGACGTAGGTGTTGCCATAGGCGTCGCGCAGCGCGACGAAGCGGCCGAGCGCAGGCGAGGCGCCGATCTGCACGACTTCGCTGTCGGCCACCGCGATCACCGGCGCGCCCGCCTGCGAGTAGATCGTCGTGCCGGCAATCGTCGTGGCGGGCGTCGTCCCGTGGGCGGGCACGGTCGGGAAGCCGTCGCTGAAGTGCGACGCCGCGTGCACCGGGAAGCGCGCCTCGGTCAGGCCCGTGATCGCGCCCAGCAGTTCCGAGGGCGTGCCGCCCAGCAGCTGGGCGCGGAGCATCACCGATTCGACGTATGCCTGCGAGTGGTTGTAGGAGAAGATCGCCGCCTTGATGTTCGCGTTGCCGCCGGCGGCGCGCAGGTACTTCGCCGCCGCGAAGATCGCGTCGGCGGGGTTGTACGGGTCCTCGAAGCCGTCGCCGTTGGCGTCCACCCCGTACTGGGCCCACTCGGATGGCAAAAACTGCATCCAGCCCTCGGCGCCAGCGCTGGAGACGCTGAGGTCGCGCCCGTAGTCGGTCTCGACCTCGTTGATCCCGGCGAGAACCTGCCACGGGATTCCGTACGCCGTGCCCGCGGCCTGGTAGATCGGCAGCAGGAACGGCGGGATCTGGAAGCTTTCGATGAAGAAGCTCGGCAGGCCCGCGAACGAGGAGCGCAGCGAGAACGGCAGCGACGGCGTGAGCGTCGCGGGCGACGGCGCCCGGTGCTTCGCGCGCACGCCGCTAGTGCTCGAGCCTTCGCTCGCGCTCCCTTCGCCGCCGGCGCCCCCCGAGCGCCTGCCCGCTCGCCCGGCTTTCGAGCCGCTCGAACTCGTGTGCTGCACATGCTGGGCCTGCACCTGAGGAGCTTCGGCCGTCACCGGACCTTCGGGCGCTCCGCCCGGTGCGGGGCTCGTCGACGTCGGCTGCGCTTCCCCCTGCGGGGACGATGCCGGCGCCGGCGACGTCGAGGTCGGTTCGGCCGGTGGAGCCGGGGTCGTCGTGGTGGTCGGGCCCGCGCCCTGTTCGTCGGCCGCGCCCGTGGCGGGCAGGACCAGCACGAGCGCTACGAGGACGAGCGCAATCGACAGCAGTCGCGTGAGCGGAGCGGAGCGGATCATCGCCTCATTCGCTCCCCAGCAGGTAGTTGAGCAGCAGGCCGCCGGCTTCCGCGCTTTCGCTCGTTGGCGTGTAGTAGGTCGTGCCGGCCGTGGAGCCGCCGACCGGCGCGGACGTGGCCGCGGCGCCGCCGGCGCGCCCCGGTTCGGACGCTTCGCCGGTGGTTGTCGTCGGACCTGGGTATTTCGCCAGCGCCTGCTGCGGGGTCGCGCCTTTCATCACCGCAAGCGTGCGGTCGATCAGCACGCTCGTCTGGCCGGTGCCGGCCGCGGACGCAGCCGAGCTGCTCGACGCGCCGGCTTCGGCACCTGAGTTGTTGAACAGTTTGCGCTTGCAGGTCTGGTTCGAGGATGGCGCGACCTGATAGGCCAGACACACGTTGGCGGCAGCCTCGACCCGCAGGAAGTGCCCGAGAGCGTCGTAGCCGTTGGCGGCGCCGGTGCCGAGGAAGATGAAGTCCATGATGCGCTCGAGGCCGCCCGTTTCGCGCAGGCTCGTGAACAGTTCCGAGAAGTTCTTGGTGAACGGCAGCGCGCCATTGCCGAGCGCGCTCAGCTGTTTGAGCAGCGGTTTGAACCCATTCAGCGCCGGGCCCGAGATTTTCGCGGTCTTGCCAAGGCTGGCGAAGAACTTTTCGTTGCTGGCGCCGAACGCGGGAAGACTCGTGAACGTCTTGTCGAGCCCGGGTGCCGCAGCTTTCAGATCGGTGAACGTCGGCGTGACCTGTTCGGCGAAGTGCTGCACGCGTTCGAGCGCCGGCCCGAGCCGTTCGAAGAACGGCGGGAACAGTTCCAGGTTGCGCTGGAGCGAGCCGCGCGTGGCGGCGCCGGCCTGCGAGACCTTGTTGGCCTGTTCGATGAAGTCGGCCACCCGGCCGCGAACGCGCGCAAACGGAGCGAGCGCCTTGTCGGAGTCGACCGCCAGTTTCGCGAGCACGTGGTTCTCGTCGGCCAGGATCTTCAGCACCTTGTCTAGTTCCCGCAGCGCCGGGTTGGCGCGCTTGACGACTTCGCTGAGGTCGCTGCCACGCCCCGCGAGGCCGGCGCCGAGTTCGTTGAGGATCAGCGTGAAGCGCTCGCGTTCGGGCAGGCGCTGGATGTCCCCCAGGAGGTCGACGTCGACCGCGCTCGAGGTGTTCTGGACGGACAGCCCGTAGTCGCCCGCGCCTTCGTGGCCGCTGGGGATTTTGCGCAGCGGCGGCGGCAGCGGCGCGCCTTCGACGCGCGGCTGCGTGGGCAGGCAGTCCACGTACTTCTCGCCGATCAGCGCCTGCAGGCGGATCGTGCAGGTGGCGTCTTCGCGGAAGTCCTTGAAGCCGGGATTTTCGATGCTGATAACGACCGCCGCCTTCGCCTGCGGCGTGGGCGTCACCGAGCTCACCGTCCCCACCTTGACGCCGTCGATCTTGACGTTCTCGCCGGGGATCAGGTTGCCGGCGTCGTCGAAGATCGCGCGGACGGAGTAGCCGCCGTTGGAGCCGCCCGCCGACGTCGCGAGCAGCGCGATGAGCACGAGCGCGGCGACGCCGACGGCTCCGGCAATGCCGGCCGCCCATCTCCTCCGCCCCACGATCTCCGTCCTCAACCCGATCCTTCCTTGCGTTTACAGCGAGCGGGCGACCCCACCCACTTCGATGAGGTCGCCCCCCTGCCTGCCTCTCCGGAGCTTACGTGCTGTGCAGCGCAAACCCTCCTACCACCAGTCCCCTACTTGCGGGGGCACGGCGCCTTGTACGTGGCCGTCACGCTCTCCGGTTTCGATTCTTCGCCGTTTTCCGCGAAGATCACTTCGGTCTTCAGCGGGAAGCCACCCGACGGGCATTTCGTCGGGACGCGACCGTAATAGATCGTTTTGCCGTGGGACTTGTAGGCCGAGCCGGCCTTGACTTCGATCTTCTTGACCGACGCGTAAGGCGCGCCGGGCACGCTCGCGACGAGCGGCACCTTGACTTCGAGCTCGGGCCCGTAGCCGCCGCCGCCGACGAAGTTCTTGTAGTGGCCGGGCGAGATGATTTCCAGGGACACCGGCGTGTGGCCATCCGTGAAGAACAGGAAGCCGCCGCCCGGCGAGTAGAACGACGAAACTTCAGTCGTCTCTTCGACACGTTCGCCTCCGAAAGTGACGTAGCCGAGCGCCAGGCCGATCGGGCCCGCCGCAGAGCCTTTGGGGCACTTGATCGGGCCGAACTGTTCGAGCGTCGACTGCGAGCACGTCGGGAAGCCCGTCGGGTGCAGTTTGGCTCCGCTGGGTAGATAGAAGTTGACGCCGATGATGGGCGGCGGCGAGCCGAGGTATTCGGTGCCTTCGATCAGGTATTCGGTCTTCAGCGCCGTCCCCGCGCCGAGAATGTCGCCGGTGTGCGGGAAGCCGGGGATCGGCACGGCGACCGCTTTGAACTTGACCGTCGGCAGCGCCGAGGCCACGCCCGGCAGGGCCATCAGGGCCAAGCCGAGGACAGCAAGACAGGTGGATGCTCTGCGCATCAGGTTCTCTCTCCCTCATTTGATGGACAGGTCCGCCTCGATCCGGGTAGCTCCGGAGCCATGCCGGTCCGGCGACATCGAGATCCCCGGCGGCTTCGCTGGGGAACAGTGGCGAGTATCTGGCGCAAACCTTAGCCGTCTCGCTCGACGCGTTCAAGTTAGAGCAGCCGCGTCGGAGCGCGGCGGGAGCGGAATCAGGACCCGCAAATTGCGCTCTTGCGCGGTATGTCGAACAACAACCCTCAACCTGAGCCTTAGATCGGCTCAGACTGACAGCTCGAGCCGGTCTCCCGCGAAGCGCACGTCCACCGGCTCAAGCAGCACCTGCCTGGGGCCCTCCTCCACGCGGCCGGCGAGCAGCGCGTCGAGGCCCAGGCGCTCGCAGATCGCCACGATCCTCTCGCCGTCGCCCGCGCGGCAGTACAGCGCGTAGCCGCAGCCCATGTTGAACGTCGAGTACGCCGCCGGCGCGTCCATGTTCGCCTGCTCGACCAGGAAGCCCAGCACCGGCGGCACCGCCGGCAGGCGCTCGATGCGATAGCTCAGCTGCTTCGGCGGGCGCATCAGCTTCAGCAGGCCGTGGCCGGTCACGTGGCTGAGGTAGGTGAGCTCAATGTCGGACTCGAGCACCGCAGCGATCAGCGGCACGTACATGACCGACGGCGCAAGCAGCGCCTCGCCGAGCGTGAGGCCCGCACCGCCCGCCGCCGTGTCGACCCCGCCGGCGATCTCCGTCGCGTAGCCCTCGGGCAGCCGCCCCGCCACGAGCCTGGCCAGCGACGCGCCGTTGGCGTGCAGGCCGCTCGAGGCCACCAGCACGATCTCATCGCCCGGGCCGAGACGCTCGCCCAGGATCGGCTCGCGCCCCTCCGGCACGGCTCCCACTGCGGCGCCAGCCAGCTCGATGTCGGGCTCGGCGAGCATCCCAGGGAGCGACGGCGACTCGCCTCCCCCCCACACGCAGCCCGCGTCCGCGCACGCCCGGCGCCAGCCCTCCAGCAGCGACGCCGAGCGCTCCTGCTGCAGATACCACTCCGACGCGCCCGTCGCGAAGTACGCGTTGACGACCAGCGGCAGCGCGCCCACACAGCAGAGGTCGTTGAGGATCGCCGCGACCGTGTCGTAGGCGACGTCCGCAAAGCGGTCGATGCCCTGCTGCTCGAGCACGTGGCGCGCCACGATCGACTTCGTGCCGAGGCCCTCCACCACGAACGCCAGCGTCTGGGAGCCCAGCTCGAACACGAACGCCGGCTCGCCGCGCGAGGCGTCCAGCGCGCGCCCGCCGCGCGCCGCCAGCAGCGGCGAGGTCGACAGCGCCTTGGCCATCGCCAGCCGCTTGCCTGCGTCCAGCGCGTCGTAGTCCACGCCCGCCGCGCGGTAGCTGGCGCCGTCTTCGCTCATCCGCGATGATCCTAGGCGACCGACCGTCGCCGCATGGTCCCCGTGAGGGGGAGGGAGGATCGATGGACTTCGAGCCGAGCCAGCGCTGTACCGAGTTCAAGGAGCGCCTGACCGCGTTCATGGACGACCACGTCTACCCCGCGGAGGCCGTCTACGACCGCCAGCTGCGCGAGTCCGGCGACCCGCACCACCACCCGCCGGTGATGGAGGAGCTGAAGGCGCGCGCCCGCGACGCCGGCCTGTGGAACATGTTCCTGCCGGACGAGGAGCACGGCGCGAGCCTGTCCAACAGCGACTACGCGCCGCTCGCCGAAATTCTCGGGCGCTCGCACATCGCCTCCGAGGCCTGCAACTGCTCGGCGCCCGACACCGGCAACATGGAGGTGCTGCACCAGTTCGGCACCGACGAGCAGAAGCAGAAGTGGCTGCTGCCGCTGCTCGACGGGGAGATCCGCTCCGCGTTCGCGATGACCGAGCCCGACGTCGGCAGCTCCGACGCCACCAACATCGAACTGCGCATCGAGCGCGACGGCGACGACTACGTGCTCAACGGCCGCAAGTGGTGGATCACCAACGTCTTCCACCCCAACTGCAAGATCATGATCGTGATGGGCAAGACGCAGCCTGACGCGCCCACGTATACGCAGCAGAGCCAGGTGCTCGTGCCGCTCGACACGCCCGGCGTGACGGTGGTGCGCAACCTGCGCGTGTTCGGCTACGAGGACCAGGACGGGCACGGCGAACTCGAGTTCAAGGACGTGCGCGTGCCCACCGCCAACGTCATCTCCAAGGAGGGCGACGGCTTCATGATCGCCCAGGCGCGCCTCGGCCCCGGCCGCATCCACCATTGCATGCGCGCCATCGGCGCCGCCGAGCGCGCGCTCGAGCAGATGTGCCGGCGCGCCGTCTCGCGCGTCACCTTCGGCAAGCCGCTCGCCACGCGCGGCAACGTGCTCGACTGGATCGCCGAGTCGCGCATCGAAATCGAGATGGCGCGGCTGCTCACGCTCAAGGCCGCATGGATGATGGACACCGTCGGCAACCGCCACGCGCGCACCGAGATCGCCGCGATCAAGGTCGCCGCCCCCAACGTCGCGCTCAAGGTGCTCGACCGCGCCATCCAGCTGCACGGCGGCGGCGGCGTCTCCGACGACTTCGGCCTCGCCAGCGCCTACGCGCATCTGCGCACGCTGCGCCTCGCCGACGGCCCCGACGAGGTGCACAAGCTCTCGATCGCGCGGCGCGAGCTCGCGCCCTACATCCCCCGCGAGCCCGCCGCCGCCGGGTGAGCGAGCGTCGCAGGCGGACCGGCGCGCAGCAGGGGGTCGCCGCCGCGTGAGCGCGCTCGTCTACCGCGAGCGCCCCGCGGCCGGCGAGCCCGAGGGGCTGCTCGTGCTGCACCACGGGCGCGGCGCCGACGAGCACGACCTGCTCACGCTCGCCGACGTGCTCGACCCCGCGCGGCGGCTGCACGTCGTAACGCCGCGCGCGCCCCTGCAGCTGCCCAGCTCCCCGGGGTATCACTGGTATCTGGTGCCGCGCGTCGGCTACCCCGATCCCGACAGCTTCCAGGCAGCGCGCACGGCGCTCGCGGAGCTGCACGACGAGCTGTGGCAGCAGACCGGAATCGCCCCCGAACGGACCGTGCTCGGCGGCTTCTCGATGGGGGCGGTGATGAGCTACGCGATGGCATTCGGCGCCGAGCGCCCGGCACCGGCAGGCGTCCTCGCGCTCTCCGGCTTCATCCCGACGGTCGCGGGATGGCAGCCCGCCCTGGACGACCGCAGCGCCGTGCGCGTGTTCATTGCGCACGGCCGCCAGGATCGCGTGATCGCGGTCGAGTTCGCACGCGACGCCGCCGAGCGCCTGCGCGGCGCCGGCGTCCCGGTCGACTACCACGAGTCCGACGCTGCCCACCACATCGACCCCAGGGAGCTGCCAGCGGCCGGCACCTGGCTGCAAGAAACATTGGCGCCGACGCCCTAGAGTTCGTCGGGGAGCAAGAGGAAGGTCGGGAGGAGGAGTCGCACGTGTCAGGCCCAGCGGCAGACCCGCAGTCGAACTCGAGCCGTAGCCTCGAGGTGCTGATCGTGGGCGCCGGCTTCGGCGGGATCGCCGCCGCGATCGAGCTGCGAAAGCACGGCATCGCCGACATCGCGATCCTCGAGAAGGCCTCCGACCTCGGCGGCACCTGGTTCTACAACAGCTACCCCGGCGCCGCCTGCGACGTGCCGAGCCATCTCTACTCGTTCTCGTTCGCGCAGCGGCGCGACTGGTCGCGGCTGTGCTCGCCGCAGGCGGAGATCCACGCCTACCTGCACGACGTCGCGCGCGCACACCGCGTCGACCGCCTCGTGCAGACCGGCGCCACAGTCACCTCCTGCGCATGGGACGCCGAGCGCGGCCGCTGGAGCGTGCACACCGACAGCGGCACCGTGCACGAGGCCGACGCGCTGATCCTCGCCACCGGCCAGCTCGACCAGCCGGCGCGCCCCACGATCGAGGGCGCAGACACGTTCGCCGGCCACAGCTTCCACTCAGCCGAGTGGGACCACGCCTACCAGCTCGCCGGCAAGCGCGTAGCCGTCGTCGGCACCGGCGCCAGCGCCGTGCAGTTCGTGCCCGAGATCGCGCGCACCGTCGAGCACATGAGCGTCTTCCAGCGCAGCGGCAACTGGTTCATGCCGCGCCACAACCGCCGCTACAACGCCGCCATCCGCACCGCCATCGCGCGCGTGCCCGCGCTGCAGGCGCTGCGCCGCCGCTTCGTGTTCGAGTACACCGAGTCGCTCACGCTCGCCATCCGCCACCCCCGCACGTTCGGGCGCCTCGCACGCGCGCGCTCGACCGCGTTCATGCGCTCGCAGCTCAAGGACCAGCTCGTGCGCGCCAAGGCGTGGCCCGACTACACGTTCGGCTGCAAGCGCATCCTCTTCAGCTCGCACTACCTGCCCGCGCTGCAGCGCCCCAACGTCGAACTCGTCACCGACGCCATCGCGCGCATCACCCCCACCGGCATCGTCACCGCCGCATCCTCCCCGCATCGTCCCGGCACGGGGCAGGGGGACGGCGCCGAGCGCGAGTTCGACTGCCTGATCTGGGCAACCGGCTTCAAGACCACCGACTTCGTGTTCCCCATGCGCGTCACCGGCGCCGACGGGCTCGACCTGCACGAGCACTGGTCCGGCGGCGCGCACGCGCACCTCGGCATGTGCGTGCCCGGCTTCCCCAACATGTTCGTCATGTACGGGCCAAACACCAACACCTCCGGCGGCTCCATCATCGTCTACCTCGAGGCGCAGGCCGCGTACATCCGCCAAGCGCTCGAGCAGCTGCGCAGCCGCGGCGCCGGCGCGATCGAGGTGCGCGCCGACGTCGAGGCCGCCAGCGACCGCGCGCTACAGGCGCGTTTCGCCGGCACCGCCTGGATGGAGTGCAGCTCGTGGTATCGCGACGAGAACGGGCGCATCGTCACCAACTGGCCAGGCTACATGCGCGAGTACCTCAAGCAGACCCGCCTGCTCGACGCCGGGCAGTACGACTTCATGCCGCTGCCAAAGCCAGCTGCCATCGTGGGTGCCTAGGGTGCCACGGGGGTAGCGCGTCATGTACGAATACATAATCGCGTGAGCGTCTCCATCAACCATCACCGCCAGGGCGAAGGCCCGCCGCTCGTGCTGCTGCACGGCGTCGGGCACCACTGGCAGGCGTGGCGGCCCGTCATCGAGCTGCTCGCCGACCAGTTCGACGTGATCGCCTGCGACTCCCCCGGCTTCGGCCGCTCCGCGCCGCTCGCCGCCGGCATCGAGCCCACCATCCCCGCCTACGCCGACGCCTTCGAGTGGTTCTTCGCCGAGCTCGGCCTCGAGCGCCCGCACGTCGCCGGCAACTCCATGGGCGGCGCCATCGCGCTTGAGCTCGCCCGCGGCCGCGCCGTGCGCTCCGTCACCGCCTTCTCCCCCGCCGGCTTCTGGACGCCAGCCGAGCTGCGCTTCTGCCAGCTCTCGCTGCGCGCGCTCGCGCACACGCCCGCCCCCGCGCGGCCCGCCGTCGAAGCGCTCGCGCGCACCCGCCGCGGGCGCATCGCGCTGTTCTCACAGACGTTCGGCTACCCCGCCAGGCTGCCCGCCGAGGAGGCCGTCGCCACGCTCCGCGACGCCTGGGCCGCGCCCGCGTTCGCCGGCGCGCTCGACGCCTTCCGCAGCTACCGCTTCGGCGCGCCCCAGCAGCTGCGCAGCACGCCGGTCACCATCGCCTGGGGCCGGCGCGACCGGCTGCTCCCCTACCGGCTGCAGGCGCCGCGGGCGCGCGCGCTCATGCCATGGGCCACGCACGTCACGCTCGGCGCCGGGCACGTGCCCTTCTACGACGACCCCGCCGCCGTCGCGCACGTCATCCGCACGCGCGCCCGCGCAGCCGCGCCCGGCCGCCAGCCCGCCCACTAACCTGCCCGCAATGACCGCCTTCCGCCGGCGCCAGCGCTGGGCCACAGCCGGCGCGCTCGCGCTCGCGCTGCTGCTCGTCGCGGTCGTCTGGCGCGCCGCCACCGAGGCCACGCCGCCGCTGCGCATCCAGCGCACGCTCGCCGCATACGTCCAGCTCCCCGGCCGCGCGCCCGCGCTCGCGTGGCCGCGCGCCGGCCAGGCCGCCTTCGAGGTGCAGGGCGTCGGCGGCATCACCGCATCCGGCGGCCTCGCCCCCGTGCCGATCGCCAGCGTCGCCAAGATCATGACCGCCTACCTCGTGCTGAGCGAACACCCGCTCGCCCCGCACAGCCAGGGGTTCACGATCACGATCACGCCCGCCGATGCCGCCGACGAGGAACGCCGCGCCGAGCTGCTCGAGTCGATCCTTCCGGTGAGAGCCGGCGAGCGACTCACCGAGCGCCAGGCGCTGCAAGCGCTGCTGCTGCCCTCCGCCAACAACATCGCCGCGCTGCTCGCCGTCCACGACGCCGGCAGCCAAGCCGCGTTCGTCGCGCGCATGAACGCCACCGCGCGCCGGCTGCACATGGTCTCGACCACCTACACCGACCCCAGCGGCTTCAGCGACACCACCGTCTCAACCGCAGTCGACCAGATCAAGCTCGCGCGCCTGGCCATGCGGTTGCCCGCGTTCGCCGCGATCGTCGCCCAGCGCTCCGTCGAGCTGCCCGTCGCCGGCAGCGTCGCCAACTACGACGCGCTGATCGGCCGCGACGGCTACGCCGGCATCAAGACCGGCTCCGACCGCGCCGCCGGCGGCTGCTTCGTGTTCGCCAAGCGCACCACCGTCATAGGGCGGCGTGTGCTCATCCTCGGCGCCGTCCTCGGCCAGCGCCAAGGGCCGATCATCGAAGCCGCGCTCTCCAGCGCGCAGCGCCTCGGCGACTCCATCGCCGCCGCGCTGCGCGTCGAGACCGTGCTGCCCGCCGGCACCCGCGTGCTCAGCGCCAGCGACGTCGACGGCGATCGCAGCACCGGCAGTACCGCCGGTGCGCTGCGCGAGGTCGGCTGGGGCGGGCTCGAACTGCCGCTGCGCGTGGCGTTCCAGTCGCCCACGTCAGCGCTGAGGGCTGGGGAGCGGGTGGCCACCGTGACCGTGGGCGCCGGCGGCACCAGCGCGGTCAGCGTAGTCGCCTCGCGCACCGTCGGCGGCGCCTCGCTCGGGTGGCGGCTGCGGCATCTGCTGTGAGGCTAAGCCTCGACTAGAGCCTTAGACTTAGACCAGATCCTCGTCGAAGGGCGCCGGGTTGTCGTTCTCCCGCACCGCCGCTCGCAGCCGCGAGTCGGCGCCCTGGTGCCTGCGCTCGAGTTCCATCAGTCGCGTCGCGCTCGTCAAGCGCGGACCATATGCCTTCGCCTTGTACAGGTCGAAGCGCTCGCGGTGATACCGGGCTTCCGCTTGCAACTCCTCCATCCGCCTGGTACCGACCATCCACTGACTGTAGCCGAGTCGCTCGCTACTGCCAGGATTTGGCCTGCGGCGCCGGCCTGCGCTCCGTCGGCACCCACAGCCCCGTCAGCAGCTCGTCCACAGTCACGCTCAGACCGTCCGCGAGGATCATCAGCGTCGTCAGGCGCGGCTCCACCGCCCCCTGCTCGATTTTGCCGATCTCGGTGCGGTGCAGCCCCGTGGTGTGAGACAGGCGTTCCTGCGAGCACGGCGGGCGCTTTGCCATCCGCACGCGGCGAACGTTCGCGCCGAAGCCCTCCAGAAATCTCGCCAGCTCGGCCTTGTAGGGATCCATCGCGCTCACGGCCCCACTCTTTCTGACCAGAGAGAGAAATTCGACAGATGCTCAGCAGCCACTTGGCTGACAGCCCGACTGCCGTCCGCCACTCGCCTCGCTGCCCGATGCCTGTCTGCCAGCTTGCCAACTGGCAGACACTTGTGTGCAGATACTATCGAGCCATTGGACTGCATGCGAACATATGTTCGCATACTCTCGCAGCGATGGGAAGCCCCAGTTGGACCCCCTACGGGCGGGTTCGGTCAGCTGCCGAACCAGCGCGCTCGCCGGCCGAATCCGGCGCCGAGCACGACGATGCGCGTAGTCATCAGCTGCTCGGCGCTCGCAATGCCAAGAGCGTGCTCGCGTACAGACGCCCCTTGATCGCGCCCAGCGTATACGGGTCCTTGGAGGCAAGCGCAGCCGCACGCGCGACGGCGCTGGGCAGCACGAGGTCGGACTCGACCGCCTCTTCGACGATGCCGGCCGCCGCCGCATCCTCTCCCCCGTAGCGCCGGCCCGTGGTCATCGCCTCGTGCGCAACGCGGGGCGACAGGCGCGCGGCGATCAGCGCGTTCATGCCAACCGTGAACGGGATCCTGATGTCGACCTCCGGCAGGCAGAAGAAGCCGCGATCGGCGCGCATCACGCGCTGGTCGTGCGCCAGCGCCAGCATCGCGCCGGCGGCGAACGTGTGGCCCTGCAGCGCCGCGACCGTGGGAACGTCCAGCTCGAGAAAGCGCGCGAGCATCCCGTGCACCCTTGGCACGAACGCCTCCAGCCGGTCCTGGTTCGCCCCCATCCAGTCGAGATCCAGGCCGTTGGACCAGAACTTGCCGGTGGCCTTCGTCACCAGCGCCCGCGGCGCTGGCTGCGCGTGGACCTCGTCGAGGTGACCTTCGACTGCGTCCACGAACTGGGCGTTGAAGCGGTTCTCGCCGTCGCCGAGGTCGAGCAGGAACACGTCGCCCTCGCGGGTCAGCGTCGGCATGGACTTGGTCTCGGGCTCAGCGCTCAACTTTCGGGCTCCTCGCATTCGCGGTGAGCACCTCGGGACCGCCGAAGCTCGCGAACTGGATCGCTCTCATGGCTACAACGTAATGCAGATCACAAGCGACCGCGAGCCCGGCCGTCATCCGGTCGCTGCGGTCGACTTCGCGGCCGTGCCAGCGAGCCGACCGGGGCTCAGGGGATGACGAACGTGGCTCGCCCGACCGGAATTTCGGCGCTCTGACCCGGCAGGCCGGGCACCGGAGCGGCCCCGGACGGTCCGTCGACGGTGACGTAGCCGACGACGATGTGCGAGACGCCCATGCAGGCGCGATCGACGAACTCGGTGTAGCGCACGCGCTGCCCGGCGCGGAGGTTCGTCTGCGTGGGCCCGAACTGGCTGGCCCCCGCCCCGGGGCAGCTCGGGTTGCGGGAGTCGATCGGGTCGCTCGTTTTGATCTCGTAGTGGCTGTCGAAGCTCTGGACCGCCGCGCGGGCCGTGAATTCGACGACCAGCAGCAGCTCGGGCGGGCCGAGATGCATGTCGATGCGCCGGTAGCCGCGCGGGACACGGCCGTCGCACGGCACCGTCTCCTCGGCCCTTTCACAGTAGAATCGGGCCGGCTCGGCATACACCGAGACCGTGCTCGCGAGCTGCCGGGCGGTGATGCGCCGGCCCGGAGCCGCGACGTAGCCCACAGCGGAGCAGGCGGGCATGCCGTCCACCCGCCGGCCCCGGCTCTGGAGGAGCTGCGCAGGCGCCGGAAGCTCACAGCTCTTGCCGGCGCGGTAGCCGACCGCGCCGATGACTTCGTACGGGACCAGTTCGGGTCCGCCGGTGCTGAACGATTCGCCCACGGCGCAGAACACGACTCCGGGCACGCAGCTGGTAGGGGTGTGCGGCAGGACGATCAGATAGGCCCCGTCGGATCCCGCCGTCGGGATCGTGGCGCCCGCGCCCGCGCTCCGCGCCCTGCGCGTGATGCTCACCGCGTCCGGGCCCAGGAGGCCGAAGTAGACGTCCCGCAGCGCCGACGGCGGACAGGATGGTCGTCGGGAGGACGCCGGGTAGCAGCCACCCGAGGCATGCTGCTGGTCGCCGGCCAGCCCGCTGTCCGGCGTGCCGTGGAACTCTTCGTTCACGAACGCCTGCCCGCGAGCGTCGTCCGTTCCGCAGCCGACGCCATTGAGGAAGTCAACCGACAAGGGGTGAAAGGCGCCGTCGTCGTGGAACGCGCCGTCGCGGCCGAGAACGCCGAGGCGTCCATCCACGACCCGCCCGAACTGAACGCACGTCAGACCCCGGGTTGTCTTCAGCACGCGCAGCCCCCACGGCGGCCCGCCGCCGGGGTCCGCCACCCGCAGCGTCAGCACGTGCACGCTGCCGGGGACGACGGCGCCTTCATAGGCGTTGGGGATCGCCGGAACGGGCGTGCCGACCGGCGCGCCCGTTCTCAGGACCCCGCTCGCCGCCAACGCCGAGCCGGTCGCCACCAGGCCCACCAGCGCGGCGATCGCCGGCCGCGGGAAACGCGGCCGGATGCGCAGATACCAGGGTAGATGCGAGCGGCGATCGACAGCGCCGCGAAGCTCCTGCTGAACATGAGCGAGACCGGCTCAATCCTCAGCCGCCGTCTGGAGGAGCTCTCGACCCGGCCGCGGCGCCGGCTTTCGCGCAGCTTGTTTCGCGCGATCCCCAGCAGCCAGCCGGCCACGGAGCCTCGCTCGGGGCGAAACCTGCGCGCTGCTGTCAGCGACGCGGCGAAGACCTCCGCCGTCAGGTCGGCAGCCACCTCGCGATTGCCGGTGGCGTGCATCGACCAGCGCACGACCAGCGGCAGGTAGCGAGCGTAGAGCTGGTCGAAGGCGGCCGCATCGCCTTGGCCGATGGCGGCCACCAGGGCCGCATCTCGTTGCTCGTGGTCGCCCATCTATACACAGGTTTGCGGCAGTCGGCTTCGTGTGACAGGCGGGTGGCAGAGCATGGCAAGGCAGGTGGCAAGGCGCCATGAAGACGGAGGGCAGAGCACCCATAAGGACGGGTGGCAAAGCACGACGCCGAGTCGGCCAAGCTGCCGACCGCATAAATGCTCTTGACAAAAATGATTGTCGGTGAGAAGGTGCACTCGTGCACGACGTCACCGTCATCGACGACCCCGCCGCAGCCGAGGCGTCGCTGGACCCGATCCGAGCCCGCCTGCTCGCCGAGCTGGCCGAGCCCGGATCCGCCAGCACACTGGCGACGCGAGTGGGGCTCACCCGCCAGAAGGCGAACTACCACCTACGGGCGCTGGAGCGCCACGGTCTGGTGGAGCTCGTGGAGGAGCGCCGCAAGGGCAACTGCACCGAGCGCGTGCTCCAGGCGACGGCGGCGTCGTATGTGATTTCGCCGAGCGCCCTGTCGGCGCTCGCGCCGGATCCCTCACGTGAGCCGGACCAGCGCTCCGCGCGCTGGCTGCTCGCGGTCGCTGGCCGCCTGGTCAGCGAGGTAGGACAGCTGATCACGGGGTCGAGCGCGGCCGGCAAGCCGCTCGCGACCCTCGGGATCGACAGCGAGGTGCGGTTCGCGTCCGCGAAGGACCGGGCCGCGTTCGCTGTCGAGCTGTCGGCCGCCGTCAACGGCCTCGTCGCCAAGTACCACGACCAGGCCGCACCGGGCGGTCGCCGGCACCGGTTCGTCGTAGCCCTGCACCCCACCATCACGAACAGCAAGGAGCCCAAGTCATGAGCCGCGCATTCGAGATCACCCGCGAGGTCGACCTGCCCGCTGGCCCCCGCGACGTCTGGACCGCGATCACCGCCGACACCGCCGCCTGGCAGTTCCCCACGGGGATGGAGATCCCAGCCGGCACCACGCCACCCGAGGGTGGGCTCGTGAAGACCTGGGACCCGCCACACCGGCTCGTGATCCGCATGGAGTCGCCGGATGGGACCTTCAACGCCCTCGACTTCGCGATCGAGGCCCGCGCGGGCGGAACGGCGCACCTGCGCTACGTGCACAGCGGGATACTCGCCGACGGATGGGAGGACCAGTACGACGGCATCGACGGCCACACGGACTTCTACCTGCACACGCTCGGGCAGTACCTCGAGCACTTCAAGGGGCGCCCGGTCACGTATATCGGGCAGCCGTCAGCCGGTATCGAGGGGCCTGCTGCCGCCGGGGCGGTGGACGCGATGGACACTCTGCGCGGTGCCCTGGGCCTTCCAGTGGACACACACGTGGGCGATTCGGTCCACGCGTCGCTCGGCGAGGCCGGGGCACTCGACGGCGTCGTCGACTACTCGACGCCCGAGTTCCTCGGTGTGCGCACGGCCGACGGCCTGTACCGCTTCTTCGGGCGCAACCACTTCGGTGGCGTCGTCGGGATGAGCGCGCATCTGTTCGCGGACGGCGTCGATGCTGCGGATCGGGAAGCAGCGCTCAAGGGGTGGCTGGACGGAGTTTACGCGTGAAGCGCCCTATCGGATGAGCCACTCCACAGCCAGCCCCAGCGCCTCCGCCCGGCTGCGCCCGCCGTGATCGGCCCTGACGAAGCGGCCACCGATGAACAGCGAGAAGGTCAGCAGACAGCGAGCCTCTACCTCGTCGTCGTCCTCGCAGATGGCTCCAAACAGGGAGCGCATGTAGCTCATTCGCCGGTTGTCGGCCCGCCGCAGTCGCTTGGCAACCGCCTCATCGCGTCGGGCCCAGTTGCGAATCGCCAACTCGATCTTCAACAGCTCCCCGCCTGAGGCCCCACCGATCGCGAACAGCCGCCTCAATCTGGAACTTGCGTCCCCGCCCCCCGCCTCGACGGTCTCGATCACCTCGTCGACCCAGGTGCGCTCCCACATGTCCAGCATCTCGTCGAGCAGCGACTGTCGGCCGCTGAAGTGCCAGTAGAACCCGCCCTTGCTGACGCCCAGCGCCTTGGCCAGAGACTCGATCCGCACGGCATCCGGGCCACCGGCGGCAAGGGCACCCAGGCCCTGCTCGATCCATCTGTTGCGGGGCGTTCGGGTCGGGGCGGCCATGCGCCCCTAGCGCGTTCGATTTGGTGTTGACACTCCCGGTGATGATGCTAGCATTCAACTATACGCCGCCGTATGGATGGAGGTTATCGGAGAATGAACGTCTCGCGGAGTTCCGTTTCGACAGGCTCAAAGTCCTCGAGCGCACGCTCCAATGCGGCGCGGCCGGCGGCGAATCGGGCTGCGGTGACCGAGACGCCACCAACCACCGTCACCTCGCCTCCGGACTACGCGGACGCGTTCGAGGTCACGAGGAGCCCGAGCGACACACGTTCGGCTGAGCAGTGGGCACGGGATGGCTTCGAGAGCCTGCCCGTGGTGACGCGCTGGGCGCTGCTGCTGATACACCGCTGGATTCTTGGATTTAGCCTCGGCCCGTGGGCCTCTCCCAATCACCTTCTCGGCTGGCGAATCGTGACTTCTGAGCCTGAGCTGCTGCATCTCGAAACACGATCAAGGCTGCTGAACGGGCACATGGTGTGGCGGCTCGATGGCGAGCGACTGGCGCTCACCACGTTTCTTCACTTCGAGAGGCGCAGGACCGCGGCGCTGGTCTGGGCCGTCATCGGCAACATCCACCGGGGCGGCGGTACGTACCTGCTCAGGCTGGCGGCGACTGCGCCGGAGCGTTCGTAGAGCAGTGAAGTCGAATCCTCAAGCGGCGCTCCACCAGCCACAAGCGCCCGGTGCGCCTCAGTGATGCGCCGCGACCAAGCGCGCGGGAGCGACGCCGGGGTCTAAAGCAAGTATCAGCTGCCAGGCCCTGCCGCCGGATCGACGATAACCACACCTGCGGCATCGAAGTCGCGTCGGTTGAGGGTCACAACCGCCAGATCGTGCTCCAGCGCGGTCGCAGCAATAAGGCTGTCCTTGACCGGCATCGCGCGTCCTGCTGCGCGAAGTGTCGCGAGCAACTCGGCCCAGCGCAGGGCCGTCGAGGCCTCCCACGGGATGCACTGCAACCTCTGCACACCGTCCTCGAACCAGCGCTCCAGTCGGCTTCGACGACGACCACGCGGGAGTAGCAGGATGCCGAAACGGATCTCCCCCAGAATGACCGGATCGACAGCGACCTCGGGCTCGTTGCGCCCAAGCCAATCGACAACACGCTCGTCCGCGGCGGGCTTGGTCGCCTCCGAAAGGACGTTTGCGTCAACCAGGAAGCTCGCCATACGATCAGCTAGAGCGAGTCGGTTGACTCCGACTCAATCTCTACGAACCAACCGTCCTCCGGACACGACCGCAGCCAATCCACCAAGCCACGGTTCGGCGGTGGCGTCAGCCGGGTGAGCCTGTACTCATCAGGACCCACTCGATCGACCTCGAACTCCTCTCCCGCCTTGATGCCATCGGCGGCACGAAGCTCCGCGGGGAGAACGATCTGACCCTTCGTCGAGATGGTGGTACGCATAGTGCGTAAGATAGCATCTTACTGACCCTTGACGATTCACCCGACTGAGCCGGTTTCGACAGGGCCGTTATCGATGTAGATCCAGACGTGGTTAGGGGCATATGGTGTCGACTGGCCCCGGCGACAGTCGAACATGATTGCGCGGGGCATGTACGACCCGGCCTCGAACACGCGAGAACGGCCCTCCTCACCACGAAAATGACCCTCCAGCTCTCGATCGGAACCTGAAGGGTCAACTGTCGAAATAGAGACGGTGGGAATCGAACCCACGCAACGTTCCCGGCGTGAGTAGGCAGTCGAAAGACGAGCGTAACTCCCGGTCGAACTGACGCCCAGCCGTCCGGCTGCGCTTGGCCGCGTCGGCGGCATCAAGCAGACGGCGCGCGTTCGCCGGTGAGCGGAACAGGTAAGCCGTCTCCTGCCAGGCCGCACCCGAGGCATTGTAGACAAAACGCTACACTGCGTTTCGATGCAAACCCACCAAAGCAACGACGCATTGGGCACATACATCACGACGAAAGATGGGTTCGAGGCCTTCGAAATCGCGCTCCGAACACTGTCCGAGCGCGTACGGACGGACGATGCCTTCGCGCACGATCTGTACGGCGCGCTTTGCAACACGCGCTGGCGCCGCCGAGACGCAGAGCCCGTTTCGATGAGCTGGCGCTACGCGGGCGGCGTCGTCTCCCACCTCGCCTGCAAGGGAGGCTGCTACCTCGACTACTACTGCTCCGGCAACGAGGGCGTCGTTCCCGCACGCATTCGGGAAGCCCTCGGCGAACTGGGGTGGATTCCATCTCCGTGGCCGGAGGAACGGAGGGTGAGCAGCACCCAGTACCAGGTCCCGCCGGTGAGAGCGTGGCTGAATGGCTCATGGAGCGGGCACTGAGCATGCCGCAGGAGGCAACTGTCCGTGTCCGGCTCAGCCACGGCCGGGTCGCGGGCGTGTATGCGCTGTGCGCCGCGCAGGTTGCGCTCAGCCGCGAGGAGCGCGCTCAGCTTGGCGGCGTGCACTACCGCACCCAGCCGGCGATTCTGCTCGCGCAGTTCGCGCGCGCCAACTACTCGCCCGGCGTCGGTGACGAGCTATTGAGCCACGCGGTCGACACCGCGCACCTTGCGCTGGCATACATAGGAGCCACCGTGCTCGTGGTAGTTCCCTTCGATGAGCAGACCGCCAACATGTGGCAGGAGCGCTTCGGCTTCCATGACTCCGAGCAGCTCGTGCCGGGCAATCCCAGGCTGCGCCGGCAGTGGCTCAGCCTTCAATCGTAGTTTGCGCCTTCGGCCTCAAGTTCAGCTCGGAGCTTCGCGCCGCGTTCGTACAGCTCACGCACACGCGGATCACGGCGCGAGCGCTCTAGATCACGCTCATCGATCACGATCACCGCTTGGTCGAGCACATCGTGCAGCTTGTCCTTGTCGAGCGACGTAGCCACCGTGTCAGAGTACCGCAACGCCGCGTCAGCTCGGCATCTTTGCGGGCAAGCTGCTGGCGCTCCACCTTCAGCTCCTTGATCATCTGCTCGTAAGCCTCGTAGCCACACCGCAGGCCAGCGCGTGCTCGACGCCACCGGCAACCTCAAGGCCGTCCAGAAGCTGCTCGGCCACGCCTCGATCCAGACGACCGGCGACATCTACGCCGACTGGGACATCGACCAGCTCGCCACCACGATGGCCGACGTGCTCGCCGCCGACGAGGACGACGATGAAACGGCCGATTCGCAATCGTTCCCCCCGTCCCCGCCGCAAAAACCAGCCAATTGCAGCGGAAACGAGGATTCGATGGAGACGGTGGGTTCGACGGGTGCGAAGTCGAGGCGGAGATCGGCTCTGGAATGCGCGATAGCGGGGTTGTGTCGAATCGGGTTGCGTACGCTGTGCGTACCTTGGACGCGACCCGCCGAGCTACTCCGTAGCCGGCTGCTCGTCGTCACGCTCGACTATCCCCCGCGCCCACTCAACCGCAGCCGCAGACCATCCCAGCGCCTGATCGCGGTCCAGTCGCGTGTCGTGACTGGCGCCGTAGCGCATCCGCACGCCGTAGGGCGACAGCTGATCGGCGTCCTCGAGCGCATCTGGAACCTCTAGGCCATTCCCTCGACAGAGCTCGATCAGACCATCCAGGTCGTGCGTATAGGGGAACTGCACGTCGGCAGACGCCAGAACGGCCTTCAGCGACTTCTCTACGGCTTGGTGCGCGTGGAAGCCGAGGATCGCGTCAGCGACGCCCTCCACCGGCAGCAACGACCTCGCCGCGAAGTCATCGTCTCGCGCTAGACCCAGCAGAACACGCGGAAGATCGCCCGGCGCCATCAAGCCGCCATTGCGCGACCATCCGAAAGCGCCTCATGGATCAGGCTGCCATGCACGTCTCGCCACTGTTCCGCTTCCATCTCGCTGACGACCACGATGTCCGCAAACAGGCCCAGCCCCCGCAGCGTCCGGCGCAAGCGCACCGACTCAGCCACCACATCCTCAACCGCGGGCTCGACGACCAAAAAGTCGAGGTCGCTGCCTTGGCCAGCATCGCCACGAGCGTGCGAGCCAAACAGGATCACCTGCGCATCCGGCGCCGCAGCAGACAGACGCCGCGCAGCCTCAGCTATGACCGCCTCATCGAACATGCCCATACGGTAGCGCCGCTGCAACGGCACTGGACAGCCATGCAATGCCAAGATCAGCCAGCAAGGCTGAATAGCCCTCCGAATCTTTCCCCCGCCTGCCGCAGATTGGCGCGATCGACGCCAACTGTGGAACAGCGTCGAGGGTCGTACGGCGCAGCACTATCGAACGCGCTCGCCAATCAGGCAGAGGCGCTCAGCGCGAGGAGCTCTACCGGGCCGAACTCCCACGTCTGCGCCGCCTGACCCTTCCGCCAAGCATCGGTCCGACTGGAACCGCCATCAGCAGGACGGCCACGACGAGCAACGCAAGTCCGATAGTGCGCGTCGCACCGTGCCCGTAGATTGTCAACAGGAGTCCGACCGGCATCGCCGGAATGGAGAAGGCGTAGTACGCGAAAAACAGGACCCGCTCTCGCGCCGTCAGCGCGGCAAGCTCTGCTTTCCATCGCGCGGCTCGCTCCCGTTTCCGCTCGGCTTGCTCCTCTGGAGTCGCGTTACGCAGCGCTGGCGGAGTCCCCATCCGCTTTCCCAGCCGCCACGACGGGACTGCAATGGCAACGACCATTACGGCCGTCAGAGTAAAGGGGCGAAGTTCGCACTTCTTCGCCCCTTTACATATCAGTGGAGACGGTGGGAATCGAACCCACGTCCGCAATCGCGTACGAATGGCTTCTACGAGCGTAGCCGGCGCTCTGATCTCATCCTCCACTCGCCTCGCCGGCGGGGTTGTGAGGGACCAGTCTCCTGAGATTTCCCCGGATTGGCGGAGACGGACCGCACCGGGTGAGCCTGCATTCTGATTCCGGGTGACCCCCGCGGCAGGCAGGCAGGGCCCGAAACCTCACGGCTTAGCTATTGACTAAGCGGCGAGGGCGTACTCGTGAGAGTCCGCACTTATGGTTTTCCCGGGTGTTTTACGAGGCCGCCCGGGACCTCGACTCGCCACCACCCACACGAGCCGACCGCGTCGAAGCCTGTCGTCCCCCTTGGGTGTTCCTACAGGCTCAGTGTACCGCGGCCGATGGGGCCGCGCAGACAAAAATAGACGCGGTCCCAAGCCACTTTGAGGAACCCGGTGGGTCCGGCCCGAGGGCCTTTCCTTGCGGGTGGCGCGGCCTCACACCTCAGTGGCCTCGCTCTTTGCGGCTCGGTTCCGCGTCTGGATTCAACGTAGCCCGGACCCCCATCGCGTGCAACCCCCGCGGGGAGATCGATGCCGCATTCTCCGAAAAAAACACGCGCGCGTGCAGCCGTTAGGCGCGGCTTAGAAGTGCTGCCACAATGGAAGCATGGACAATCACGAGCTGTCGCTGCCGGCGCCCCCGGCGGGGCCCGTGGCGCCGGTTGCGCCGGGCGCGTATCCGAGTCACGCCACGGCGATCCCAGCGCCATCCGCGGCGAACCCGCTGGGCGGCGAGAACCCGTTTGGCACGCAGCCGCGCGGTCCCGCCACAAAGGCGCGGAGCTCCGCGAGCAACGTACGCGGGCGCATCGGCAGCGCGCTGGCTGCGCTGGGCGCGCTGCTGGCGAAGTTCGGCGTGGCGATCAAGGGCCTGCTGGTGGCGCTGCCCAACCTGAAGCTGTTCGTGACGGCGGGCACGGCGCTGGTGTCGGTGGCTGCCTACAGCCTGTTCTTCGGCTGGTGGTTCGCGGCGGGCTTCGTGGTGCTGTTGTTCGTGCACGAGATGGGCCACGTGATCGCGCTGCGCCGCGAGGGGATCAAGGCGACCGCTCCGGTGTTCCTGCCGTTCATGGGCGCGGTCGTGGGCATGAAGCAGATGCCCGACGATGCGCTGGCGGAGGCGCGCGTGGGCTTGGCGGGCCCGATCCTGGGCACCGTCGGCGCGGCGGCGGTGGCGGTGATCGGCGAGCTGACCGGCAGCGACCTGTTGATCGCGCTCGCGTACTTCGGCTTCTTTATCAACCTGTTCAACCTGCTGCCGGTGGTGCCGCTGGACGGCGGGCGCGCGGCGGCGGCGATGAGCCCGTGGATGTGGTTCGCGGGCCTGGGCGTGCTGGTGGCGTTGGTGTTCCTCGAGCCGGGCAACCCGATCCTGCTGATCATCGTGCTGTTCGCGGGCTTCCAGACCTACCACCGCTGGCAGCAGCGCAAAACGCGCACGATCGAGCAGGCCGCGTACTACCGCGTGGCGCCGCACCACCGGCTGCTGGTGTTCCTGGTGTACGTGGGCCTGATCGCGGCGCTGGTGTTCGGGATGCACGAAACGCACATCCTCACCAGCGGCGGCCACAGCTTCCGCTCGATCTAGCGCCTGGCTTCGCGGATCCCGCGTTCCATGTCGCGCTTGCTCTCGCGCTCGCGGAGCGTCTGGCGCTTGTCGTACAGGTCCTTGCCGCGCGCCAGCGCGATCTCGACCTTGGCGTGCGCGCCCGAGAAGTAGATGCGCGTTGGCACCAGCGTGAGCCCGCGCTCGGATACGCGCTGGGCGATGCGGTCGATCTCACGGCGGTGCAGCAGCAGCTTGCGCGGGCGCTCCGGTTCGTGGTTTTCGCGCGACGCGGGACCGTACGGCGGGATGTGCACCGAGTGCAGCCACAGCTCGCCGTCGCGGATCGCCGCGTAGCCGTCCTTCAGCTGCGCGCCTGAGGTGCGCAGCGCCTTGACCTCGGTGCCCTCGAGCACGATGCCGCACTCGATCCGCTCGATCAGCTCGTAGCGGTAGGAGGCGTAGCGGTTGGACGCCACGTCCCCCGCCCCCACCTTGCGCTTGCCCTTGCCCTTTGCCACCGGTTGAGACTAGCGGTCGAGTTTTTTGATGGGCTCCGCCCTGTCGGGCTCCGCTGCGGCGTGCGCAGTCGCGATCAAGGCGCCGGCTCGAGGTCGACGCGCCCGCGGATCGTGTCCACGCGCGCGACGCGCACATGGATGGGGTCGCCGAGCCGCAGCGCGGCGCCGGTGCGCTCGCCCTGGAGGATGGTGCCCTGCTCGTTGAGCTCCCACCACTCGCGCCCGCCGTCGCGATCGCCGGCGCGCAGCAGCCTCACGGGGAGCATGCCCTGGAACGCGGCGGCGTCCATCTGCCCCTCGCCGTCGGCGCCGGCGGTCATGCGCGCGTCGGCGTCGAGGCCGAAGGCGACGAACGCGCCGGCTGAGATCAGCCCAGTGACCTCGCCCGCGAACTGCTGGTCGTGGCCGCGCTCGTACAGCAGGCGTGCGAGCGCGAAGCAGCGCGCGACGTCGTCGCAGTCGCGCTCGACGATCATCGCGTCGCGCTCGCGCTCGGAGGTCCACACGCCCAGCTCGACCAGCTCGCCCGCGCGCGGCGCGGCCTCGCCGCCGCCGACGGCGGACAGCAGCGCGCGGTGGCACACGACGTCGGGGTAGCGGCGGATGGGCGAGGTGAAGTGGCAGTACGCCGTCGAGCGCAGGCCGGCGTGGCCGATGTTCTTGGGCGAGTAGTACGCCTGCCTGAGCGAGCGCAGCACCAGCGCGCCGAGCGCCTCGCGGCCGTGGCCGCTGCGCTGCAGGCGCTGCTCGACGCGCCGCGACATCTCGGCCAGCAGATCCGCCGCCTGGGTGGAGGACATGCGCTCCGGCAGCGGCGGCGTGGGCACCCCGAGCGACGCCAGCTGGTCGGCGAGGCGCTCCACGCGCTCGGGCTCGGGACGCTCGTGCACGCGGTACAGGCACGGCACGCCGCGGCGCTCCAGCAGCTCCGCGACGGCCTCGTTGGCCGCGATCATCAGCTGCTCGATCAGACGGTGGGACTCCGTCTGCACGCGCCCCACGATGCCCACGACGTTGCCGTCCTCGTCGAACTGGAACTCCGGCTCCTCCGAGTCGAGCACCAGCGCGCCGCTCTGCTCGCGGGCGCGCTGCAGCGCGGCGGCCGCCTGGCGCGCGGCCTGCAGCGGCGCGCCCCACGGCTCGGCGGCGGACTCCGTGCCGGCGAAGATGCGATCGACCTGCTCGTAGTCCAGGCGCGCGTCGGAGCGGATCACCGAGCGGTAGAACGCGGCGCGCTCCAGCACGGGGCCGCGCAGCTCCATCTCGACGGTCACCGCTGCGCGCTCCACGCCCGGCATCAGCGAGCAGGCGTCGCTCGAGAGCGCGTGCGGCAGCATCGGCTCGACGGCGCCCGGCGCGTACACGCTGGTGGAGCGCCTACGCGCCTCCAGGTCGAGCGGCGAGCCCTCGGGCACGTGCGCGGCGACGTCCGCGATGTGCACCCACACGCGGATCGCCTCGCCAGCGTCTCCGCCACCGACGCCGTCGCCGCCCGCGCCGTTCCCATCGCCGCCGCCGTCTGCACTCGCGCCGTGGCCACCGCCATCGCGGATCGGTTCGGCGGAGATCGCGTCGTCGAAGTCGCGGGCGGTGATCGGGTCGATCGTGAACGTGGGCAGCTCGCGCAGGTCGCGCCGCTCGCCCGGCGCGCCCCGCACGCGCTCGGCGGCCGCGCGCGCGCCGCTCTCCAGCGCGTCGTCGAAGCCGCGTGCGAGCCCGCGGTCGAGCAGCAGCGCCTCGATCACGTCGCGGGCCACGTTCGGGCGCCCGAGCGCTCGCACCACGCGCGCGCCGGCGCCGTGGCCGCGCTTGGATGGCTGTACGAGCACGATCTGGCCCGCGGAGACCTCGATCGCGCGGCCGCGGCCGCCGCCGGGGCCGAGCGTCAGGCGGGCGTGGCGGTGCGGGTGCTCGCGTTCGCGGTCGCGCGGCGGGAACAGCGGCTCGGCCGTGAGGAAGCGCCCGCGGCGCTCGACGATGGCAACGAACGCGCCGGCCGGCGCGGGAGCGCTCACCTGACTTTGGCGGCGAGTGTGCGCAGCGCCACGTCCAGGCCACGGTTGGTGTCGACGATGCCCTTCGACACGAGCACTTCAGGGATCACGCCCGCCCCCTGTTTGACGCCGCCGCCGCCGAGGTTGCGCCCGTTGGGCGTGAAGTACTCGCCGACGGTGATGTCCAGCGCGCCGCCGTTGGACAGCGGCTCCTCCTCCTGGAAGACGCCCTTGCCGAACGTGTGCGTGCCGGCGACCGTCGCGCGGCGGTGGTCCTGCAGCGCGGCGGTGACGATCTCCGAGGAGGAGGCGGTGTTGGCGTCGACGAGCACGACCATCGGGATCGAGGCGGGGATCGCGTCGCCCGTGGCTTGGAGCACCTGCGTGGGCACGCTGCGCCCGCGCGTGGAGACGATCACGCCCTTGGGGATGAACACGCTCGCGATCAGCTGCGCTTCCTCGACCAGCCCGCCGCCGTTCCCGCGCAGGTCGAACACGAGCCCGCGCGCGCCCGCGCGCAGCTGGCGCTCGACCGCTTCGCGCACTTCCGTGTGCGAGCCCGGGCTGAAGCTCGCGAGCGCGACGACGCCCAGCTTGACGCCGTGGACGGTCTTGGTCAGCGATTCGACGACCGGCTCGGAGACGACCGCGCGCGTGATGTTGACGCTGCGCGGCGCCGCATGAGCGAGGCTGGGGTCGGCCGCCGGTTCGACGCCCAGGTGCACGTCGGTGCCGGGCAGCCCCCTGATCAGCGCGGTGGCGGCTTCCGGCGTGAGGCGTTCGAGCTTGTGCCCGTTGACCGCCACGATCAGCTCGCCCGCCTTCAGGCCCGCGCGCGCCGCGGGCGAGGAGTTGAACACGCGCTCGATCAGCAGCCCGCGGTTGTGCTGCAGCTGGGTGGCGACGGCGACGCCGATGCCGGTGAAGTGCGGCGGCGAGCGGAATTCGCTGAATTCCACGGGGCTGAGGTAGTGCGAGAAGCGGTCGCCGAGGCTCGCCACGACGCCGCCGATCGACGCGTTGTCGAGCTTCTTGGTGGAGATTGGCCGGTAGTAGTCGGCGGCGATGCGCTGGATCGCTTCGTCGACCACCTGCGTCTGCTGGTTCGCGACAAACGCGCTGCGCAGGAAGCTCGGCAGGTCTTCCGGATGACCGCCCAGCCACAGCCCCGCGAGCAGCAGCACCGGCAGGAGCAGCGCGAGCACGACGTTCAGCGGCTGTCGGGATGGAGGCGACATGGACCCGCCGCAAGGGTAGTGCAGGCAGGAGCCCGCGACTGCGCCTCGCGCGGCGCGGGCGAACGTTCTAGGGTGGGGCCATGGCCAACGTGAGCACCAGCACCGTGCCCGGCAACGGGCTTCCGATCCACCGCATGGAGCTGCCGGGCACGCGCGCGCTGACGGTGCTGGTGGCGTTCGACGCGGGCGCGCGCAACGAGCGCCCGGAGGAGAACGGCATGGCGCACTTCCTCGAGCATCTCGTGTTCAAGGGCGGGGAGACATATCCGACGTACAAGCACGTCAACGAGACTGCGGAGCGCCTCGGCGGCGTCCTGAACGCGTACACCAGCCACGACCTGGTGGCGTTCCACATCACTGTGCGCGCGCAGAGCGCCGGCCCGGCGATCGACCTGCTGAGCGACTTCGTGGGGCGCCCGCGCCTCGACGCCGAGGAGCTCGACCGCGAGCGCGGCGTGGTGGTCCAGGAGATCAACCGCGCGTACGACCAGCCGTCGATGGTCGCCGAGTACCTGATCGACCGCGCCGCGTTCGGCGATCACCCGCTGGGGCGCACCGTGCTGGGACCCGAGGAGAACCTGCGCAGCTTCACGCGCGAGGGCATCGTCGCGTTCCGCGAGCGGCGCTGGGCGGGCGCGCGCGGCGGCGCGTTCCTCGTCGGCAACCTCGACGACCTGCCCGCCGAGGACGAGTTGCAGGAGCGCTTCGGGCGCTTCCCGTCGCTGCCCGTGCCCGAGCCGTACGAGCCGGCGCCGCAGTTCGCACCCGAGAAGCTCGTGGAGCAGCGCGACACCAACCAGTCGCACCTGCGCATGATCTACCGCCCGCAGATCGCCGTCACGGACGTGCGCCAGCGCGCCGCGCTGTCGATCTACTCGACGCTGCTCGGCGGCTCGATGGGCTCGCGGCTGTTCGAGGAGATCCGCGAGAAGCGCGGCCTGTGCTACTCGGTCAGCGCGATCAACCATGCGTTCGCCGACGTGCCGATCCTGCAGCTGAGCTCGGGCCTGGAGTCCGCCAAGTGCATCGAGGCGTACACGCGCATGCGCGAGATCGTCGACGAGCTGCGCGCCGACGGCCCCACCGAGGAGGAGGTGCAGCGCGCCCGCGCGTATGCCGCCGGGCGCCTCGTGCTGGCGTTCGAGAACACCAACGCCGTCGCGCGCTACGCCGCCGGCCAGAGCATCGTCTTCGGCGAGGACGTCGACCCCGATGCGGCGATCGCGGCGATCGACGCGGTCACGTTCAACGAGGTGCGCGAGGTCGCCAGCGGCGTCGCCGAGAACCTCGCGGTCGCGTGCGTGGGGCCGCACACCGTCGAGGAGTTCTAGGCGGGCTCACGCCATGCCCGGGGCGCCGCCTGGTGGCGGCGGAGGAGGCTCGCCCTGAGAGCGACGCTCGCCCCCAAGCGCGGCCAGCTTCTCCACGCGTTCGTCCTCGCCGACCATCTCGCGGATCCAGCGAATCGCCTCATGGACATCAATCGAGCGCGCCTCGACCATCGCTTCGATGTCCACCCAGTCGCGGGGACGCGCGAACATCGCCTTGAAGACCGCCAGGCCCGTGCAGTCAAGGACTGGGATCGTGCGATCGCCGAAAGCGACGTGGCGGATGTTGCGCTCGACCTCGTCGTGGAGGGGCAGCACGCTGAAGAACAGATCGATTGGCGTCGCGTCCCACATCAGGCGCACCTGACCATCGCGTTCGGCTGCTTCAAGATCCCTCCCCGTCACCCTGACTCCTTCCGGCAAAGCTGCCAGCACCTCTCGCGTCCGACTCGGGTGGAGGAACACGTTCACGTCGACGTCCTGCGTGCCGCGCGCTTCGAGCGTGCAGTATCCGAGCGCGATCGCACCGCCTATGGCGTGGGGAAAGCCGGCCGTCCGCAGAGCGTCGTGCACGGCCAGCATTCGGTCGGCGACACCAGTCACGATGCCAGCCGGATCAGCGGCGGGTAGGCAAGCCCTCCGCGCGGCTTCGAGGGCAACCGATCGGCAAGATCCAGCACGTCAATCAGGACCCTGCCCGACCGCTCGAGTGCGTCAGCGTCTGCCAGCGGTGAGATCTCGAGCTCCAGCCCGGCCGCGCGCGCGATTCGCGACAGCGCCGCCACCGACGGCTGGCGCCGCCCGTGCTCGTAGGCGCTCAGCACCGACTGCTGCAACCCCGAGCGGCGCGCGAGTTCGGCCTGGCTCAGACCGGATGTGCGCCGCACCTGTGCGATCAGGTTGCCTGCCACACGATCGATGCTGCCGGACATGTCGAGCATCATAGCACTTACGCTAATGAGCAGCCATAATTATTAGCGTATCCGCTATGTCTACCCTAGGGCCACCATCCGGTCGATCGGCACGCGCGCCTTCACCGCCACATCCTCCGGCACCCGCACCTCGAACTGCATCTCGCGAAGCGCGTCGCGCAGCTTCGGCAGCGTGATCATCTTCATGTACTTGCACGACGCCTCCGCGTTCGCAGGGATGAACTCGACGTCCGGCGCCGCCATCCGCAGCGGGTACAGCATGCCGATCTCGGTTGCCACCACCGCCTCGCGGCGCGCCGGCGCGCCACTCGCGCCGTCGCCGCCGTGCCCGTGCGCGGCTTGCTCATGCGCCGGCTGCTCGCGCGCCGCCTGCTCGCGCACGTCGAGCTCCGCGCCCTCGGCATACTTCAGCATGCCGCCCGTCGACAGCATGTGCACACCCTCCGCCGACACGTCGCCGGCAGCCACGTACTCCATGATGCTCGTCGTGCAGCCGCACTCGGGGTGGATCAGGAAGTCCGCGCCCGGATGCGCCGCGCGCGTCGCCGCGATGTCCGCCGGGCGGATGCCCGCGTGCACGTGGCACTCGCCGTCCCACACGTGCATGCGCCGGGCGGGTGGGGATGTCATCTTCTCCACGTACGCGCCCAGCCACATGTCCGGGCCGAACAGGATCTCCGTGTCGGGCCCGTGTGTGTCGTAGATGTGGCGCACCACGTCCACCGCGTTGGCGGACGTGCAGCAGTAGTCCGTCAGCGCCTTCACCTCCGCGGTCGTGTTCACGTACATCACCACCACGCCCTCGGGGTACTGCGCCTTCCACGCCGCCAGCTGATCGAAGTCGATCGACTCCGCCAGCGAGCAGCCGGCGTCCAGGTCGGGGATCAGCACGGTCTTCTCCGGGCACAGGATCGACGCCGTCTCCGCCATGAAGTGCACGCCGCAGAACACGATCGTCTCGGCGTCCTGCGCGGCGGCCGCGCGGCGCGAGAGGCCCAGCGAGTCGCCGACGTAGTCCGCCACGTCCTGCACCTCCGGCACCTGGTAGTTGTGCGCCAGGATCACCGCGCGGCGCTCCGCCGCCAGCGCGCGCACCTCCGCCTTCAGCTCGGCGATCTCGGCGTCCGACAGCGCGGGCGCCTGGCCTGGAGCCATCGGCAGGGTAGGGGCCATCGGCAGGTTCATGGCTGTGCCTCCATGATCAGCGAGAGGTCGAGGGCGGGCGCCGAGTGCGTCAGAGCGCCCATCGACACCCATTCTACCCCCGTCTCCGCGACCGCCCGGAGCGTCTTGAGGCTGACGCCGCCGCTCGCCTCGAGCTCCGCCCGGCCAGCCACCTGCGCCACCGCCGCGCGCAGCTGCTGCCCGTCCATGTTGTCCAGCAGCAGGCGCGGCGCGCCCGCCGCCAGCGCCTCGTCGATCTCCCGCGGGTTGCGCACCTCCACCTCAAGCGTTCCCGCCAGCTGTGGCGCGCGCTCGCGCGCCCGCGCCACCGCCTGCGCGATGCCGCCCGCCGCCGCGACGTGGTTCTCCTTGATCAGGATCGCGTCGTACAGCCCCGCGCGGTGGTTGCTCGCGCCGCCCGCCGCCACCGCCGCCTTCTCCAGCGCGCGCAGGCCCGGCGTCGTCTTGCGCGTGTCCATCACCCGCGCGCCCGTGCCCTGCACCTCGCGCGCCGCGCGCGCCGCCATGCTCGCCACGCCCGACAGGTGCGCCAGGAAGTTCAACGCCGTGCGCTCGCCCGTCAGCAGCGCCGCCGCGCGCCCCGCGATCGACAGCACCGGCCCGCCCTCCTCGCGCCACACGCCCTCCGCCACCAGGCGCTCGCAGCGGGCGTCCGCGTCCAGCTGCCAGAACACCAGCTCCGCCGCCCGCAGGCCGTAGATCGCGCCCGGCGCCCTCTGCGTGATCAGCGCCTGCGCGCGCGCGTCCGCGTCCACCGTCGCCAGCGTCGTCACGTCGCCAGCGCCCACGTCCTCCGCCAGCGCCGCGCGCACCAGCTCGGCCGTCACGGCCTCCAACTCAGAGCTCATCGCTGGCCGGGCGAGGACGCGCTCTGAAGCAGATACGCACGCACGAATCCATCAAGATCTCCGTCCAGCACCCGCTGGACGTCGCCCATCTCGTGCCCAGTGCGCGTGTCCTTGACGAGCGTGTACGGGTGCATCACGTACGAGCGGATCTGCGAGCCAAAGTTCACGTCCTGCGCCTCGCCCTTCTCGCGCGCGATCTCCTCCTGGCGTTCGCGCTCCTTGCGCTCCAGCAGCTTCGCGCGCAGCATCGCCATCGCGGTCGCGCGGTTCGAGGACTGCGAGCGCTCGTTCTGGCACTGCACGACGATGCCCGTCGGACGGTGCGTGATGCGCACCGCCGAATCCGTCTTGTTGACGTGCTGGCCGCCCGCGCCCGACGCGCGGTAGGTGTCCACCTGCAGGTCGTCCTCGTCGATCTCGATCTCGCCCGTGTCCTTGACCACCGGCGCCACCTCCACGCCCGCGAAGCCCGTGTGGCGGCGGTGCGCCGAGTCGAACCGCGACAGGCGCACCAGCCGGTGCACGCCGCGCTCCGCCGCGAACAGCCCGTACGCGTTCTCCCCGGACACCTGGAACGTCGCCGACTTGATGCCCGCTTCATCGCCCGCGCTCGCCTCCAGCAGCTCCACCGCGAAGCCGCGGCGCTCCGCCCAGCGCATCAGCATCCGCAGCACCATCTCCGCCCAATCCTGCGCATCGGTCCCCCCCGCGCCCGCGTTCACCGTCACCAGCGCGTCGCCCGCGTCATACGGCCCCGAGAACAGCCGCTGCTCCTCCAGCGCCGCCAGGCGCTCCTCGACCGACGCGATCTGCTCCTGGACCTCGCTTTCCAGCGACGAGTCCTCCGACGCCATCTCCGCCAGGCCGTCCAGGTCCCGCACGTCCGCGTTCAGCGCGTTGAACATCTCCAGCCGCCGCGACACGCGCGCGTGCTCCGAGGACACCGCCGCCGCGCGGTCGGAGTCGTCCCAGAAGCCCTCCGCTCCCATCGCATCCTCGAGCGACGCCACGCGCTCGGCCAGCGCAGCCGGGTCAAAGATAGTCCGAGAGCAGCTTCATCTGCTCACGGATCGCAGCCAGGCGCTGCGGTGTGGACTCGCTGGGGGCGGCTGTGGCCATGGGCTCACGCTATCAGCGTGTTCGGCTCACCACAGGATCGGCACGTCATAGGCGTCCATCCGGGTGTCGCTCGTCACCAGCGTTAGGCTCTCGCCCTGCGCCTGGGCGATCAGCATGCGGTCGAAGGGGTCAGCGTGGTGCGGCGGCAGCGCGCCGGCGCGCAACCCGTCGGTCGAGCGCACCGGCAGCTCCGAGAACCCACGCTCCGCCATCGTCTCGAGCAGGTTCGCCGGCATGCTCAGCTTGCCCAACGCCTGCTTGATCGCCATCTCCCAGATCGATGCGGAGCTGAAGAACACCCCGACCTCGGGGTCGGTGATCTTCTCGAGCACGCTCGCTGTGATCCGCCTGTAGTCGCCCCTCCACCACAACAGGACGTGCGTGTCGAGCAGCAGGCCCGTCACTCGCGCGTGCCGAACAGTCGCTCCAGCTCCTCGTCGGGCTCGTCGAAGTCATCGCTCATCCAGATCTGCCCCGCCAGATCACCAGGGACCCGCCGTTTGCGAACCGGCACGTAGGCGGTGAGCTTCGCAACGGGCTGTCGGCCGCGGCGGATCACTATCTCCTCACCGCGACTCACGCGCTCGACGAGGCTCGACAACTGTGCTTTTGCCTCGGTAACCGTCACGGCCGCCGCGGGCGTATGCGCCTCTGCCATGACGACCATCCTATCAGACCTGGTCAGACCTGGTCTCCTGAACGGCCCAGTTCTCCCGCTCGCAACTCATCCCTCAAAGCCGGTCCTCGCACGGCCGAGACGTTCAGGCGCACGTAGTCCAGATGTTGCCGTCTCCCCCGCACTGGATCTCGAGCACGCCGCCCGGTGTCAGCGCGTCGGCCAGCCGCGCCCACAGGCGGTCGTGGTCGGGAACCCAGTGAAACGCAGCCGTCGAGACGATCGCGTCCACGGGCTCGTCGAGGGCGAGCTCCAGCGCGTCCCCACGCCACACCCGCGCACGCGCTCCGAGGCGCGCACGAGCAAGCTCGACCATCTCCGGAGAGGCATCCACCGCCAGCACGCGGCCTCGCGGCACGAACTCCAGTAGGACCTCGGTGACACGCCCGGTCCCACAGCCGACATCGAGCACTGTCGCGTCCGGCGCAATGCCCTCCAACCGCGCGAGAACGTCCGCCGCCCAAGCCTGCTGGGGCTGGCTCGAGCGGTCATAGGTGCGGGCGTCCCAGGGGGTGGCACCCACGACAGCGTCAGCCCTTAGACCGAGCTCTGGACATGCCCGCAGTCCGCGACGGCGTACTGGGCGGCGCAGTAGGTCTGCGCCTGCCACTTGACCTTGAAGCCATTGACGAACCGCGAAAGCGCACGCCGCTTGCTCGCCGCGCCATGGTGGCCGGCCTCGACCTGCTTCTGGATCCCCGCCGACAGAAGGTTCAGTTCCACGCGGAACAAAAGGTCCGCGACTGTCTCCCCAGAGCCCCGCAGGAACGCCTGAAATTCCCTGCGCTTTGGGAACTGCGCATGGCGGATGTGGTCGAATTCCCCTTTGATCTTGGCCGCGGAGACACTCACGCCCCGGTCCTTGGCTTCACCGATGACCCACTCGGAGGAGATCAAGAAACCAAGGACCTCGCTCTGCAGTGCTTTCGCGCTAGCCGTGTGGTGGCGCTTGACAGATGGTCCGGCCTCGGCCTTCGCGACCGTTAGCCAGTGCGAGTAGGTGGCGCCGGTAATCGCCTCCGCGCCGACGCAGACGAGAACCTGTTCGGGTGTTGGTTCCGCGGCGGCAACAGGCGTCGTCGGTACAGCGCCCGGCGGGGGGGACGCTGCGGGCGGTGGACACGCTGTAGACGGCACTTCGGCTCCGCTTGACGCGACGCCAGCGACGAGCGCCACCAATACGAGCAGCGCGACGCGACGCACGGCTACGAGCCGTGGCACTTCTTGAACTTCTTGCCCGACCCGCACCAGCACGGGTCGTTGCGCCCGAGCTGGTGCTCGTCGTCGAGCACACGCTGCTCCACCACCGGCAGCGCCTCCAGCTCCTGCCCGTTCTCGCCGAAGGCGCCCTCGGCCGCGCCGGCGCCCAGCCCCGCCGCGGCAGCCGCCTGTGCGAGCGCGCCCGCGCCGGCGGCGCTGTGGCCGCCCGAGTAGGACACGCGGCCCGCGCGCGTCGAGCTGCCGGCCGCCGCGAACGGCGCGATCGGAGCGCCGCCTGCGCCGTTCTGCCCGGGAGGGCCTTCGACGTTGACCTGCACGTTGAAGATCATGCGCGCGTAGTCCGACCACACGCTGTTCATCAGGTCGCCGAACAGCGTGAACGCTTCGTTCTTGTACGCCACCAGCGGGTCGATCTGGGCGAAGCCGCGCAGGTGGATGCCCTCGCGCAGGTAGTCCATGTCGAACAGGTGTTCGCGCCAGCGTTCATCGATCGTCTGCAGCAGCAGGAAGCGCTCCAGCGCTTCCATCAACTCCTTGCCCAGAGCGTCTTCGCGCGCGTTGTAGCGGTTGAGCGCCTCCTCGACGATGCGGTCGCTCAGCGAGGTGCGGTCCGCGGCGTCGCGTTTCAGTTCCTCGTCGCTCATGTCCAGCGGGAAGAACTGGCCGAGCGCCGTGAACAGGCCGTCCAGGTCCCAGTCCTCGATGAAGTCGCCGGGCGTGTACTGATCGATCGTGCGCTCGATCACTTTGGCGACTTCTTCGCGGGCCTCCTCGCCGATGCTCTTGCCCTCCAGCACCTCGTCGCGGTATTTGTAGATCACGCGGCGCTGCTCGTTCATCACGTCGTCGTACTCGAGCACGCGTTTGCGGATCAGGAAGTTCTGCTCCTCGACCTTCTTCTGCGCTTTCTCGATCTGTTTCGAGAGCATCCCCGCCTCGATCGGTTCCTCGTTGCCCTCCTCGTCCACGCCGCCGAGTTTGTCGAGGATCCGGTAGATGCGATCGCCCGCGAACAGGCGCACCAGGTCGTCCTCCGCGGACAGGAAGAAGCGCGACTCGCCCGGGTCGCCCTGGCGCCCGGCGCGGCCGCGAAGCTGGTTGTCGATGCGTCGTGACTCGTGGCGCTCGGTGCCGCAGATGAACAGGCCGCCGGCCGCCATCACCGTCTCGCGCGCTTCCGCGACCTTGCGCTCGAGCCCCGGCAGGATCTCCTGCATGCGCTGCTCGTAGCGCTCCGCGTCCTGCGGGTCGATGTCCTCGCGCGCCAGCTGCAGCGTGGCCATATGCTCGGGGTTGCCGCCGAGCTTGATGTCCACGCCGCGCCCAGCCATGTTCGTGGCGATCGTCACCGCTCCCGGCTGACCTGCCTCGGCGACCGTCTCGGCCTCCAGAGCGGCGTGCTCGGGCTTTGCGTTCAGCACCGTGTGCTTGATGCCGCGCTTCTTCAGGCGCTCGCCCAGAAGCTCCGAGACCTCCACCGAGATCGTGCCCACGAGCACCGGCTGGCCCATCTCGTGGCGCGCCATGATCTCGCGGACGACCGCGCTCCACTTGCCCTCCTTGGTCTTGTAGACCTGATCGTTGCGATCGTCGCGGATCATCTCCTGGTTCGTCGGGACCTGAACGACCGGCAGCTCGTAGATCTTCATGAACTCCGTCGCCTCCGTCAGCGCCGTGCCGGTCATGCCCGCGAGCTTCTCGTACAGGCGGAAGAAGTTCTGGTAGGTGATCGTCGCGAGCGTCTGGTTCTCCTCTTGGACGGCCACCCCCTCCTTCGCCTCCACCGCCTGGTGCAGGCCCTCCGACCAGCGCCGGCCGTCGAGGATGCGCCCCGTGAACTCGTCGATGATCTTCACCTCGCCGTCGATCACCGCGTAGTCGACGTCCTTCTTGTAAAGCGCCTGTGCACGCAGCGCCTGGATCAGATGGTTGACCAGGTGGCCGTTCTCCGCGCGGTACAGGTGGTCGATGCCGAGGAAGCGCTCCGCCTTGGCAACGCCCTGCTCGGTGATCGCGACCGTCTTCTGCTTCTCGTCGACCTCGAAGTCGAAGTCCGCCATGAACTGCTTCTTCGTGCGCGGGTCCATCCCTTCGGGCGTCTCACCCGATGTCATCTGCGGCGCCAGGCGTGCGAACTTCACGTACAGGTCAGCCGCCTGTTCCGGCGCCCCGGAGATGATCAGCGGCGTTCGCGCCTCGTCGATCAGAATGTTGTCGACCTCGTCCACGATCGCGAAGTAGTGCCCGCGCTGGACCTTTTCGCCGAGGTCCTTGGCCATGTTGTCGCGCAGGTAGTCGAAGCCGAACTCCGAGTTCGTGCCGTACACCACGTCGCACGCGTACGCCTGCTGCTTCTCCTCGTAGGGCTGCTGGTTCTGCAGCACGCCCACCGTCACGCCCAGCGCGTCGTAGATCGGGCTCATCCATTCCGCGTCGCGCCTCGCCAGGTAGTCGTTGACCGTCACCACGTGCACGCCCCGGCGCTCGCGCAGCGCGCCCTCCGGCGCGTCGGGGTCAGCGTCCCCGGACGATGCGACCTCGCGCACCGCCAGGGAGTTGAGCACCACCGCAAGCGTCGCCGTCAGCGTCTTGCCCTCGCCGGTCTTCATCTCCGAGATCTGGCCCTCGTGCAGCGCCATGCCGCCGATCATCTGCACGTCGAAGTGCCGCATCCCCATCGTGCGCTTGCCCGTCTCGCGCACGATCGCAAAGCACTCCGGCAGCAGCGCATCCAGCTGAGCGATCGTCGTCGATCGGCCGCCGTCGCTGGCTCGCGCCCGCAGCTCGTCCATCCGCGCGCGCAGCTCCGCGTCGCTGTCGTGTTCCAGCTCGGGCTCGAACGCCGCGATCAGCGCCACGCGCTTCTGGTATTCCTTGAACTTCTTCGCCTCGCCGACGTTCAGCGCGCGATCGAGCAGGGAAGGCATGAGCCAAGGATAGCCCTCGACGCTTAACGACCGGTTACGCGCCTGTCACGCGGCGAGCGGCGCTCAGCCGACGGCGCGCGCGACCCGCGGGGCGGCCGCGTGGGCCTCCCGCCGGCGGCGCAGCTTGTCGCGGTGGCGCTTGACCTGGCGAGCCAGCTCGTCGACGACCAGATTCAGCGAGTGCAGCATCTCCGGCGAGGCATCGTGCGCGCGCAGCGTCACGCCCTTGAGATACAGCGTGCACTCCGCCACCTGGCTGTCGGCGACACGAGGATTGGGCTCCTTGAAGATCTCGATCTCCAGGCGGGCCAGGTCCGAGACCTGCCGCGCGACCTTCCTCAGACGCCGCTCCGCGTGCATGCGAAGCTCGTCGGTGACCGGGACGTTACGACCCTTGATGTCAATCTGCATCGTAGGCTCCTTCGGTCGGGACTGGGTGTGGTCTTGTCTCTGATGCTACGCCCGAGACCGGCGGATGTAAATGGTGCGTGGACCAAATGTTCTCCGCGCATGTTGCGGACTATTGGGACACCGTTCGGTCACCGGGACGTGATATCGTGACTGTTGTCATAGTCTCACTTTCCGTGAGGGGGCTCGCTTCGGCGGGCCCGCTTGCGTTAAGGCAGCGGACCACCCATCGCCCACCCGCGGATGACCGGCCGCGGCGGCCCGCGCGTTCAGCCCCGCGGGCGCAGGCTCTGCAGGATGCCGCCGTGGCCCGCGATCGCGCCGATCAGAATCGACCTGGGCGCGATCTCAGTGCCGGGAAACACGATGCTCTCGCGCAGCTGCGCGCCCGCGCCCACGCTGGCGCCGTCGCCGAGCACGATCGGCCCCATCAGCCGCACGCCCTCGCCGATGCTCACGTCGCGCCCGATCCACACGGGCCCATCGACGTCCGTGTCGGGCCTCAGCGGCGAGGAGTCGGCGCCGCCCGCGACGATCAAGCCCGGGCTCAGCTCCTCGCCGTCGATCTGCAGGTGCAGCTCGCCGCGCAGCGCGTCGAACGTGCCCTGCCGCAGCTCGCTCAGCGAGCCCACGTCGTTCCAGTACTCGCGCACCTCGTGGATGTGGAACGGCACGTCGTTCTCCAACAGCGTCGGGAACACGTCCTGGGCCCAGTCGACGAACGGCCGCGCCGGAAAGTAGTCGAAGATCCGCGGCTCGAACAGGTAGATGCCGCAGTTGCCGAGATCCGACAGCGCCTCGTCCGGCGCCGGCTTCTCCTGGAAGCCCGTGATGCGACCCTCGCGGTCGTGCAGCACGACGCCGTACTCGCGCGTGTCCGTCACCTGCTTGACCGCCAGCGTCGCGACGCCGCCCGCCTCGCGGTGGCGCGCGACGAACGCCTCCAGGTCGATGTCCGTGAGCGCGTCGCCCGAGATCACCAGGAACGGCTCGTCGCCGAAGAAGTCCGCGCAGCCGCGCACCCCGCCCGCCGTGCCCAGCAGCTCCTCCTCGAAGCGGTAGGACAGCCGCTCGCCGAAGTACTCCCTGATCGAGTCCGGGAAGTAGTGCAGGTTGGCGATCACCTCGTCGAAGCCGTGCCTGTCCAGCAGCTCGACGATGTGCTCCATCACCGGCCGGTCCAGCACCGGCACCATCGGCTTGGTGATCTCGAACGTCAGCGGGCGCAGGCGGGTGCCGAGCCCCGCCGCCAGCACCATTGCCTTCATACGTCGACTAGTACCTGTAGTGATCCGGCTTGTAGGGACCCTCGACCGGCACGCCGATGTACGCGGCCTGTTCGGACGTGAGCTTGGTGAGCCTCACGCCGAGCGCGTCCAGGTGCAGCCGGGCGACCTTCTCGTCGAGGTGCTTCGGCAGCACGTAAACCCGCTTCTCGTACTCGTCGTTCTTTGAGAACAGCTCGATCTGCGCGATCGTCTGGTTGGAGAACGAGTTGCTCATCACGAAGCTCGGGTGTCCGGTGGCGTTGCCGAGGTTCAGCAGACGACCCTCCGACAGCATGATGATCGCGTGGCCGTCCGGGAACACCCACTTGTCGACCTGCGGCTTGATGTTGACGCGCTCGATCCCCGGGACCTTGGTCAGACCCGCGATGTCGATCTCGTTGTCGAAGTGGCCGATGTTGCCGACGACCGCCTGGTGCTTCATGCGCTCCATGTCGCTGGCCTTGATGATGTCCTTGTTGCCCGTCGTCGTGATGAAGATGTCCGCGCTTGCGATCACGTCCTCGAGCGTCTTGACCTCGTAGCCCTGCATCGCCGCCTGCAGCGCGCAGATCGGGTCGATCTCGGTGATGATCACGCGCGCGCCCTGGCCGCGCAGCGATTCGGCGCAGCCCTTGCCGACGTCGCCGAAACCGCATACCACCGCGACCTTGCCGCCGATCATCACGTCGGTCGCGCGGTTGATGCCGTCGATCAGCGAGTGCCGGCAGCCGTACAGGTTGTCGAACTTGGACTTCGTGACCGAGTCGTTGACGTTGATCGCCGGGAACAGCAGCTCGCCGCGCTCGACCATCTCATACAGCCGGTGCACGCCCGTGGTCGTCTCCTCGGTAACGCCCATGATGCCCTCGCCCACGCGCGTCCAGCGCTGCGGGTCCTCCTCCAGCGAGCGCGTGAGCACCGACAGGATCACCTGGTACTCCTCGGAGTCGGCGTCCGTCGGCTCGGGCACCGCGCCGGCCTGCTCGTACTCGGTGCCCTTGTGCACCAGCAGCGTCGCGTCGCCGCCGTCGTCGAGGATCATGTTCGGGCCAGTCGAGCCGTCGTCGCCCTCCGGCCAGCGCAGCACCTGCTCGGTGCACCACCAGTACTCCTCCAGCGTCTCGCCCTTCCATGCGTACACCGGCACCCCTCGCGGGTCCTCGGCGGTGCCGTCCGGGCCCACCGCCACCGCCGCGGCGGCGTGGTCCTGGGTGGAGAAGATGTTGCAGCTGCACCAGCGCACCTCCGCGCCGAGCGCCGTCAGCGTCTCGATCAGCACCGCCGTCTGGATGGTCATGTGCAGCGAGCCGGTGATGCGCGCGCCCTTCAGCGGCTGCGCGTCGGCGTACTCGCGGCGGATCGCCATCAGGCCGGGCATCTCGTGCTCGGCCAGCGTGATCTCCTTGCGGCCGAAGTCCGCAAGCGAGAGGTCGGCGACCTTGAAGTCGGTGCTGAGAGCTGCTGTGGGGGTCATTGCTGACATGACGAAGCCTCCTGTCGGTCAGGTGAGCGCCCTTGCTGCAGAGGTGACAGCCGAGCGTGGCGGATCAAAGTCCCGTCGCAGCGCTCCTCGGCCGTCCCGGACGGTAGCACACGGCCCTGGTCTCGGTCAGCGTTCGGCGAGCGCGGACTTGAGCTCGTCGAGGATCTTCACGGGGCCGGGGTCGACCCCGCGCAACGCCGCCATGTATATGGAGACAAGGTCTCCCAGCAGCACCAGCGAGATCACCCGCTCGATCGCTGTCTCGCCGCGTGTCTCGAGCCGGAAGCTGGCCGCGGCGTTGTCGGCGATCAGACGCTCGGTCAACTCCATCCGCTCCTTCACGCGGGGATGGGCATCGGAGTCGTCGAGGAACACGGCCGAGAAGCGGCCAAGCTCGGGCGCGCCCTCCCAGCCGACGATCTCGTTGTGGTCAAGCTCGGGAAGTTCGCCCGAGAAAGCCGGCTGCTTCGCGTTCTCGTTGATCTGGGTCTTCCAGCGATAGGCGATCGGGTTGGTCAGCCCGGCTCCGGCGATCACCGGCGTCGTGCCCGCCAGGCCACGCGCGACGGTCTTCGCAAGCGAGTCCTCGGACGCGTCGGGGCCCCACTCGATGACCAGCTGCTCGATGTGCGAGGCCGCCACGTCGATCTCCGAGGTCAGACGCGGGCCCGCGCCACACAGCGCCGCGACCTCGAGCGACGCGACGATCATGTAGGCGACCGCCGCCCGCGGCTGAAAGCCGCCCGGCAGCGGGATCACCGGCACGCCGTCCGCGCGCGCCATCTCGGCCAGCCGCCCGCCGGTCGTCACGACCGTGCGCTTCGCGCCGAGCGCGCCCGCCGACTCGTAGCAGGCGAGCGTCTCCTCGGTGTCGCCCGAGTAGCTCGCGCACAGCACCATCGTGTCTGGCGTCGTCCACGGCGGCAGCCCGTATGCGCGGGTGACGAAGATCGGGCGCGAGGCGTGGTCGCCCATCGCCGCGCGCGCCAGCGCGCCGCCGATCGCCGAGCCGCCCATGCCCGCCACGACCAGCCCCGCGGTCGTGTCCCAGTCCTGCATGATCGCCGACTCGACCCGCCACAGCGCGTCGCGCAGGTGCTCCGGCAGCGCCAGCACGTCGCCCAGCTGGCCGGAAGGGTCGACCCGGGCGATGCTCTCGCGCGAGAGGTCCTCCGCCGTAGGTGTCGCGGTCGCGCCGCCGTCACTCATCTGCGCTCGCCTCCTGGGGTGCCGGGGTAACTGCGGTCATGGACTTTGCGCTCACGGGTTGGAGTGTCTCGTGTTTGGGTATGTACATGCGGTCAGGCCTAGAAGTCGATCGCGCCATCTGGCAATTCGACACCAGGGAAGATACGCGCCCCGTGCGTGATCACGTTGCGCGCCCCCACCACCACGCCTTCGCCGATCACCGCGCCGCCGGTGATCGTGGTGCCGTCGCCCACGCGGCAGCCGGCGCCCAGGATGCAGTCGCGCAGCTCGCAGCGCTCGCCGATCTGCGCACCCTCAAGCACGACCGCGCGCTCGACCGTCGAGCCAGCGCCCACGGACACGTCTCTCGCGAGCACCGCCAGGCTGCCCACGTGCGCGCCCGGTGCCACCCGCACGCCGTCCTCCAGCAGCGCCGGTGGAGCCACCCTGCCCTGGACCTGCGCGCCCTCGTCGATCGCCAGCCAGTCGCTGCCCAGCCGCTCGCGCACCGCCGTGGCGACGTTGCCCTCAAGGATGTCGAAGGTCCCCTGCAGGTAGCGCGCCGGCGTGCCGATGTCCAGCCAGTAGCTGTCCGACGGGAAGCCATAGAGACCGTTGTCCACCAGTCGCGGCCACACCTCGCGCTCGATCGACACGTTGCGATCGGGCTCCACCAGCTCGAGGATCTCGCGCTCCAGCACATACGCGCCAGCGCTGATCAGGTTGCTGTTGACGCTGTCTGGGCTCGGCTTCTCCACGAACTCGCTCACGGAGCGGTCCTCGCGCAGGATCACCACGCCGTATGCGCTCGGATCCGCCACCGGCACCAGCGCCAGCGTCCCGCGCGCGCCGCTCGCCTCGTGCTGCGCGATCTGCGCCGTCAGGTCGATGTCGGTCAGCACGTCGCCGTTGAGCATCAGGAAGCGCTCGTCCAGCATCGGCTCCGCCAGCTTCAGCGCACCAGCCGTTCCACGCGGATCGGGCTCCTCCACGAAGCGCAGGCGAATCCCCAGCTGCGAGCCGTCGCCCAGCACCTGGCGCACGCCGTCCGCAAGAAAGCCGCAGGACATGATCACGTCGTCCACGCCATGCCCGCGCAGCCACTCCAGCATGAACGCGATGAACGGCCGGTCCACGAGGCGCACCACCGGCTTGGGGATGTTGGAGGTCAGCGGGCGCAGGCGCGTGCCCTGCCCGCCGACGAGGATCACCGCTTGAATGGGCTCACCGCCGTCCGATGCCCTCGTAGATAAGCCCGGCCGCGCGAACCGCGTCCGCGTCCAGCGCGTTGCGGCCGTCGATCACCACGCTGCCGCTCATCGCCGCTGCCACCGCTCTCCAGTCCAGCTCCAGGAACTCGCTCCACTCCGTCACCAGCACCACCGCGTCCACGCCCTCGACCGCCGCCAGCGGCGAGCCGGCGAACTCGATGCCCGAGACCAGAATGCGCGCCTGCTCCTCGGCCACCGGGTCATACGCCACGACCCGCGCCCCGTCGGCGTGCAGGCGCGCCGACAGCACAAGCGAGGAGGCCTCGCGCATGTCGTCCGTGTTCGGCTTGAACGCCAGGCCCAGCAGCGCCACACGCTTGCCCGCCAGCCCGCCCAGGTGCTTGTGCAGCTTGCCGATCACGCGCCGCTTCTGCAGCTCGTTGACCTCGATCACCGCCGTCAGCAGCTGGAAGTGATAGCCGGAGTTGCCGGCGAGCTGCTTGAGCGCGTCGACGTCCTTGGGGAAGCAGTTGGAGGTGGTGACGCCACCGCTGGTCACGACCGTGTGCGAGTAGGGGACCTCGAGCGAGTACACGTGCCCGTCGTACTCCTCACTCCGGAGCTCTGCGATCCTTGCCCACGCCGGGCCGGCGCCCAGGCGCCGATGGCCGGTCGGCGCGATTCGCTTGCCCTGACGTGCAATCGCGGCGAGCACACCCGGACGATCGCGCTCTGGGACCAGCGCCATTGCGCGTTCGATCTGATCCGCTCCACTCACCCGGATCCAGTGGGTGTCCTTCGTCGATTTCGCGGTGCGCCCAATACGACGCGAGGCGACGATCCCAAGATCGCCGAGCATTCGAAGCACGCCGTCGGCGAGCTCGTCGGAGATCGTCCCCAGCTCCAGGATCACGCTCGGGCCGCCGTTGACCAGCGACCAGGAGCCGTCGCCCTCCCACAGACCCGAGAGCAGAGCCCATTTCTTCGCGGCGGGCAGGTCCCATGCGAGATCCGGCAGACGCTGCTCATAGCTCACTCGACCGAGACCGAGCACGGCCGTCCAGAAGGCGCCAAGGAGCCGCGATTGAACGATCACCTGCTGAGCCGTCGCCGAGTTATGCGATCTGGCGCGGACACCCTGCTTCGCCCAAAGCGCCATTACCTCGTCGACGAGATGCTGCTCGCGGGTGGGATGGAAGGACCAGAAGATCCTCGTCGTCCCGTTCGTTTCAACGGCGACGTTGCCCTCGGCGAGGTAGAGGCCGACAACACGCCAGAACGCCATGTCGGCGACGATCGCCGCGGGTATGCGCGCCCCGTTGCTTGCAGTCGCGAGCGTCCCGTCGCGCCACTGCAGTTCGGCGCGTAGCGCCTCGTCGAGGCGCACAGCTCCGCTGCGCTTGACATCTCCCGTGCGCGCAGCGAGTCCGCGCGGATGAGTGAAGATCGTGCGCCGCTCAGCAACCGGCCGTGCCACCAGCGCCTGGATCGACTCGCACGGCGGTCGCACGATCACGTCGCTGCTTGCGAGCCCCGCCGCCTCGATCGCGGCGTCGACCGGGTAGCACACCTTGTCGCTCTCATCCAATGCGTCGCGCTCACCGGCCAGAGGCACCCAGTCCTCGGTCGTCAACTCGAAGGCGAGCTTGACCTCGGTGCGCTCGCTGCGACCGTTGCCGACGAGCCAGGGGTGGTCGGGAGTGCTGCGCACGCGACGCCCCATCTTGGTGCGAACCTCGATCAGCTCGCCCTGGTATGGCCGTCTCGTCAGCGCCATCACCTGCTGGAACCTCGGCTCCTGCTCGCCGCGAACCCAGGAGAGAACTTCGAGCCCGTCCGGCTCCATGACCTCCGACCGCGACCCGACGCCGTAGGCGGCGAGCGCTTCGGTCGAGTCGACCTGGTCGGTGTCGGTCGCGACACGCTCCCATAGCTGCTCGAACGAGAGCAGCGACGTGCGGCCATGCTGGCGCACGAGCGCGGTCTCCCCCGGAGCGAAGCACGACCCCCCGAAGCCAATCCCCGCCTGCAGGAACTTCGGCCCGATGCGGTCGTCCAGGCCCATCCCCCGCGCGACCTCGACGACGTCGGCGCCGGTCTCCTCGCAGACGTTGGCGATCTCGTTGATGAACGAGATCTTGGTCGCGAGGAAGGCGTTGGAGGCGAGCTTGACCATCTCCGCGCTGGCGACGTCGGTGCGCACGAGCGGCGCGTCGAGCGGTGCGTACAGCTCGACGACCGCGTCGCCCGCCCAGCCGCCTTCGTCGCCGACGACGACGCGGTCGGGGTGCAGGAAGTCCGCGACGGCGGAGCCCTCCTTGAGGAACTCGGGGCACGAGACGTAGCCGAGCGCGTCCTTGCCCTGCTCGCCGAACACGCGCAGCAGCGACGCCCCTGTGCCGCACGGCACCGTGGACTTCATCACGAGCGCGTGGTCCTTGGAGGCGGGGATCGCGTCGGCGACGGCGTGCACGGCGGACAGGTCGGCGTCGCCGGAGTACGTCGGCGGCGTGCCGACCGCGACGAACAGCAGCCGCGCGTGCGCGAGCGCGTCGGCGATGTCGGTGGAGAAGCGCATGCGCGCGGCGTTGCGCGCGAGCAACTCCTCCAGGCCCGGCTCGTAGATCGGCACCTCGCCGCGCTTCAGCCGCTCGATCTTGGCGGCGTCGATGTCCACGCACCACACGTCGCTGCCGAGCTCCGCGAAGCCGGCGGCCGTCACCAGCCCGACGTAGCCGGTCCCGATCACCCCGATTGGCTCGCGTGTGGCGCTCATGAAGCGGGGAAGGCTAGCTGTTGAGCGGGACGCGGGACGTCTCGCGGGCGGCGTCTACGGCGTCACCGCCAGGAACGCTTCGTAGCGCTTCGCGTCGCGCAGCGCGCGCGCCTGCTCCTCGCTGTCCGGCGCGGCCCGCTCGGCGCTGGCGCGCGCCAGCGACAGCTTCTCCTCCAGGTCGAGACGGTCGAGCTGCTCGGGCGCGATCGCCTCCTCGACGAGCACCAGCGCGCGGTTGTCCGCGAACTGCAGGTAGCCCTCGGCCTGCGCGAAGCGCACGATGTCGTCCTCGGAGCGGTACAGCCGCAGCTCCGTCGGTTCGAGCATCGCCAGCACCGGCTGGTGGTTGGCGAGGATGCCGATCGAGCCGACGGCCGTGACGGTGGAGAGCATTTCCACCTCCTCGGAGAACACCTCGCCCTCGGGCGTCAGCACTTCCACTGGGAACTTGGAGTGAGCCATTACTTGTTGGCCGCCGCGACTACTTCCTCAATGGTTCCCTTCAGGAAGAACGCGCTCTCGGGCACCTCGTCGTGCTTGCCGTCGATGATCTCCTGGAAGCCCCTGATCGTCTCGGCGATCGGCACGTACGCACCGGGCGTGCCCGTGAACTGCTCGGCGACGAAGAACGGTTGCGAGAGGAAGCGCTCGATCCGGCGCGCGCGCTGGACCGTCAGCTTGTCCTCGTCGGAGAGCTCGTCGATGCCGAGGATCGCGATGATGTCCTGGAGCTCCTTATAGCGCTGCAGGATCTCCTTGACGCGGTTGGCGACGCGGAAGTGGTCGTCGCCGAGCACGTCCGCCTTGAGGATCGTCGAGGTCGAGTCGAGCGGGTCGACCGCCGGGTAGATGCCTTTTTCGGAGATCGCGCGGGACAGCACCGTGGTGGCGTTCAGGTGCGCGAACACCGACGCGGGCGCTGGGTCGGTGAGGTCGTCGGCGGGAACGTAGATCGCCTGCACGGACGTGACCGAGCCCTCGCGGGTGGAGGTGATGCGCTCCTGCAGCTGGCCCATCTCGGTCTCCAGCGTCGGCTGGTAGCCGACCTGCGAGGGCATGCGCCCGAGCAGCGCCGAGACCTCGGAGCCGGCCTGCACGAAGCGGAAGATGTTGTCGATGAACAGCAGCACGTCCTGGCCCTTGTCGCGGAAGTATTCGGCCATCGTCAGGCCCGACAGCGCCACGCGCATGCGCGCGCCGGGCGGCTCGTTCATCTGCCCGAACACGAGCATCGTCTTGTCGAGCACGCCCGACTCCTTCATCTCCAGCCACAGATCGTTGCCCTCGCGCGAGCGCTCGCCCACGCCGCAGAACGCCGACAACCCGCCGTGCTCCTTGGCGAGGTTGTGGATCAGCTCCTGGATCAGCACCGTCTTGCCCACGCCGGCGCCGCCGAACAGACCGACCTTGCCGCCCTTCGCGTAGGGGGCGAGCAGGTCGATGACCTTGATGCCGGTCTCGAACATCTCGGTCGTCGGCGTCAGGTTCTCGACCGTCGGCGCGGGACGGTGGATCGGCCACCGCTTGACGTCGTCGGGCAGGGGCTCGCCAAGGTCGATCGGGTCACCGAGCAGGTTGAAGATCCGTCCGAGCGTGATGTCCGCGACGGGAACGGTGATCGGCGCGCCGGTGTCGATCACCTCGGCGCCGCGGGCGAGGCCGTCGGTGGTGTCCATCGCGACAGCCCGCA
>DATHPU010000013.1:0-10659 GCA_035483595.1 Solirubrobacteraceae bacterium
ATAACGACCTCGGCGGCGACTACTTCCGCAAACGCGACCCCGAGCGCACCACCAAACGCCTCATCACCCAGCTCGAAGCGCTCGGACACACCGTCACCCTGCAGGAGGCAATGGCAGCCTGAACGCTATTTTCCTGTCAGCGCATGCTGTTCGGCGTAGATGCGCAACGTGCGGCGCAGGGCAGTGCTGACGCTGATCTTTCTGATCGTTGGACTCTAAGCGATAGGCTGATCGCTCGCTCGCCAGTGCGCGCTGAGTGCCCTCACTCCCTGAACGCCCGCACCTCGATCGGCAGCGTGGTCGCGCGCGCGAGCTTGGCGCCCCAGCCGAGCGCGGCGTCGCGGTCGGGGGCCTCGACGATGGTGAAGCCGCCGAGGTGCTCCTTGGCCTCGATGAAGGGGCCGTCGGTGCTCACGGTCTCGCCGCGCCGGTCGCGTATTACGGTGGCGTCCGTGGGCTCCAGCAGCCCGCCGGAGAACACCCACGCGCCGGCGCTTTGCATCTCCGCGTTGAGCTCCTGCAGGTCGCGGCCGATCCGTTCGAGCGTGACCGCGTCCGGCGGCGGGCCGTCCGGCTGGTAGACGCTCAGCAGGTACTGGCTCATCTCGTGCTCCTTCGTGTCGTGCCCGCCCTGTGCGGGGTCTCACCCGGATGACGAACGGGCGGCGCGTGGATCGACAGTCCCTACAGTCCCAGCGAGCGCCCGACGATCTCCTTCATGATCTCGTTGGCGCCGCCGTAGATGCGGGTGACGCGCGCGTCGGCGAATGCGCGGGCGATGGGGTACTCGAGCATGTAGCCGTAGCCGCCGAACAGCTGCAGACAGCGGTCGACGACGCGGCCCTGCAGGTCGGTGCACCACCACTTGGCGGTGGCGGCGTCCTCGGGCGTGAGCTCGCCGGCGTTCAGCGCCTGCGCGCACTGGTCGACGAACGCGCGCGCGATCTGCGTTTCGCCGTGCAGCTCGGCGAGCGTGAAGCGCGAGCTCTGGAACGAGCCGATCGGCTGGCCGAACGCCTGACGCTCGCGCACGTACTCGAGCGTCCAGCCGAGCGCGGCCTCGGCGGCGGCGACGGCGGAGGCGGCGATCGACAGGCGCTCCTGGGGCAGGTTGGAGACCAGGTAGCGGAAGCCCTCGCCCTCCTGCCCGAGCAGGTTCTCGACGGGCACGCGCGCGTCGGAGAAGGACAGCTCGGCGGTGTCCTGCGCGTGCTGGCCGATCTTCTCGAGGTTGCGCCCGCGCTCGAAGCCCTCGGTGCCGCGCTCGACGACCATCAGGCTGATGCCGCGGTGTCTGTCTTGATGCCCGCCCGCCCCGGTCTTGACGGCGAGGATCACGAGGTCGGCGTTGATGCCGTTGGTGATGAACGTCTTTGAGCCGTTGACGACGTAGTGCTCGCCCTCGCGCCGCGCGCTGGTGGACATCGCGGCGAGGTCCGAGCCGATGCCGGGCTCGGTCATGGCGAGCGCGGTGATCAGCGCGCCGGAGGCGATCCCGTCGAGCCAGCGCTCGCGCTGGGGCTCGTTGCAGTAGGTGAGGAAGTAGGGGAGACAGATGTCGTTGTGCAGCGTGATCCCCAGGCCGAAGCTGCCGACGCCCGCGCGCTGCACCTCTTCGCCGATGACGAGGTTCAGGCGGAAGTCCTCGGCGCCGGCGCCGCCGTAGGACTCGGGCACGGCCATGCCGAGGAAGCCGCCCTGGCCGGCGCGCGCGAACACCTCGCGAGGGACGATGCCGTCGCGCTCCCACTGGCCGTAGCGGCCCTCATCGCCGAGCACCTCGCGCTCGAGGAACGTGCGAAAGCTCGCGCGGAAGTCTTCGTGGAGGTCTTCGAACAGGCTGCGTCTCATGCAGCCAGTGACACTACCGGCGCGGGCTGGGAGCGGTGGCCGGGCTTGGCGAGCAGCAGCTGCACGTCCTGGATGCGCCGCTCGCGAAAGCCGCCCTCGCAGTAGCAGAGGTACAGCTCCCACAGCCTGCGGAAGCGTTCGTCGTAGCCGAGCTCCGACAGCTGCTCGCCGGCGGCGAGGAAGCGCTCGCGCCAGTGCTCCAGCGTGGTTGCGTAGTGGTCGGTGATGTCCTCCAGGTGCACCTGCTGCAGGTCGGTGACGCGCGCGATCGAGCGCGCGATGATCTCCATCGAGGGCAGGCAGCCGCCGGGGAAGATGTACGTGTTTATGAAGCTCCTGCCGGCCTTCTCCACCTGGTAGGCGCGATCGTCGATCGTGATCGCCTGCAGCAGCATCGCGCCATCGTCGGCGAGCAGCTCGGAGCAGCGGCGGAAGTAAGTCGGGAAGTACTGCCAGCCGACGGCCTCGATCATCTCGATCGAGACGAGCTTGTCGTAGCGGCCGGTGAGCTCGCGGTAGTCCTGAAGCAGCACCGTCACGCGATCCTCGAGGCTCGCCTCGCGCACGCGCTGGCACGCGAAGGCGTGCTGCTCGCGCGAGATCGTGGTGGTGGTGACGCGGCAGCCGTAGTGCTGCGCGGCGTACACCGCCAGGCTGCCCCAGCCGGTGCCGATCTCCAGCAGGTGATCCTCGGGGCGGAGCTCGAGCTTCGAGCAGACGCGCTCGAGCTTCGCCAGCGACGCCTCTTCGAGACTCGCGTCGGGGCGCTCGAAGACGGCGCACGAGTACATCATGGTGGGGTCGAGGAACAGCATGAACAGCTCGTTGCCGAGGTCGTAGTGCGCAGCGATGCGCCGGCGCGAGCGCACGGGCGTGTTGCGCGCGAGCCAGCGCGCCCAGCGCTGCACGGGGATCAGCACGGGGGCCAGCGCGCGGCGCAGGCGGTCGAGCGCGCCCACGTTGAGCGCCGCGATGCGCGTCAGCGCGACCAGGTCATCGCACTCCCACAGCCCGTCCATGTAGGACTCGCACAGGCCGATGCTGCCGCGCAGGAGCTGGCGGTAGAAGCGCGCGGAGCGCACCTCCACGACAGCGCGCAGCGGGCGCCCCGGCACCAGCGCGCCGAACGTCAGGCGCCTATCCTCCTCGACCAGAACCAGCTCGCCACCATGCAGGTGCGCGAGCGCGCACCGCACCAGCCGACGCGCGACGCGGCTGCCCACGCCGGTGTTCCGTCGGCCACCGCGACGCTCGTTCACGTCGAAACCGTCCGCTCGCCGGCGCGCGTGGGCGCAGGGTGGGGGTGGTAGCGCGCGCCGCGCAGTCGCAGCCGCAGCGCGTGGGCGTAGATGCGGGCGATGATGCGCATCGTCAGCAGCGGGTAGCGGGCGAGCGCGCGCGCCATCTCGCGGCTGTTCAGCTCGCGCCGCGCGAGCGACAGTGTGGCGTCGAACGCGCGCTCGTCGCTGTCGGTGCGGGACTCGATGTGCACCGACAGGCGCTCCGCGGGCTCGCTCGCGCGCCAGATGTAGGTGTGCTCCATGCCCATCAGCGGCGACACGTGCAGCTGCTTGCGCGAGCGCCCGCCCAGCAGCGTCGTCGAGCCGTGCTCGGCTGCTGCGGCGCCGTCCAGCACGTAGCTGTGGCTCTCGCCCCAAGGCGTGTTGGTGACGTACGCGACGACCGCCTCGACGCGCTCGCCGGCGGCGTCGTAGCAGTAGTAGAAGCTGACGGGGTTGAAGCAGTGGCCGAGGTAGCGCAGGTGCGTGAGCAGGCGGATGGGGCCCTCGGGCCGTCTGCCGGTGCGCTCCGCCACCAGTTCGCGCACGGTGTCGGCGAGCGGCTTGGCCGGGTCGCCGAGGTGGTCGGCGCGGCGAAACCAGGCGACGGCGGGGCGGCGCGCGGACCACAGCAGCCGTCCGTCGAGACACTGGGGCAGCTCGTCCAGGTCGAGGTACACCATGAACAGCGGATAGCGAAGCTCGTCGCGGGTCTCGTCGCCGCGGCTGGCGTAGCGGCGGTGGCGCACCGAGCCCTCGTACAGGCAGCTGTTCACAGCGTCACCCCGAATGGCTCGCAGGCGCGCAGCGCGCTGACGACGCCGTCCTCGTGAAAGCCCCAGCCCCAGTACGCGCCGCAGAAGTGAGTGCGCCGCGCGAGGCCGCTGATGCTGGCGTGCTGTGACTGCGCGGCGACGCCCGCGGGCGTGTACACAGGGTGAGCGTAGGAGATCGTGCGGATCACGTGCGCGGGGTCGATCGCCTCGCTGCGGTTGAGCGTCACGCAGAAGTCGCGGTCGGCACGCAGCCGCTGCAGATGGTTCATGTAGTAGGTGACGGTGCTCAGCGGCTTGGGCTCGCGCAGCAGGTGGAAGTTCCATGCGGCGCGCGCTGCGCGCCGGCGCGGAAGCATCGCGCTGTCGGTGTGCAGCACCGCCTCGTTGCCCTGGTAGGGGATCGCGCCCAGCAGCGCGAGCTCTCGCGGCGAGGGGTCGCGCAGCAGCGCCAGGGCCTGGTCGGCGTGGGTGGCGATCACCACCTGGTCGTAGCGCTCGGCGGCGATCCCGCCGTCGCCGTCGCTCGCGATCTCGACATGATCCTCGCGGCGCGCGATCGAGCGCACGGGCGTGTTCAACCTGATGCGCTCGCGAAACGGCGCGATCAGCGCATCCACGTAACGCGCGGAGCCGCCGGCGACGGTCGACCAGCGGGGGCGGTCGCGGAAGCCGAGCATGCCGTGGTTGGCGAAGAACTCCGCCATGAAGCGCACGGGGAGCGAGCGCAGCTGGCGCGGGTCGGCCGACCACACGGCGGACACCTGGGGCACGATCAACCGCTCGACGAACGCGCGCGAGAAGCCGCGCCGGGAGAGAAAGTCGCCGAGCGACTCATCGGTGGTGCGATCGTGCGCGAGCATCGCTCGCAGCTCGCGGTTGAAGCGCAGCATGTCCACGAGCATGCGGTGGAAGCGCGCGCTGAGCAGGTTGCGCGGCTGGCAGAAGAGGCCGCGGGGCGTGCCCGCGTACTCGAAGTCCTCGTCCTCGCCCTTGATCGAGAAGCTCATATGCGTTGGCTGGCGCGCCACGCCGAGGCGGTCGAGCAGGCGCGTGAAGTTGGGGTAGTTGCGGTCATTCATGACGATGAAGCCCGTGTCCACGTGGTGGCTGCCAAGCGGCGTGTCGACGCGCACAGTGTTGGCGTGACCGCCGGCGTAGGCGCCCGCCTCATACACGACGATCTCGTGCTCGCGGTGCAGCAGATGGGCGGCCACGAGGCCGGACACGCCCGCGCCGACGATGGCGATCCTCATCGGTGTTCACGCATCGTGGGCATCGGCTGAGCTTATGTACGCACGGTCCCGCGTGACGGATCACCGCTTCGCGCAAGCCGGAAGTTGGTGGAAGTGGGTGACGGCGGGGAGGAGTGCGAGCGGGGGACGTCGAACAAATGCGCCGACGATGAAGCGCGCTGCGACAAAGACCGCCGAGCCGCCCCCGGTGAACGGGACGAGCGAGCACCAGAGCCTGTCCAAGTACATACAGGCGCGCTTCGACGAGTGCTCGCGCTCGCAGAAGGACGTCGCGCAGTACATCGTCGACCACCTCGACGAGGCCGCCTTCCAGACCGCCGAGGAGCTGGCGCGCCGCGCGAACACATCCAGCTCGACGGTCGTGCGCTTCTCGCAGGCGCTGGGCTTCGAGGGCTTCCCCGAGTTGCAGGCGGCCGCGCGTGAGGAATATCGCCGCGTGAACGCCAAGGCCACCAAGGACGGCGCACCGTCATCGTCCACGCCGCTGTTCTCGCTCGACCAGAATGAGTTCGAGGCGGCGCTCGCGGCTGACCATCTCAACGTGGAGGACACCGCGCGCAAGGTCTCGCGCAGCTCCGTCGACTCGCTGATCGCGGCGATCGTGGAGGCCGAGAAGGTGCTCGTGGCGGGCACCGACCAGATGGCGTTCTTCGCCAGCTACCTGCGCCACCTGCTGATGCTGCTGGACCTGCGCGTGGACGTCGTCGCGAGCCCCTCGCAGGAGGCGCTCAGCCGGCTCGGGCGGATCGACGCGAGCACGCTCGTGATCGGCCTGTCCGCCGGACGCCCGCACCCGCTGGTGGTGCGCGCGATGAAGCTCGCGCGCCACCGCCAGGCGCGCACCGCGGCGATCACCGACGCGACGCTGTCAGAGGTCGCCAAGCTCGCGCAGATCAAGCTGTACTACTCGTCGAACAGTCCCGCCTATGTGCGCTCGCATACGGCGCTCCTGAGCGTCATCCAGGCGCTCGCGTATGGGGTCTATGCGCAGGACACCGCTCAGTACGACGATCGGATCAAGGCTTTCCGGTTGAAGTAGAGCGCGGCTGATGTCGCGGTGATGTCGAGTGCGCGTAGGATCTCGACGCGTCCGTCACCGAAACAGGAGTCTCGAGATGATCACTGTCGCCCGCCGTCGTCGCCCTCCGGCCTTCGCCCACTCCCGAGGCGCCCTCGTGATGGTGCTGGCGGCGACGCTCGTGTTCGGCGCTGCGCTCGCGGCTGCGGCTGTGAAGGTAGGCAAATACTCCGGCACGACCTCCGAGGGCGGCCCCGTGACGCTCACCGTCGCCGCCAACAAGAAGACGATCACGCACTTCAACGCCGTGCTCGGCTACAACGGCAAGTGCGGCCAGGGAGGGGGACCGGGCCTCACGGCCGCGCCCGCCTCGCTGCCGATCGCCAAAAACGGCGGCTTCGCCAGGAGCGTGACGCTCTCCCTCACCGGAATCGCCAACCCGATCCACGACCCCGGACGCGTGTTCGGCAAGGTCTCGGGCTCGACGGTCACCGGCACGATCGAGCAGTTCCTGGGCGGCAAGGTCAACAAATGCTACGTGGAGACCTTCACTGCGCACGTGAGCTGACGGGCCGCCTGTCAAACTAGAGCGCATGCGAGACGAGGCGACATTCCGGGTCAAGACGGGCTTGGCGGAGATGCTGAAGGGCGGCGTGATCATGGACGTGGTCACGCCCGAGCAGGCGAAGGTCGCCGAGGACGCCGGCGCCGCCGCGGTGATGGCGCTCGAGCGCGTGCCGGCGGACATCCGTCGCGATGGCGGCGTGGCGCGAATGTCGGACCCGGAGATGATCGCCGGCATCCAGGAGGCGGTCAGCATCCCGGTGATGGCCAAGGCGCGCATCGGGCACTTCATGGAGGCGCGCGTGCTGGAGGCGCTGGAGGTCGACTACGTCGACGAGTCGGAGGTGCTCACGCCCGCGGACGAGGCCAACCACGTCGACAAGTGGGACTTCAAGGTGCCGTTCGTGTGCGGCGCCACCAACCTCGGCGAGGCGCTCAGGCGCATCGGCGAGGGCGCCGCGATGATCCGCTCCAAGGGCGAGGCCGGCACCGGCGACATCGTCGAGGCGGTGCGGCACATGCGCCAGGTCAACGGCGAAATCAAGCGTCTGGTGACGCTCGGCGCCGATGAGCTTGCGACTGCCGCAAAGGATCTGGCCGCGCCGCTGGACCTCGTGCGCGAGGTGGCGCTCGCGGGGCGGCTTCCCGTGGTGCTGTTCTCCGCGGGCGGCATCGCCACGCCGGCCGACGCAGCGCTGATGATGGCGCTGGGCGCCGAAGGCGTGTTCGTCGGCTCGGGCATCTTCAAGTCCGAGGACCCGCCCACGCGAGCGCGCGCGATCGTCGAGTCGACCACCCACTGGCAGGACGCCGAGCGCGTCGCGCGGGCCTCGCGCGGCCTCGGCACCCCGATGGTCAGCCTGGAGAGCTCCAAGCTCGAGGGCGAGCAGTTGCTGGCCCAGCGTGGCTGGTAGCGACTCGCCGCCGGCATCGCCGGCGAAGCCGCTGGTCGGCGTGCTCGCGCTGCAGGGCGGCTTCGAGGCGCACGAGCGGATGCTTCAGCGGCTCGGCGCGCTCACGCGCGAGGTGCGCGTGCCCGGCGACCTCGACGGCATCGACGGGCTGGTGGTGCCCGGCGGGGAGTCGACCACGATGACGCTCGGGATCGCGCGCGAGGGCTTGGCGGACCCGCTGCGCGAGCTGGCAGCGGGAGGGCTGCCGATCCTCGGCTCGTGCGCCGGGCTGATCATGCTCGACCGTGACCACCTCGGCCTGATGGACATGCGCGCCGATCGCAACGCGTTCGGGCGCCAGATCAGGAGCTTCGAGGCGGACGTGCAGCTGCGCGGGATGGGAGTCCCGCCCGCCCCGCCGATCAGGGGCATCTTCATCCGCGCGCCGTGGATCGCCGCGCACGGACCGGATGTGGAGATCCTCGGCGAGGTGGATGGGCATGCGGTGGCTGCGCGGCAGGGACGGATGCTCGCGGTGTCGTTCCACGCCGAGCTGGGCGACGACGACCGCCTGCACCGCCTGTTCCTGCAGTCGATCGACGACTCGCCGCTCAGCTGGCGCGGAAGCTGACCACGCCGTCCCGCTCCTCTTCGACGACAAGGCCATCACGCAGCAGCAGATCGACGTGCCCCAGCACCTCGGAGAGCGTGAGGAACGCCTGCGTGACCGCGACGTTGCCCCACAGCTCCTGCGCGATCTCGTGCGCGGTGCGCGGCTGCGAGGAGATCAGCTGCAGCATCTTCCGCGCGCGCCGCGCGTGCATGCGGAAGCGCTCGTCGATCAGCGGCGCGTGATCGGTGATCGGCTGCCCATGGCCGGGCAGCACCAGCGACAGCTCCATCGCGCGCGTCTTCTCCAGTGACGCCATGTATGTGATCAGCGCCTGCGGGCGTTGGCCGATCTCCGATCGGTCGGTGTGCTCCTCATCAGCGTCCAGCGGCCGCGCGAGCAGCGGGTTGGAGGAGATGTGCGCGATCAGGTGGTCGGCCGCGAGCAGCATCGAGCGCTGCTCATCCAGGAACACCGTGTCGGAGGGGCTGTGGCCGGGGCGGTGCAGAACGCGCAGCGTGCGGTCGCGCAGCTGCAGCTCGGCGCCGTCGGCCAGCGGCCGGGTCACCTCCACAGCCGAGCCCCACGCGCGAAAGCCGGCCGACACGGCGCGCAGGGCCGTCACGATTTCGGCGGGGATGCCGTGGCGCAGCATCAGCCGCTCGGCGAAGCGATCTTCCAGGTCCACCTGGTGGGCGTAGCTCGCGAGGAACGGCGCCAGGCTCGACAGTGCCGCGACCTCCGCGCCCGAGCGCCGTGCGAGGATCGACGCGAGGCCGAAGTGGTCCATGTGCTGGTGGGTGATCACCAGCAGCTCGATGTCCTCGATCCTGTGCCCGCGCGCCGCCAGCGCCTGCTCGAGCTCGTCGAGCGCCTTCGCCGAGTTGGGGCCCGAGTCCACCAGCGTCAGCGGCGAGTCCTCGATCAGGTACGCGTTCACGCGCCCGACCATGAACGGCGTCGGGATCGCCAGGCGGTGGATGCCCGCCTCAGCGGCGCTTGCCAGCGCCTCGCGCTCTCGCTCCGCGTCGCTCACGCGCGGATCAGGGCGAGCACCTCGTCGCGCCTGCGCTCCATGTCCTCGCGCGAGACCAGCGACTCCAGGCACAGGCGCAGCAGCGGCTCGGTGTTCGACGAGCGCACGTTGAAGTGCCAGTCCTCGTAGTCGATCGAGATCCCGTCCAGGCGGTCCTGGCCCGCATCCGCGTAGCGCGCGGCGATCTCCTCCATCTTGGCCGCCGGGTCCGCCACTTCGGAGTTGACCTCTCCCGAGATGAAGTACCTGGCGTGGTAGGGGGCCAGCAGCTCGGACAGGCGCTTGCCCTGCGTGCACAGCATCTCCAGCACCAGCAGCGCCGGGATCGTGCCCGAGTCCGCGCAGTAGAAATCGCGGAAGTAGTAGTGGCCCGAGACCTCGCCGCCGAACAGCGAGCCCTCCTTGCGCATGCGCGTCTTGAAGAACGCATGGCCGACGCGGTTCACATATGGGGTGCCGCCGGCGCGAGTGACCGTGTCGGGCACCGCGCGCGACGCGCGCACGTCGTACAGGATCGCTTCGCGGTGGGTGGGATTCGATACTTTCTCCAGCAGCGAGCCGGCGAGCAGCGCGGTGAGGAAGTCGCCGTCCACGAACGCGCCGTTGTCGTCGATGAAGAAGCAGCGGTCGGCATCGCCATCCCATGCGATCCCCAGGTCGGCGCCGCTGGAGCGCACCTTCTCCATGATCACCCGCCGGTTCTCCGGCAGCAGCGGGTTGGGCTCGTGGTCGGGGAAGTTGCCGTCTGGCGTCCAGTAGGTCTCGATCAGCTCGAGGTTCAGGCTGTCCAGCACGGGCCCCACCATCGGCCCCGCCATCCCGTTGCCGCCGTCCAGCACCACCTTCAGCCGCCGCGGCGCCGCGCGCACGGCGTCCGCGTCGATGAAGCGCAGCGCCGCCGCCTGGAACTCCGCGTACAGATCGATCGCCTCCAGCGTGCCGCGCGTCGCCGCCGCGTCCGCCCTCGCGCCGTCCGCGGACTGCGCCTCGACCGCGTGGCGGATGTCCTGGATGCCCGAGTCGCCTGACAGCGCAATCGCGCCCTCGCGCACCAGCTTGGCGCCCGTGTATGCCTTGGGGTTGTGCGAGGCGGTGCACATCAGCCCGCCGTCCAGCTCGCGCGAGCCGACCAGGAAGTAGAGCATCTCGCTGCCCACCTGCCCGGCGTCGATCACGTTCACGCCCTCACCCAGCAGCCCCTCCCGGTAGCGGGCCGAGAGCTCCGGCGCGCTCAGGCGCATGTCGCGCCCGAGGCCTACGCGCAGCTCCGCCACGGGCTTGCCCGAGAGCTTGGCGAGCACGTGTGCGAACGCACGGCCGATCTGCTCGGCGAGCTCGCCGTCGATCTCGTCCGGGTACAGCCCGCGGATGTCGTAGG
>DATHPU010000014.1:0-93459 GCA_035483595.1 Solirubrobacteraceae bacterium
AGTCGAAACCCAGCACCCGTGCCGCGTCGCGCGTGGCCGCGCGCGGGAACATCTTGCCGAAGGTGACGATCTGCGCGACCGACTCGCGCCCATACTTCTCCGTCACGTACTTCATCACGCGCTCGCGTCCGCGCACCGAGAAGTCGATGTCGATGTCCGGCATCGACACGCGCTCGGGGTTCAGGAAGCGCTCGAACAGCAGGTCGTAGCGCAGCGGGTCGACGTCGGTGATCGCCAGGCAGTAGGACACGATCGAGCCGGCCGCCGAGCCGCGGCCGGGCCCCACGGCGATGCCGTTCTCCTTGGCGAACTTGACGAAGTCCCAGACGATCAGGAAGTACGCGTTGAAGCCCATGCGGTCGATCACGTCGAGCTCCATCTCCATGCGCTCGACCGCGGCGGCCGGCGGCGGGTCGCCGTAGCGCAGGCGCAGGCCCTCCTGCACGCGCGCGCGCAGGTAGGCGCGCTCGTCGCTCGAGTCGGGCGTGGGGTAGCTGGGGATCAGCTGCTTGCCGAGCTCGATCTCCACCGAGCAGCGCTCGGCGATCTCGAGCGTGCTGGCGATCGCCTCGGGCCACTCGGCGAATTTGCTCGCCATTTCCCGGCTGTCGCGCAGGTAGAACTCGTTCGTGTCGAACGTCAGCTTCGGCGCCGCGATCGTGCTCTTGGTCTGCACGCACAGCAGCGCCGTGTGGTGGTCGTAGTCCTCGCGGCGCAGGTAGTGCACGTCGCCGGTGCCGACGAGGCTGCCGCCGAGCTCGCGCGCGATCGTGACGATCCCCTCGTTGCACTTGTCCTGAGCGGCGAGGCCGTTCTTCTGCACCTCGAAGTACACGTTCTGCGCCCCGAACACGCGCAGCAGGTCGTCGGCGTGGGCGCGCGCCTCCTGCTCGCGGTCGTCGAGCAGCCGCTGGCAGAAGCGCGAGGCCAGGCAGCCAGTGAGCGCGATCACGCCCTGCGAGTGGCGCTCGACCTGCTCGAGGTCGACGGTCGGCTTGCCGCGCTGCAGCCCCTCCAGAAAACCGGCGGAGGAGAGCTTGACAAGGTTGCGGTAGCCGGCGTCGTCGGCGGCCAGCAGCGTCAGGTGGTTGCGCTCGACCTTGCCCGTGGCGGTGTGGTCGTCGACGAGGTAGATCTCGCAGCCGACGATCGGCTTGACGTCGTGCTTGGCGCACGCCTTATACAGCTCGACCGCGCCGTTCATCACGCCGTGGTCGGTGAGCGCGAGCGCCGGCTGGTCGAACGCCGCGGCGCGCGCCGCAAGCGCGTCGATCTTGCACGCGCCGTCGAGCAGCGAGTACTCGGAGTGGACGTGCAGATGGGCGCAGGAGATGCTGCTCACTGGTACTGCATGCTAGGCGTCCGCGCGGCGGAGGCTCACTGGCTCCGCCGCAGTTTGCGCTTGAGTTTCTGACGCCCGAACCACGACAGGCTGTGCCTGTAGTGGGGCAGCTGCATGACCGGCTCGCGCGGCACGACGCGCGCGAGCGGCTCCGGCGGCGGCGCAGCCTCGGCGCGCGCGCGCAGGCGCTCGACGGCGGCGGCGAGGGCGTCGGCCATGTCGGCGCCGCGCGCGTCGGGGATGACGCCCGCGGCCCCCGCGCGCGGCGGCGGGGTGCTCGCGCGCGCCGTCTCGGCGGCGAGCGCGGTGCCGACGCGGGCGACGATGCCCTTCATATCGCCGAGCAGCTGCTCCATGCGCCGATGGCCCTCGCGCATGCTCGCGAGCTGGCGCTCGGAGCGCTCGCGCGCGGCGCGCTCGGCCTCGAGCCCACGCTGGATCTCAACCGCGCGGCGCTCCAGGTCGGCGAGCCGCGACTGCAGGTCCTGCTCGGCGCGCCGCACGCTCGCGCGCTCGGCGCCCACCTGCTGTTCGGCCTCGGCGAGCTGGCGTTGGAGTCGCTCCAGCCGCAGCGCGAGCTCGCGCGCGTCCTGCTCGCTGGCGTCGAGGCGCTCGCCGAGCCGCTCGACCTCCGCGCGGCTCTCGCGGTCGGCGCGGGCGCCCGCGCCGGAGACGTGGGTCAACCGGTCCTCGGCCTCGACGCGCAGCTGCTGCTCGGCGTACTCGCGCTGCTTCACGCGCCGCAGCTCGTGTTCGCGCTCGTCCGCGGCCTCGCGCTCGGCCTCCAGCAGCTCGTCCATGCGCCGGCGCTCATCTTCGGCCTCGCGCAGGCGCTGCTGGAGGCTTGCGACATGCCGTTCGAGCGTCTGCACGGTCGCTTCGGCGGCCTCCGCGCGGCGCATCAGCGCATCCTCGCCGCTCTCTGCCGCGCGGCGCGCGCGGCGTTCGGCGAACAGGTCGCCCTCGCCGCGCCGGGGCCGGCTCTCGGGACCCGTGGGACGGGCTGGTGGGCTGTCATCCCCGTTCGGCGTTTCGCTCCCCTCGGCCATCATCGCGACGGCCAACTTAGATGGCGCGCCGGACGACCAGGCGATCGCGCGCGTGCGGGCTCGCGAGGCGCTGGTTCAGGAGTTGCGCAGCCGCCAGGCCATGCGCGACTGCAGCGACCACAGCTCGATGAAGCCCGGCGAGGCGGTCTGCGAGAACAGGCCGCCGGACTCGGAGAAGGACGCGAGGCTCGCGTCGTACACCGCGTTGGGCGAGGATCGCGTGACGACGCGCGCGTGGCCCTTGTACAGCTTGACGCCGATCGTGCCGGTGACGCGCTCGTTGACCGCGTCCATGTAGGCGTCGAGGTCGCCGCGCAGCGGCTCCCACCACAGGCCGGCGTAGACCAGATACGCCCACTGGCGGTCGAGCTCCGGCTTGAACTGGTTCTGGTGGATCGTGCAGATGAGATGCTCGAGCTCCTGGTGGGCGGGCAGCAGGATCGCGGCGGCTGGCACCTCGTAGATGTCGCGCACCTTCAGCCCGACGATGCGGTCCTCGATGTGGTCGACGATGCCGACGCCGTGGCGCGCGCCGATCTCGGCGATGCGTTCGATCAGCTCGACCAGCCCGAGGCGCTCGCCGTCGAGCGCGACGGGAACCCCGCGGTCGAACTCGATGCTGACCGTCTGCGGCTCGTCCGGCGCCTCCTCGGGCCGCGTGACCAGCTGGAACACGTCGTTGTCGGGCGCGTGGTCTAGATCCTCGATCCAGCGCCCCTCCGAGGAGCGGCCCCAGAGGTTGTCGTCGATCGAGTACGGGGTCACCTCGGTCCCGCCCTTGACGGGGATGCCGTGCTCGCGCGCGTAGGCGATCTCCTCCTCGCGGCCCATCTGCCACGAGCGCACGGGCGCGATCACCTTGAGCTCGGGCGCGAGCGTCGCGATCGTGGCCTCGATGCGCACCTGGTCGTTGCCCTTGCCGGTGCAGCCGTGGGCGATCGTGTCGCAACCGCTCCTGCGGGCGTACTCGACGGCGAGCTTGGCGATCAGCGGGCGTCCCAGCGCGGTGAACAGCGGGTAGCCGCCGCCGTAGAGCGCGTTGGCCTTGATCGCGGGCGCGAGGAAGTCGCGCGCGAACTCATCGCGCGCGTCGACCACGTGGCACTCCAATGCGCCCAACTGCAGCGCCTTGCCCTCGATCACCGCGTAGTCCTCGCCGGGCTGGCCGAGGTTGACGGTCAGGCACACGACCTCGGCGCCGTAGGAGTCCTGGATCCACTTGAGCATCACGCTCGTGTCGAGGCCGCCCGAGTACAGCAGCAGCACGCGGTGCACGTGCTCGGGGTCGGCCTCGTAGGAGGCGGTGCGGACGGTGGGGATCTGCTGCTCGCGGCTCACGATCGGCGAAGGCTACTGGGGCCGCGTCCCGCTCGCACGGCCGCCGGCCTCCGAGGGGCGGGCGCGTTCCATCAGCGGGTAGGCGGGCGCGTCCTCGACGAAGCCGAGCTTCGCGTAGAGCCCCTGCGCGTCGGCGGTGTGCAGCAGCCAGCGCACGTCCCAGGCGTCGCCGCCGTCGATCATCTCGCGCACGAGCTGCAGTCCGAGGCCGCGGCCTCGATGCGCGGGCAGCACGTACACGTCTGCCAGGTAGGCCATGATCGCGCCGTCGGAGACCGCGCGCGCGAACCCGACCTGCTCGTCGCCCAGATACAGCCCCAGGACCCTGCGCGAGCCCTCGATCGCGCGTTCGATGCGTTCGTGCGCGCGCCCGCGCGCCCAGTAGGACTCGCCGCTGAGGAACGCGTGCACCGCGTCCACGTCGATCCGCGCGGGGTCGTCGTCGAGCTCGTAGCCGTCCGCGAGCGCGCGCCGCATCGGCTCAACCCTCGAGCGCCCGCGCAAGCCGCCCGAGCGCCTCCTCGACCTCCGCCTCGGTGACGATCAGCGGCGGCAGCAGGCGCACGGTGGCGGCGCCGGTGGCGTTGAGCACGAGGCGCTGCTCGAGCAGCGCGCGGCGCACGACGTCCGGCGCGGGCACGTCCAGCTCGCACGCGAGCATCAGCCCGCGGCCGCGCACGGAGAGCACGTGCGGGAGCTCGCGCAGCCCGTCGGCAAGCCGCTGGCCGAGCTCGCGCACGCGCGCCAGCAGCTCGGGCTCGTCGGTCACCTCGAGCGCCGCCAGCGCCGCGCTTGCGATCACGGGCCCGCCCGCGAACGTCGAGCCGTGGTCGCCCGCAGTGAGCACGTCGGCGAGCCGCGCGCCGGTGACGAGCGCGCCGATCGGCAGGCCGCCGCCGAGCGCCTTGGCGACGGTCATCGCATCGGGTCGCACGCCCGTCTGCTCGTACGCCCACAGCGTGCCGGTGCGGCCCATGCCGCACTGCACTTCGTCGAACACCAGCGCCGCGCCGTGCTCGTCGCACGCCTCCCGCGCGGCCGCGAGCAGCTCGGCGGAGAGCACGTTGACGCCGCTCTCGCCCTGAATCGGCTCCAGCAGCACCGCCGCGGTGGACGCGTCGACCGCCGCGCGCAGCTCGCCGGCGTCGGGCGCGACCGCGCGAAAGCCGGGGACCAGCGGCGCGAACGGCGCCTGCTTGGCCTCCTGGGGCGTGGCCGACAGGGCGCCGTAGGTGCGCCCGTGGAAGGCGCCATGCACGACCACCACGTCGCCGCCCGAGCGCGCCTTGCGCGCGAGCTTGAGCGCCGCCTCGCTGGCCTCGGCGCCGGAGTTGCAGAAGAACACCTTGCCGCCGAGGCCCGACCGCGACAGGCGCTCTGCCAGGCGCATCGCGGGCTCGGTGTAGAACAGGTTGCTCGTGTGCATCAGCCGCCCGACCTGCTCGCGCACCGCCGCGACCACGCGCGGGTGGCAGTGGCCGAGGCTCGTGACGCCGATCCCGCACAGGAAGTCCAGGTACTCGTTGCCCTCGTCGTCCCACAGCCGCGCGCCCTCGCCGCGCACGAACTCGACGGGCATGCGCGCGTAAGAGCCGATCACGCTCGTGCGCTCGAGCTCCTGCAGCTCGGCCAGGCTCATGGCGCGGGCCTCCCCACCGGCGCGCTCACGGCGCCGCCTCGATCTTCGTGCCGATGCCCGCATCGGTGAACAGCTCGAGCAGCAGCGAATGCGCGACGCGGCCATCGAGGATGTGCGCCGCGCTGACGCCGTCGCCGATCGCCCCGAGGCACGCCTCGAGCTTCGGGCGCATGCCGCCGTCGAGCGCGTCGAGCTGCGCCTGCACGTGCTCGGCGGTGGCATGTCCGATGAGGCTCGCCGGGTCCGACGGATCGGCCAGCCAGCCGGAGACGTCGGTGAGGAAGATCACCTTGTAGGCGCCAAGCGCGCCGGCGACGGCGCCGGCGGCCTCGTCGGCGTTGACGTTGTAGGAGTTGCCGTCGCGGTCGGCGCCGACGGAGGCGATCACGGGGATGTAGTCGCTCGCGACATGCTCGATCACGCCGGTGTTGACGCGCTCGATGCGCCCCACGAAGCCGATGTCCTGTCCGTCAGGCCCACCCCGGCGGGCGACGCGGAACAGCGAGCCGTCGTCGCCGCACAGGCCGACGGCCGGCTGGCCGTGGCGGTTGAGGCGCAGCACGATCTCCTTGTTGACCTTGCCGACGAGCACCATCTTGGCGACCTCGACGGTCTGCTCGTCGGATACGCGCAGCCCGCCGACGAACCGCACGGGCAGGCCCAGGCGCTCCATGTAGCCGGTGATCTCGGGCCCGCCGCCGTGCACGACGATCGGGTTGAGCCCCACGTACTTGAGCAGCACGACGTCGCGCGCGAACTCCTCGCGCAGCTGCGCGTCCTCCATCGCCGCGCCGCCGTACTTGATCACCACCGTCCTGCCGTGGAACTCCCTGATGTAGGGGAGCGCCTCGAGCAGCGTGCCCACGTCGCGCATCCTGGCTCCGTTCTCCTGGCCTGTGGTCATGTGTGGTAGTCCGCGTTGACGGTCACGTACTCGTGCGAGAGGTCGGAGAAGAACACCTCGGTCTCGGCGCCATCTCCCGGCAGGACGATCTCGTACTCGACTTCGCGGGCCTGCAGCGCGCTTGCGAGCGCGTGCTCGTCGTAGGGGATGGCGGCTCCCGCGGAGCACACCTGGATGCCCTCGAGCTTCAGGTCGACGGCGAGCGGCGCCGGGTAGCCGGGCCGGCCACCGAGGGCTCCGCCGGCGGCCTGCACGATCCGCCCCCAGTTGGGGTCGCCGCTGTGCAGCGCGGCCTTCACGAGCGGCGAGTTGGCGACCGCGCGCGCGGCCGTCTCGGCGCCGTCGAGCTCGCCGCCGCGCACGACCACGCGGGCGATCCGCGCGGCGCCCTCGCCGTCGGCGACCATCATGATCGCGAGCTGGCGCAGCAGCGCGTCGAGCGCCTCGCCGAAGCGCAGCTCGTCCTCGCTATCGGGGGCGATGCTGACGCCGCTTGAGCCGGAGCACATCAGGATCGCGGTGTCGTTGGTGGACAGCTGCCCGTCGACGGAGGCGCGGTCGAAGGAGCGCTTGACGCACACGCCGAACAGCAGCTCCGCGGTCTCGGGCGCGAGCTCGGCGTCGGTCTGCACGAAGCAGAACATCGTGGCGAAGCGCGGCGAGATCATGCCGGCGCCCTTGCACTGGGCGGTGAGGCGCACGACGCCTGATGGCAGTTGCACCTCCAGGCAGGCGCGCTTCTCGAACGCGTCGGTCGTCTGGATCGCCTGCTGCAGGTCGGCGTCGCCCTCGCGGCGCAGCTGCTTGTGCGCGGCGAGAATGCCCTTGAGGATCGCGTCGACGGGCAGTTCGTCGCTGATGCCGCCGGTGGAGGCGACCGCGATCGCGGACGCCGGCACGCCGAGGGCGGCGGCGGCGGCGCCCTGCGTCTTGGCGGCGTCTTCCAGGCCGCGCCTGCCGGTGGCTGCGTTGGCGCAGCCGGAGTTGGCGAGGATCGCGCGCAGCGCGCCGAGCTCACAGCGCTCGCGGCTGAGCTGCACGGGCGCGGCGGGCACGGCGGTGGCGGTGAAGCGCGCGGCGCTGACCGGGCGCTCGGCGTCGCACACGAGCAGCGCCAGGTCGGGATTGCCGCTCGGCTTGATTCCGCACGTGACGCCGGCCGCGCGGAAGCCCGCGGGAAGCCCGGCGGCGGGGCCGGCGTCGCGCACGTGCGCGGGGGCGCTGACCCAGCGCGAGCGGAAGAAGGGCTGCTGGGGGCCGTCGGAGGCGCGGTCGCCGCGCACGTCTTTGCCGGCGCTCACAGGAGCCCCCTCGTCTCGGGGTAGCCGAACATCAGGTTGAGGTTCTGCACCGCCTGCGAGGAGGTGCCCTTCCAGAGGTTGTCGATCGCGCCGAACGCGATCACCTTGCCGGTGTGGGCGTCGGCGGCGGCGAACACGCGGCAGTAGTTGGTCTCGCGCACCTCGAGCACGCCGGGCGGGCCCTCGAGCAGCTCCACGAACGGCTCCTCGGCGTAGGCGGCGACGTACATGTCGCGCAGCTCCTCGGGCTCGACGGCGCGCGTGGTCGTGACGTAGCAGCTGGCCATCTCGCCCTGGTCGAGCGGCACGAGATGCGCCTGGAACTGGACCTTGAGGTCGCCGGCTGGGTGGGCGGGGATCAAATTATTCAGCTGCTCCTCGATCTCGGGCGTGTGCCGGTGCGCGGCGACCTTGTACGGGACGATGTTCTCGCCGGCGATCGACAGGTGCGTGGTCTCGTCGAACACGCGCCCGGCGCCGGAGATGCCCTGCTTGGCGTCGATCACGACGTCGGCGATCAGCCCGGCGCGCGCGAGCGGCGCGAGCGCGAGCAGCGACGCGGTCGGGTAACAGCCGGGGTTGGCGACGATCGCGGCGCCGGCGATGCGCTCGCGGTGCAGCTCGGTGAGCCCGTAGACGGCCTCGCCCATCAGGTCCGGGCGCGGGTGCTCGCCGTACCAGCGCTCGTACGCGGCGAGCGAGCCGAGGCGGAAGTCGGCGCTGAGGTCGACGACGCGGATGCCGCGCTCGCGCAGCGCGCCGACGGTGGGCGCGGCGGCGGCGTGCGGGTAGGCGACGACGGCGGCGTCGATCCCCTCGAGCCGCTCGACGTCAAGCGGCTCGATCGCGAGCGGCACGCGATAGCGCGGGTACACCTCGCGCAGCGGCCGGCCCAGCTCCGAGCGGCCGGTGACGGCGACGAGCTCGAAGTCGGGATGGCGCCACAGCAGGTGCGCGGCGAGCGCGCCCGTGAAGCCGGTCGCGCCGGCGACGATCACGCGCGGGCTAGCCACGCAGCTCGCCCCCCAGCTGCTCGAGCGCAGCGACGATCTTGGCGCGCACGGGCTCGACGTCCTCGTCGGTGAGCGTACGCTCGAGCGCGCGGAACGACAGCGCGAGCGCGAGCGAGCGCCGCCCCTCCCCCACCTGCGCGCCGCTGTACACGTCGAACACGCGCGCGTCCTCGAGCATCGCGCCGGCGGCGTCGCGCACGCTCACGAGCGCCTCGGCGGCGGCGACCGACTCGGGCAGCGTCACCGCGAGGTCCTGGCGCAGCGGCGGGAACGGGCCGAACGCGGCGAACTCGACGAGCGGCGAGGCCAGCGCGGCGAGCTTGCCGAGGTCGATCGCGAACGCGGCCGCGCGCTGCAGGTCCCACGCGCCCGCGACCAGCGGGTGCAGCTCGCCGAGGAAGCCGAGGCGGATTGGCTCGGAGCCGGCGCCCGCGAGCGCCGAGCCGGGACTGGGCGCGGCGAGCACCGCGGCGCTGCGCCCGGGGTGCAGGAACGGAAGGGCATCCGCCTGCACGGACCACTCGAGCCCGAAGCGATAGAGCAGAGCTTCGAGCAGCGCCTTCGCGGCGAAGAAGTCGGCCTCCGGAGGATCTCCGCGCCACGAGCGGGGAACGAGCGAGCCGCTGAGCAGCACGCCGAGGCCGTGGTGCTCATCCGCGGGGAGGTCGCCGGGAGCATCCGGCGCGGCGGCGCGGTAGACGGTGCCGGACTCGAAGATGGCGACGTCGGGGCCGTTGCGGGCGACGTTGTGGCGCGCGGCGTCGAGCAGCGAGCCGATGAGCGTGGGCCGCATGATCGACTGCGCGTCCGACATGGGGTTCTCGAGCGCGACGACGCGCCGCAGCGGATGCCCGTCGGGCAGCAGCAGCCGGTCGAGCAGCTCGGGGTCGGCGAAGCTCCAGCCGACGACCTCGCGCAGGCCGCGCCCGACCATCGCGTCCTCGGCGGCGCGGCGCACGCGCTGGGCGTGGGAGAGGCGGCCGGCGGCGCCGCGACGCGCGGGCAGCGTGGCGGGGAGCCGCTCGAGGCCGTCGATGCGCGCGACCTCCTCGATCAGGTCGATCTCGCGCGTGACGTCGTCGCGCCTGAGCGCGGGCACCGTCACCTCAAGCCCGCCGGCGCGCGCTTCGGTGTGGAAGTCGAGGGCGTTCAGGATCTCGGTCTGGCGCTCGAGCGCGACAAGCACTCCGAGGATCGCCTGCACGCGCGCCTCGCGCAGGCCAAGCTGAAGCCCACCGGCGACCGCGCCGGCGGCCTTGGGGCCGAGGTCGATCGTCCCGGGCGCGAGCGTCGCGCCGCAGAGGTCGATCATCAGCTGTGCGGCGAGCGCCTGCGCGTGCATGCACTGCTCCGGCTGCAGCCCCTTCTCGAAGCGCCCCGACGCCTCGCTGCGCAGCGCGAGCGCCCACGAGCTGCGGTGGATGTTGGGGCCGTGCCACGTGGCGACCTCCATCAGCACGCGCGTGGTGTCCGGCTCGACCTCCGAGCGCGCGCCGCCCATCAGCCCCGCGATCGACGTGGGGCCGTCGGCGTCCTCGATCAGGACGATCTCGGCGTCGAGCGTGCGCGTCTGCCCGTCGAGCGTCTGCACCTGCTCGCCTTCGCGGGCGCGGCGCACGGTCAGGCGCCCCCCGGCGACGCGGTCGAGGTCGAACGCGTGCAGCGGCTGCCCGGTGAGCAGCATCGCGTAGTTGGTGATGTCGACGACGTTGTTGATCGGCCGCTGTCCGGCCGCGGTGAGCCGCGCCTTCAGCCACGGCGGCGAGGGCGCGACGGCGACGTTCTCGAACACGCGCGCGGTGAAGCGGGGACAGAGGTCGGGGCACTCGACGAGCACCTCCGCGCCGGACACCGGGCCGTCGCTGCCGGGATCCTCGCTCCAGGGCGCATCGGCGAGCGGCGCGCCGGTCGCGGCGTGCAGCTCGCGCGCGACGCCGTACACGCCGAGGCAGTCGGGGCGGTTGGGCGTGATCTCCAGCTCGAGCACGTCCGTGGAGATCGCGAGCACCTGCTCGAGCGGCGTGCCGGGCGCGAGCTCCGCGTCCAGCATCTGGGAATCGAGCACCATGATTCCCTCCGAGCCCGTGCTGATTTCCAGCTCGGACTCGGACAGGATCATGCCTTCGGAGACGACACCGCGGAGCTTCGCCTGCTTGAGCTTGGTGCCGTCGGGCATGAGAGCGCCCGGCCGCGCCACCGCCACCGTCTGGCCGGCGGCGACGTTGGGAGCGCCGCACACGATCGTCGCCGCGGCGTCCTCGCCGTCGCCGACGTCGACCTTGCACACCTTCAGCCGATCGGCGTCGGGGTGCTGCTCGGCGCTGAGCACGCGCCCGACGACGAAGCAGTCGGTGGCGGGCACGCCGTGGCGGTGGATTGCCTCAACCTTGGTGCCGGTCATCGTCAGGCGCTCCTCGATCGCGCTCACGTCGAGCGGCGGATCGCAGTATTCGCGCAGCCATGGCAGCGGCACCTTCATGAGAACTGCTCCAAAAACCTGATGTCGTTCTCGTAGTAGAGGCGCAGGTCGGGGATGCCGTGCTTGAGCATGGCGATCCGCTCGACGCCCATCCCCCACGCGAACCCCTGCGCCTTCTCGGGGTCGTAGCCGGGCGCGTTGGCGTCGGTGGTGGGCACGTATGAGTAGACGTTGGGGTCGACCTCGCCGGCGCCGAGCACCTCGAGCCAGCCCTCGCCCTTGCACAGGTAGCAGCGCGCGCCGTCCTTGAGAAAGCCCCTGCCGTCGCAGTGAAAGCAGGAGACGTCGACCTCGACGGAGGGCTCGGTGAACGGGAAGTGGTGCGGGCGCAGCCGCACGTCGCGCGCATCGCCGAAGACGGCGCGGGCGAACGCGAGCAGCGTGCCCTTGAGGTCGGCGAGCGTGATGTCCTCGTCGACGGCGAGGCCCTCGATCTGGTGGAACTGGGGTGTGTGGGTGGCGTCGAGGTCGCGCCTGTAGACGCGGCCGGGGATGACGACGTACAGCGGCGGCGGGTGCGCCTCCATCGCGCGCACCTGCATCGGCGAGGTGTGCGTGCGCAGGACCAGCTCGCCCGCTTGAGCCTGCTGACGATCGGCGTGGCCGGCGACGTAGAAGGTGTCGGTGCGCGCCCTGGCGGGGTGCGTGGGGCTGTGGTTGAGCGCGTCGAAGTTGTAGTGGACGGTCTCGACCTCGGGACCCTCCATGACGGTGAAGCCGAGGCCGAGGAAGATGTCTTCGAGCTCGCGGCGGGTGGCGCTGAGCACGTGCAGGCTGCCGATGGGCTGCGGCGGCGCGCCGGGCAGCGTGACGTCGACGCGGTCGGCGACCAATCTGTCTCCGAGCTCGCCGGCGGCCAGCTCCTCCCCGCGCGCGTGGATCAGCGCGTCGAGCGCCTGGCGCGCCTGGTTGGCGGCCTTGCCGACGGCGCCGCGTTCCTCAGCGGGCAGCGCGGCGACGCCGCGCAAGAGCTGCGGCAGCTCGGCCTTGCGCCCGAGGTAGCGCACGCGCAGCTCCTCGAGCTCGGCGCTGGAGCCGGCGGCGGCGATCGCGCCGTCGGCCTCGCTGCGCAGCTCGTCGATGCGATCGATCATGACGCGGGGACCGTATCGTTGGGGCGGGCGGCACCACGATCCGGCCGGCGGGTCATCTCATACAGCGCGACGGTGGCGGCCATGGCGGCGTTGAGCGAGTCCGAGGCGATGGGGATGCGCGCGGCGCGGTGACAGGCGGCGAGGACGATGTCGGGCAGCCCCTGGCGCTCGGCGCCGACGAGCAGCGTGACGCCGCCGGGACGCGGGGCCGGCGCACCCGCGACGCCCGCGCCCTCGGGGCCATTGAGTGGCCCGCGCAGGACCTCCTCGGCGTCGGCGGCGAGCGCGACGCGTTCGCCGGGCAGCTCCTCCAGCGCGGCGACGCGCGCGAGCGCGACGGTGAAGATCGCGCCCATGCTGGCGCGCACGGCCTTGGGTCCGTGCGGGTCGGCGCAGCCGGGGCCGAGCGCGACGCACGAGGCGCCAAACGCCTGCGCGGAGCGCAGCACGGTGCCGACGTTTCCGGGGTCTCCGACGCGGTGCAGGTATACGCACAGCGGTCCCGCGGCGGCGCTCCAGCGCTGCTCGTAGACGGCCAGCACGCGCGTGCCGGAGCCGAGCGCGGACACGCTCGCGAGCGCGGAGCGCTCGACATCATGGAAGTCGTCGTTGCCGAGGCCGGACCCGGCGAGCCGGTAGCCCTCGACCGCGGGGCGTCCCGCGTGCTCGGCCGCCGCGATCAGGTCCTCGCCTTCGGCCAGGAACGTGCCGCTGCGCGCGCGCTCGCGCTTGGTGTGCAGGCGGCGCACCGCCTTCAGGCGGGGGTTGTGTAGTGATGCGATCTGGCTCATGTCGGTTGTCGGGTTCTGCTCGCTGCTCGCGGTTCCTTGCTGATGCCAACAAAAAGGGCGCCGTCCTTTTCAGGAGCGACGCCCGGGAGGCTGTCTGTCGTTTGCCGGGTCCCCGGCGCTCCGGGGTCAGGCAGCCGACGCCTCGCGGGCGACCTCGGCGAAACGTCGGAATGTGTCTGCGTCGCGCACGGCGATGTCGGCGAGCACCTTGCGGTCGAGCTCGACGCCGGCCAGTTTGAGGCCGTGCATCAGCTGCGAGTAGCTCATGCCGTTGATGCGCGCGGCGGCGTTGATGCGCGTGATCCACAGGCGGCGGAAGTCGCGCTTGCGGTTGCGGCGGTCGCGGTAGGCGTAGGCGTCTGCCTTGAGCAGGGCCTCCTTGGCGCGCTTGTAGTTGGAGTGCGCCTCGCCGCGGAAGCCCTTGGTCTGCTCGAGCACGGCGCGACGCTTCTTGCGCGCGCCGACGGAGCGCTTGACGCGTGTCACTTGCCCACCCCCAGCATGCGCTTGATGCGCGGGGCATCGTCGTCGGAGACGATCATCGCGCGGCCGAGGTCGCGCTTGTGCTTGGGCGACTTCTTCTCGAGGATGTGGCTCGTGAAGGCGTGCCGGCCGCGCACCTTGCCGCTGGCGGTGACTTTGAAGCGCTTCTTCGCGCCGGAGTGTGTCTTCATCTTGGGCATCGTGAGCCGATGATTATGACACGCCGGCGTCTGCGGCCGCGGCCCCGTCGTCCTCGAGCGGCGACGCGAGCGCCTCGGCGGCGACGTCCCCGCCGAGATGGCCGTCGGGGAACACCTCGTCGGCAGCGGGCGCCGTGTCGGCCTTGCCGGCGAGCACGGCTTTGGAGGGGGCCATCATCATCGTCATGTTGCGCCCTTCCTGCATGGGACGCTGCTCGACGACGCCAAGCTCGGAGAGCTCCTCGGCGAGCCGGTCGAGGATCGCGGTGCCGCGCTCGGGGTGCGTGACCTCGCGCCCGCGGAACATGATCGTGACCTTGACCTTGTCCTTGTGGCGCAGGAAGCGCTCGACGTGGTGCTTCTTGGTGTCGTAGTCGTGCTCGGCGATCTTGGGCCGGAACTTGATCTCACGGACGGTGATCTGCTGCTGGTGCTTGCGCGCCTGCTTGACCTTCTGCGCCTGCTCGTACTTGTACTTGGAGTAGTCGAGCACGCGGCACACGGGCGGGCGCGCCTCGGGGGCGACCTCCACGAGGTCGAGGTCGCGTTCCTGGGCGAAGACGAGCGCGTCGGCGGTCTTGAGCACGCCGATCTGCTGGCCCTCGTCGTCGATCAGGCGCACCTCGGGCACGCGGATGCGCTCGTTGATCCTGGTCGTGTCCCGCTCGGGCGGGCGCCGGTCGAACCTGCGGGGAACCGGCACTAGGTGTGATTGCTGCGCGTCAAGCGAATGCTACGCGCGGCGTTCTGAGGATTTGTTGGGCTTCAACGGCGGGGATTATAGCTCTCCCAGCAGGCGCGTCGCGAAGTCCGCGCTGGGCATGCTGCCGAGATCGCCTTCGCGGTGCGCGCGCACGGACACGGCGCCGTCCCCCTGCTCGCGCTCGCCGACGACCAGCATGTACGGGATCTTGCGCAGCTCGGCCTCGCGGATCTTGCGCCCGATCGACTCGCTGCGCGCGTCCAGCTCGACGCGCAGCTCCTGCCCTCCGAGGCTGTCTCTGACCGACGCGCCGTAGTCGTTGAAGCGGTCCGAGACGGGTAGCACGATCGCCTGCACGGGCGCGAGCCACAGCGGCAGCTCGCCGGCGTAGTGCTCGATCATGATGCCGATGAAGCGCTCGTAGGAGCCGAACATCGCGCGGTGGATCATCACCGGCGTGTGCTCCTGGTTGTCGGCGCCGGTGTAGGTGAGCTCGAAGCGCGCCGGCATGGAGTAGTCCAGCTGCACGGTGCCGAGCTGCCAGGAGCGCCCGAGCGAGTCGGTCATGTGCACGTCGATCTTGGGCCCGTAGAAGGCGCCGTCGCCGGGGTTGAGCTGGTACTCGAGCCCCATCTCCTCGAGCACGCGCATCAGCTTGTCCTCGGCGCGGTCCCACATCTCGTCGGTGCCGACGCGCTGCTCGGGACGCGTGGAGAGCTCGAGCTCGACGTCGAAGTCAAACAGCTTGTACGTGTCGAAGGCCATCTCCAGGCAGCCTTTGACCTCGTCCTGCACCTGCTCCTCGGTGCAGAAGATGTGACCGTCGTCCTGCGCGAAGTGGCGCACACGCAACAGGCCGTGCAGGACGCCGGAGGCCTCGTTGCGGTGCAGCAGGCCGGGCTCGGAGTAGCGGATGGGAAGGTCGCGGTAGGAGTGGCGGCTGAGCCCGAACAGCTGGCAGTGGCCTGGGCAGTTCATCGGCTTGACGGCCATGTCGCGCTCCTCGACCTGCAGCGTGAACATGTTCTCGCGGTACTTGCCCCAGTGCCCGGAGGTCTTCCACAGCTCGGAGTCGAAGATCTGCGGCGTCTTGACCTCGCTGTAGCCGCGCTCGGCGCCCATGCGGCGCGAGAGGCCGACGAGCGCGTTGTAGACGCCGGTGCCGGCGGGCAGCCAGAAGGCGGCGCCGGGCGAGACCTCGGAGAAGGCGAACAGCCCGAGCTCGCGCCCGAGCTTGCGGTGGTCGCGCGCCTTGGCCTGCTCGATGCGCTCGAGGTGCTGGTCGAGCTCGGCCTTGGAGAAGAACGCGGTGCCGTAGATGCGCGTGAGCATCGTCCTTGAGGAGTCCCCGCGCCAGTAGGCGCCGGCTAGCGAGGAGAGCTTGAAGGCGCCGATGGTCTTGGTGCTGGGCGCGTGCGGCCCGCGGCAGAGGTCGGTGAAGGGGCCGTTGGTGTACAGCGAGACGGTCTCCAGCGGCTCGCGGTGCAGGCTGTGCTCGGCGGCGGCGACGAGGTCGTCGATCAGCTCGACCTTGTAGTCCTGGCGCTCTGCGAGGAAGCGCTCGCGCGCCTGCCCGACGAGCACGTCCTGGCGCTCGAACGGCTCGGCGGCCTTGACGTGCGCGCGCATGCGCTCTTCGATCTTGGGGAAGTCGGCCTCGGACAGCGCGACGCCGTGGGGGAACTCGAAGTCGTAGTAGAAGCCCTCGTCGATCGGCGGCCCGATCGAGATCTTGACGCCGGGATACAGCTCCATGACGGCGGCCGCGAGCACGTGCGCGGCGTCGTGGCGGATCAGCTCGAGGGCCTTCGGCCCGTCGTTTTTAGTGAGGATGGCGACGTGGGCGCCGTCGGGCAGCGGACGGGCGAGGTCGCGCACCTGAGGACCGTCGCCGTCTGTGCGGGCGCCGTCCGGAGCGCCGCCGAGCGAGACCTCGACGGCGAGCGCGGCGCGCGCGAGCCCGGGGCCGATCGCGGCGGCGGCGTCGGCGCCGGTGGCGCCGTCGGGCAGCTCGAGCTGCTTTCCGTCGGGGAGTGTGACCGTGAGCGGCATGCAGCGATGCAGGCTACCCGGCGACGGCGAGACTTTTCAGGCGAGCCGCCAGAGCGCGTCGTCGGCGAGCGCCTCGCGGCGCGCGGCGCCGGCGCCAGCCAGCTCGATCAGCGCGCGCTCGGCGGCGTCGCGATCGGGCAGCTGGTTGTTCTGGGTCATGATCGCGGCGACCTCCGCGGTGACGAGCCCGTCCGGGAAGCGCCTGAGCGCGTCGATCGCCTGCTCGGGCGGCGCCTGGCGCTCGAGCGTGGGGTCGAGGTTCGCGACGAGCACGTCGTAGGCGTCGATCGTCTGAAAGCCGCCGGCCTCCAGGCGCAGGCCGGCGCTGTTCTGGAAGACGAGTGACGGCGCGGAGTAGCGCACGGGCCCGTCGGTCTGGCGCGCCTTGCCCTGGAAGTCGGTGGGGCCGCCCTCGGCGCTGCGGGTCTGCTGCTTGTCGTCCTCGTAGGCGGCGAGCGTGCGCTGGTCGTCAATCGCGGCGACGACGGCGTCGACGTCGAGTCCCGCGACGCGCGCGAGCGCCTGGGCGATGTCGGCGTCGTCGTCGAGCAGCAGCGTGGTGGCGAACCAGGCGAGCTGCAGCGCGCGCAGCACCTCGTCCTCGCGGCCGGGGTACAGCAGGCGCGTGGCGACGATCGCGCGGCAGGCGCGCGAGGTGGCGGTGACACGCGCGCGCGGCTGCATCAGCAGCGGCATGCCGAAGCGCCTGAAGTAGCCCTGCTGGCCGAGCGTGGAGCGCGTGGGCGTGTAGCCGGCGTCGATGTAGCGCTGGGGATCCTCGGCGAGCCCGATCGTGACGAGGCGCCAGTCGAGCTGGTCGCCGTAGCGCCAGCGCAGCACCGCGAGCGCGGGGCTGGCGGAGTAGGCGAACGGGCAGCCGGGGTCGGTGAAGTGCGTGACCGCGATCGTGCTCATGGGGCAATGATTGCACGTGCAAGCAGTTCTCGCGGACTGTGTCGTCTCGAGCTGTTCCCCAGCAGACATGCACCGCAGACAATCGTCTGCATATACTCGCGCGATGACCACAAACCAGCGAATCTCCATCTCGATCACCCTGTCCCCCGCCCAGGTCGACGCGGTGATGCGCGCGGCGACCAACAGCCGCGCGCCGGACGTGTCCACGCTAATGGGCGGCGCCCACCTGCAGGTCGACGAAAGCGACCCGCGCCTGTCGCGGTCGCTGCTGCGCGGCCTGTCGCTGCTGACGCGCTTCGGACCCGAGGACGAGGAGCGCGGCATCATCGAACTGGCGAACGATCTGAACATGAGCCCCAGCACGACCCACCGCTATGCGTCCACGCTGGTGGAACTGGGACTGCTCGAGCGCTGTCCGCGGACGCGCAAGTATCGCCTCCCGGCTACTCAGCTCCCAGTTTCCGAGTAGCGGCCGGCACCTGCGCGCGCTGGCGCGCCGTGCCGGCCTGGCCAGCGCCGTCTGTGGGGATGGCGTGACGATAGCAAGATACCAGCAGCTGGCTGTCTGGATCTTGCTACTCGCGACGTGCGATGTTTCTGATTGTGTCGGCCCCCACGCAGCCCGACGTCGCGCTCGCGGCGGCCGTGCGTCGCATGCGCATCGAGCGCGGCGACACGCAGGAGGATCTGGCACATCGAGCGGGCCTGACGGTGGCGGCGTTCGCGCGCATCGAGCGCGGCCACGCAAACCCCACGTGGACGACGGTGAGGCGCATCGCGGTCGCGCTCGACGTCAGCCTGGCGGGCCTCGCGGAGGCCGTCGAACGCGCGAAGCCGCGAGCTTGACGGCTCACGGCGCGAGCGGTCGACCGGCTACCGCGCCGGTGAGTGTTTTTCACCGCGGCCCGCGGCGTCCCAGGAAGTCGACGAGCGCGGCGGTGGAGATCTCGGGCTCGTCGTCCCACACGAAGTGCCCGGCACCGTCGAGGACCTCGAGCTCGGAGCCGGGCAGCTCCGCGTGGAAGCGGCGCGCCATGGCAACGCCGGCGAAGCGGTCCTCGGCGCCCCACAGGATCAGCGCGGGCAGGTTCAGCGCGGCGACGCGCCCCTCATACGGCACGAGCTTGTCGAAGTCGCCGGAGCGATACAGCTCGAGGTGCGCCACGCGCCGCTGGTCGTCGGCGAAGCCCTTCCAGTACTCCGCGAGCGCCGCGGCGCTCATGCCGCTGGAGACCGCGCGCAGCGCGCCTTGGAGCCCCTCGCGGGTGTACGCGTGCACGAGCTTCTCACCCTCCTCGGGGGTGCGCATCACGTTCGCGAGATCGTGCCAGCGCCGATCGGAGAAGAAGCCGCCGTCGGAGATCACGAGCGCGCTGGCCGCGCCGGGGTGATCGCACGCCCAGCGTAGGCCGATCATCACGCCCCAGTCGTGCATGACGAGCGCCACCGGTCCGGGCTGCAGCGCCTGCACGAAGCGCTCGAGCGCCTCTACGTGACGCTCCCACGCGCCGGCGCCCGCGTCGCCTGGCTCGGAGTCGCCGTAGCCGGGCAGGTCCGGGGCGAGCGCGCGCCAGCCCGCGGCGGCGAGCGCGGGCAGCGCGTGCTGCCATATGTAGGAGGACTGGGGATAGCCGTGGACGAGCAGCACCGCGGGGTCGGTTGCGGCGCCCGCCTCTCGGTAGGCAAGTCCGCCGGCGCGCGCGAGCCCGCTCATGCTGTCAACCCTACCCGAGCCGGCGCGTCCCGGGGCATTGTCCAGGTCGAGCCGAGCCTCAGTCGACGGCGATCTGCGCGAGAATGGCCCGTATGGAAGCACTGCGATCCGCCGACACAAAGCGCGAGACACGCCCGTGACGCCGACGGCCGACAAGCGCGTCGCGGTGAACGGCTCGCGCCCGGCGCCCGAGCGGTGGCTGGCGCAGGAGCTGCGCACGGTGGTGAGCGAGCTCGCCCGCTTCGAGCGCCCGTCGGCATCCGAGGGCGAGCGTCGCGCGGCAGAGTGGATCGCGGCGCGGATCCGCCACCACGGGCACAGCGCGACAGTCGAGGTGGAGCGCGCGCACGGCGGCTACTGGTGGCCGCTGGGACTGCTCAACGCCGGCGCCGCCGCGACCGGACTCGCGGCGCGGCGCACGCGCTCGCGGGCGGCGCGGCTGCTGACGGTATTGCTCGGCGCGGGCGCGGCGGCGGCGATCTGGGACGACGTGAGCGGCGGGCGATTGTGGTTTCGCCGCGCGGCCCTCCCCCACCGCGACACGTTCAACGTGCTCGCCGAGGCGGGCGACGCCGACGCCGCGGAGACGGTCGTGGTGGTGGCCCATCACGACGCGGCGCACAGCGGGCTGGTGTTCCACCCGGCGCTGCCGCGGCTGTTCGCGGAGAGCTTCCCCGAGCAGCACCAGCGCTCACAGCAGAGCGCGCCGATCATGTATGCGACATGGCTGGGACCGGTGCTGGTGGCGCTCGGCGCGCTGCTCGGACGCAGGGGCCTCTCGCGCACGGGCTCGCTGCTGGGCGCGTGCGCGGCGGGCGCGATGGCGGACATCGGCCGCAGCGAGGTGGTGCCAGGTGCCAACGACAACCTCAGCGCGGTTGCGGTGCTGGTGGCGCTGTCGCGTGCGCTGGCGGAGCGCCCCGCTCCGGGCGTGCGCGTGCTGCTCCTGTCGACCGGCTCGGAGGAGTCGTTCATGGAGGGCATGCAGGGGTTCATGCGCCGCCACCGCGACACGCTCGACCCGCAGGCCACGACGGTGCTGTGCCTGGAGTGCGTTGGCAGCCCGACGCTCACGCTGGTGGAGGCGGAGGGCATGCTGCGGATGCGCCCCTACAGCGAGGCGGCGCGCGAGCGCCTGGCGCAGGCCGCGAACGCGGTCGGCGTGGAGCTGGTGCGCGGCCTGCGCACGGTCGCGGCCACCGACGCGCTGATCGCGCTGCGCCGCGGCTATGACGCGGTCACGCTGGCGTCGATCGACGCGATGAAGTTCCCGTCCAACTACCACTGGCCGACGGACACTCCCGAGAACCTCGACTGGAGCACGATCGAGCGGGCGTTCGCGGTGACCGAGCAGTTCGTGCGCGCGAGCGCGCCATCCTGATTCAGAGGGAGCAGGGGCGCGGATTCAGACGGAGCAGGGGCGCGAGCGGCGATCGGTGCCGACTTCGGTGATGCCGGCGGACGTGATCTTGATGCGGGTGGGGACGTTGCCGCGTTCGAGCAGCTTGCGCAGCACCGACTCGCCCTTGGACTCGATCCCGGACCGCAGCGGCTCCTCGAAGCGCTCGGGCTTGAGCGAACCGGCGATCTGCACGTACACGTGCTGTTCGGCGCGGCCGTTCTGGACCTTCCAGCGGTAGAGGTCGCCCTCGCGCGGAACGGGGATGGGAGTGGGTCCGCCGATGATCTCGGGATCCGCGGTCATGTCATCAGCCTCCTCGGATCGGCTCCCTGGTTGAAGGGCCGACTGGCCAACATCCTCGCGGGGGTTTTGGACACGTGATCAGCGTTGGCTCACAGACGAGAGGAGCTTCGGGCGCGAGGGTGGCCACGACTGGTCTGCCGGTGTTTCGCGGCGCGCGGGTGAGCTAGTCGAGCTGGAACTGGCCGTCGCGGTAGATGACCTGCTGCTCGCCGCCGCGCAGCACGGCGGTGGCGATGCGATCGCTGGTCGAGACGACGTCGGTGTGCACGCTGGAGCTGTTGAACCCGAGCCGCTGCCACTCCTCGTCGCTGACGCCCGCGGGGTCGCCGTCGTAGGCGTCCTGGTAGGAGCGCCCGAGGGCGATGTGGGTGTTGCCGTGGGCGCCGCCGAAGTTCTCGTCGTAGAGCGTCTGGGCCATGAAGCGCGTGATCCGCGAGAAGCGCCGGTCGGTGAGCGAGAACTCGCCGATGCGGTTCGCGCCCTCGGTGGCGATCATGTCCTTGAGCACCTGCTCGTTCTGCTCGGCGCTGGCGCCGGTGACGAGCCCGTCGGCGAACGTGAGACGGATGCCCTTGACGAGGTTGCCGTAGCGATAGAGCGGCTGGTTGCAGTAGATCCAGCCCTCGGTGCCGCGCCAGTCGGGGCTGGTAAACAGCTCGAAGCTGGGGATGTTGCGCCCGCGCCCGCCCAGCCAGCGCCGCTGCTCGCCGACGCTGACCCATAGATCGACGTCCTCGCCCTGAACGTGCACGCGCTCGATCTCGAGCCCGTCGAGCCACTGGCGCGTGTGCTCCACGCGCTCCCCCACCTCGCGCCAGCGCGCGAGCGGGTCCGCATCGTCGAGAAAGCACGCGTCGATGATCTGCTGCCAGTAGGTCTCCAGGTCGGTGCCGGCCTCAGCGGCCATGCCGGGCGTTCCGTACAGCCCGAGCGTCCACGTGAAGCGACCCTCGTTCTCCTTCTCCCCGCGCCAGTCGAGCAGCTGGCGCATGGTCTCGCCGCGGCGCATGATCCGCGCCGGCTCGACGGAGTCCAACGAGCGCGGATCGCCGGGAGCGATGACGCTCACCTGGTGGTCGATCTCGTCGATCATCCCGCGCGTGTAGCGAGCGGGGAAGAAGTCGAGCTGCTCGGGGCTGGCCAGCTCGTAGAAGTCGCGCGCGAGGTTGACGTCGGGACCGTCGTCGGGCTGGTAGGCGCCGATCACATGGCCGCCGGCGCGCCACACGGCTCGGTTCAGAGCGGCGTACAGCGGCTTGGCGCTGTCGGGCGCGACCACGCGCACCACCTCTCCCGCGCGGATGCCGTCGCCGCCGCCGAGTGCGAAGTCCACGAGCACCGAGGCGTAGCGGTCGAGGGTCTCCTTGGGAGGTGTGTAGGGCACGCGCACACGATAGTGGGAGCACCGCGGCCAAGGCCGCCGCCGGTTCCCCGGATGACCTGCGCGCGGACCGGCTCAGACGGTCGGCGGAGAGGACCTGTGCGCGAGATGCCACAGCTGGGCGATGCCTTCGTTCCACTGCGCGCGCTCCTGCGCGAGCCTGCCCCGGTAGCGGGCGAGTGCGGCGGCGCTCGGCGCGCGGGAATAGGACTGCAGCGCCGACATCGCGCTCGCCAGTTCGCCGGCGCCTTCGGTCACCTGCGTCTCGGCGCGGGGGACGTCTTCTTCTTCGGCGCCTTCTTCGCCCTGTCCGGCGACGGCCCAGCGGCTTGCCCTCGCCAGATCGGCTCGCGCGCGCGCCGCGCGGCTCCCGAGCAGGCCCAGCGCTGGTCTCGTGGCCGGGGTCCGTAGCTGCCCGGCCATGAGCTCGACCGCGCGCGCCTCGAGCGCGACGCGCTGGGCGGACGTCCCGTGTTCGTCGAGGAACGTGGCGGCGCCCATCTGCGGGCTGGCGGTGGCGCACCCGGCGAGGGCGAGGGCGAGGGCGCCCATCGCGAAACCCAGGGCAAGCAAACGCTGACCGGCTTGACAACGTGCCACGCCGGAACCTTATATGGGCATAACGCTCTCGTAACACCGTGTGTCTCACGCGTCTACTAGCTTGCGGGAGCATCTCGCCGAGGCTCCACGGCAGGGGAAGCACGATGGTGCGCCGCTCCACCCGCGCGGCGCCCTAGCGTCTGACACCGCGCAAGGAGGACACGGAGGATCAGATGTTCGAAGTTCGCCTCGCCCGTGACGTTCAACTACCACGCCAACGGCTACGTCGAAATCGGCACGGACGGCACGGTCAAAGAAGGCAAGCTGGAAGGCGCGGGTGAAATCGAAATCGCCGTGCGCGGCCCGTTCAAGTGCGTGATCGACATCCCCGCCGGCACGTACCCGACGACGGCGCTGAACAAACGAATAGCGCGCCGGCGTCGCTCGAAGCGTCCGCCTGCGGACGCGCTACAGCGGCGGAACCTGGTTGTTGACCTGGCTCCCGTGATAAAGGTGATCCTGATCCCTGCAGGCAGCGGGGAAGAAGAACTGGACGCTGTCGCTGCGCACGCCGTTGTAGCTCGCGAACAGCGTCGCGTGGCCGACAGTTCCGACCTCGCACCCCGGATCGTTGCTGGCCTGCACGCGCACGACGATCTTCATCACGTTCCCGGCGTAGCCCCACATCGTCGCGTAATGAGAGTGGCTGACCAGATGGTGCGCGACGGTCATCGTGATCGACCGGGTTGGGCGGTTGCGGAAGTGCTGTTCCTGGCAGATGATCCCCGAGACGGTGCTCGCTTCCAGGTCGATGTCGCCGTGCCCGCGCGCGAAGCTGCCGATTGCGCCGGCCGGAGGACCGGTGTGAAAGCCCCAGGGCGGGATCCCGTAGACGATCGGAATCTGGCCGCAGCCGGGCGTATACCCGGCGGCCGCGCTCGACACGACGGCGAGCACGAGCATCGTCGTCAGCGCCAACAGCGCGATGCCGCCTCTGAGTCGGCTCCACGTCATCTTCAGGCGACGATAGTCGCCCGGCCTGCGCGGCCGCGAGGCACTGGACAGATATGCAGCCTCGCTCAGTCCGCTGAGACCTGCACGGCGGTGCGGCTCGCGGCGATTGCGCGCAGCCGCGCGGCCACCGCTACGTGCTGGGGATGCTCGAAATAGAGCTTCAACGCCCCGGGGCGCGCGAATATATTTAGCCTGAGCTGAATCTCTCGACGCCGGCACAGTCGCGAGGGAGGCTGGAAGCATGCTGGAGATCGTCTTCGACACCGAGGCTCTGACAAGCGTTCGCTTCGCGATCTCGCCGACGATCGAGCTGGTCGCGAGCACGGCGGTGCTCGAGGACCCGAGCCGTGGAGCGCTGCACCTGCCGTGGGTGGAGCGCGCGAGACCGCGCACGGCCGAGCTCGACCTCTCCTCGCTGCGCGCGCTGCAGGGCTCCGACACGTACAACCCGGACTTCATTCACCCGGTGCCGACGAGCCCGCTGACGCGCTTCGAGGAGGAGCTGGACAGCATGGTGAGGACGCCGCCCGAGCAGATCCGGGAGGAGGTGCGCGTCGCATACGAGGGGCACCCGATACCGGCGGTGCTACGTCCGTTCCTGGCCGAGCCGCGGGCGGCTGTCGAGGACCTCGCAGAGGTGATGCGCCGCTACTGGGAGGGCGCGATCGCCAGTGACTGGGAGCGGGTCCGCTCGCTGCTCGAGCACGACATCCTCTATCGCGCCCGCCAGATCGCCGACGGCGGCACGCGCGCGCTGTTCGCGGACCTCGACGAGACGGTCAGCTGGGACGACGGCGTGCTGCGCATCGACAAGGACTGCGGCGGCCACCAGAAATTCTGGGGCGGGCGGCTCGACCTCGACGACCGCGGCCTGCTGCTGATCCCGAGCGTGTTCACGTGGCCGAAGGTGTGCGTGGTGACGGCGCCGCCGTGGCAGCCGGCGCTGATCTATCCCGCGCGCGGCATCGGCATGCTGTGGGATTCCCGCCGAGACGCGGCGCCGGACGCGCTGGCGCGCCTGCTGGGACGAAATCGCGCCGCGGTGTTGATGGCGCTGGACTGCCCCCGCTCGACGACGGAGCTGGCAGGGCTGCTGGGTGTCACCAGCGGCGGCGTCTCCCAACAGCTGACGGTGCTCGCGGACGCCGGCCTGGTGAATCGCCGACGTGTGAGACGCCACGTGCTGTACCTGCGGACGCTGGACGGCGATGCGCTCGTCGACGCGGTCGCCGCCGCGCCTGCCTGATCTCTGACCCGGCCGACTCTCACGTGGGGCTAAATGTGTTGAGTGAACGTCGGCGTTGCACAAGAGTGAGCGCATGTTCGGCGATCACATTGCAACCGCCCTGGCGCGCGAGCGCCAGCGGGATCTGGTGCCTGAGCTGCGCGGGGTCGATGACGAGCGCAGCGGCTCCGGTGTCGAGGATGGGGCAGCCCGCAGGCTCGCCGTCAGTTGGCCATGGGCGGTCCCGCGCCGGCTGCCTTGGCTGCGCCCGCGATATCGCCGCGGAGCGCCTTGAGCGCGGCGACGTAGATCTCGGAGAACGTCGGGAACGGCTGGATCGTGTCGGTGAGAACGTCGAGCGGGATGTGAGCGCGGATCGCGAGCGTGGCCTGCTGCAGCCACTCGCCCGCCTCGGGACCGAGCGCGTAGGCGCCCGTCAGACGCTCGCCGTCGCTGAGCAGCGTCAGAAAGCCCTTGTGGTCCGCATACGAGCGCGCGTAGGTGGCGGCCTTCGCCACCTCCGACACCGGCACCGTGGCGCTGAAACGACCGTCGGAGGCCCCCACCGCCGCGGCCTGCGGGTCGGTGTAGACGACGCGCGGAACGGCCTCGTAGTTGGCCTTGCGCGGCTGGCCGAGGATGTTCGCGGCGACCACCTCGCCCTGATACTTGCCGACGTGGGTGAGCGGCCAGATGCCGTTCACGTCGCCGATCGCCCACAGGTTCTCGGCGGCACGCAGGTGCTCGTCGACCGGAACCCCATGCGGGTTTGGATCGACGCCGACGGTCTCAGACCGAGCCGGAGCACCCGCGGGCGCCGCCCGGTGGCGACAAGCAGCCGCTCCCCGCGCAGCTCGCGCCCGTCGTCGGTCTCCAGGACGTAGTCCCCACCCTCGTGGCGAGCGGCGACCGCGTCCGCGGACAGCACCAGCTCGATGCCCTCCCTGAGCACGGCGAGCCGCCGCCGAGCACGATCACGTCATAGTCATCGGACTCGTATGTCGTGCCCATCAGCTTCTCCTCTCAGCGGCCCGGCAGGCGCGTCGTGATCTCCTGCAGCAGCCAGCCGTTGCCATCCGGATCGCTGAAGGCGGCGAACGAGCCGTACGTGGCGCGATCGGGAGCCGGCCCGGGCACACGGTCCGCGGTATGGAAGCGGGCGCCGAGCGCCCCCTCGTGGAACACCTCGCTCACGTCCGCGCCACGCGCCACCAACTGCTCACGCGCAGCCTCGAGGTCTGAGACGGCCAGGTACATGCCCTGGGCGGAGCCGGGCGCACCGGACGCGATGTTGGTGCCGAACTGGATCGAGCACGCAGAGCCCGGAGGCGTGAACTGAACCAGGCCATGTCAGCGCTCGACGCGGACCACCAGGTAGTCGGAACGGATCTTCGCGGTGCCGTCACTCGCGGGGTTGAACCGGTGGATCAGCTCTGCGAACGCTCCCAGGAACTCCTCCCAGCGGTCCTGCGGCTCAAGAGCTGTCCGGGCCATCACGAACGGACCGAAATCCGTGGCATAACGCTCGACGGCGTCCTCGACCGACGGGAAGTCGAAGTCGACGGTCTCGCGTTCGATCGTGGTCGCGGCGCCGGCGGCGGCGAACATCTCCTCAGCGTGCTCCTCGATTCCCCACAGCGGTGGCGGCTGCACGCCCGCCGGCGGCGGTGGCATGACCGAGCCCATCAGCTTGAACAGCTCGCCGGCGAAGCCGTCGTTGACCCAGGTCGTCATCGCGATCCGGCCCCCGGGGCGGCAGACCCGGACCAGCTCCGCGGCCGTGCGGGCGTGATCGGGAGCGAACATCGCGCCGAACGTCGAGGTCACACGATCGAAGCTCGCGTCCTTGAACGGCAGGTCCTGCGCATCGGCCTCGACCCATTCGACCTCCACGCCCGCCGCTGCGGCGCGGTGGCGCGCATGCTCGAACAGCTCGGGCGTCACGTCGCAGCCCACCACCTTGGCCCCGCGCAGAGCGGCCGGGATCGCCACGTTGCCGCCGCTGCCGGTCCCGACGTCCAGCAGCTCCGTCTCCGGCTCGATCCCGATGCGGTCGAGCACGAGCGTGCCGACGGGCTCGACCAGCCGAGCGAAGTTGTCCCAGTCACCCGATGCCCACGTCGCGCGTGCGCGCCGACGAAACTCATCCGTAGATCCCATGAATTGCGATGCTACAGCGCAGTCACCGCGGGGTGGAGAATCGCGTGGCGCCGGCAGAGCAGCTCATGCTCGGGTCGACGTACAGCCCGGACAGGTGCCCGTCGCCGTGGTGCGAGACGGGCGCCAGCCCAGGCCCAACCCCCTACCATCCCGTTGATGCCGTTCGTCGCAGTAGCTGCCCATACAGGGCGCCACCGGGCAGTGAAGACCAGGGGTTGGACGCGATGACCGAGCCACCGATCAGGGTCGTGCTCGCCGACGTGGATGGCACGCTGGTGACACAGGAGAAGCTCCTGAGCGAGCGTGCGATTGCGGCCGTCGACGCGTTGCGCGCGCGGGGCATCGAGTTCGCCGTCACCAGCGGCCGCCCGCCCCGCGGAATGTCGATGCTGATAGAGCCACTCGCTCTGACCACGCCGATCTCGGCCTTCAACGGCGGGCTGATCGTGCGCCCGGACATGTCGGTTGTGGATCAGAAGACGATCCCCGATGCGGTCGTCGGCCCGGCAATCGAGCTGCTATCCGCGGCCGGGCTCGACGTGTGGCTGTACAGCGGCGCCGACTGGCTCGTGCGCGACCCCAAGGCTCCCCACGTGGACCGGGAGTCGCGCACGGTGCGGTTCGAGCCGACGGTGGTCAAGAGCTTCGGTGGCGTCAAGGACGTCGCCAAGATCGTGGGGGTCTCCGACGACCATGACTCGGTGGCGGCGGCCACCGAGCACGCGCGCGAGAAGTTCGGCGACCACGTGTCCGCCGCGCAATCCCAGCCCTACTACCTCGACGTCACGCACCCCCGCGCGAACAAGGGCGAGGTCGTCAGCTCCCTCGCCGCGCATCTCGGCATACCCGCCAACCAGTTCGCGACGATCGGAGACATGCCCAACGACGTCCTCATGTTCGCCCGCTCCGGCCTCAGCATCGCAATGGGCAACGCGAGCCCAGAGGTGCAGCGCGCCGCCCGGCGGGTTACCGCCTCCAACGAGCAGGAGGGGTTTGCGGAGGCGATGGAGCGCTTTGTGCTGAATAGAGCGCCGCACCGGGATTAGCTTGATGCGGAAGCTGATCTACTCGATGACTGTGTCGCTGGACGGCTACATCGCCAGGCCGGACGGCGCGATCGACTGGTCGGCGCCCGACGAGGAGCTGTTTCGGTTCCACCACGAGCAGGTGCGCGAAGTCGGCGTGCAGCTCTGCGGACGGCGGCTCTATGAAACGATGCTCTACTGGGAGACCGCTGAAGAGAGTCCGCTGGCCGCGGAACAGGTCGAGTTCGCCCAGACCTGGAAGGCGCTGCCGAAGGTCGTGTTCTCAGCGACGCTGGAGAGCGTCGTGGGCAACAACAGGCTGGCCACGGACGGCGTCGGCGAGGAGGTCTCGAGGCTCAAGGAACAGCCCGGAAAGGACATCGCCGTGGGCGGCGCCGGCCTCGCCGGCGCGTGTATGAAGCTGGAACTGGTCGACGAGTGGCGGCTGTTCGTTAGCCCGGTCCTACTCGGCGGCGGGACGCCCTACTTCCCTCCCCTGGAGAAAGGGATCGACCTCGAGCTGATCGAGACACGCACATTTGGCTCTCGTGTCGTTTACCTTCGCTACAGGCGGACGTCGGGCGGCCTGGTGACCGGCTCCACCGTGAGCGCAGCGTCGATCCTTGCCGCGCGCGACGCAGACCGCCGGTGAACTAAAGCTTCGTCTGCGACGCGTCGGCTATCGCCGCGCTGCCACTCGACAGCGCGCCCGCTGGTCAATAGGTCGCGCACACCAGTGACTCGGGCAACATCACGACGCCGGCTCTCGTCCTCGAGTGGACCCAGCGCCTACTACTCACCGGTGAGCTCGCCCGTTGCGAGCCCACGCGACTGCGCTACCGCATCCTGCACGTCGCTGCTTGCCTCTGCTTCCACGCCCGCACCGCGACACTGCGCATACAAGCAAGCTGGCCCTGGGCTCACGAACTCACCATCGCGTTCGCTCGGCTCAAAGCGCTCTCCACACCCCCGGGCTGACACGACCCCCACGCCCACGACGACCAACCAACCTCACCCTCGGCGCAACACGCCCCGCTAAGCCTCCCCGCGAACGGCACTCGACCGCCAACACGACCCCAGACCACGCCCCAAACACCCTGACCCGACGAGCCGCTGCTGCCCCAACCGACCCCACCCCACAACCACCAACAAAAACCTCACTTCACACGGCCTCCTGCAAGATCCGGGCTACGCAGCAATTTGCGCGAACCTGAGCTGATCTGAGAGCACTGTGGCCGGAGCTAACAGCGGCGGTAGAATAAAGAGCATGACGACACGCGCCCAGGCAGCCGAGAACGCGCTGGCGTCGGTTCGCGCCGAGGGCCTTGATCCGGGCGTAGCTGAGGCACTCCTTGGTCGCTGGGGGCGTGGGGAACTGACCGACGCGCAGCTGGACGACGCAGCGCGTCTGATAAGCGCTGGTGAGCCGCTCGGCGAGCTGCTCGTGCCGGAACGCGCGTAGTCTCCCTATCCACAATGGCGCTCGCGAGCCAGGGCGACAGCGAGAGCCAGATACGAGCCAAGGCGACCTCGATCCTCTCGGCGGCGTCGATCGTCGTGCCCGTCGCCGGCGTCGCGATCGCGAAAGGGTCCGCGTGGCCCATCATCCCTCTGGGGCTCGCGGCTCTGGCCTACCTCCGATGCGTGTGGACCTGCCCAGCGGCGCTACTGCCCCGAAACATCGAGGTAGGCCTGCTCGACGGCGAGATGCTCAAGCTCGCAACCGACAGTGGCGCCGACGTCGAGCAGATGCAGGCCTCCGCCTCAAGCTACATGGACGACCTCTATAGAGACAACCAGCTCATCCTCGAGAAAGCGTCCGAAAACGTGAAGTACGCTGTCATCGCCCTCGGCATTGAGATCGTGGCGTTGACCGCCGCGATCCCCGTTACACTCTTGACCTGAGATGCGAGCACACACCCAGCCCAAACCGGCTCCTCCGAGCCCAATGCCGCCGGCCCCTCCGCCGAACGTGATCGCAGTCGAGATCCGCTCGCCTAAACCGACCGAGTAGCGCGGGGGGTTCCTCACCCCGCCCGCCGATAGCGGATGTGCGTGGCGAGCGGAGAGTGGAGCACCTCGACGGGCTCGAACGCGAAGGACTCGACCCCGTCGAACAGCCGCTCGCCGGACCCGAACAGGACGGGGACGATGTCGAGCGTGAGCTCGTCGATCACTCCGGCGGCAAGCGCCTGACGGACGGTCGAGGCGCCGCCCGCGATATCGATGCCATCCTCGCCGGCCGTCTCGCGCGCCTGCGCGTAGGCGGCCTCGAAGCCCTGGGTGACGAAGTGGAAGCTCGTGCCGCCCTCCATCTCGACCGGCTCGCGGGGGTGGTGGGTGAGCACGAAGACGGGCGCATGGTAGGGCGGCTCGGAGCCCCACCATCCATCCCAGTCCTCATCCCACACGCCGCGGACTGGCCCGAACATGTTGCGGCCCATGACGTAGGCCCCACGGCGTCGCATAAGCCAGGCCGCCGCCGCCGCGTCGGCGTCGTTCGCGCGCTCGTCGCCGAGGTGCCAGCTGTGAACCTCCCTGCCGCGCTTGCCCAGCGGATTGTCCCGGCTCTGGTCCGGCCCGGCGACGAAGCCGTCGAGCGAGATCGACATGTGGCAGGTGGTGTCCGGCATCGGCGTCCTCCAAGTGATTGCGATCTGCAAGCGTCGGCACCGTACCGCACGGGAAATGTGGTGGCAAAGCTGCAAGCACCATCTACGTCATCGCGACGCGTCCGGCCCTCAGAAATGGGCGATACTGGGCTCGAACCAGTGACCTCCGCCTTGTCGAATCGACCTGGGGCGCAAACGACGATGACCTATGGGGCTGAATCCTCTTGTTTGCTGGGGTTTCCGGCGGCCTCCGACTTCGCCGCGCCACGTTGTCCCTCATCGTTTGTGGGAAGAATGTGGGAAGACTTGTGGGAAGGAAACCCGCCTGGCCTGCTTCCTGGTGGTCAGGGTTGCGGCTGGTTTCTAGGCGAGCAGTTCATCGTCTATCCCTTCCACACCCCCATCTGGCGGATCAAGCACCCATCGCCTCACAAGAACTTGGTCTGCCCGTCTCGTATCCTCGGAGCGATCGAGCGCCGCCCAGAAGCATCGGAGAGCAGGCTAACCGTCCGGCGCACGTCCGAGTGTTCGGCACCCGATGGTCACAGGCTCCCCAGACAGCTACCTCGTCCCACAAGACCGGTCGGCCCGTCATGCTGTTCGGCATGACGAACAGTGGCAGGAACATCGCCCGCTCCAAGCCGCGCGCTTCCGCTGGCCGGCCGGCATAAGCATGGCCAACGTGAGTCTTAGCGGCCGGGTGATGGTCCGCCCGGTGCGTCTGGGCCTGCTTGTGGCAGCCGATGGCGACGAGCTTGCACGTGCCACTCAGTGCGCAACCTCATCATGGGGAGGGATCTACACGCCGTTTCTTGATCCCGCTGATCGCAACAGCGCTCTACGCCGCGCTGACGCGCTGAGCGTCGATGCGATCTATGCCACCGCCGACAATCCTGCTGTTCGACAGATAACTGCAACACCGGGGTATCAGTGGGTCAGTCGCTCGCCCTTCGGTCCCTACGATGAGCCGAATGAATACAGATCATCGCGCTTGCTTGCTGCGAACATGCTCCTCGGCTCGATCGGCCACGATCACCAGTTGATTCACCATAGTTGGGCGCCTACCGATCCGCTGGCGTTGTTGTTCGCTGTCTGGTTCGGGGCATTTGGGTCCTCAGATTTCGACCGCACGCTGGAGGCGCAGTTCGTGGACCGGGCAGGCGAGGTAGAAATAGATCCAGAGGGTCACATTTTGCCCATTGAAGGCATCACGCCCGTGCAAGTCACGGCGGCGCACACCAGTTACACCGGCGAGTCCACGTCTGACGGCTTCGTCGTCCTCGACCCGTCGGACCCTGTTGACCTTCTGCGCTTCTGGAATGCGCGTGCGTATGGCGGCCGAGTGTTTCCGTGGCCGATAGGCCATAGCCAAAGAGTGACTGAGGCGGCTACGGCTTGGCTTGAGGACATGCGCGCTGATGGTGCGCTGGACCGCTGGCGACGCGGCGATGGCAGTCCGCTCCCACCCCATGTCACCGTGCTCTTGCGCCCCACCGACACGGCAGTGCCTGGTGAGCTTCTAGAGCTCCTGCGCAGCGCGACCGTGAACCCATTTGTTGAGCACGAGATCTCACTCATAGGCTGGACCGGAGCCCATCCGATCCAGACTGGGTTCTCACGCACCTTCTCGGTAGAAGCCGGCCCTAACGACTGGCATCCGAGTGTCCCACTTCCTACGCTCCCCCTGGAAATCGCACAACGGTCTGCAACTGCCGAAATGCTGGTGGCAGCACAAATCTCTCTCTCGGGTGAGAGCGACCCAACTGCGACACGTTGGGCTACCCTGCCGAACCTTCGCGTGCTGTCGGAACTACTTGGCAGGATGCCACTTTCGGCGCCGATGCATCGGCCAGTGAGTGAAGGCCGTGTTATCGCAGTCGGCACGACAGCCACCGACTGCCAGCTTGAGCTTGTGCCAGCCCATGACGCTGTTGCGGCTCTGTTTCGGGGATCACGATGGTCTTTCGACCAGAGTGACAATGGCGTATTTACTACCAGACTTGGGACGATCTTCGGAGGTCCCGACGCGTCGGCACCGATAGAACCGGCGACGAGAGAGATCTTGGCCGCCGTAATCCGCTCACCTCGTGGGAAGACTCGTAACCAGCTTGACGACATAGCCCGCAAACACTCGGGAAGCTGGCCAGGCGACTTCCTATTTGCCGCCCAGGAGCCGGACGCGTATGCCAGGGGCGTATCGTTGCGCCTGCTTCGTCGGAAGCTGCTGCGACCGTACCTGTCCGTCCGGTGCCCGGAATGCACGATTCCGGCCGCGATGCGTCCCGAGGAACTTGACACTGAAGTCACATGCCCGATGTGCTCGGCTTGTTATCCACTCGGCTTTGCTCTGGCCCACACGGGATCACAGGCTACTTGGAAGTACCGCACCCCACCGGACATTGACGAGGATCGCCTTTTCGAGGCGATCGCCCTACTTGCTACGCGAGCCGCTATCCGGGCCTGGAACCACATTGGAAACGCAGCGCCTCACATCTTTGGCGCGAAGTTGACGGCGACCGACCTGGCCGTAAGAGGACGACCAGGCGACACGTCATGCGAGATGGACTTTCTCCTGTTTGGCGATTCTCGGGGTCAGCCGCAAGTGATCGTCGGCGAGGTCAAGCACCGAGGTCGTGTAGAGGAGACCGACCTAAACAACATGCGAGCCGTGCAGGAGTGGTTCGCCTCCCAGGACATCGACTGCTGGCCACTCTTCGCGACCCTGCGATCCAGCCTCGACGCCAGCGAGGTCGAGCTTCTGCGGGTCGCTTGCGAGACCGCCCCGCGTGCCCGAGGGAGCCTGATCGTCCCGCAGTTCCCGATCATCCTGCTAGCGCCGGAGCTATCGGCTCCGTGGATGGACGACGACAGCATCGCGAAGTGGTGCTCATCGAGGTGCGCGGGAGATTTGGCAGTCGCGAGTTGCGCCCGTAACCTGGGCCTCCAGCATTTCGACTGGTCTCCGGCGCCAAGCCCGGGCTGGGTGTGTCAATGGGCCGCGGCGCCTTAGTTACTGCCTTGCGTAACGGTTACGGGTTGGGCAACGCAGCAGTGAAAAGCTGCGGGCCGCTTGGCGGCGCTACTCAACGGACAATGGTGCACACTTGAGCACATCCTGCGTGCCGCATCATGTGCTCGCAGCGGCAGCAGGTGGCTCCACGCGTTCACGATGGTCCAGATTTCGCGTGGCCCGAACGCCGCCACGAGAAGAATGTCCTTACCCCGTCCGATCGCGTCGGCCCGGCCGAGCCGTTTCCCACCCCACGGAGACAGGCGCCGCCGGCCCGCTGTCTACAGTCGGTCTCATGTCGAGCCGGAAGAGGGCTAGTAAAGGCAAGCGAAAGGCGAGTAGTTCGTCCTCTCGGCACCACGGCTCGTCTCGCCTGAGCGATCACGTCCTCGACAAAAAGGCAAGAGCACTCCAGCCGCCGATGCTCGCGCCTCCCATGAACGTTCAGACCGCTGAGTGGGAGCGGGACCTGCTCCCAGACATGCTGTGGATTGGCTCGCTCGTTGCTGAGGACTGGCCTGACCGGGGGGCACACCACGCGGCCCTAAGCGGGCTCGATCAGTTCGTTGACGACGAGCACGGACCATGCCTCGACGGACGCCTATCGAGCTTCTCGCTTGTGCCTGAGGAGCACCGATCAGAGGCGCGCCAGATCGTTGCCAAGGCGGGCGCGCTCGATGACGGCCTCGCTCACGCACTCTGCCTCTACTCCGAGTGCCCAGCGGCATGGCTGCTCGAGGACTGGCGTACTGAGAACCACGTTGACCCCGAGCGTGGGCTCACCTACTTGAAGGGACTCATTTCTCGGATGCGTGACGGGCACGGGCGCTGGGCGACTCAGCTCCGGGTCGTACCGCTATCGCGCATGGCGAAGAACGGGAAGCTGCACATCGCCTCTCACCTCCGCGTCCTCGATGACCTCAAGCGCTTCCCGCGCGACCTAGAAGGCGATGACCTCAAGCGCGCCGAATCGTCAATCCGCGCGATGTACCTCGCGCTCATGCAGGGCCTCAACGGAGACGATGCGCCCCGAACATGGGCCGAACACTTCTGGCGTCAGAACTGGCATCTGAGCGTATGCGAGCAGGCGAGGGCACTCGTGCTCACTCCCGAGGAGGAAGATGAGGACGGCCCGACGAGCGAGACTGTGCCGCCTACCACTCCACGCCAAGCACGCGACGCCTTCGTCGCGGCTGTTGAGCAACTTCAGAAGGATCTGGACACGCTGCAGGCGAGAGTGAGACCTGATCTGTATGACCCGGTTTCGGATGAGGTCCGGCTCGGATTGGTGGCTCGCGAGGTGCGAATGCTTTACCGCCTGATCGAGGACCCCAACTTGTGGACCGACGAGAACGCTCCCCATCACCTCCGCTCGATGGTGGACGCCCGCATCACGACCGCTTGGCTGCTCTGGAAGGACGACCCTGAGATGTACGCTCGCTACAAGGCGTATGGCCAGGGAAAGCTGAAGCTACTAAAGCTCAACTTCGCTGACGCGGTTGAGCAGAGTGGGTTTTCGCAGTCCAACGAGGAGGCACTGGAACGGCTTGAGGCCGCAGTCAACGAGGATGTCATGGAGGAGTTTCAGCCAATCTTCGTTACGCCAAACTTCGCTGACCGCCCGATACGCAAGATGGCCGAGGATGTCGGGCTCAAGGAGCTTTACGATCTCAGCTACTCGCCGCTCTCCGGTGAGTCGCACGGCGATTGGGGAAGCCTCATCAGTCATGACCTTCGTCGCTGCGCCAATCCGCTGCATCGCTATCACCGGGTCGGCCGGTTCCGCGCGAGAGAGCAGGGGCTCCGCCTTGCCTACATCCGCCAGGCGTACAACCTCATGGCCGAGACGGTCGAGGCGGTGTTCGCACACTATGGGTTGTCCACGGACGAGCCGCTGGAGCACTGCAGCGTGGCGTTTGCGCACGCCGTAGGCGCACACGGCGACCCGGATCAGGCGCCGAGCGCTCAGACACGCGCCGGGCATCCACGCTCGTCGGCTTAGATCTGAGCCCCGCTATCCGACACGGCCACGTAGGACACCGAGCGCATCCTACGCGCATGTCCGCTCAGTCTGGGAACCGGATGTTCAACGAAACCTCATCTGGGATGCGAATATGCCGCAAAATCTCCCCAAGGACACTGCGGACGTGCGAGTCATGGGGGATGCCGTGAATAACAAGTGTGCGTCCTGGCAACTTTTTCGTGAGCTGCTGAAGGAGCTCGGCCCAGTCGCTGACACTCCATAGCTGCGGGGCGTAGATGTGTATCTCCTCGCAGTCCTGTAGCGCCGACACGTCTCGTGTTGCGTTGTAGCCAGCTGCGCGACCTGAGCCGTGGACAGCTAGCGAACAGGGAGCACCAGCGCCGAACTGCCCAAGTTCATCGACAAGCGACCATCGGTTGCCGGCGTCGGTACGCTGATGTCGCACCGTGATCGATCCAGCCGCTGTAGCCTCAAGGTGCTTGAGCGCCAAGTGAGCGCCTCGGCCGCCACTCCTCAGCTCAGGCAGGCCGAACGGTGCGCCGTCGTCGTGCACGGTCACCACATGCTCCGTAGACCCGATGTACAGGGATCGCGCAGCTCCGTGAATGAGGGCGTTAAGCGCTAGCTCGTAAAGCGTCATATAGGCGAGGTCGGCGTGCACTCCCCATGCAGCCACGGCACCGACATCAGTCAAGAACTCGAACAAAGCGGTCCGGAGCTCCTCGCGATCGCTTGGGAGGTTCCGTTCAAAGGGCACGATGCTGCGGCGAGCCGGGCGATTATCCGGGTGTGGCCGTCCCTGCTCATCGGATGCAGCGTGCTCGGCGGCAGATCGCCAGACTTGGAGCAAGCTCACGTTGAACCGGCGTGCGTCGTCGTCGATCATCTTAGCGTGGTTCTGGCATAGCCAGACGCCATTGCTTGCTGACTGCCGCTCGTGAGGTGTCATGCTGGGGTCGTAGCGGGGTCCCCCCGGCGCTGCTGCTGTGATGTGCGCCGCGACCCCAACGCTCGATGCGCCCGTCCTGCGTGTGTCTGAGGGACCGCTGGTTGGCGCGCGGCACTCTGGCCGAGAGCAGCGAAACCCGGCTCGGCGGGCTAGTTCATTCTTTACGGAGGCCGGAAATCGTCGCGGATAGCCACCTGACCATCGTGCCATACGGACGGTCTTGCCCTTGGCGCTGCCAACCCACCCAAAGCCGACGGCTTCCTCCACAAGACATAACAGCTCCCCGGGCCGGCCGATGTGATCGCTACAACAGACCGATGATGCTGATGCCTGTCCCTGTGGTCGTTGACGCCGACGTGCTGATCCGCAACGTCGAGTACACCATCCGCAAGGGCTGGGCCGGCGCGCTGCTCGGCAGGGCGAGCGGCGGCTACTCGCTCTCCACGGGAGTCGTTCTGTTCGCCGCCGCACCTGCGGGCGGCGAGGCAATCAGGCATCTTCCGGAGGTTGCCGAACGTCAGGGCGTCGATCTCCAGATGGTTCGGGCAACATGGAACTCGCTCATCGTCCCGAACGTCCGCTTTGTCAAGCTGCGCGACGATGCCGTGAGCGATCCACGGATCGAGGGTGTGCACTGGAAGGACGTTCCCACGGCCATCCTTGCCTCTCTCCTGGCCCCGGCTGTCCTCGCCACCGACAACCGCAAGCACTTCCGGCCGTTCGGGCTCCCTGACGAGATCAAGACCGACGCCGTGGCGATCGACCTGTACGCCGTGGGCCAGTATGGGACCGGCGTCAACAGCGCCACGCTGGTCCCGCGACTCAGCGGGGCGATGGCGGTCGAGGGAGCCAAGAAGGCGAGCGCAAAGCTCGGCAACGACGCCGTAGCACTCATCGGCCTGGTGATCCTGGGCGGCTTGTTCCTGTTCCTCCTAAGTGAGCGAGGTCGCAGCTTCCGCGCCAAGGTCGGCGAGGCCGCGCGGGAGTACGGACCGCCGCTCATGGAACGAGTGGCGGAAGGCATGGCAGCGGGCGAGCGCGTGGGAGAGTTTGCAATCGAGCGGGTGGGCGATCCGGATGCCCTCGCAGTCCTGGCTCGACACCTTGCGGTAGCGCAGACGATGATGTCCACCGTCGATGTTGCCGGCGAGCTGCGGCGACGCGGCTACTCTTTCCGAGGCGGGGTCCGGCACGAGACGGCGACGAGGGCGTGGCTCATGCGCGAGCCCTGCTTCCACGAGTTCCAGCACGGCCACTGGGCATTTGGCTATCGAGCAGCGGTGCTGTGATCGTCCGAGTGACCGTACTGGAGGCGGCGTCACCCGCGCATCCGGTCTCGACCCCCGTCACGGGACGCTAGGCTGTCCCTTCGTCACGGAGATCGTCGATTGAATGGTAGTAGACCCGCGCGGCGCGACCGCAAGAGTGGGTGCGGCTGACCGGTAGCAGTTCCCAGCGACCTGCGCTATGTCAAGGCTGTGGGGCTTCTCCCGATAAGCGTCCCTAGCTGGGACACTTCGTTCCGGTCGAGCACGGCAGTTGGCGGCCAGACGACGACGTTCGTGTAGGGCCAGAGCCGCCGGATAGCGGGAGCAAGTTGTCCCCTGATCTCCAACGTCTTCTCATCCTCGGTTGGAACCCGGATGATCTCGATGACGAGATGGCCGACACCGAGGGTCATCCCGAATCCGGCGTGGTGCGGATCGCCAGTGTTTAGGTGAAGCGTGCGTGGACGTGCGAGCGCGCCGGCTCCAAAGTCGCACGCACTGAGCCAGACGAACGTCTGCGGTAGGACGCCCTTGGCGGCGTATAGCTCGGCGTATACGGACTCAGGCACGCAGCGATGCTCAGCCTCCTGCGCGAAGTCGATCATCGTGGCGGTCTTGAGTGCCCAGTAGGCGATCATCTCGGCACCTTCGGGGTAGAGCGTGCTCTGGTGCCCACGGATCATTGGTTCAAGGAACGGACGGGCTCGTTTCTCAAGCCGCTCCATCCAACCGTGATTGCACTCTGAACCGCAGACGACATTGGCCTTGAAGTCGATGACATCGGTTGTCCACGCGTGGCTCTCTGAATCGCTGCCCTCGGGCGCAGCCCACGTGTGCTTGAGTCGCCCAGCCCCAGGGATTACACCGAGGAGCCATTGCGGAAAGACGTGCTCGTTGGTCGTGGGCCTAGCGCCACAGAAGACACATCCGACCACAGCTACCCCCGGGTCGATGTTGGGAACATGTGTTCGATAGTACTCCCGGCTCCAGCAGAATGTCGGAGCCACTTCGGGGGGCCGCTAGATGCCTCCGGTAGAGATACGCTGAGTGAGCGAGGTAGCGGCTTCTGGCGGATCTGCTCCTGGGAGCGCTCGCCAAAATCGAGCATCTGATCGCGATGGGCCAGTGAAGTCCATAGCTACCACAACAGCGACCCTTCATCGAGAGAGTAACTCACGAAAATGGCTAACACCGACTGGCGTGACTACGAGGCTCACATCTACGAGAAGCTCAAGGAGATGGCAGGAGAGGCCGCAACGGTCGAGTTCGACCAGACGCTCCCCGGAAGGTTTAGCGAGATCGACCGGCAAATCGACGTGCTTATAACCGGACCCTTTGCCGGCAGTGTCGAGCCGAGCGTGACTGCGATCGTCGATTGCAAGTGCTATCAACGCAACATCGACGTTACTCAAGTCGAGGCGTTCATTGGTCTAGCCGAAGACGTAAATGCAGATTTGGGCTTCCTTATCACGAGCTCGGACTTCAGCCCCGCCGCAAAGAGACGTGCAGAGCAGCGGCACGGCATTAGGCTTCGAGTTATCGTCGCCGAGATCGAGCGGCTTCCTCGGTTCTACTCTCCCTCATACGGCGAGGCTTACTATTCGGGTGACTTCTGGGAGAGCCCGAGACCATCTGGCCCCGATGGCGCCATTATTGAGTACAACTATGTAGAGGAAAGCGACTTTCCAATTAATCCCGATGTTGATTTGGAGTGGCTAACCGATCCGCTCGCTTCTGACACGACTGACAGGCTGGATTGGGCCGATGACGTGTCACGCGGCGAGTGTGCTCGGATCGTGTTGCGGCACTGCCTAGGCCGCGAGCCTACAGTGGATGAGATTGACGAGCTTGTGGAAGCCATTGCGTGGGAATGGGCCGAAGGACAGCCGTGGATCCTTTACGCCGGTGACCTCGCTCGCACGATGGGGATTTAGTAACTGGTTGACCGGCGGCGCTACGTGAGGGTAATGGTGAGCTTCTTGTACCACTAAGCCGGGCGCCGGCAGTCAGACTCCAATGCCACCGTAGACCTCGCCGGATGCCGTTGGCACAGTGATCCACTGGCCTGAGTTGTGCTCAACGAGTTCGATTCGAGGCGACGTATTCTGGTCCAGCTTCTCGATCTGGTCGCTAGGGATTTCAAAGAAGATGTCGCCTTCCCCGATCGTCTTAGGGTCTACGTGCAGAATTGGCGGCATCTGTTCGATGGCTGGCAAGCCATCGAGCGCGTCCGGTTTCCATCGCACTGGAGGAAACCCCAAGGCCGTTATATTGCTCCAACGCTCCGTGCGAGTAAAGGCCTCCGGTAGTGTGTCCCAGAGAAGAGTCAACGAGAGGCTGGCGTTTCTCTCGCGCTCTCGATTGAAGACCCGCACGCGAACGTAATACAGGCGTACCGAACGGCCGCCGAACGGTGCCGCACCCGGTTCAGACGTGTCGAACGTGGCCTTTGCGATGACCCTAATCGTGAGGTCAGGAAACTCCCTAAGCGCCGAAGCCTGACTGCTGCTGGCGCTGATTGCCACGATCCCGACGAGAATGCCTGCCACAGCAAAGACTAGGCCTCCGTCGAACCAACCATTCGTAAACAGGTGGGCCGTGTGACGACCCGGAGATTCCGAGGCTACGATCTGTGTCTCGCCAATACCAACCAGTACGAGAAGCGCAGCGATGCTCAGCATGAGCCCCGCAACAGCCAAGAGGGTTACGACGTTCCGGGCACGGAGAAAGGTCCGCCATTGACCTGCAGAGTAGGGCGTCTGCTCGGGCAACGGAATCGACTTATCGCGGCCTCCCGTCAGCCGGAGTTCGACTGGGCCCACCCGCACTTGCGTAAGCCGTTTCCAGAGTCCCACGGGCCGGCACTCACTTAGAAGCTGGGGCGATGTGCATGGCGCCGTCAGCTTCCGCATGATCTTCTTGGGAGGATGCCGCAATTGAGACCGAACGCATCCGACGCGCTGCCTCGTGTGCTCGCTTAGGCAGGAGGTGGGAGTAAACGTCTACGGTGGTGGATGTCTTGGCGTGACCCGCAAACGCGGACACAAGCATGATGTCCTCGCCTTGACTGATTGCGTTCGTAATCGCCGTGTGCCGTAGGTCGTGAAGGCGGATCGTCTCGGGTAGACCAGCACGGTCGGCATACCGACGGAACACTCTTGTCACCATGCGCGGGCTCAGAGGTCGGCCAGTCGGGCGCATCACGCCGTCACGTCCACGCTTACGCTCGACTGTGGCAAAGACGGGTGCTTGGTCGCGGGTATCTACCGCAGCCGAAAGCACTTCTTCCAATGCTGCCTGAGCGCCGTCTAGGATCGGAACCAGTCTCTCCCCCGCCTCTGTCTTGGTCGTGAGTGGGTTCTCGCCGTCGTCATCTTCTTCTGGATTGTCGTATGCTCCGATGCTGCGCTTCACATACAGCACGCGCTCAAGCAGTGATACGTCTTCCCGCCTAAGCCCGATCATTTCTCCACGACGCAAGCCCGTGTCGAGCGCGACCGTGAAGAACTGTTGCCACCTCGGCGAGCAAGCGGCAAGGAACGCTGCAATCTGCGCCGAGCTGAGCGCAGTGCCGCGTGCGCGTTTGCGTTGCTTCTGCCCCCGCTTACGTGGAGCGCTCGCCGGGTTGATCGTGACCAATCCAGCATCCTGGGCGAACGCGAACATGGCGTGAATATGCCGGCGAATCTTCGCTACTGTTTCCTCGCTCAGCCCTTCCGCACGCTTGCGCCCAAGTAGAGCCTTCACCATCTGAGGCTTGCAGTCGTCAACGCGGACTGCACCGAGTGTCGGTGCAACGTGCTTATAGAACGTACCCTTGTAGTTCGCTGCTGCGCCCGGCTTGAGGTTCGGCTGCACATGCTCGCGTAGCCACCTGCGTCCAAGCTCCAACACCGTCAAGGCGGTCGGCACATAGAGCCCATCGTCAACGTCGCGCTGCAACTCTCGGACGATTTTCTGCGCTTGGCGCTTGCTTGACCCGGCGGCCTTCTCTACCTGCTTCCAGCGAACCTCGCCGGTCTCTGGGTCTACTACCTGTACGCGCGTGCGGACATAAAACCGGCCGCCACGCTCTCGGATGCTTCCAGCGGCCATCACGCATCATCTCCCATTAGGTTGGCTTCAACTTCATCCAGGGTCATGGTCGGCTTGCCTGTGGGACCAGTCCCGATATCGGGGTGACCTGGAATCAAACTGACGATCATCCAAAGGCCATAGTCGATCGCCCTAGGATCGCGGGTTCGTGACTTTCGGAGCGCGAGTCCCTGCCGATCGGCGACCCTTCGTAGCAAGTTCTCGCGGACCTTCTCGCTTGTTGTCGCCACAACCCTCCCACCTTCCCCGGTTGATGCTAAAACCTATGCTGGAAAGCATACCAGAACCTATGCCCTGGCGCGTGCTCTGGTAGCCTTGGCGCCCTTCATAGCAAAGACGGTGCTCATCCCAGCGCCCAATCTGGATCGTCGCGCCAGCCCCGGGCTCGTGGCTTCTCGGGCGGTATTAGGCGGCGCTCAGCAAGAAACCGCTCGACCTCCGATGCGCGGAACCTGATCGGGTTTCTGCCGCCGCCATCGGAGAGTCGGAACGCGCCTAGCTCGACTTGGTGGCGACGCACCCATTCCGACGTTGTAGCGAGCGTGTCGGCGAGCTGATCGACCGTCAGGAGCGGCTCGGGCGGGCTGCTCTGTCGCTGGCGCTCAGCGACGACCTGGGCAGCCCGCTCGGCAATCCGCTCTACCAACTCTGGGGAGATGTCAATCGACAATCCGGTCATGGCCCATGGGCGTTATTACGCCGCCTTTCGCACGACCCTCGCCTTGGCTGCTGGTGCGCAGGGCTTGCGAAAGACGAGCACGTCCTCGTGCGCGACTACGTGGGTTCGCTCGCCACGGGCGCGTGCCCGGCGCACTGTGAGCACCTGCCACAGCGAAGGGCGCATCACGAGCTCGCCATCTCTGATGGCTGCGAGTAGGCCGATGATCCGCTGCCAGTACCGCAGTCCGAGGTCTTCGCAGAGTGTGATCGTGTCGCCGCTGAGGTTGTGCAGCGCGCCATCGGAGCGCATGTCCTTGGTGACGAGCACGAGGAATCCGCCGGGCTTCAGTACGGTGGCGCACGCCTCGTAGACCTCGCTCATCGCGGCGAGGTAGGCGTGGCCGCGAGCGTGGCCGAGGTTGCTCCGGTCGGCGCTGTAGTTGGTCGTGTCGATCCGTCGTAGAGGTCCGACTCCTATGCTCGTAGCGTTTTCCACTACATCAGCGACTTGGCAGGCATAGGGCGGCGAGGTAACGATGAGGTCTACCTGCCGGTGCTGCTTGTCTGTGAGCAAGCGCGGTGTTTGGCGTGCGTCGCCTTCGATGACGTGCGCGGGGGAGCTTGCGTCCTGGTGGTGGGCGTGTTCGATGTTGGCGCGTGCGAGCTTTGCCCATCTGGGCTCCAGCTCTACGCCGACCGCTCGGCGACCCGTGTGGATTGCCTCCACGAGCGTCGTGCCGATCCCGCACATCGGGTCGAGGATGAGATCGCTGGGGTCGCTGTATGTCTCGATCGCGCGGCGGGCGAGCGCGGGGAGCATCTTTCCGGGGTGTCGGTTTGACTCGGGCAGGTAGCGGCCGTGGCGCTGCCATTGGCTTGTGGTCTGCGCGCACGGCCAGATTGCGAGCGGCAGGTCTGCGGTGCGGTGCGGCGCATGGGTTCTTGCCCGTGTTCGGCGTCGGGGGCGTTGCGGTGTCGCTGGGCAGCCTTGGTCGGGTACGCGACGACGGGTTGGAAGTGAGCGTGTGGTTTGGGTCTGCGGGTGCATCAGTGGTTCACCTTTCAGTGGTTTTGGTGGGTGTGTTGTCGAGCCAGTCGGTGAAGTGATCGGGCTGCTCGGCGGGTATGAAGATTGGGGCGAACGGGCCGCGTGCGGTCAGCTCTTCGAGCGTGGTGAAAGACGTGGGCACGGTCCCGTAGCGGCCTTGTGAGGGGTCGGAGCGGTACAGCGCGATCGTCTTTTGCACACGTCTACGTGCAGCCGCCGGGGTTTGGTCTGCGAGCACGACGAGCACCGGGGGAAACGTGCGGTAGTAGGACCGCCACAGCGGTCCCTCGGGGGTGTGGTTGCTGGGGCTGTAGTGGTTTAGCTGGGCGTAGCGGGCGAGCTTCGCCGCGAGCTGATCGGGTGGGATCGTCCCTCGGTCAAGCTCGATGAATCGCTGGTGAAGGATCAGCGACTCGTCGGGTGCTGCTTGGAGGTAGGACAGCAGCGCGTCGGCGATCACCAGATGCGTGCCGTTGCTGCTGCGCCCGGCGGTGTAGGGGTGCGCGATCTCATGCCGCCACGACAGCGGGCCGCAGCCGTCACCATCGCGCTCGCGGGCAGCCTTGACGAACGCGATCCCGGTGTCATTTACCGCGATGGTGTGCGCGCGCAATGGGCCTGCCGCCTGCGCGGGGGTCGTGACCCGGCGCCGGGGCTCGGCGAGCGTGCCCGCTGCTTGGATCGTGTCCGCGCCTTGGGCTGTGAGGAACCAGAGCCCTCGGCGGTGGGGTCCAGCTACGTGGTCGGCAAGTCCACGCTCGGCGAGCCCGGCGAGGATGCGATAGGTCCAACGTGGCCGCGTGGAAGGCGTATGCAGCGCATGTACTTGGCGCACCGTGAGCAGCCGGTGTTGGTGCAGGCTTTCAAGCACCTCGACCGCGACGGTAGACAGCGCTCTTGCCTCAGCGTGTCGCTGGGGTGCGGTCATGCTTCCGCGCTCTCGAGATCGGGGAGCTTCGGCAACGCTGCGCGCTCCGGCGTGCTCGCCTTCGCCACGTCGCCGGCTTTCGTGGCGAGGTGCGCGCGGATGCGTTCGTCGAGGGTGTCGAGCTCCCGGATCGTTTCGGCGGCGTTTGCGCGGCCGGATGCCTGGTCGATCGTGGGCTGTATGTCGGCGACGTGCTCGGAGTGGTGAGCGTCGGCGAACAGCTCAGTAACGGCAAGGTTCTCGAACTGGAACGGGCGGGTTAGCTCGCCGTGGTGTGTGGCCTGCGCGATGAACGTGTGGCGCGGCAGGTTGGTGATCGCGCTCGCTGGCGGCTCGGACGCCCACTCGCGGGTAATCAGCGCGGCGGCGTGCGCGTTCAGCGCAGTGACGATCAGGTGTGAGCGGTTGGTCGTCAGCGCGTTGAGCGTCGCGTTGGTTAGCCGCTCGGGGTTTTGGTTGAGTAGCGTCGCCCTTACCCCGTACTTGGCGGTCTGCTCCAACAGCGCGGCGAGGTTCCCCGAGGATGCGCCGTCGTAGGTCTGGACCTCATCGAGCGTGACGTAAAACTCGCGGCGGCGCTCGGGCGGTATGTGCGCTCGGCCCTTCGCGGCGTGCAAAAGGTCGAACACGATCAGGTTCGCCACGAGCCGATCACGGGCGCCCCCAGCGCCGGGGCACGCGAGCACGATCCGCCCCTCGCTCATCGCCTTGGCAATGTCGTAGGTCGTGTGCTGCGAGCCGAGCAAAGCGGCGAGCTGCGTGGATGAGCGAAGCCGGTCGATCAGGTTCGTGACCGGCGTGATTGCCTCCTCGGCCATCCTCGGGAACCGCTCGCTGAAAAACTGGCGGCGCGGAACGGAGAGGTACGGCAGGATCGCCGCTAGCCACTCGGGGTTGCCCAACAGCGTCGGTATCTGGAAGATCGTCGGCTGTAGGTCGGCGGGCAGAACGGTGGACAGCTCGATCAGCGCGGCCGTCGCCTGCGTGGTGAGTGTGAGCGCCCGGTTGTTTCGCTCCCCCCACTGCAACGCGCTTGCGAAGCTGTCAACGATCGCCTCGACCCGCCGCTCCCTCGCGTCGTCAGTCAGGCCGCGAGCGGCGAGCAAGTTCCAACCCGGCTGCCCATCACGGGAGCGGGTGCCGACGAGATCAAGCTCGATGATCCGCTGTGCGTGCTCGGGCTCGGTGAGGCAGCTCTTGATCCTGCGGATTGCGTCCTCGTGCGGGTCCAAGAACATGCCGCCGTGCCCGGAGCGCACAAGGCTTAGGAACTGTGTGATCGCAAGCTCGGTCTTTCCCCACCGGCTGCGGCCGGCGACGTAGGTAAAGAACGTGTCCGGCAAGCGCAGCCCGACGAGCCGCTGTCCCCGCTCGCCGCTGACGCGGCCGAGCGGGAGCACGTCGCGCTGCCTGGTGTACTCGGGGAGGTTGCGCGGCGGCGGGTACACGGCGGCGCCGAGGCGCAGCACATCGGGCGCGGCGCAGTTGACGGTGGGTGGCTTGAGAAACCCTGCTACCTCGCGGGCGCTCACGACACCTTGACGTGCCGGGCGGAATAGCCCGGTGTCCATGCGCCGGTCAAACCACGCCCGGCGGCCGGGAAGATCGGAGCCAAGGAACGCGACGCCCGCCAGCCGCACACCGACGACGCGGAATGAGTTGGCGCCAGCCCATGCGTCGAGGCATCCGAGAATGGCTTGCAGCCGTTCGGCGGCCATGCCCTTTACCGGGGCGTGGCAGCGCACGAGCACCTGTAGGTGAAACAGCGGCTCGTTTTGCAAAACCTTCGCGGCGATCTGCTCGCGCTGTGCTCGCTGCTCGACAACATCGGCCGCTGGCTGTCGCCCGGCTTGGCGTCCACCGCCAGTGAGCACGTCGAGCATCCCGCCACCGGCCGTGTAAGGAACGGCGGGATGGTCACGGCGGGCTTGTCGCAGCAGGGAGCGCCGCAGCCGGCGCCGCGCCCCGGCGGTACAAGGCAGGAGATCGACGGCGACCTGCGCGCGCTCACGCTCAGGGTCAAGGCCGGCGAGCGCGCGGGCGAAGCTCTGCAACGGATCGGGGGCGAGGCCGAGGTGCGCAAGCGGCTCGCTGCTTGATCGGGCAAGGCGAAGCTCGGCGCGCAACATCAACCCGTTTCCGATCGGCGGCTCGGGGTCTGCTTGGCGGACCTGTACACGGTCGTAGTTGCTGAGCGCCGAGCGGATCGCGGGCAGGGCGCGCTCGGGCACCACCAGCGAGTAGCGCATCGCGCCATCCGCTGAGCCGTCGAGCAGCACCCGCACGGCGCTCGCGCGGGGATCGAGCCAGCCGCCGACGAGCCGCCGGACACGGGAAAGCTGGGCGGCACATCGGAGTACACCGTCGAGCGTCGGCGAGAAGCTGTCCGGGGCGAGCACCACGAGCCGCACACGCCGGGCAAGCGAACGACGAGTCACGACGACACGACACGTGAGCGCCGCTAGGACGACCACGGCTATCGGTGCCGCCACATACAGAGTGAGCGATCCGGTGTGCTGGACTACCCATGCGGGAAGCTCACGGCTACGCACCAGTGCGAGCGCTACCAGCACGCCTACGACCCCCAAGAGCGGCCGAGCGTCCTGTGAGGGGCGGCCAGTCACCCCAAGTCACCACAGATAGAGATCTCGAAAAACGCGAAGCCGCGCGATCCCACACCAGCAAGCCGGAAACCGGGCATCGCCTCATCTGCGGAGGTGAACCGCAGTTGGTCCCTCAGTTGGTCCCTTAGTTGGTCCCTCAGTTGGTACACGGTGGGAGCCGTCATCCCGACCGCCTTCCCGTCTGCTGAGTAGTGACGCTCGGCGGCTGTGCGTACCCGTAGACGGGCGCTCGCTCGCCGACTGGATGGCTTGGCTGGAATGGGCCGACGCGGGTTACGTGCCCGGCGTAGTTGCCCTCGATGGTGACGATCTCACCGTTGGGGAGCACTTGGGCGACGATCCCGACGTGTGCGCTTTCGCTTGGCCCGGTGCCGTAGAAGATCGCATCGCCTGGCGCTGGCGTCGCGCTCGGAGGTAGGACTCTGCCGCCGTGTTCCTTGGCCCACGTGTAGAGCGACCCGGAGTATCCGTAGGCGGCGGTCTGACCGGGCAGCGGCACTCCGGCGTGCTGCCAAACCCACGCGGCAAACAGCGAGCACCACTCCTCGCACGGGCCGTAGATCGTGCAGTTCGAGCCGGGTGGGTTTTCGCCCTGGCCGATCTGGCTTTCAGCGACTTTGACGATCGCCTGCGAGCTGGCGGCTTCGGGCGCGAACACGGCCGCTTCGCATCCGCCGGTGGAGACGGGCTGCGCAAGCGGTGGGCTGCTCGCGGCAGGTGCTCCGCTGCCGGTGAATCCGTACTCCACCGCGCGGGCCATCACTTCGTCTGCGTAGCTGACGGTGCTGTCGGCGCACGCTCCGTAGTAGTGGCACGCGGCCTGGTGGTATTCGGCGTAGCTGCCGCCGGTCGGTGGGGCGCCCATGTCTTCGCGCAGGATGCGTGCGGCGGTGTAGATCGCGTCCGCTGGATCGTTGATCGAGAGGGGATGGCCGGGGTCGGCGTTGACGGCGTAGCGTTCCCACAACGTCGGGCCGGCGCCGGGGCTGCACGCGCTCCCCCGGACGTAGGCGATCTGCATAGGCCCGGCGCACCCCGAGCTGTTGGTGCCGGCGCACTCGCCGTTGCCGCACTCCTGCGCCCCAATGCTCGCCAAGAAAGACCAGTCGAGATCGAAGCGTGCCCCGCCCTGCTCATACAACCGCAGACGTTCAGGCGGGATGCTCTGCACGGCGTAGGCCGATGGCGTCGGCCCGCTCGTCGGGCTGGCGGGTGCGGAGCTGGGCTGGCAGCCGGTGAAGCTCGCGCCGAGCACAGCGACCGCGAGCGCGAAGATCGCCACGACCACAAGGCCGGTCACGCCAATGCTCCCGGCGAGCCACAGCCACAACCCCGTCCGGCTGCGCTGCTCGTCCATCAGCTCTGCTCCAACGCTGTGACGAGCAGCCGCCCACCTCGCGGCGCGAGGATCAGCCCGAGCGTGTAGTCGATCAACCCGCCGCTGTTGACAACGGCGCTCACCCCAACCTCGCCGGGCGGCGCCGGGGCGGCGTGAAGTTCGACCACGCGCGGGTGCTCGGAGCGCATCGCGGGCGACACTCGCGGCGGGTGCTCCGCGAGCGCCGCGAGCAGCGCGCCGGTCGCGTCAGTGATCCGCCTAGCGGGAGCGCGACCGCAGGTGTAGGCGAGGTAGCCCACGAGAAACGCGCGGCTCGCCTGCGCCGCGACCGGCGACAGCTCGCCGCCCGCAGTCGGTTCCGGCGTGGGTTGGCGTGGGTCGGGCGCCGTGGGCGTCGTCGTCTTGACAGTCGCCGCGTGAGCCGGTGTGCCGTGTGCGAGCGGGCGGGTGCTTGCGAGTCCGAGCGCGGCGGCGATGAGCACGACGGCGGTCCCCACGAGCGCGGTGCGGCGCTCGTGCTCGGCGAGCGGCCGGTCGCGCTGCCGGAGTATCCAAGTAGCCGGGCTCATCGCCTGTGCCCCTGCGCGTAGCTGAGTCGGCGGCTAACGGCCTCGTTGCTCGACGGGTCGATCTCGACGCCGAGAAAGTCACGCCCACGACGAACGGCGACCGTGCCCGTGTCTCCCGTGGTGCAGAACGGGTCGATGACCAGACAGCGCCCTCGGTCGTTGTGGTGCTGGCACGTGGGTCGCCAGTGCCGGCCGCTTCGCGTTTCCTTGACTGTCCGGGTCCACGGCGCTCCGCACGCGCCGCACGAGTACGGCGCGGTGCTCGTGAGCACGCACCACTCGATCACCTCGACTGGCAGCACGCCGGCCGCTCCTGGGGATGGCACACACCACGCCCGGCGAGGCAAAGGGCAGCTCGCGCAGCCGCGCCCCGGCCGCTGCGGCACCGGGTATCTCGGGCAGCCCGGCTCTTGCGGCGAGCGCGTGACACCCATGCCGCGCCGGGGGTTAAAGAGAAACCGCTCGCTCTTGGTGAGCAGCACGACCTGGCGCGGCGTGCTGATGGGCGCTGCGGGTCGCAGCCACGGCGTATCTCTGAGCGCTCGTGTCAGCTCGTGTGAGTTGCCGCCCCTGGTGAGCGCGAGCCAGAGCGTGCCGTCCTCGCGCAGCACCCGGCGAACCTCATCGAGCACCGCGAGCAGGTAGGAGACTGGCTCGTCTCGCCTCGGGCTAGTTACACACGTTTGCGCCCACTGGCTGGGTAGCTCACTCAGAAGGGTGAGCGGGTCTGTTTGTTCGACGCGGTAGCTCATGCTGGCTCCTCGTCGGGGTCGAACTCGTCGTCGTCTGAGACGGGCAGCGGGCCGCCTTCACTACCGGCGATCGGCTCGTCGTAGTCATCGCCCGGTTCGGGTACGTCCGTGCCCCGTGGTGGCGAACTAGGGGTAGCCACGGTGGCCTCCTCGTTTCGGTCGGTGGTTGATGAAAGTGAGTCGCCGAGGAAAATGTCGATTTTCGGCGGGTCTTCTTTGGGTGGTGGTTTGGGTTGCTTGCGTCGCCGTGCCATTTGTGTGAGACGGGTGGCGTAGTAGAGGTTCTGAAGTCGCCCGTTGTGGTCTTGTGCCGCTTGCGGGCCGGCGGTCGCCGCGAGTAGGTCTTTCGTCAGTCGCTCGCGCTGGATGAACACGGTCCACAAGAACGCGGCCTGCAACACGAACGCGAGTAGCCATCCGAGGTTTGAGGTCGCGTCCCCGACCGCTTGGCAGACGGCGAGCACAATGGCGAGAATCAGGCTGTATACGATCTTGCGCATGAGGTAGCCCGCGAGCTTCCCGAGCCATGAGCGAAAGAAGTCGTGGCCGCGTCCGGGGAATACCGCGAGCACGAGCGCGACGGGCGCGAAACAGAGAAGTGTCAACAAAAGGATTTGGGCGAGGATCACCCCGAGCGCGAGCGCGCCGAGTAGCAGGAACGCGCCGCTCTCGCAGCCGAGAATCACGATCGACAGCAGCATCCGCTGGTATTGGCCGCCCTTGCCCATCGCTTCGGCGGCGGGCTCATCCGCCTTGCCGAGCCGGTAGGTGCCGTTCGACTTGCCGGGGTCAGAGCTGGGGAGATCCCCGGTGTTGCCTTCTTCGAGCGCTTCGTGCTCTGAGTTGCGATCTTTGCTCTGGAATGAGTAGGCGAGAAAGTGCGGCGCGTACTTGTCGCGGTTGTTGATGCACGTCTTACCTTCCGCGTGGACTTCCACCCCGTTTTCGAGCTGCGCCGCGAGCCGCGTATCTTCGCCGGGGTTTCTGCTCAACGGGCGTACCGCGACGGAGCGCGTCTTGCCGCCGCTGGTGGTCGTGCAGTGCTCGATCCCGCCGAACTCAAGGACGGTCCACGGGTCCAGCACGAGCAGGTTGAAAAGCTGGTCGCTGGCGGCGCTCTTGGCCTGCTGTTCGCTTGAGAGACTGCCCTGGTTAGTCAGCGACAGCAGCCCTGCGGATATCTCGTTAGACAGCTTGCTCGCGGGTGCGATCGTCCGTTCGGGCTGAGTGACAATCCCGATCGCAAGCACGCAATACAGAAGTGAGACGGCGAGCGCGCCGGCTGTCTCGGTGTAGCGGCGCTGCACGAGCGCCTTCCACATCGCCCAGCACCCCGCGCACACGATGGCGACCACCAGCCACGGGGCGCCGAACGTGCTCGCGTAGATGTTGTGGATCGCGCTCGATACAGGGGTGAGCGCACCAGAGCCGGGGCTGCCGTTCCCGTTCACCAAATCAAGGTTGAACGCGAACCCAAACAGGGTGATGACCCCGTAAGCAAGCAATGAGGTGATCCCCCAAAGCGCCTGCGCGAAAAAGTAGGCGATCATCGGCGCGACGCCGGACACGTCCACGCCGCTCGTAAGTCCGACGCTGATCGCGGGGAAGTATTGGTCTAGCTGGTAGTTGGCGATCGGGTAGCGGCCGAAGATGCCGCCGCCCGTCACCTGCGGGGCAGGCCCGATGTTGCTGTAAACGTCCCCGGCAAACGCGGGCGCGGCTACCAGCAGCAGAGCCAGCACGGTTGCGACGGAGACTGTGAGTGCGACACGTCGGCGCGTTGCGCCACGGATCACACGGACGATGATGGTTTTCATTGTGCGGTCCTCTGCTGGCCGGGGGTTGTCTGAAACGCTTGGAGGAGGTGCGGGTAGACGAGATCGACTTGCACCTCGCCGACGCGGCCGGATAGGTCGCGCATCAGGCACCGGCCCGCGCGTAGTTCACGCACAAGCCCGATCAGCTCGCGCGTGGGCTCAAGGCCGATGAAACGCAGGGCGGCGCTCGCGGCGTCGTCGGAGTCCTGCCCGAACACGAGCACCACGCCGATCAGGTCCGCGAGGTCGCCGAGATCGCCGATCCTGTGCGTGCCCAAGAGAAGGGTCGCGTTGAACGCGCGGCCCAATCGGACCAATCGGTTAATGATCTGGCGTCCCTGTGGGGAGGCCAAGAGAAACCAAATCTCGTCAAGGCCGACGACCTTGTGACGCGAGCGATCCCCTGAGATCAACTGGAGCGCATAGGCCGCAACCAAGCTCAAGGTCGCCACGGACACGCGCTCCGCACGGGTGTAGGTGTCCCTCGCCGCCGATGGTTCGGGCAGCGACAGGCCCGGCATACGAATCGTCGTGACCGGCTTGACCGCCTCTATCCCGGTGGTTTGGCCGTCACCGAAGCCAAGGCGCGCGAGGCCGAAGTCACGGATTACCTCCAACGCTTCGCCAGCGTCCCGCGCACCCGCACGGTCACTGGTGAGCAGCAGCTCGACAACCCGCGAGAGGCTGCGTGACCCCTCGCGTACCGTGTCCTTGACCGCAAGGCTGACTGCGTTCTCCCACGTACTCGACGGGCCGGGCAGCAACTCCAAGAGGTAGGAGCAGGCAAGCTCCTCGCGCAAGTCCTCGAGACCAATCGCCAGCGGGTCGAGCTTGCCCTGCTGCGCGGGGTCGCCGGACAGCTCAAGCACTCCAACCCGCTCGCCCAGCTCGGCGAGCTTGTGCAGCCCGTGGTCGGGCTTCGGGTCGAAGTCCACCACGAGCGAACCTCTGCGCTCGGCGGCGTACTCGATCGTCTGCGCCGCGACCGTCTTGCCCGAGCCGAGCGTGCCGATCAACAGCACCGCCGACGCACGCGACTCTCTTGGCGCTTGTGTCGCGTCGAAGCGCACCGGCAACGGGGCGCCCGTGGGCGTGTAGCCGAGGTAAGGGCCACGCCCCGAGCCGACCGTGCGCGTCGCGGTGGCGACCATGCCGCCGAACTGCTCGACCGTGAGCTGCTGCACGTAATCGCGCATCACAGCCACCCGTCCGCTCGTGGCAGATGCTCAAAGAACATCGCCCGTTGCAGGCCAGCCGGTCGGTGCAGCGTGATATCGCCGTACTGCTCTTTCAGCGCGGCGACCCTGCGCTCAAGCTCCTGCTCGCTCGGGGCGCCGACGGCAAGGCCGATGAAGGCGTACAGCATCGGCGGGTGCCCGCCCGCCTGTAGCTGCGCCTCGTACTCCCGCGCGAGCACGCGATCCTCGCCGGCAAGCAGGCTCGGGCCGTGCGCCGCTCCCTGTACCTGCTCGTGGAAGGCGTGCTCAACGTCAGCGATCCGCTTGCGCACCTGCGCGAGCGCCTGGCGGTTGCCGAGCCACCGCGCGTGTACGACGGCATCCACCGGGAACCCGACAGCCTCCAATGGAGCGAACATCACCTCGGCGGTCGAGCCGGGAAACTCCGGGGCGTCAGCGAGCGCACCCACGGCGAGCATCGCCTGGTAGCAACGCCCCTGCTCGCCGTCTACCGCGAGGGTCTGCTGCTGCTCGGTGATCGCGGCGTTCGCGCACCGCGCGAGGTCGTGCCCTAGTGGCTGAAAGCCGACGCCACCGCCGGGCGTTTGGATAATCAGCGCGTCCGGCTGCCAGTGACGGTCAAGCTCGGGCTCTGACAGGCCACGGCACGCCGCGCGACGCAAGAGCCATTGAAGCTCACTTGTGCGAGCGCGCCGCGCTCCGATGACACCGCTTACTCGCTCAAAGATGCGCTGCTCGCGTGTGAGTAGTTCTGACAGCTCACCGCCCGATATGGGCGACTCGGAGCCGATGCCTGCCAACTCCTCGACGCGGCGGCGAACACGATCAACGCTGCGCACCAGTCCAGAGCCGACGCCGGCATGGCCGGGCGCTGCGAGTGACACGGCGAGATAGCACTCGGGTATGTGTGATCCGAGCTGGCGCAGCCGGTCGCGGTGGCCCTCCAAGAATGTCTGCCACGCCTGCGGCTCCTGGTGGCGCGCGTCCAACAGCCCGGCGGTGTGCTGCACGTAACGATCGGCCGGGTAGGCACGACTGACGCGCCACAGTGAGAAGTCAGCGGAGATCGTGTGCGCCAACCGCTGCAAGCGGCGCTGTAGCGCCCACTTCTCACCCGTAGGCAGATACGGGTAAGAGGTCATCGCCAGCCGGTACAGGCCGGCGGCCTCACCACCCCGGCCGACGAGGACGTTGCCGTGCGCGTATCTGAGGGGGAAGCTCACGGCCGCACCTCCACGACCTGGCCCTCGGACAGCTCGATCACTTCCGCGCGGCGCTCACCCGAGCGCATCCGGTGTCCCTCGGCCCGGCGGACTATCAGCCTGCCGCGCGCTGGGATCACCACGACGGGGCGGCCGAACACCAGCCGCGCCGGGCCGCGCACGCGGCCGTGGTGCAACACGGCCGCGTGCTCATCCGGTGCGACCCACACCTGCGGCGCCCACACATGCACGACGCCCTCGACCGGGATCGGCTGGTCAAGTGAGTGACAAGCCGGGCGCAAGCGCACCGATACCCAAGAGGTCAGATAGCGGTGAGCCGGGCGGCCATCCGGTGACGCCTGCCCGGCGAGCGTGGCGAGCATCGCGGGCGCGACGATCAGCCGCAGCGGCCACGCGAGCCACCCCAACACGACACCCACCAACAGCGCGCCAAGGAAACCCGCTGCACCGGCTAGCACCGCTCCCTTGGCGCCGTGTGAGCTCGCGCCGAGCAGAGCGCCGATCGCGCCGAGCACGAGTGCGAACACGATCGAGCGCTGGCTGAGCACGAGCACCAGCACGAGCGCGCCGAACGCCCAGCCAAGCCCTTCAAGCGGCACGCCACCGGGTACGGGCAAACGTCGCCCGTCGATCTGGTAGATACGCCGGTCGGGCCGGAAAATCCGCTGGTAAGAGCGGATCGGGTGTGAGGTATCACTCATCGCCCAAACCCTCAGCCGAATATCTGCTTGCCGATGCCTTCGGCCGCCTTGGCGATCTCAGACGGCGCGAAAACCATCCACGCCACCACGATCGCGGCGAACAAGAACACCGCAAGCTCGGTGTAACGGCGATTCAGGAGAAACACGAGGCTGACCACGGCGACGATCCCGCCGTACAAGTCGCCTGCGTAACCCTTCAACAGATTGGCGACGTTCTGGCCGACGTTGTTACCCGACGCGAAAGCGTCCGCTGGAAACAACGCCAGCACGCACACCGTCAGTAGGCACACGAACCGTAGGGGTCGTTTGTGTGACATGCCGATCACTTCCCTTCCGCGCTAGACGGCGCGGTGCTCGCGGGCTGTGTGACCGTCACCCCGGCGCCGCGTGTTGTGGTCACTACATGCGAGCCGGTGCTGAGGTATGAGGCCATGCCGCGAATAAGCAGCAACAGCACACAACCCCACAACAACATCCGGCCCACGAAACGAGTCAGGCGATTAACACCTACAGCCGACCCGTCCTGCTGTGATTTGGACTTACCGAAAATGCTCATGCAGCGAAAGTAAGACCGCCGCCGCCAGAACACCACAAGCGCACATCATGTGAAAGTGACCGCGTACATCAAACGTGAAAGCGTCGGCTTTCATAAGCCCACGCAAAAAAGCCCAGCGCCGGACAATCCCGGCACCGGGCTCAAAGGTGAACGCCGATCAGCTAGGCCGCGAGCTTCACCAAGTCCGCCAGCTCGTCAATCTGGCCGGTGATGCTCTCAAGCGTCTGATCCAGCAGACGGCACGCGGAGTAGTCCACCAGCGAGTAGTAAGTTGACGCGCCTTCGCGTCGTCGCGCGACGATCCCCGCACGGTGCAGGATGCACAGGTGTCGGGAGACGTTCTGCGGCGTGCTGGGCATCTGGTCGGAAAGCTGCTGCACTGTTCCCTCCTGCTGTTCGAGCAGCGCGAGTAGCCTCACACGAGTCGGGTCCGCGAGCAGCGCGAGGCGACTCGTTACCAGATCAACAACGGGCTCAGACCATGAACGGGCCATCGCTAACCCCTAACGACCTAGATAACCGAACTGTTCTGTATTACCGACGTGACCCGTGCTAGTGGGACGGCCAGTACCGACGCTTTTGGTCCTAGTGGGACGTTCGGGTCCACTACTGGGCACCACAACGACTACTTTTGTCGCAACTACCGGAGCCGGTGCTTTTTCCGGCGGCACTCGACGGCTCATCGTGGGCCGTCGCCCCTGGCGTGGTGCGCGCGCACGCGGATGATGCCCACGCACCGCCCCGTGAAGCGGATGGCGTTCGGGCGACGGTTGGCCCGCATGTAGAGCGAGCACCGCCACCACTAGCAACACCAGTGCGGCAATCACATACAAGGCACGGCGCGGAACACGCTCGCCGCGTAGTCGCGTCGCTGCACCGTTGGACGGCACAGTGAGCTTGTCCGCCGCCCCGTCTGTGTCAGAAAACGGGACGTGCGGAGTGTCGTCGTCAAATAGCTCGCTGTCCGTAAATGCGTCCATAACTGTTAATGCGAGCAAGGCGCTCGGAGAGACAGCGAATCCTTGGGCTGTTAAATAGTTACGCCCGCCACAGTGGCGGGCGTAACTATTCGGGGAGGGGAGTGCGGCCTGGCGTCAGTGTCGCACGGTTACGCGCACTGGCTTGCTGTGGCTGCTCGTGTATGGGTAGCCACCGTTCGGGACGGTCGCGGCCCTAAACAGATACGACGAGCCGGCACCGAGAGTAAACACATATTTGTACGTCCACCGTCCGCTGCTTGAGGTCGGTAGCACTTCGATCGTGCGCCACCTTCCGCTGTAGAAAATCTCCATCTGCACCGACTCACCACCAGCGGGAACGTATCCTCCGTGGAGCTGGCCGGCGAACGTGACCGCTTGCCCGAGACGCGCTCGGCGTGGAGCGTGCATCGACACCGCGCCTTGCACGTTCTCGTGAAAGCCGAGGCTTGACGCTGGAACTGTGTCGAGCGTGTGCGAGTAGAACACGACCTGTAGTAGCCGCGATGGCCCTGCCAGCGCCTTGAGCGACCACGAACCGTCAGCGTGGGTTGTCGCACTAGCAATCTGCGTCACCGCAGCCGACCCGCCGATCTGCTGTAGGAGCTTCACCTGCGCATCCTTGATCGGCGCACCCGTCGGGCCGATGAGACGCCCCGAGAGAGTAAGCACTGAGTGACCGAAGGCGCGTGAAATCATCTTGGGCTCGCCTGTGGTGGCGGACAGTCGTGCGGCTTCGTCGCAGGGAGTACCGTTGCACGGTCCTCTTTCCGGCGGCGGGATCGACACGACCGGGACGACGGGCGGCTGGTTGTCGATCGTGATTGTGCCCGCATATACGCTCGCCTTATTGCCGGCTGCATCTTCGACTTCGACCTTGAGCTGGTGCTGACCTTCGGCAAGTTCGCTGGTCTGCACTTCGGTATGCACACTGGTTTCCTGCGGGCACGGCTGCTGGCTGCGGAACTTCAGCGCGCCTTCGTAGGTGCCGTGCGCGACGCACTCGCCTTCGGTCAGATCGGGGGTGCCGGACCAAATGGTGTGACCGTCGATTTGGACTGTCGCGCGGTACACGCCCGGCCCGTGTTCGTCGCGCGCTGTGAAACTGAGACTCGCTTTGCCACTTGCAGGGTTATTCAGCAGCGTTCCGCCGAACCCCGTCCCGGTCGGCTTCGCTTCGTTTGCGAGCAAGACTGTCGCGCTTTTTATGTTCATTTGTGCGTCAACGCCACTTGAGCAATATTCTTTGCCCGACTGTGGGATGCACTCGGTAACAGCGTATAGGTGTGACCCGCCGTGGTAGTAGTCCGTGAGTGTGCTTTCTTTGACGGTTTTGCACAGTTCGGTGCACATCACTACCAGTTCGCTCACGTCGGTCGAGTTGTTTGGTGTAGAGAGGTACGCCTGCCCGCCAGGGCTCGCGAGGCTCAGTGTTATAGAGCCGCCTTGGATCGTGGAGAACGCCGGGGCGCTATAAACCCACATGGGTCCACTGTCGGCGATCTGGTAGCCAACTTCGTCTCGCAACGACAGCGAGCCTCCCACTTGTCCGCAGGTGTTACCGGGTTCGGTGACGGAGACGTAGCCGCCGATCGAGCCGGGCGCCCACCCTTCCGTTGAGACGGGTTCGCCACCGTCCGAGCACGTTGCTTGTGCCCACTCGCCAGCGTTCGCTGCTGATATGGGAGCGATCAGTGCCCAGCCCAGCACGAGCACGCTTGCCAAGAGCGACCCGGCGGCGAGGAGACCACGGCTAGATGTAGAGAGTTGGTGTATGGGTCGAGCAGTCATCGGTCTTGGATTCCTTTCCAATGTGTGTTGGGTTACTCAGCGTCCGAGGTAGCCCAAGCTGCTCCCACCGCCGCTACGCGACGGTGCGGGAGCTTCACTGCCGGACCCGTTAGACGACGTTGACGCTGCGGTTGCTACAGACGTGCTTGGTTGAGAGCTGCCACCGCCCGCGCTCCCCCCGATCGCCAGATAGCCGAGACTCTTGCTCGGCGGCGACACGTGGTGTCGTGTGGGCGCTTTGGCGGCAGGCTTTAGTGAAGTCGTGTGTGTCGAGGTCAGCCCGCCGGCAACGGCGGTCGGCGCGATGCTCGCGGCGGGCGCACCTGACGCCGAACGGGCGGTGACTTTGTGATGGTGGTGGACCGGAGCGGTTGATTCGAGCGAGTGAACGACTCTCGCCCCAACGCCGGCACCCGCGACCACGATCGCGCTCGTGACGGCCGCGGCCTTTACCAGACCGCCGCCGCCGAGCAGCCCGGCGGTGCGCTCGGCCGTCGCGGTGCCGCTCGGCGCACGGCCACTCGTGAGCAGCGAGATCAACCGCTCGATCCACCGACCATGCAGCCCGGCGGCGAGCACCGGGGGCGGCAGGAAAGCCGCGCTCGCTGCGCGCTGGTACTCGCGGCCACGCATTTCCCGCACGAGAGTCGCGTAAGAGGTCCGGCAGCTCGCGCACGCCGCGAGGTGCGTTCGGGCGGCCGTCTCCTGCTCGGGCTGGGCGGTCCCGTGCGCGTGCGCGTGGATCGCCGGCTGACGGTAGTCGCACATACGGCCGGCGGCGGTGATCGCCGCGACTTGATCGAGCTTTCGCTGCGCACTGCGGGATGCCGCGAGCACGGTCTTGATCGACTCGCCCATCGCCTTAGCTGCGCGCTTGACGCCAAGGCCATGCGCGGCCATCACCGCCATCACGCGCTGCTCGAACGGGTCGAGCTGCGCCATGAGGTCGGCGGCCGTGGCGATCCGCTCCCGCGCGGCCACGAGATCGAACGGCTCGTCATCGTCGCCGGGGAGCACTTCGGCGACGGGCTCGAACTCCACACGGCGCTGTGAGCCGACGTGCAAGTCTCGCCGGCCCGAGCGGTGGGCCATGAGCAGGTAGCCGATCGTCGCCCAGAACGCGCCCTGTAGGTGCTGCTCATCACGGATCGGCTTGCTCGACATGACCACAACGCCGATCGCCTCATCCACCAGCTCGTCGCGGACATGCTCCGGCAACCCGGCCACGTCGCGGCGCCAGTCAAGGCTCCTGCGCAGCTCCGAGCGCTTGGCCTTCAAGGCGTGCGCGGCCTCCTCGGGGGACAGCGCGCCGCGCTGGCCGGGAGCGCGCACGAGCCAGCGTGCGTGATCGCGCCGCACCAGCGGCAGCCCGGCGGGGCTGGGGATCGCTGCGGATTGAGAAGTCGCCATCACCCCTGTAATGCAGGCTGGCTCCCCCGCGCGACAAGAACTTTCGTCCAGGGGCAAAGAAGCCGTCGCCAACGACGGCCCCGTACCGGAGCGACGGCTGTTCCAGCGCATACTCGATCACGTCCCCTTGTCTTAGGACTCTTCGAGCAGGCTGGACTCGGGCTATAGGTGCGCAATGCCTCGCTCAACGACCCATCCAGCGGACCCCGGTCGGAACTCGTCAGTCATGCAGAAACCTACGCTTAACCGCTGGCTCCTCGCTACCTATAGGCTGACGCCGACAGCTAACTGTGGGTCGCTGGAACCCGCAACGACAGGGAGCCCTAGCATTGCCACAAGCCGGAGGTCGTCATCGATGAGCATCGAGGAGGACATCGCAGCCTGGGCGACGACCCGTCCCGCCTGGCAGCAGACCGTGCTCGGAGAGCTCGCGGAAGGCAACTCTTTCGATCCGAGCAAGATCAAAGCAATTGCTCAACAGCTCCGCGACGGCGCGAGCACATCTGCGACACCGTTGCAGACGGGACACATCTCAGGTGGTCAAGTCGCTGGCACCACAGTTACCCTAGCCTCTGTGAAGGATGTGACAAATGTAAACGCCCTTCTCGATGCTCAAGAGCTGACATTTGGAGGCGAAGGTCTTACGGTCATATACGGTGACAACGGCAGCGGCAAGTCTGGATACGCCCGCCTGATTAAGTCAGTGGTCGGAGCACGCCATCACGAGCCCGTCCATGCCAATGTATTCGCCGACACCGCCAATCAACCACAAAAAGCAGATGTCAGTTTTTCGACAGATGGCACTACGAAGACAGCGACTTGGCCAGCCTCCGTTAGCGACGAGCTTCGCGCCGTCAGCTTCTACGATGAGGCTTGTGGAGACGAGTACATTGGCGGCGAGTCCGAGCTGACCTATCGACCGTCAGCTTTGACCTTGCTCGACGGACTCATTGTCGTGTGCGACGAGGTACGCAAAGTCCTAGACGACGAGGTACGCGAAAACAATATCGCTCGGGGCGATATGCCATCCCTGCCGTCCAACAGTGACGCGGCAGCTTTTCTCGCCAAACTGTCCGGTACGACAACTAACACGGAAATCGACCTCGCCTGCGAAGTACCCGAAGACGGGGAAAGCCAACTCGGGAACCTCATCCAAGAGGAGGCGCGCCTCCGCGCAACTGACCCTTCTAAGGAGCGTACCCGGCTTGAAAACATTGCTACCAAAGTCGGCACGATTTGCTCGCATGTCGCTACAGTCGAGCTAAAACTCACTGACGAAGCAGTCACTCAAACGCAAGAGTCCCACAAAAAAGCAAGCGAACTACGTGCAGCCGCGACACTGGCCTCGTCGCAGTCATTCGACAGCGAGCCAATTCGCGGGGTAGGCGCTGAAACCTGGCGGACGCTATGGGACGCCGCACGGAAGTTCTCCGAGGCCGAGGCTTATAGAGATCAGGGTTTTCCTTACATCGGCGGCGACGCGCGTTGCGTGCTATGCCACCAAGAGCTTTCACCCGACGCCGGAGTTCGCCTAGCGCGTTTCGACGCATTTATGCACGACACAACTGCCAAGAAGGCGACGGCGGCCGAGGCCGATCTAGCCCAGAGGGAAAACAGTCTCAAGGCAGTGGACCCAACTCCGCCGCACATAGCCGCAGAGCTTGTCGAGCTTAGGGGACATGACTCGACCATCGCCGAGAACGTGAGCGCATGGCTCCAGACAGCAGACAGTCGCAAGACGACACTATTGGCCTACCTTGCAGGCAACGAACCAACGATCAGTGAACTGGGTTCCCCTGTGCAGCAAGTCCTGCGAGACCTGGCGGCTGACCTGCAACAGAAAGCAGCATCAATAGATGCCGCCCAGTTCCAGCAAACCCTCACTTCCGTTGTGACAAGCAAGGACAACCTAGAAGGCCGAATCACACTGAACAGGCATCGTCAAGACATCACGGCGGAGATCAAGAGGCTGGCCGAGAAAGCAAAACTTGACGACGCAAAGCGCCTAGTAGATACAACTGGCATAACACGAAAGTCCACCGAACTCTCCGAGGCTCACGTCACTACAGTCATTCGTGACAGGTTTATTCGAGAGTCTGACCGCCTATGCCTCGAACGTATAGAACTCAGGAAGACCGGAGGCCAAAAGGGCAAACTCAGACACCGGCCGTCACTTCTCGGAGCTAAGACCTCGCGGCCGGTCGAGCAGGTGCTAAGCGAGGGTGAGCAGACAGCACTCGGCCTAGCTGGCTTTTTTACCGAGGCACACTTCGACGACAGCAAGTCAGCTCTGGTACTCGACGATCCGGTGACTTCGCTTGACCATATACGGCGATCGCGTGTCGCAAATCGACTAGCCGAGCTCGCGGCCGATCGACAAGTGATCGTCTTTACCCACGACCTTACATTTGTGGGGGATCTCGCAATTGCCGCTACAAAAACGCAAGTAGCTCTTACCGAACGCTGCATAGAACGGCGGGGCGGGAAGACCCCTGGCATGACCACTGAGAAGCATCCGTGGAAGGCCAAGGATGTTGGTCGCCGCTTTAATGAGCTTGAGCAATACCTTGCCATGCTCAAGAAGGAACGTCCTAACTGGACTCAAGACGAATATGAGAAGGAATGCGCCGAGTGGGCTGGCAAGCTTTCGGAGACGTGGGAGCGACTTATTAATCTTGAGATTGTCTATCCGCTTGTAGACCCTGGCACGTCGCACGTCCAGCCAAAGATGTTCAAGGTTCTTGCCCGAATCACGGAGACCGACAACCAAGAGTTCCAACAGAGCTATGAGCGCTGTTCGGCCTGGTTGCGCCGCCACGACAAGAGCCAGGCAACGAACTATGTAGCACCGGAGCCAGATGAGCTAGACAAAGAGCTTGCGTTCGTGCGCGGGTGGTTTGACCGTGTTAAGAAGTACCGCAACTGATCGCGAAAGACCGGTGTCTGACTTTTCGAGAGCTGTTCTTGACGCGGTTGGCGTGCAGAGCTACGCCGAGCTTGTTGAGCTGGGCACCGAGGAGGTCATCCGCCGACTGGATGAGCATCAGCCGCCCCTCCATCCGTCTGATGCCTTCCTAGCGGTCTTGGTGCTCAGCGCAGTCTCCGAATTGCGCGAGACGGCGAAGGCGCTCGATGCGGCCAGGAGGGGATTTGAGCGCGCCACGCTTGTCCTTGCCGCGCTAGGCGTCATCGTCGCGGTGGTGGGCGTCATCGTGGCGCTATAAGGCCCTACGGCTGCTAGCAGGCGGCGCGAAAGACGGTCGGTGAGACTCCGAAGCACCCCCGGAACGCGCGGGCGAAGTGGGGAGGCTGGCGGTAGCCGACCTGTAGTGCCACGTCGCGCACGGGGATCGCGGGCTGGGAAAGCAGCTCGGCCGCTGCGCTCATCCGTCTGGCGACTAGATCGTCATGGAAGGTGCTGTCGCTGAATTGGGCGAAGGCGCGTTGTATCTGGCGAGGGGAAGTCGCAAGCGCCTTGGCGACCATCTCGACCGTCAAGGGTTTGCGGTAGTGACGCTTGATCGCGACGCACGCGAGCAAATACAGCCGGCGACGTTCGATTAGCGTGTGCTTGCGGAGACTTGGCGGCGGCGGTCTCCGCGCTTTCGCGGCGGCGGGTACTACGTCCAGGCGGAAGTGCAGGCGTAGTAGCTGGTGGATGCGTCCACGGCTGAGGTTGAATCGCTCGCCGATCTCATCGAGGGTGAGGCCCGTGACCGCGCGCAGCCGGAACATTTCGCGCTCGCGCTCGGTCTGAATGTGCCGTCCGTATCGAGAGAATGTGAGGCCGTGGCGGTGTAGCTCGCAGATCATCTCGTACAGCTCCAGTCCCTTGGCGAACTTGGGGTGCTGGATCAGGTCGCCAGTCCCGTGTTCAAGTAGCTGGTCAACCAGGTGAATGTCGGCCGCTTTCAGGCAAGCGAGAGTGGCCGGGCTGAGGTCAAGCTCAGTGACGTGCATGGCTTCGCGGGCGACGCTAGAGCGTCATTATTTGGTCGAAGCTCTTGGCGACCTCGGAGACGATCGCTCGGTCGCCACGGCGTTCGATGAGCCCGGCGCCATCCAGACGACTCAGCGCGTCGGTGATCGCGAGCTTCTGCTTCTTTTTCTTTGCGCTGAAGGCGTAGCGGAGGTCCTGTTCAGAGAGCGGGCCCTGGCCGTCGCTGTCGCGTACCAGCAGCGATTCGAGGACGGCTTTGTCCCAGTGACGTTCGCGCTCCGAGGCGGGGTCCTTGGGCGACTGCGTGATCTCGTGGAAACGCACGGCCGGGTGCGAGGCGGTCGCCAGGTCATTCCAGCGGTGGATGAGTCCCGCTATGCGCAGGCGCTTGAGGCTGGCGGGGACGTTGCCGGGGGTGCTGATCGTACGTGCGATCTCGGCTTCTGACCACGGCCGCTGCCGATCACTGTCGAGCATGAGTTCGAGAACGGCTTTGTCGAGACAGGCGTTCGCTTCGGATTCAACTGAGCTACGTTGATCGTGCATGGGAGTCGTTACCTCCTGTGTCACGGTCCCGGGCGGGGTTGCCGCCTCGCGCCGGGGCCATATTCGTTAGGACGCTTCTACATCTACAGTGCTTTTCAGGCTCCGTACGCGCGATGAACGACTCCGACACGAGGCCGTCACGACGATGTAACGCACCCGGCATCGGCCTATATCGCCAGTAGCCGGCCGTAGGAGTTCGGAGCGAGGCGATAGCCGACGCCACGGGTCGCAGGCACCCAATCCTCGGCGCCTGCGCGAGCAAGTGCTTGTCGCAGCCGGCAGGCGTGCGAGTCCAGAGTTCTTGTCGTGCCAGCGGAGCGAAAACCCCACACTTCTCGCAGTAGCTCGTCCTTGGTGTGGACGCGTTCGGGTTCCCGCGCAAGATGCACGAGCAGCGCGTACTCCAGCCGGCGCAAACCAACACGCATCACTCCGACCGTGACCTCATGTGCTGCCGTGTCGATCCGAAGCTCCCGGTACTCGATCACGCCAGGAATGTCCGCTGGTTCCCGGCGCACAAGCGCCTGCACGCGGGCGCGAAGCTCGGTGTAGGCGAAAGGGGCGCGGAGCACATCGTCGGCACCGGCCTCGAATCCGCGTAGCACGTCGGCCAGTTCCCCGTTTGGGCTCATCCAAAGCGTCCGCAGTCCGGGCTGGACCTCGGGCACGAACGCACCCGCGCGCAGTTGGCGCAGTACGTCGAGTCCCGCACCCCGGCGTGGAGCCCGCCCGAAGATCACGAGGTCCACCTCGCCGGACTCGCACAGCGCCCGCAGCTTCGCAGGGTCGCTGGCACTGCGAACGTCATAGCCGTCAAGCGCCAACTCATCGGCTAGCGCCCGGTTCACGCGCTCCTCGCCATACAGGAGCAGCACAGCCCGGCTCATGGTCAAGCACCCACTCAGAGCGTCAAGCGAGTGCTGGACGGGATACTCGGTGACGCCGGCCCGCGTTGTGACAGGCTCGACAGATACTGCGCTCATTCGGCCTCCTTTCGGGCACCGAAAACGCGCACCAGCGAGCACACCGGATCATCCGCAGATAGCCCTACGGTGGGGGCGTGGCATCGAAGGTAGGTGCTTCGGTGCTACAGGCCGGGCGGGTGCGCCAACATCCGCCCGGCCAAATCAGTTTTTGGGCTTGACGCCGCGATCAGAGCAGAGCTCGCGGCGGCAACTTTGCGCTGGGAGCGCTCCTCAGGGTTGCTTTGGGCGCCTGGGCGGGTTGCGCGAGACGGCGGCGTGTGGGAAGAATGTGGGAAAACGGCTGTCTAGAGCTTCAGTCTCCCGTGCCCCTTCGTAGAAAAAGCCCTGCTTTGCAGGGCTTTTTCTGATGGGCGATATTGGGCTCGAACCAATGACCTCCGCCTTGTCGAGGCGGCGCTCTCCCAGCTGAGCTAATCGCCCTGGGATCGGCTGCACAGGGTATCAACGGCGCGCGAGGCTGCCCGAATGGAAACCGTCGCCCTGCGGCCACGTGGGAGCCCAGCGCGCGAGACTCGGGCCATTGACGAGGACCTCCTCGCCACTGCACCCGATTCTCGCGCCTGGATCAAGGGACGATCGCCGTCCGGCCTTCAACTACGCCGGAGCCGGACGCTTCGTAGCCATATGGACCGGCAGCGCCGGCCGCTTCCGCGCTACCCAAGCCGGACCCTGCTTCGGAGCTTGAGCCAGCTTCGGCTTCCACCTCGGAGCCCTGCCTGGAGGCTTCCGCTTCGGCGTAGGGGCTCTGCGAGCCGTAGGGAGCAACTGTGTACGGCGCTTGCGCGCCACGAACCACCGCTGATTCAGCGCCATGCCGTGTCGTCGACGCGTACGCCACGCCGCGTCCCGACTCGATTGTCTTGACCGCCTGCGCGACGGTGTTCGAGGAGGTCGCGAAGCCCACACCGGTGCTGCCCGGCTGCGAGCCGCCCGCCGTTGACACGTCGCTTGCAATCTGCGAGTTGACGCCGATCACCTCGCCGTCTTCGTTCAACAGCGGCCCGCCCGAGTTGCCGGGGTTGAGCGCCGCGTCCGTTTGGATCGAATCCGCAATCTTGAAGCCGTCCGGCGCCTCGATTTCGCGGCCGAGAGCCGACACGATCCCGCGCGTGAGCGTATCTTCGAGGCCGTACGGATTGCCGATCGCGTACACGGCGTCGCCGACCTGGACCGAGCTGGAGCTGGCGAGCGTCAGCGGCGTCAGGCCGAGGCCGCTCGGATTCACGCTGATCAGCGCGAGGTCCTCGTTTGCTTCCTCGCCCACGAGCGCCGCGCTGCGCGTCGTCTTGGAGGATCCGCCGGTGTCCACGGTGATACTGGTCGCGCCCTTGACCACGTGGTCGTTCGTGAGGATCAGGCCTTTGCTGTTGAGCACGATGCCCGTGCCCTCATCCTCCCCTTCCGGGGTGGTGACCTTGATCGCCACGACGCCCGTGGAGTCGCGCTGGTAGATCTGCGTTGCCGACAGCGATGTCGATGCGACGTCGCGTTGCCTTCCCGCCGTCGAGGTCGAGGCGCTCGAGAGCGCTGCCGTGCCCGACGACCGCGGGCGCCCGCGCGATCCGAGGAGGAAAACAGCTACGCCTGCGACGAGTCCTCCGACCAGCGCCGCCAGCAGCATGGGTGCGAGCACACGTTTCAACGGGATCACCTCTCTCTTCTTGGGGTGCGCTCAGCATGCGATCCCGTGCTGTAGGGGCGCTAACGATGTCCCAAAGCCCCGCTAAGGCACGCAGAAGGGCTTCATACGGCGGCAGCGCTGCCGAAGCTGGTGCACGCAGCGGCCCCGCCCCCAACTGTCGCCCAGCGTCGCGTGGAGCAGCGGAGGCCGGCCCGATACGCTGTTAGGCCTTCTGGGCGACGTGGCGGAGTGGCTACGCAGCGGCCTGCAAAGCCGTCTACACCGGTTCGATTCCGGTCGTCGCCTTGGAAAAGCCCTGCAAATCGACACCTTTTGGCTAGGCAACTGCGCAGACGATCGTCTACTCTCCCACGGGTCACAGATCACCGGCAGCTTCACGCTGACCTCCGCGCGGAAGCTTGGCGACGAGCTGCAATCGGGCTCGCTGCCGATCAAGCTCGAGCTGATCTCCTCATCGCGCATGTCCGCTGCCGCCAGTCCATGAGCGGCGGGCATTCAACGATGATCGGCGGGATAATCCTACCCATGTGGCTAGCTGGTGGGTATAATTACCTCTATGAAGACGCCTGATCCACACGAGCTGCTCGACGATACGTTCAACTACCGCGAGGCCAGAAAGGCGGGTCTGAGCGATACCCGTATCTACGGACTGCGCGACGCTGGAGCGATCCTGGCCCTGGGCGGCGGCGTCTACCGGTGGGCGGACGCGCCCCCTGCAGACCTCGACCTGATCGAGATCGCTGTGCGTGTCCCGCGGGCAATGCTTTGCTTGGAGACGGCGCTCGCACGCCACGGACTCATCGACTCGATTCCGGCCGCGATCGACATCGCGATCCCTCGCGGAAAGACCCGCCCAGCCCTGAAAGCTCCGTGCCGCCTACACCAGTTCGATCCCCAGACCTTCGACGTGGGCCGAGAGACGCTCGACATCGATGCGCGCACCTCGCTGGGCATCTACTCCGCCGAGCGCTCGCTCGTCGACATCGTCCGAATCCGCCATCTCCAAGGCAGCGACATCGCATGGGAGGCACTACGCCGATGGCTTCGCCAACCCGGCGCAAGCCCCGCGCAGCTCATCGAGACCGCCAAACACTTCGCCAGCGCGGAGCAAGCGATCCGCAAGGCACTGGAAGTCCTACTGTGAGCGCGCCGACCCGGGCCGGCACCGCCGGTCGCGCCTACCTCGACCTGCGCAAGCTCGCGCGCGATAACCATCGTCCCGTCGATGAGCTGATGCAACTCTACGTATTGGAGGCGTTCCTCGTGCGGCTGACGGACTCGCGATTCGCCGAGCAGCTCGTACTGAAGGGTGGGGTCCTGCTGGCCGCCTTCGACGAGCGCCGACCGACACGCGATATCGACCTGCAAGCACATGCACTTGAGAACGACACGCAGACGATCCTCGCGGCGACGTGCGAGATCGCCGCGATCACACTCGACGACGGGGTCATCTTCGACGTCGAGGCTGCGACCGCCGAACCGATACGAGACGAGGCGATCTACAGCGGCGTTCGAGTGACGATGACGGCACAGCTGGCCACAGCGCGCCCTCACTTCCATGTCGACACGAACGTAGGCGACCCGATCAGTCCCGCACCGAAGAATGTGCGCCTGCCGCGGCTGCTCGGCGGAGAGATCGTCCTGCGCGGATACCCCTTGGCGATGGTGCATGCGGAGAAGATCGTGACCGCGATCGGGCGGGGGACAGTCAACACGAGATGGCGCGACTTCGCCGACATCTACGTGCTCGCCCGACATCACGCCATCGACGGGTCCGAACTCGCGCGTGCCATCCGCCGAGTCACCGAACACCGCAAAGTGAGGCTCCGCCCGCTCGCGCACGCCCTCGACGGCTATGGGCGAATCGGCCAGCAGAGGTGGACGGCGTGGCGCCGCCGGCAGCGGCTGGAGGACCGATTGCCGGAGCAGTTCGGTGACGTCGTCGCGGCCGTCATCGAATTCGCCGATCCCGCGATCCTCGGCTCCGCGGAAGGCCACTCATGGGAACCAATCACCCGCAAATGGTCATGACCGCCGCGCCCAGCACCACCGCGCACTCTCCCAAGACTCTCCCAACACGAGCGTTTTTTGAGGGCACCGGTTCGATTCCGGTCGTCGCCTCTCTCTCGGACAGTTCTCAATTGAGGTCTCGATAGTCCGCCGGTCCGGGTGGTCGCGGCGGTGTCGCGATCGGGCAACGCTTTTACCCGCGCGGGAAGCCGGGATGACTTGCAAGGCCTGGCACGGCTTACGTAAGATCCCAGGCAGAGGATGGAACCCCGAATCGACGTAATCACGCTCGCCGTCGAAGATCTGGAGCGGGCGCTCGCCTTCTACAAGGACGGCCTCGGATTGGACTCGCGCGGGGTGATCGGCACCGAGTTCGTCGGCGACGACGTCGAGCCCCATGGCGCGATCGCGATGTTCGAGTTGCGAGGCGGGTTGATCCTATGTCTCTACCCGCGCACCGAGCTGGCGAAGGACGCGCAGGTCCCGCTCGGTTCCCCGAGGGCCGGAGAGTTCAGCATCGGGCACGCGGTTGCGAGCAAGGCAGACGTCGACGCCGTGCTCGCCCAGGCCCAAGCTGCTGGAGCCACGCTCACCGACCAAGCGCATGAACGTCCCTGGGGCATCTACTCCGGTTACTTTCGCGATCCCGACTGGCACCTGTGGGAGGTGCTCTGGAATCCCCGGCTCGCCCGCACGCACGAGGATCAGCACTGATATTTGGCTCTGGGTGGTAATCGAGGGCAGCCCCCCTCTCGCCGCTGGTGACTGCGGGGGCAACCCGCCATCCGCCGGCGCGCCTGCGCTGCCTCGATCGACGAACGCTCAGCTCAACTGTGTTCCACGGCCGCCAGCGCGCGCTGCAGCGAGCCCACGCTCTGCGGCCCTCGCAGCATCATGCGGATGCGCCCGTGCGCGTCGACCACGAACGTCGTCGGCAGATCCGTCATGCGGTATGCGTTGCCGACGAAGCCTTCCGCGTCGCGCAAGTTCGGAAACGTCCACGCGTGGTGGTGGATGAACTGCACCGCACCCGAGCGCGCGTCGCTCCAGTCGACGCCCACGATCCTGCCACGCCCCGCCGGGCTGGTCGCGAAGCGCTCGATCGCCGGCGCCTCTTCCCCGCACGACTCGCACCAGCTCGCCCAGAACAGCACCAGCGCCGGCTTCCCGCCGGTCCCCGCCAGCAGGCTTGCAAGCGTCACCGGAGCGCCTACCAGCGATTCGTGCGGCAGCGCCGGCGCCGCGCGCCCCGTCGTCGGATGCGACGCCAGCCCAAACACCGCCAGCACCGCCAGAACCGCCACCAGCGCCAGCGTCCCCCCCAGCAGTCGCAGCCGCCGTGACATCGCCGACGTGCTCAGCGCGCGACCAGCAGCGGCACGTCGTGCGCGATTTCCGAGGGCTGGAAGCTGGACGCGTACAGCGTCAGCCGCTTGCCGGAGCCCGTGATCCCGTATACGAGCCCCGTGTGGTTGATGAACTGCGGCTGCTGCTCGTCCTGTTCGGAGCCCACCCCCCACGCCTTCCACACCCGCGCCAGTTCCTTCGCGGAGCCGATCAGGTACTGCATCCTGCCGGTTAGCTCGTGGCGAGCCAGAAACGCCGCCACCGCCTTCGGCGTGTCCCCGCGCGGGTCCACCGACACCGCGATCACCTGCACCTTCGACGCCATCTTCGGACCCAGCAGGTTCAGCGCCACGCGCAGGTTCGACGCGATCAGCGGGCAGACGTCCGGGCAGTTGGTGTAGAGGAACGTCACCAGCACCGCCTTGCCCGTGTAGGAGGCGATGTTCACCGGCTGGCCCTGGTAGTTGCGGAGCTTCAGCGGCGGCGCCTGCACCGCCGGCGTCAGCACCGCCGCCGCCTCGAAGTCCGCCGCGCGCGCCTGGCTGCGCGCCTTCGCGCCGGAGGTGCCGCCGATCGCCACCAGCGCCACCACGCCGGCCACCAGCACCAGCATCAGCAGCGACAGCAGCACCCGCAGGTCGAGTCCGTTCTTGCGCATCGCAGAGCGAAGTTATCAGCGTGCGAACACGCGCGCGGCAGCTCTGCCCGCCGTCCCCGTCGGCAATAAACCTTGCAGTCCTGCCTATGTAATGCATCTTGCAGGCAGATCTGGTAGCTTGCCGCCCGTTCGTGCCGAGTCCTGTTCCCCAAGGGGTCCAGGAGCGGGGGACCCAAGTGCGGCCGAGAGGCTGCGTGGGGCGAATCGCCACACAGTGTGGCGTAGCGTAGACGTTTACGCGAGCCCGTCAGCTAACCCCGTAGGCGCCATGCAATGGAATCGAAAGGACGCCTCGGATGCCGGGATCCCCGCGTGATCTTGCTGTTGTCGACCACTGGAGTGCATCGCTGGAGCGCTCACGCGCCCGCCGTGCTCGTGCCGAGCGCGGGCGTCTGCGTCGCGGCGCCCATTCGAGCTCGTCGCTTTCGGCGCTGCTCGACAACCGCGGCGTGCTGCGCCAGCCGCGCGACCTCGCCGACGAGGAGCCCTGGCAGCTCTCGCTGGGCCGCTCGCGTGCCCGCAGGCGCGCCGCGCAGCTGCGCTTCGTGCCTGCCGGCTCGCGCGCCAAACGCGTCTCGCTCGGAGCCCTCGCCGCGCTGACCGTCGGCCCCACCGCAAGCCTCGCAAGCGGCCAGTCCACGCTCCCCGCCACCAACCCCGAACCGGCCACCACCACCGAACACGTGATCGTGATCAGCGAAGGCGCCGAAGGCAGGCAGGTCAAGCTGCTGCAGCAGGTGCTCGGAATCAAGGTCGACGGCGTCTTCGGCCCCGAAACGGAAGCCGCCGTGCGCAGCTTCCAGACCAGCAGAGGCCTCACCGTCGACGGTGTCGTCGGCGCGCAGACGAGCGCCGCGCTGCGCACCCAGAACGCCGGCAGCGCGTTCATCGCCGACGTCAGCAGCACGCTCCCCGGCACCGTGTCGCTGCCCGCGCCCGCCACCACGCCCGTGACCACCCAGGGCACCGGTGCGACGAGCGGCGCGCAGGACGTCGCAGACGTCGCCGGCGCCGGCGCCAGCACTGGTGGCTCCGAAGCAGCCGCTGAAATCGAACCCGCCGAAGCGGAAGCCGAAGCGAAGACCGTCGCCGCCGAAGAACACGCGCAGGAACAGCACGCGCAGGCAGTCGAAACTGGCGCCGTCAAGGAGCTTCAGAGCGCGCTTCGCGTCGGCGCCGACGGCAACTTCGGCCCCGAAACCGAGGCCGCCGTGCGCCGCCTGCAGGCCCGCCACGGACTGACCGTCGACGGCATCGTCGGCCCCGCCACGTGGAGCGTCATCGGCGTGCAGCACAAAGAAACGCTGACGCCGCCTGCTTCAGCGCTGCCCAAGCCCGCCGCCCACCACCATCATCTCATCGCCACCGCCGCCACCAGCGACGAAGGGCTGACGCCCGGTAGCGGCGGTACCTCCGAAGAACCCCAGCAGCAGACCGCCACCGGCGCCGCCGCGATCGAATGGCTGCAGAAGAAGCTCAAGCTGCCCGTCGACGGCGAATTCGGCCCCGAAACCGAGGCCGCCGTGCGCCGCCTGCAGGATCGCCACGGACTCAACGTGGACGGCGTCGTCGGGCCGTCCACGTGGTCGCTGATCGGCGTGCAGAACGCAGCCACGCTCACGCCGCCGCACTCCGCGCTCGTCGCCGCCAGCACCCCCAGCGGCGAAGCCGGCCCGAGCGCCGGCGGAGGCGAAGCCGAAAGCGTCCTCGCGCGCGTGATCGCAGCCGCCGATGAAATCGCCACGCGTCCGTACGTATGGGGCGGCGGGCACGGCTCGTTCCAGTCCGAGGGCTATGACTGCTCGGGCTCCGTCTCCTACGCGCTGCACGGCGGCGGGCTGCTCAGCTCGCCCGAGGACTCCACCGGCCTCGAGTCATACGGCGAACCGGGACCCGGCAAGTACATAACGATCTACGCCAACGCCGAACACGCGTTCATGGTCATCGACGGCAAACGCTTCGACACGGTCGCGCTCGCCGAAGGCGGCTCGCGCTGGGGCGGGCCCTCCAACGACGGCGGCGGCTTCGTCGAACGCCACCCCGACGGTCTGTAGCCGCACGCGCGAGCGTCCCGTCCCAAGCGCGCTCTAGCTTGCGCCGCCCCGTACACGAAGGGCGAGCACAGGAGATGGAGCGATGCTGGCGCGGGCGCACGCGTTCACGATCGATGGGCTGCACACGCGACACGTCAGTGTCGAGGTCGACGTGCGCCCGGGCCTGCCCGGGTTCGCGATCGTCGGGCTCGCCGACGCCGCCGTGCGGGAGGCGCGCGAGCGCGTAACCGCCGCGATCATCAACTCCGGCTTCGAGTTTCCCGCTCGGCGCATCACCGCCAACCTGGCCCCTGGAGACGTGCGCAAAGCAGGCCCCGGCCTGGACCTTGCGCTCTCGTGCGCGGTGCTGGCGGCGGCGGGGCAGTTGCCGCCGCAGGAGCTCGAGCGCGTGGCGCTGTTCGGCGAGCTCGCGCTCGACGGCACCGTGCGCGCCTCGCGCGGCGCGCTTGCCATCGCCCATGCTGCACAGCGCTCAGGCATGCGCGCGCTCGTGCTCGCGCCCGCGTGCGCGCACGAGGCGCAGCTGATCGACGGCCTCGAGGTGATCGCCGCGGCGCGGCTGCGAAGCGCCGTGCGGGTGCTGAGCGGGGGCGCCGGCGACGCGCCCGCCGAGCCTGCCCGCGGCGGGCGGCGCGAACCGGCCACCGGCGCCGATGACGGCATGGCGGGCGGGGACCTGAGCGACGTGCGCGGTCAGCACCATGCGGTCAATGCGAGCGTCATCGCGGCCGCGGGCGCCCACAACCTGCTGCTGAGCGGCCCGCCGGGCACCGGCAAGACGATGCTCGCACAGCGCATCGCCTCGATCCTGCCGCCGCTGACGAGCGCCGAAGCGGTCGAGGTGACGCGCATCCACAGCCTGCTCGGCCAACGCGTCGACGCGCTCGCGCAGACGCGGCCGTTCCGCGCGCCGCATCACTCGATCACCGCCGCCGGGCTCGTCGGCGGCGCCAGCCGCGGCTCCGTCGGCGAGGTCGTGCTCGCGCACAACGGCGTGCTGTTCCTGGATGAGCTCTCGGAGTTCGCGCGCCCGACCCTGGAGGCGCTGCGCCAGCCGCTGGAGGACGGCCGCGTGGCGATCGTGCGCGCGCGCCACTCCGCCGTGTACCCGACACGGTTCATGCTGCTGGCCGCGACCAACCCATGCCCGTGCGGCTTCGCCGGCGAGGGCGACATGTGCGACTGCGGCGAAGCCGACATGGCGCGCCATCGCCGCCGCCTGAGCGGCCCGCTGCTCGACCGCATCGATCTGCTCTCCACGCTCCACCGTGAGCTCGCCCACGACCCGCACGCGCCATCCTTCACGAGCAGCGCCCGTGCCAGCGAGCAGGTGGCCAGCGCCCGAGCGCGCCAGGCCGCGCGCCTGCGCGAGGAGGGAGTGGCCGTCAACGCGCACATGGACGCGCGCATGCTGCGCCGGCACGTGCGCCTCGACGACCGCGGCCAGGAGATGCTGCGCGCGGCCAAGCAGCGCGGCCTGTTGAGCGCGCGCGGCGAGCACCGCGTGCTGCGCGTCGCGCGCACGATCGCCGACCTCGACTCGAGCGACCGCGTGCGCGCTCGCGACCTCGGCGCCGCGCTCGCGCTGCGCCCGGAGCCGAATGCTGCCGGCAACAGGGTCGCATGAGCGCAGGGGGAGTCCCATGAGCAGCGGCCAGCGCTCGCACATGTGCGGTGCCTGCGACGCGTGCCTGCGCCGCGGCTGGCTGCTCTCGCAGCTGAGTGGTCCGCTCGACTTCTGCGCACGCGATCGCGGGCGGCTGCTCGAGCTGCTGGCGCTCGAGGACGAGGAGCTGCTGGCGGCGGTCGCGGGCCGACGCACACGCGAGCTGCGAGACGCGTATGCGCTTGTCGACGCGAGCGAGCTGTGCCACGAGCCGCGCACGCAGACCATCTGCCGCCATCGCAGGGGATATCCGCGGGCGCTGCGCGACATGTCTGCGCCGCGCATGCTGACGGTCGCGGGCAACGGCGGCCGCTTCGCCGCGCTGACGAGCGCGCCCGTGGTCGCTGTCGTGGGCAGCAGAGCGCCGAGCGACTACGGACGCCAGATGGCGCGCAGCCTCGCGCGCAGCCTTGCGGCGAGCGGGGTGACGGTGGCGGCCAGCCTCGCGGACGGGATCGCTGCGGCTGCGCTCACGGGCGTCCTCGATGCCGGCGGGAAGGCCGGCTCAGGCGGCATTGCGGTGCTCGGCAACGGGCTCGGCATCTCCTGCTCGCCGCGCCTGCGACCGCTGTACAAGCGGGTGACACGCAGCGGCTGCGCCATCTCCGAGCTGCCCCGCGACTGCGCGGGCCGGCGCTGGGGCCAGCTGGCCAGCGAGCGGATCGTCGTGGGGCTGGCGTCTTTGACCGTCGTCGTCGAGGCCGCGCAAACACCGGCTGACCTGGCTGCGGCTGAGATCGCGCGGGCGCTGGGACGGTCGGTGGCGGCGATCCCCGGCCGCGTCACCTCCCCCCTCTCGCGCGGCGCGCACGCCCTGCTGATGGACGGCGCGCGCCTCGTGCGGGGTGCACGCGACGTGCTCGAGCTGCTGCACATCGACGGCGGCGAGGGCGCACGCGAGCCTGCGAGCCCGCCGGCTCGCGTGCGCGTCGAGCCGCTTGCCGACGGGCATCCCGCGCTACGAGCGGTGCTCGAGCGAGTGGGCTGCGGATACGACACCCCGGACAAGCTCGCGCGCGCTGGAGTCGACCTGGCGGAGGTGCTGCCAGCGCTCGGCGAGCTCGAGTTGGCGGGGCTTCTGGTGCGCGGCGACGGCGGTCGCTACCTGCCGCGAGACCCATTGGACTAATGGAAGTCAGTCGTATATTCAATACAGTCGTTTCTCAAGAGGAAGGCTCGTCGGCGAGCGCTTCAGCCCTGACGACGAACACGGACGCCCGTACGTCGAGACCTTCCGCGAGTGCCAGCAGCAGCTCATATGCCGGGTCTTTCCATATCTACGTCCTATGTCCTGCTTGCGAATATGCGTAAAGCTGCCGGCCATGGCAGCCCAGAAGAGGCCCACCTCTGTTGCACATCTGCGACGGCCTCGGCGTCAGCCACAGCCAGCTGTTGCGTAGAGCGGAGAAGCTAAAGGAAGGAAGCTCCGGCGCAGAGAGCGAAGGCATCGAAGCGGATGAAGGGAGTCAAACCCGCTTCTCGGCGGCACGAACCGTCTGAGGGCGCCGGCTGCCTACCCGCTCGCCAGCTCGGCAACGAGCGAGTCGGCGCGCTGCGCTATCTCCTCTCGGGTCGCGCGGACCTCAGCGAGCGGACGACCCTTCGGGTCGGAAAGATCCCAATCGAGGTAGCGCTTGCCGGGGATGTATGGGCACTGGTCGCCGCAGCCCATCGTCACGATCAGATCCGCCTGCTCGGCCAGCTCGCGGGTGAGCAGCTGCGGGCGCCTGTCGGACAGGTCGATGTCGAGCTCGCGCATGACCTCCACGACCTCGGGATGGACGCGCTCGGCCGGAGTGGTGCCGGCGGACAGAGCGGTGTGACGTCCCTGCGCCGCGCGTTCGAACAGCGCCTGGCTCATCTGCGAGCGGCCGGCGTTATGAAGACACACGAACAGAACGCACGCCATCGCGCGCAGCCTCCCCACCGTGCGGCATGACGACGTCGGCTGCCTCAGCCGGCGTCACGTCCGGGTACAGCGTCCTCACCACGAGGATCGCGCACGCGCAGCCGACGAGCTGCGCGAGGATGTAGCCGGGCGCGGACGCGGGCGCGATGCCGGCAAACGTGTCGGAGAACATGCGCCCGACGCTGATCGCAGGGTTGGCGAAGCTGGCCGAGCTGGTGAAGAAGTAGGCGGCGCCGATGTACGCACCGACCGCCGCCGGCGCCGTGTTCGTGCGCCGGGTGCGCGCGAGCGAGAAGATCACGAGCAGCAGGCCAGCGGTGGCGATCGCCTCCGAGAGCAGGTGCGCGGACGAGGCGCGGTGGTGTGTGGAGATGCTGACTGCGGCGAGCGCGAACATGCCGTTGGCCGCGATGGCGCCGAGCGCGCAACCGGCCACCTGTGCGGGCAGGTAGGCGAGCGCGTCGCGCCAGCGAAGGCCGCCGAAGCTCGCGTCGGCCAGCGAGACGACGGGGTTGAAGTGACCGCCGGACACCGGGCCGAACATGAGGATGATCGTGAACAGCCCCGCCGCTGTCGCCGCGGCGTTCTCGAACAGCTCCAGGCCAACGTCGTTCGGAGAGAGCGTTTGCGCCGCAATGCCCGAGCCGATCACGAGCGCGGCCAGGAAGGCCGAGCCCAACAGCTCTGCGAGCAGACGGCGGGCGAGTGGTGGTCCGGTGACCATCCTCGGATCGTATTGCATTGACAATCATCGCTTCAATAGGTATATGTAGATTGATGTCTGTCGATCTGGAGCTGGCGCCGAAGACCAAGCGCCCTGCTGGCGAGCGCTGCTGCGAGCCGGTCGTCTACCCCGACGTGCAGCGCGAGCACGCACTGCGCATGGCTGAGGTCGCGAAGGCGCTTGGCGATCCGATCCGTCTGCAGCTCGTGGACGTCTTGCGCAGGCACGCCGGGAAGGTGTGCGTCTGCGAGCTGGTGCCGCTGTTCGAGATCTCACAGCCGACTCTCTCCCACCATCTGAAGAAGCTCCGCGACGCCGGGATCGTGAACTCGGAGCGGCAAGGGCTCTGGGCGTACTACTACGTGATCCCGAGCGCGTTGGAGGAGCTGTCCGCGTGGCTGACGTGAGCCCCGCCGCGACCTCCGAGTGCTGCGCGAGCGACGCGCAGGCCGCGTGCTGCGAGCCGAGCGAGAAGGCCGACTGCTGCATGCCTGAGTCAAGCTCCTGCGGCTGCTCGGCAGGGCGCAAGATCCCAGGAGATCCAGGGCTTTCGCTTAAAGCGGATGAAGGGATTCGAACCCTCGACCTTCGCCATGGCAAGGCGACGCTCTAGCCAGCTGAGCTACATCCGCAAGGTCCGGCCATTCTACAGCGGTCGCCGGGCTTTGACCTGATAGACGGCTGTCAGCCCCTGTTCGAACCCCTGCCCGGCCGCGCGCAGGTACAGCCGCCACACCCGCGTGCGCTCGACCCCCGCCAGCGCCTCGGCCTCCGGCAGGCGCTGATCCAGCCGCTGCGCCCAGTGGCGCAGCGTCACCGCGTAGTCCTCGCGGAACCCCTCCACGTGCTCGGTGCGGAACCCGGCGCGCTCGAGCGCCAGCTGCACGCGCGACAGCGGCAGCGGCTCGCCGTCGGGGAACACGTAGCGCGTGGAGAACAGGTCCTCGAGCGGCTCCGCGTCGGGGTCGAGCGCGGCGATCGCGTGGTTGAGCAACACGCCGCCCGGCCGTAGCAGCCCGAACAGGCCCCGTGCGTACACGTCGATCTGCGCTTCGCCGACATGCTCGGACATGCCGATGCTGGAGATGGCGTCGAAGGACCCCTGCGGCAGCTCGCGGTAGTCCTGCACGCGGATCTCGATCCGCTCGCTGAGCCCCGCCTCCGCCACGCGTTCGCGGGCGCGCTGCGCCTGCGGCTCGGACAGCGTGATGCCGAGCACCTCCACCCCGTGCTCGCGCGCGGCGTGGATCGCGAAGCTGCCCCAGCCGCAGCCCACGTCGAGCACGCGCATCGCCGGCGCCAGGTCGAGCTTGCCCGCCACCAGCTCCAGTTTCGTGCGCTGCGCGTCCGCCAGCGTCTGCGCGCCGCGGGAGAAGATGCCGCAGCTGTACGTCATCGACTCGTCGAGGAACAGCGCGAAGAACTCGTTGCCGACGTCGTAGTGGTAGCGGACCGCCGCCGCGTCACGCTCGGCGCTGTGCAGGCGGCCGTTCAGCGTCAGCTCGAGGCTGGGGCGCCGCGGCAGGCCTCCGGGGGCGGCCGCCGCGACCGTCGCCAACCCCAGCCGCACGCGGTCGGCCACGCTCAGCTCAGGCGGGTCGAACTCGTCGACCACCAGCAGCGCGCGGTCGAGGTCGTCGACGGTCAGCGAGCCGTCCACGTAGGCGCGGCCGAGGCCCAGCGTCCCGGGCGCTGAGAGGAAGTGCGCGAGCGCCACCGGCCGTCGCACGAAGAACGTCGGCGCCTCGTCAACCGTGGCGGCAACGCTGTATCCATCCCAGAAGCGCACGTTGAACGGCCGTGATGGAAACACGCGCTGTAGCTCGCGGCCAAGTGGCCTGCTCACCTGGATGATCGCCACGACGCTACGATCGCACACAGGCGCCGATTGTTGAAGTGCCATCGGCTAGCCTGAACGAATGCGTTTCTTTGGAGGTCACAAGGCGACCATGGTCGAGCCGTCCGCCGCACTGCCGGGCCGCAGCGAGCCGGTGCGCGTGCCCGAGCGCCATGACGTGCTCGGTACGCCGCTACACGGCCCGTTCCCCGCCGGCGTCGACACGGCAATCTTCGGCATGGGCTGCTTCTGGGGCGCCGAGCGCATCTTCTGGGAAGCCGATGGCGTGTACACGACCGCGGTCGGCTACGCCGGCGGCACCACGCCCAACCCCACCTACGAGGAGGTGTGCAGCGGGCGCACCGGGCACTCCGAGGTCGTGCTCGTCGCCTTCGACACCGCCAAGACCAGCTATCAGGAGATGCTGCGGCTGTTCTGGGAGGGCCACGACCCCACGCAGGGGATGCGCCAGGGCAACGACGTCGGCACGCAGTACCGCTCGCTGATCATGTGGCACGGGGACGCGCAGCGGGAGGCCGCCGAGGCGTCGCTCAGCGCCTACCAGCAGATGCTGTCCGCAGCCGGCCACGGCACCATCACCACCGAGCTCGCCGAGCTCGACGCGGCGCACCCGTTCTACTACGCCGAGGACTATCACCAGCAGTATCTCGCCAAGAACCCAGGCGGCTACTGCGGGCTCGGCGGCACCGGCGTCGCCTGCCCCGTCGGCATCGCCACCTGAGCCGCCCTGAACCAGCAGCGGCCCCGCCGAAGCGGGGCCGCCATTCGTCTCAACCCTGAGGCGAGCGCGTCCGTGCGGAGGGCGCGCCCGCGCTGAGGGAAGCCCGTCTCCCTACGCTCCCGCCCCCGCTGGCACGGTGTCACCGCCGGGCTGCCACGCGGCGCCGTGCGGGCCGCCGAGCGTGGGCACGTCGGAGGGGTACACCTCGTTGCCGTGGATCGCGTGATCGCCGATCTCCAGTTCCTCGTCGGACAGACGCAGGGGGATGAAGATCCCGACCAGCTTCAGCAGGATGAACGTCATCGCGCCGCTGAACAGGATCACGAACAACCCTGTCTCCGCCTGCCAGCGCAGCAGCGTCCAGCTGCCGCCGTTGAACACGCTCGCTTTGCCGGGCAGGTTCGACGCGCCGTGCACGCCTATGTACTCGACGAGCGACGGGTCCGCGAACAGGCCCACCATCAGACCTCCACACAGTCCCGCGATCCCGTGCGTATAGATCACCCCGAGCGTGTCGTCGACGCTTCGGAACACGGGCGCCCGGCTCAGGAACCTGATCGACATCCACACGATCGTCGAGGCGATCACGCCGATCGCGATCGCGCCGTAGCCGTTGACGAACCCGGCGGCCGGCGTGATTCCCACGAGGCCCGTGATCATCCCGTTGACGGAGCCGATCAAAGACGGCTTGTCGCGGAAGATGTAGTCCCAGCCGACCCACACGAGCACCGCCACGGCCGTGCACAGGTTCGTGTTGATCACGGCCGCCGACGCGTTGGCTCCAGCGTAGTAGGAGTCCCCGCCGTTGAAGCCGTTCCAGCCGAGCCACAGCAGACCGGCCCCCGCCATCACCATCAGCAGGTTGTTGGGGGCGTCGATCTCGCGATCTCGTTGCAATCGTGGTCCGATCACCGCCGCAGCTACGAAGCCCGAGACACCGGCCGCCAGGTGGATCACGTACCCACCGGAGTAGTCCAGCGCGCCGTGCGCGGCGAAGTAGCCACCGCCCCAGATCAGGAACGCGTTGACCGTGTACACGAACGTGATCCAGATCAGCACGAACGGGATCCACGCCTTGAAGCTGATTCGCCCGAGCACCGATCCGAGCATCAGGATCGGCGTGATCGCCGCGAACACGAACTGAAAGTAGACCAGCGACGCCTCCGGGAAATGGAATGGCGGGCCTTCGGTGATCGACGGAATGATCGCCTGGCCCTCCTCGGCGCCCGTGGAGACGACGGTGCCCGACTTACCCCAGAAGGTGTCGAAGAACCCTTTCCCGTGGCCGATCGGGCTGCCGAAGCCCATCTTGAAGGCCCACAGGCACCACGCGACCAGCACCAGGCAGAAGGCCACGAACGTGAGCATCATGCTGTTGACCGACCAGCGCTTCTGCATGACGCCGCCGTACAGAACCGCCAGGCCGGGCAGGCTCATCAGGCCGACGAAAGTCGCCGCCGTCATCTGCCACGCGTTGTCGCCAGCGTTTAGCCAACTTGGGTATGCCAGCCAGGTCATGGGCCTCCGTTCCTTCGATTAGTGGATGCGATGGCGGCACTCCCCCCAGGAGCGAGGCACCGCGCATCGAATAACAGTTCGGGTATGAAATCCGGCCTGTGTGAACGCCGGTAGGGCCATCCGGGCCAACACTTGACCCGGGCCTTTCGACATTTGTCTAGACGGCCGAGAAAGCCTTCGGCTAGCCGGACCTGAACGGATAGCCGGCCCGTTCGCAGGCCGCACGCAGTTCATCGTGGATGCTGTGGAAGTCGCCGCCCGAGGCGCAGATGCTCCTGGCCCGCGCGCCGCATCCCTGCAGCTCGGCGCCGCCGAGCGTGCTTGCGAACGTCACTTCGATGCAGTCCTTGCGTCGCGGCGCGCCGCCTTTGAGCGCGAGCACGCCCAAGCCCACCACCGCGAGCAGCACGCAGCTCGCGAGCACCGCGACGATCGTCTTCTCGCGCCTTCCCCAGCGCAGCGGCTCCGACAGCCGCCGGGACTGATCGAACATGATCATGGCCGCGGGAAGGCTACTCGGCGGGCTTGAACGACAGCGCCGCGGAGTTGATGCAGTAGCGCTGGCCGTCCGGCCCCGGACCGTCGTCGAAGACGTGGCCCAAGTGCCCGCCGCAGTTGCGGCAGATGACCTCGGTGCGGCGCATGAACAGGCTGTTGTCGGGGCGCAGCTCGACCGCCTCCGCGACCGCCGGCTCGGTGAAGCTGGGCCAGCCGGTGCCGGAGTCGAACTTCGTGTCCGCGCTGAACAGCATCGCGTCGCACGCCGCGCAGCGGTAGTCGCCGGAGTCCTTGTTGTAGACGTACTCGCCCGTGAACGGCGCCTCCGTGCCGGCCCTGCGCAGCACGTCGTACTGCGCCGGCGTCAGCTGCTCGCGCCACTCCTGCTCGGTCTTCGAGACCTTCGGCTCGCTCGTTGACATGACACACGTTTTAGCACCCGGCGCCGCCCCCGCGGCTGCTATCGTGATCTTTACGTTCACGTCAGGTTCTCGAACAGGAAGGGCGGCAGCGAACAGCTTGAGCACCACCGCGCCCCCGCAGGCACCCGGCACGCCGCCGGCCGCGCGCTTCGGCGTCGCCGCCGGCCACGCCAACTACAAGTGGTGGGCGCTGTCGTGCACCAGCCTGGGGATGCTGCTCGCGGCGACCAACTCAGGCACGCTGATCATCGCGCTGCCCGACCTCGAGCGCTCGCTGCACACCAGCCTGCTGGCGCTCGTGTGGGTGATCCTCGCCTACCTGATCGCGGCGACCGTGCTCGTGCTGATGGCCGGCCGCCTCTCGGACCTGTTCGGCCGCAAGCGCGCCTACGTGGGCGGCTTCGTCGTCTTCGCGCTGGCCTCGCTCGGCGCCGGCTTCTCATCCGGCGCGACCGAGCTGATCCTGTGGCGCATCCTGCAGGGCATCGGCTCGGCGTTCCTGTTCGCCAACGCCGCCGCGCTCGTCACCGACGCCTTCCCCAAGGAGGAACTCGGGCTGGCGATGGGCGCCAACACGATGGTCGCCGCGATCGGGCTCGTGCTCGGGCCGGTGCTGGGCGGCGCGCTGGTGTCGATCTCCTGGCACTGGGTGTTCTGGTTCAACGTCCCATTCGCGCTCGCAGGCGCAATCTGGGGCGCGCTGATCCTGCGCGAGCTCGCCAAACCGGATTCCGTGCGCGGCTACGACGTGCTCGGGACGAGCACGTTCGTCGTCGGCCTCACCGGCCTCGTGTACGGGGTCTCGCGCGGCGGCATCAGCGGCTGGAACGACGGTCTCGTGATCGGCGCGCTGGCGGTGGCCGCGGTGCTGCTGCCGCTATGGGCCGCGATCGAGCGCCGCTCGCCAGCGCCGATGCTCGACCTCGGCCTGTTCAGCAACCGCCTGTTCGCGGCCGCCAGCGCCGCCTCGTTCATCAACGGCCTCGCGCGCTTCGCGCTGATGTTCCTGTTCGTCTTCTACTACCAGGGCGCGCAGGGCGCCACGCCGATCCAGGCGGGCGTCAAACTGATCCCACTGGCGCTCGGCATGCTGATCGCCTCCCCGATCGCCGGCATCTACGCCGACCGTCACGGCTCGCGGACGCTCGCCGCGCTCGGCATGCTCGTGACGGCGGCCGGCCTCGCCGGCATGACCACGCTGCAGGTCCACAGCGCCTACTGGCAGAGCGGCCTGTGGCTGCTCGTAGTCGGCGCCGGCTCGGGGATGTTCAACAGCCCCAACACCGCCGCGATGATGGGCGCCGTGCCGGCGTACCGCCGCGGGATCGCCGCCGGCGCGCGGACGCTGCTGCAGAACACCGGCGCGGTCCTGTCGATCGCGTTCGTGCTGGCGATCGTCACCGCCGCCGTGCCCAAAGCGACGCTGTTCGCGATCTTCTCCGGCCTCGCCAAGGGGCTCTCCGAGCAGAAGCTCGCGCCGTTCATCGCCAACATGCACACCGCGCTGTGGGTGCTCGCGGCGACCTCGTTCGTCGGCATGTTCGTGTGCCTGCTGCGCCCGCGCCACGTGCAGCCGGGCGAGCCGGCGCCAGAGCTTCCCTCGCAGGTCGCCGAGGAGCTAGCGAATGGGCGGGTCGCCGTATGAGCCTGCCTGGACCCGGCAGAGTGCGGATCGGCGATGTCGCGCGCCTCGTCGGCACGACGCCGCGCACGATCCGCTACTACGAGGAGATCGGCCTGCTGGCAGAGGTGCCCGCTCGGCCCGCCGGCCAGCACCGCCTGTACACCGACGAGGAGGTCGAGCGCCTGCGCGAGGTGATGCGCCTCAAGGAGCTGCTCGGAGTGTCGCTCGACGAGCTCAAGACGCTGCTCAGCGCCGAGGAGGCGCGCGCCGAGGTGCGCGCGCAGCTGCGCCGCGATGACGTCGACGCCGAGCGCCGGCGCGAGCTGCTGAACGAGGCCCTGGGCCACATCGACCGCCAGCTCGAGCTCGTCCGCCACCGCGCCGCCGAGCTGACGAAGCTCGAGCACGAGCTGCTCGACACGCGCCGGCGCGCCAAGCGCAAGATCCGCGAGCTGGAGCCGGATTCGCGCCTCGTGGCATCCTCGCGCGGGTAGCCCACGACGATCAGCCAGCGAAAGGAACCCCAGCGTATGACCAGCGTGCCCGTCAACCGAACCCCCGAGGGCGCCGGCCACGCGTTCTTCGCCGACTACCGTCCCTCAAATCGGCCCAAGGCAGCCGCAAAGCTGTGGCCGGAGATCGTGCCGTTCCTGAGCCGGCACCTGCACGCATGAGCTGGCGACTATGACCGTTTCGCTGGGCGCGCCGGCGGGCGGCTTGCTCCGGCAGGTACGGCCGTCGTTCATATAGTGGCTCAGAGCACGCAAGCGGAGTGAAGGAGAGGCCGGCTCTTGGATCGCAAATGGTGGACGCTGATCGCGGTCTCAGTCGCGATCTTCATGCTGCTGCTCGACATCACCGTCGTCAACGTCGCGCTGCCGGACATCCAGCGCTCGCTGCACTCCTCCTTCTCCGACCTGCAGTGGGTCGTCAACGCCTACTCGCTGACGCTCGCCGCGTTCCTGCTGACGGCGGGCGCGGTCGCCGACCTGATCGGGCGCAAGCGCGTGTTCGTCGCGGGACTGGTCGTGTTCACGGCCGCCTCGTTCGTGTGCGGCCTGTCGAGCTCGCCGCTGATGCTGAACCTCGCGCGCGCCGTGCAGGGCACCGGCGGCGCGATGATGTTCGCGACCTCGCTGGCGCTGATCGCGCAGGCGTTCCACGGCAAGGAGCGCGGCACCGCGTTCGGCGTGTTCGGCGCGGTCACCGGCGCGGCCGTCGCCGTCGGCCCGGTGCTCGGCGGCGTGATCACCTCGGGCATCGGCTGGCAGTGGATCTTCTTCGTCAACGTGCCGATCGGCGCAATCGCGGTGTTCGTGACGCTCACGCAGGTGGCGGACTCGCGCGACCCCGACGCCAAAGGCGTCGACTGGGGCGGCCTCGTGACGTTCTCCGCGTCGCTGTTCCTGCTCGTGCTGGCGCTCGTGGAGGGCAACGAAAAGGGCTGGGGCTCGACCGAGATCGTCGCGCTGCTCGTCGCCGCGGCGGTGCTGCTCGTGGCGTTCGTGGCGCTCGAGCGGATCCAAACCAGGCCGATGCTCGACCTGACGCTGTTCCGCCGGCCGGCGTTCGCAGGCGCGAGCATCGTCGCGTTCGCGATCTCCGCGTCGTACTTCGCGATGTTCCTGTACCTGACGCTGTACATCCAGGACGTGCTCGGCTTCAGCCCGCTGCAGGCGGGGCTGCGCTTCCTGCCGGTGACGCTGCTGTCGTTCGCGGTGGCGCCCGTGGCGGGCAAGCTGAGCGTGCGCATTCCCGTGCGCCTGCTGCTCGGCTCGGGTCTCGTGCTCGCGGGCGTCGGCCTGCTGGCGATGACCGCCGTCGATGCCGGCTCGGGCTGGACGACGCTGATCCCCGGCTTCGTGCTCGGCGGCGCCGGCATCGGCATGATCAACCCGCCGCTCGCCGCGACCGCGATCGGCGTCGTGCCGCACGAGCGCAGCGGCATGGCGTCGGGCATCAACGCGACCTTCCGCCAGGTCGGGATCGCCACCGGCATCGCCGGACTCGGCGCGATCTTCCAGCACAGCGTCACCGCGAACACGACCTCGAAGCTGCGCGCCGGCGGCCACCTCGGGGAAATCGAACGCCTCGCCCACAACCACCTGGCGACGTTGCTGCAGTCGGGCGAAGTCACGCACCTCGCGCGCTCGCTCGCGCCGGCCGCGCACACGGCGCTGCTGCACTCCTACCGCGTCGGCTTCACCGGCGCGTTCACGACGATCGCGCTGATCGCCGGGCTGATCGCGCTCGTCGGCGGCGCGCTCGCGTTTGCGCTCGTGCGCGGCCGCGACTTCATCGCCTCCGGGCAGCCGCCCCAGGCGCCGCCGGCGCCCCAGGTGGAGCCCGCGGGCGCGCTCGCCGGCTGAGCCCCGGTGCGACCCGTCAGCCTCCGCCGCCGCCCTGCGCGCCGCGCTCGCGACGTGGCCCGGATGGGGTATAGCCGGGACACTCGAGCACCGGCACCCGCGGGTAGCGTGGATACGCGGGGTCCTCGCGCGAGCGCCGGCACAGCGAGAACGTCGAGCCGCGCGTGTTGCGCACGAGCTGCTGGTGCGCGCAGGTTTCGCACAGGCCCGCGCGCGGCGAACGGGATCCTGCGTCGGGGCTGCTTGGCGCGGGCATGAACGGAGCTTATGAGCAGCGCCCAGGGCCGCGCGCTCGACCTGTGCTCGTGCGCCTGCAATAATCGTTGACCGTACAACTATGAGTACCTTCTACCGACTACTCGGATTTCTCAGCCCCTACAAGCGGGGCCTGTCGATCTCGTGGGGGCTCGCCAGCCTCGCGATGGTGATGACGGTGGCGCTGCCCGAGCTGAGCGCGCATGCCGTGGAAGCGATCAGGAAGGGGGCCGCGCACACCCACGGCGCTGTGGCGACGGCAGGGCGCACCGACGATCGCCACACGCTGCTCGTGCTGTCGCTCGTGATCCTCGGCGTGGTGCTCGCGCGCTGGGGTTTCATGTACTGGCGGCGGATCGTCGCGGGGCGCATGTCGCTGGCGGTCGAATACGACCTGCGCGAGCGCATGTACGGCCACCTGCAGCGCCTGGAGCTGGGCTTCTTCGACCACCAGCAGACGGGGCAGCTGATGTCGCGCGCGACCGTGGACCTCGCCGCGGTGCGCTTCTTCCTCGGCTACGGGCTCGTGTTCATCCTGCAGTCGATCCTCACGATCGTGCTGGCGGGCATCGTGATGATCTACATCAACCCTGGGCTCGGCCTGATCGCGCTCGCGCCGGTGCCGTTGGTGGTCGTCATCTCCTACCGCTACGGCAACCGGGCGCGCCCCGCCATCCAGGACACGCAGCAGCGCATCGCCGAGCTGACCGCGGACGCCGAGGAGAACATCTCCGGCGTGCGCGTCGTCAAGGCGTTCGCGCGCGAGCAGCGCCAGCTGGAGCGCTTCCGCGACACCGTCGGGCGCGTGTTCAACCAGGCGATGGTGGCGACGCGCCTGGAAGCGACGTACAACCCCGCGATCGGCTTCCTGCCGCAGCTCGGGCTCGCGGCGGTGCTGCTGGTGGGCGGCGAGTCGGTGATCCACGCGCACCTCGCGCTCGGCCAGTTCACGGCGTTCTACCTGTACGTGAACATGCTGATCACGCCGATGCGCTCGCTCGGCGTGACGCTCAACCTCGCGCAGCGCGCGACCGCGTCGGGCGCGCGCATCTTCCAGCTGCTCGACCGCGACCCGCACCTGCTGGACCGGCCGGGCGCGCCGGATCTGCCGACGGGCAACGGGCGCGTGCAGCTGCGCGACGTGACGCTGCGCTACGAGGACCCGCACGACGAGCTCGGCGCCCCCGCGCGCGGCCCCTCCATGACGGAGGGCGCACGCGCCGGCACGCCGACGGATGCGGCTCCCGCGGCGCCCCAGAGCGGGCGCGCAGTTCTGCGCGACATCGACCTGGACGTGCCCGCCGGGCGCACGGTCGCGCTCGTGGGGCCCACGGGCTCCGGCAAGACGAGCCTCGTGGCGCTGATCTCGCGGCTCTACGACCCGGTCGCGGGCGAGGTGCTGCTCGACGGCGCGGACGTGCGCGAGGTGACGGTGCGCTCGGTGCGCGCCGCCGTGGCGGTCGTCAGCGACGACCCGTTCCTGTTCTCGGCGAGCGTCGCCGAGAACATCGCCTACGCGCGGCCCGAGGCACCTCGTGCGGAGGTCGAACAGGCCGCACGCCGCGCGCAGGCGCACGAGTTCATCGCGCGCCTGCCGCAGGGCTACGACACGCAGGTGGGCGAGCGCGGCGTGACGCTCTCCGGCGGCCAGCGCCAGCGCCTGGCGATCGCGCGCGCGCTCGTGGCGAACCCGCGAGTGCTGATCCTCGACGACGCCACCTCCTCCGTGGACGCATCCACCGAGCAGAGCATCAAGCTGGCGCTCGCCGAGGCGATGGCGGGCCGCACCACGTTCGTGATCGCGCACCGCCTCTCGACGATCGCACTGGCCGACCAGATCGTCGTGCTGGAGCACGGCAGGATCGTCGCGCAGGGCACGCACGAGGAGCTGCTCACCCAGTCCGAGCTCTACAGCGAGATCGCGGCCGGCACCTCGACCGGCGGCGACGAGGCCGCGCTCGAGCGCCTGCTCGAGGCCGAAGGCAAGCCCGAGCTGAACGCGGGGGGCCGGCTGTGAGCGCGCGCGGCGCGATGGGCGGCGGCTTCGGCGGCGGACGCGGCGGCGGACGCGCGGGCCTCGGACCGGGGCTCGCGCGCGGCGGGCAGGGCTGGGACGGCGAACGCCAGAGCCGCGAGAGCCGCGGGCGCAACCTGCGCGGCCTCCTGCAGCTGCTGCGCCCCTACCGCCTGCGCGTCGCCGCGATGCTGTTCGCGCTGCTGCTCGGCACCGCCGCGTCGCTCGCGCCGCCGCTGCTGGCCAAGCTCGCGATCGACTCGGGCATCGACAAGCGCCACATCCACACGCTCGTGCTCGTCGTGCTCGCGTTCCTGGCCTCTGCCCTGCTCGTGTGGGCGGCGACGGGCGCGCAGACCTACCTCGTGGGCTGGGTCGGCCAGCGCGCGCTCGCGGACCTGCGGATCCGCATCTTCACGCACCTGCAGAGCCAGCCGATCGGCTTCTACGAGAGCCGCCCCGCGGGCGTGCTGATCTCGCGCATGACCAACGACGTGGAGGCGCTCGAAAGCCTCGTGACCGACTCCGTCGTGACCCTCTTTCAATCCGGCCTCACGCTCGTCGGCGCCGTCGGCGTGCTGCTGTTCCTGGACGTGAAGCTGGCGCTGCTGACGTTCTGCGTGGTGCCGTTCGTGGCCGGCGCGAGCATCTGGTTCCGCCTGATCTCCACCGGCGCGTTTCGGCGCACGCGAGAGACGATCGGCGCGATCACGGGCTACCTGCAGGAGACCCTGTCCGGCATCCGAGTGGTGCGCAGCTTCGGGCAGGAGCCCGCCCACGAGTCGCGCTTCGCGGAGCTGAACGCCGACAACCGCGACGCCAACATGACGACCGTGCATCTCAACGCGATGTACTTCCCAGGCGTCGAAATGCTCTCCGGGGTGGCGCTGGCGATGATCGTGCTGTACGGCGGCTACCAGGCGATCGACGGCCACATCACCGTCGGCACCGTGGTCGCGTTCGTGGCGACGCTGTCGTTCCTGTTCGAACCGATCCAGCAGCTATCCCAGCTCTACACCACCTACCAGTCCGGCATGGCCGCCCTGGAGAAGATCTTCCAGCTGCTCGACACCAGGCCAACGCTCGAAGACGTTCCCAACGCCCCCGCGATCGGCGCGATCCGCGGCGAAGTCAGCTTCGAGGACGTGTCGTTTGCGTATCGCCCGCGCTCCAAGCGGCGCAGGGAGGACGGCGCGACGGCGGCGCAGAACGGCAACGGCGCCACGCCGACAGCGAAAGCGGAGCCCGAGGAGGTGCTGGCGCTGGAGCACGTCGACCTGCGCATCCCCCCCGGCCAGACGATCGCGCTGGTGGGCGCCACGGGCGCGGGCAAGTCGACGATGGCCAAGCTCGCGGCGCGCTTCTACGACCCCACGCGCGGGCGCGTGCTCGTCGACGGCCACGACCTGCGCGAGGTTTCCAGCCAATCGCTGCGCTCGCAGATGGGCATCGTGCCGCAGGAGGCGTTCCTGTTCTCGGGCACCGTGCGCGAGAACATCGCCTTCGGGCGCCCGGACGCCGAGGACGCGCAGGTCCGTGCCGCCGCCACGGCGGTCGGCGCCGACGAGTTCATCTCCGAGCTGCCGCGCGGCTACGACACAGAGGTCGGCGAGCGCGGCGCGCAGCTGTCGGCCGGGCAGCGCCAGCTGATCGCGTTCGCGCGCGCGCTGGTCGCCGATCCGCGGATCCTGATCCTCGACGAGGCCACCTCCAACGTGGACCTGCACACCGAGGGCCGCATCGAAGCGGCGATGCGCCGCCTGCTCGCCGGACGCACCTCGATCGTGATCGCCCACCGGCTCTCCACGATCCGCCAGGCCGGGCGCATCGTCGTGCTCGAACACGGCCGCATCGCCGAGCAGGGCACCCACGACGAGCTGATCGCGGCGGGCGGTCGCTACTTCGAGCTGTATCGCGACTGGTCCTCGCAGGCCGCCGCCTGACGGCACGTCGCTAAGGGACAGCATCCTCGATAGCGTCGAGGCGCGGCCATACGAAAAAGAGACCTGCACCACGGTCGTTGACTGGGGGCACGCGGAATAATCATGCTCCGCTCGTCCCGCCCTTCGCCGGGACCGTCCCGGCACGCTCGACCGCAGCCTCAAGGAACGCCCCTCCTGCGTCAAGGAACGTTGCGAGGGCCGTAGCCGTATCACCTCGCTTGGCAGAGAGCGGCGCGGCCGGGTCATATTCCCTTGCAAACGTCAACCAGAGTTGATGTATGGCCTCGCCAGCGCGTCGGAACTCCGCGGTGATGGGGTGGTCGCTGCCAAGGCGTACCGCGAGACGTACCGCCAACGTTTGGAGGAGCACATGAGTCTCGATATCGCCGACAAGCGCGTCGACAAGCTCGGAAGCGTCGCCGACGCTGTACGGCACGATCCGCGACGCCACGATCGCCTCGGCTTGATTAAACGGCTGCCTAGCCTCGTCGAGCGCGACAGCGGCTTCATCGAGTAGGGCTCGCAGGTCAGCAATATCTGAAAGCTCGCGGGCGTGAGCGAGCGCCAGTTCTTGGCGCTCGCCAGCAGCCATGAGGTCGCGCTCCTGCTTCTCGCGCTGAGCGGTGATCTGCTTCGTCAGGCGTTTGTTGGTCGTGACTGCCGCCACGCTTGCGACGATCGCGGCAGCCACCACGGTTGCGATGCTGGTGATCAGACCGACGCCCTCGGTGCTGGCGACGAGGAGCATTTGCCCGACGCTAAGCCACACGCCGGACGAGAGGCGAACGTCCGTCTCCGCCGCGTCTGTTGCTGCCGGCAGGCGGATATAGACCCCAAGGCAGCCGAGCCGGCCAGCGGATTCTCCGCCAACGCTCGGCCCGCCTCACGACCTCTCAGCCACCATCGACGGCTCCGGGCTCAGTTGAGGACTTCTGTCCACCCCCAGCCTCCTCAACCAGGCCCCGCGCCCACTGAACCGTCGCGGTCGCCCATCTCGAAGCCGTCTCACGCTCGACGGCCTGCACCGTGTCATCGTCATAGCGCAGGCCAGCCGCGTAGGGCGTCAGCTGGTCTGCACCATCCATCTCTCCCGGTAGCGGTGCGCCCGCTTCCCTGCACAGCTTGGCCAGACCACTGATGTCATGAATGAAGGGAAACTCCACGCCGCGGGCAGCAAGAACGGCCTTGAGCGCCTTCTCGACAGCCTGCTGGGCGTGAAAGCAGACGAGCACATCCGCCACTTCGTTGATCGGCAGCATCGCTCTGGCCCCGGCCGCGTCCGTGTCAGCGCGACGAAGAAGCTGCTCTGCGAGGTCCTGCTTGCTGGCCATCAAGATGCCAGCTCCCTGCCCTCGGCCAACGCCGCGTGGATCAGACTCCCCCTCACACCCCGCCACTCCTTCACCCGGTGCTCACTCGCGACGATCACGTCCGCGGCCAGCACCAGATCCCCCAGCACCCTACGTAGCCGCACTGACTCCAAGGCGGGATTCTCGACCTCCGGCTCGATCACCAAGAAGTCCAGATCGCTATCCGGCGTCAGCTCGCCACGCGCAGCCGAGCCGAACAGGATCACCCGTGAGCTCGGTGGCGCCGCCTCTGACAGCCGACGGCCGGCCTCCGCTATCACCGCATCGTCAAGCACGCGCCCACGATACCCACTCGTCAACTCCGGGACAGGGACTCGAACTGTGGGCAGCGGATCGCGCAATCCCTGTGTCAGAGCCAAATATGGCTCCAGTGCAGGCGAAACGCCCGATCGCTCATCCGGCCGAGTCCGGCTGAATCCGCCCGAATCAGTACACGACTGGCCCAAGATTGGCCCGAGCTTTCACCCCACGAGCCTGAGCGCCGGACGCTTCCCGTCGCCTGCCAGATAGGCGTTCGCGGCCGCTGCCGCCTCGTCCAGGCCGCCGGGCATCAGGTGGCCGTAGGTGTCGAACGTCATGGCGATCGTCGCGTGGCCCATGATGACGCTCAGCGCCTTCGCGTTCACGCCCGCGGCGATCAACAGCGACGCGCAGGTGTGCCGCGCCTCATGCAGCGTGATCGGCTGCTGTGCGTCGTCTCGCACCTTGGCGAGGATCGTCCTCGGACCATCCGCTTCCTCGTTCGGGACTTCCTGCCAGCCCCACGCGACGAGCGCGTTCCGCCGGACGGTTTCCGGGTTGAAAGGCTCGGCCGCGGTCCTGCCGAACACCAGTGCGTCGCTCGAGCCTTCGGTGCGGAGCTTGTGCGCGGCCAGCTCCCCCGCGAGCGGCTCGAGGATCGGCACCCGCCGGTTGCCCGCGGCACTCTTCACCGACTGCTCGCGCTCGATCGCATCCCAGCCTCGCGAGACGTGGATCACATGGGCCGGCAGGTCGACGTCGCCCCAGCGCAGCGCACGCAGCTCCCCGCGCCGCAAGCCGGCGTAGAACGCGCACGCCCACAGCCCCCGCTCGCCCTCGGGGATGGCAGCGATGAGCGCCGCCGCCTCGGCGGGGTCGGCGATCCGCTCGCGCCGACCGTCGGGCCGGCGTAGCTCAAGCCGCTCGGTCGGGTAGGCCGTGACTTCTTCGTCACGGATCGCACGCCGATAGATGACGCGCAGCGGGTCGAGCGTGTTCTGGACGGTGCTCGCGCTCAGCCCTTCGGCCGTCAGCCGGTTGGCGAGCTCCTGCACGTCGCGGCGCTCGACATCCGACAGGCGCATGCCGCCCAGCGTCGGCAGTAGACGTTTGTTGAGCCCGACCCTGTAGCCCCGGAGCGTCGCGGGCTTGTAGCGGGTGCCCGATGCCGTCGGGATAGAGCCGTCGCGGGCGCCGGCCATGAACGCCTCGGCGGCCTGCCGGACGGTCATGGACGTGGGCGCACGGAGCTTGCCCTTGTTCGCCGCGGCGAGCTTGTCCGCCCGCCAGACCTTCGCCGCCGCCTGCGTCGGGAACGTCTTGCGCAGCTTGCAGTCGTCGCGCTTCGAGTAGACCTCGGCACGCCACGGACAGTCGCAGCGACCCTTGCCGTTGCAGCCGTTGCCGTGGCGTTGACGCACTCCGGTGGCCATCAGCAATCACCTCCAGACGATGCCGCGGTGTACGGTGCCGATTGCATGGGAGCTGAACCTCCTGTGTCATGCCCCCGGCCGCGACCACGGTGCGGGGGCGCTTTGCAGATAGCTCGACACGCTACTCCCCCAC